>JBARWF010000051.1:0-94844 GCA_049646645.1 Thermomicrobiales bacterium
AGCACCTCGGCCGAGGTGCTCCGGCGCTGTTGCAGGCTACTGGCAATGGGGATGGTTGGCGGTACTCAGGACGCCTCGCTGCCGAAGCGGTGCCCGCCGATATTCCGGAGCGAGGTCTTGGCGAAGATCGACGAGATGACAATGCCGAGTTCGTACAGGACATAAAGCGGGACTGCCACGATCATCATGTTGAAGGGGTCTGTGCTGGGCGTGATGATAGCTGCGGCCACGGCAATGAGGAGAATGGAGTAGCGGCGCCATTTGCGCATCAGCCTGGGAGTCACGATCCCGATCTTGGCGAGAATGAACATGATGACCGGGAGCTGGAAGGCGATCCCTAGCCCGAGCATCAGGGTCAGGAAGAAGGAAATCGTCTCCGGCCCGTCTGGCTGCCAGCTGAAGGCGGCACTGTTCCAGCTGGAGAGGAAATAGAGCGCGCGCGGCGCGGCGACGAAATACCCGTAGGCGGCGCCGGAGATGAAGAGAATCGAGATGAACGGGAGCGCTGTGTAGAGGACCCGCTTCTCCTTGCGCGTGAGCCCCGGTGCCAGGAATGCCACGATCTGGTACACGATGATGGGCATGCCGATCGCAAGGGCAACGTATGTGGCGACCTTGAACGTGAGGGTGAGGGGATCGGTTGGGCTGCGGACATCGAGCCCTTGGGCGGCGTTGGCCTTGTCCTTGATCTCCGTGAGGATTCGTCCGGCCACCATGAAGCCGAAAATGAAGAGGGGGACGAGGGCGAAGACGATTCGCATCAGGCGATCGCGAACCTCGGTGAGGTGTTCCTGAAGGGTCATCTCCTCAAAGACGTCGGGGGTACCGTCCGGCGTGCGGTAGATGTCCTTGATTGCCCGGTAAGGCGCGAGGGGATCGCGCGCGACGTGCGCGGTCTTGGCAACGGCGCGCACCGAAAGCGACCCGATGCGATGAGGCAGGCTGCTCATGATGCGCTCCTTCAGTTGTAGGCGTGGGCGTCGGCCCGCCGAACGCAATGTGCGATGGGCGGATGGATGTCCGTATCGACGGTGGCGGCACCAGCCAGCTGGCGATGCAGGAGCTGGAAGCGGCGAGCGGGTGGGATAGGTGCGCGAAATGTCAGGGGCAGCTTGGTCACCAGGCGGCATTTTCGCTGCCGCTTGGTGTGCTGTTGAAAGAGTTGCGCCATGGAGAATCTCCCTTGTCATGACTTTCCGAACAGGAAAGCGATTGCAAGGCGAGAGTCGAGGCTCGGTATGGAATGACGTTGGGGGGACGACCAGGATGGTTACACGGTTCATCTCGACCCGGAGAACGAACTCCGGCAGCCGGATGGCGGCTCGTCAGGAGACCGCCACGTTCTCTTGATTGTCGTGTACCGAGGTCGTACGCTCGCGAACGGACCAAGAATCCTGTAACGATAGTAGCACAAGGCCTGTGCCGCGACTGCAAGCTGGCGGGCAGCGTCGCTTCCCGAATCTACGCGCAGTTGCCGGTGGTGGATGCGCCGGAATTTTCCGAAGGAGTGTCGTGCGTTCGATCCCTCGGCGGGGCTAGATCGGTCAGAAAGTGTGTCGATGTCCGATAGTGTGCGTGACACAGAATTGTCTGTAGAATGCCATGCATACCCATGGGACCTCATCGACGTTTCGTTTGTCATCACGATCAGGAGAAGTGAGACCGATGTCGAGGCATGAACTGAGCCGAAGGACCTTCACCGCGAGCGCAGCCGGGATCGCAGCCGGTGTCTTTGTCGCGCGCAGGGGGATCGTGGCCGCTCAGGAGGCGACGGCGATCGCGGGCGCCGCGTCGCCGGCAGCGGTTACCAAGCCGATCGGGTACGTGAGCACGCGAATTCGCACCCTGCAGGCGGCGGATGCACGGTCCGGCGTCAACGATCTGGTCGTCGAGCAGTTCGCCCCGGAGGTCGAGGCATTGCCGGGATTCGAGGGCTACCTGCTGGGCGATATCGTGGACCACGCCGATCAGAGCCTGTCGATTGTGGTCTTCGATGACGAGGCGCAAACTGCGGCGTTCGATGAGGTCGCCAAGACGTTCGTGGCGACGCTCGGCGACGGTGCGGCGGTGACGGGAACGGAGGCGTGGGCCGGCGACCTGCTGATTCGCGGCCTGCCCGCAGCGACGAGCGCGACCCCGGCTGCCACACCGGTGACGTCGGGGGCGAGCGGCTACGTGGCGATGCGCGTGCATACGAGTAAGCCCGGCACGAATCCGCGCGATTTTGTGCCGCTGGCGACGACGGGATTCTTGCCGATCGTGACGGCGCTTCCCGGATTCCAGGGTTATCTGTGGTATCCGACAGATGAGGGGTTCGTCGCGATCTCGCTCTACGATTCGGCGGAATCGGCCAACGCCTCGCACGACGCGGCGAAGGAGTGGGCGGCGGAGTTCTTGACCGAGTACACCGACGGCAATCCGCGCACGATCAACGCCAATGTCGTGTACGCGAAGCTGCCGATTCTCACGTCATGACGATGCGGTGATCCTGCCCATACCCCATTCTCATCATGAGATATGGCCCTACACGCTGTCATTGGCGTGCAGGGCCACTATGTTCACGACCTGGAACTAACCGCGCCTGGAATCGAGCAAGGTACCCAGGCGGTTTACTTCAACTTTCGGACGTAGATAAAATCATCACCTTCGAGACTCCAGGTCTGGATCTTGATCTTGCGACTAGAGGCAACGCGTGAGAATGACGTCTTCAGGCCACGCAATGTCTGGCCTTCATCCGGTGTCACTTTTGCGACTTTGCCCTCTGGAATACTCTGGATGATGCGCAGCGTTTCCGCAGCGGATTTGCTCAGTGGTTTCGGTGGCGCGGGAGCATCCTTTTCCGCGATATATTCGACCTGTGCCATTGCAGTCCCTCTCAAATGATCGACGAAGACCAGTCGCTTCGCCCCGTATTGTCGCGTATATCGTGTGATCGGAAAAGACCGAACAAGAAAGAGTACCGTTCTCTCATCACCACGTGCAAATGATAGTCGGTAATGTGAAAGGATGAGATGCGTTGAAACGAGACGTTCGGTGCTGGTCGTTCGGAGATCGCGAATTATGCTGATAAATACCGGTACTTTGCATTATTCTCGGCCAACGAGGCCGGTTGCAATTCGCTTTCGACCGCGCGATGATGCCCCGACACGATCGCGGCGAACAAAATCACGGGGAAGGGAGTTCAGATGGGCAGCGCATTGACCGGTCTCGAATGCTCGGCGTGTGGATCAACGTATGCCGATACGGAGTTGCTGACAATCTGTCCGGCATGCGGCAAGGTGCTCTTCGCCCGGTACGATCTGCAGCAGGCGGCGAGCACGATGACACCGGAGGCGCTCGCCTCGCGACCCTGGACCATGTGGCGGTACGTGGAGTTGATGCCGGTGCGAGACCACCGGTTCGTGGTCTCGCTTGGCGAGGGCGGAACACCGCTGCTGCCGGCGCCCACGCTCGGCGCGCGCTGGGGACTCGAGCGGCTGCTCGTCAAGGACGAAGGGCAGAACCCGACCGGCAGTTTCAAGGCGCGAGGGCTCAGCGCCGCCGTCTCGCGCGCGTGGGAGCTCGGCGCGCGAGCGATTGCCATTCCCTCGGCGGGCAATGCGGCCTCCGCAATGGCTGCCTATGCTGCGCGCGCCGGGCTTCCCGCGCATGTTTTCATGCCCGAGGATGCGCCGGAGGTGACGAAGGCGGAGTGCAGGATCTACGGGGCGCACCTGACGCTGGTGAAGGGCCTGATCAACGACGCCGGGCGGGCGCTACGCGAAGCGAAGCAGGACGATTGGTTCGACGTCTCGACGCTGAAGGAGCCGTATCGGGCCGAGGGCAAGAAGACGATGGGGCTGGAGCTGGCCGAGCAGCTGGGCTGGCGGCTGCCGGACGCGATCATCTACCCCACGGGCGGCGGGACGGGGATCGTCGGAATGTGGAAGGCCTTCGCCGAACTCGAAGCGATGAGTCTGATCGGTGCAAAGCGACCGAAGATGATCGTTGTGCAGGCGGCGGGTTGCGCGCCAATTGTGAGGGCGTTCGAGCAGGGAACCACCCACGCGGAGCCGTGGGAGGGCGCGGAGACGGTGGCCGCCGGTCTGCGCGTGCCTGTGGCGATCGGCGACTACCTGATCCTGGAGGCGGTGCGGGCGAGTGGCGGCACGGCGCTGACCGTCTCGGAGGAAGAATTGATGGCGGGCGTGAACGATGCCGCCCGGCATGAGGGGATCTTCGTCTCCCCGGAGGCGGGCGCCACCTTCGCCGCGGTGCCGAAGCTGCTGGCGTCCGGCGTTATCGGGGCGCACGATGAGGTGGTGATCTATGCGACCGGCAGCGGCATGAAGCACACGCGGGAGACTGTGGCCGCGCTGGCCGGATGATTCAGCGCGATGGCTGTGCTTCCCTTTTTCGTCGTTGGGAATTACGGAGTCACTGAACGCCCTCCAGAATCCATCGTGCGATGACTGAAGGTAGCACCGGGAGACAGACACGCAAGTGAATCTGACCTCAATGCGCCAACTTCTTGTGCCCTGGCAAGACTCGTCCACAAGGCGAGAGCGTATCATGCTGTCCCATCATCACCCTGGCTCGACATCCAGTGCAATTCGAGGTGGCTCCTTCTATGGAGTCGGCGTTACGTTGTTTGCCTCTGGGCTTGATCCCCGTCCCGGGTATCAACGGGACGGGGGACTGTACCGATACACATGGGCTTCCTTACCGAGGGCGAGATGCCCACACGCAAAGGGCAGAACCAAGGCCGAAGAGTGACAAGCCGAGCGCAAGTGCGCCAACCCCACCCGCGGCAAGCATGATTCCGCCGAGTCCCGCGCCCGCCGCTGCGCCGAGGTTGTACAGGGAACCGTTGAGCACCATGGTGGTGCCAGCACCGGCAGGGGTTTCGCTCGTCAGCAGCGCAGTCAGTCCCACCCATCCCACGGCCCCGGCAAAGGTGGCCATCGAAAGCAGAGCAATCGCGAACCTGGAATCGACGATGCCGGAGAATGCGGCCAGCAGGAGCAGCCCCATGATCGCATTACTCACGCCCACCAATGGCCGTACCGGGACGCGCGTGAACGCCTTTCCGGCGACGAGGCTGCCCAGCAGGTACCCGGAGCCGGCCAGCATGTAGACGATGCCGGCCTCGCTGGTAGAGAATCCGAACCGGTCCCGGAGCGCGGCTCCGAGATAGGTGAGCATCCCAAACCAACACATCGAGCGCATCACGGTGCAGCCATAGAGACGACGCATCCCGATGTCGTGCAGGAGCGGCCGGTATGCATTCAGAAGCGCACGCGGGCGGAATGCGGAATCGGGCCGTTGGGAGTCCTCCGGAAGCCAGGCCGAGACGAGCACCAGGATGACGAGCGCCATGCCTCCGCCTGCCAGGAACCCGGCACGCCAGCCGGCGATGTCGCTGATCGTCGTGAGAAGCGGCACGCCAACGATTGGGGCAATCGACGCCGCTCCGACAGTCACGCCGATCGCCCGCCGGGAAGCCGTTCCAAGAAAACATGTTCCGGCGATGGCCAGTGTTAACCCGGGGACCGTCGCCTCACTGAGGGCACCCGCAACGCTTGCGATGAACAGCAGTGGGAAGACCGCCGCCAGCCCGAAGACAAGCAGGCAGACGGCCGAGGCGGCGAGCCCGAGGAGAATCAGGCGGCGCGATCCGTAGCTATCGGCCAAGGGACCGGCAATGAGACCAAGTGGAGCGCTCAGAATCAACATCGCGGCCGTGACCTGTCCCAGGATTGGAATACCGACTCCAAGCTCGCTCGCAATGTCGGGAAGAAATGGCGCGGGCGCCGACACCGAGAGCAACGAAATGAATGAGCTCAGGCCAAGTGCTGGGAGCACCCAGGATCTGGGGACAGTGGCGGCGGGAACAACGGTGTTTGCCATGTGGAAAACCTCCGTAACACGTCCCGGGCGGGGGCGGAGTGGATCGGTTTGCGGTTGCATGCAGCTGCTCGCCATGGAACGGGCGATGACTTCGATGGGCGGCGGAATCCTCAGGCCAAGGCTCGTTCCATGACATTCCAGTCGTGCTCCTGGCCGTCACCGTAACTCGCCCTCTCTGTATCGACGATGTGGAACCCGAATCGATCGTAGAGATGAACGGCAGCTACCTGTGACGCGTTCACATGCAGCCGGAGTCGCAGAATGCATCGATCCTGACGCAGTTCCCGCAGGATCGCGTTCATGAGTCCCGTGCCAATGCCCCAGCCTCTTGCGTCTTCCGCCACGAAGACAGAGGTGATCTCGGCGATGTGTCGCTCCTCAGCAATCGAGGCGCCGATCATGCCAACCAGCCGCTGCTCCTGCCTCGCGAAGAGGAGCCACGATCCTTCCCCTTCTGCGATGTCCTGTAATCGCTCTGTCCAATACGTGTCGGGTTTCGCGTGAACCTCATCGTAAGAGGCTTCGAACGCCTGTGGATCAGTGGCTAACGCTTCAAGCCTGAGGACCTTGAACTCCTGCCAAGCGCCGGGATCGAGCTTCGTGATCGTGACGGCGGCTACGTCATGCGTGAGTTGAAGTGCTGTCATGGCTTCATCAATCTCCGTCGGGACCACTCTCTCCGGCTATGCCCTTGAACCGGTGGAATCGGTGACGCTATCGCTCGCGGGGAGGAGCACCCGGTACCGCGAGGTACTTCAAGTCAGGGGACGGCGCGGCCGCGATCCGGCGGCACCTTCATGAAAAGCCGGTGATTCACGTGCGTCGCGCCCGGGAATCCCTTTACCAGCCGCATGACGAACCAGGAAATCAGCGACTTGACGTCACCACCGGTGGCAGCCGGTGCATTCCATGGGGTGGACGCGGGCACTTCGAAGGGATTGACCAAGCGTATTGACATCGCTCAAGGCCAGCCGTTGTTCGTTGACTCAGCAAAGACGGGATGCATGACGGTTTCCTCCTCGCTGCGCTGATCCAGGTCGCTCCTGGTATGTGCGCCCAGTCTGCACCGCGGGATGTTGGCACACCATGCACGCTTCCCACGCATCACCCACGCATTCCCAAAGCTCTCGCGGTACCGGCATCGGGGATGATGTGCACCGGAGCCACATGAACCGCGCATCGAACCGGTTCCGCTCTGCATGCCTTGATGACATCAGCGATTCCCGGTGCTAATCTGAGCTTTAGTGAGTCAGCCGACGAGACAACAGACGGCATGGGAATGCCATGGCCAGACGCGAGCGCGCTCCTTTCGGAAGCCTGTTGCGGTTCTACCGGGTCGAGGCAGGGCTGTCCCAGGAGTTGCTTGCTGAGCGCGCCAGCTTGAGCTCGCGCGGAGTCAGTGACCTGGAACGCGGGGTGCGGCAGTCACCACGGCTCAAGACGGTGCGCATGCTTGCCGATGCGCTTGGCCTTGGCCCCGAAGACCGCATACCACTCTTCCGCGCCGCCCGGCCGGGAACGGATGAGGAAGCGACGCGACCAGCGGCGCATTTGCCGGAACCCACGAGGTCGAGGCTGCCGTTGCCCCCGACTCCCCTCGTCGGGCGAGAGCACGAGATCGCCATCATCGTAGGGCTGCTGGAAGGTAGCGATGTACGTCTGCTGACCCTGACGGGAACCGGCGGTGTCGGCAAGACCCGACTGTGCCTGGAAGCGGCGGCAAAGGTGTCGCCCGCGTTTCCCGATGGTGTCTGCTTCGTGGCGCTGGCGTCGGTGGTGGACCCCGCTCTGGTGGTGCCCGCCATCGCGGATGCGCTTGGTGTCCGGGAGACGGCCGGCGTCCCCTTGCCGGTGACGCTGGAGCGATTTCTCCGGGGAAAGCAGGTCCTCCTCGTGCTGGACAACTTCGAGCACGTGCTGCCGGCGGCATTGGGTGTCACCGATCTGCTGGCCCGTTGCGCCGGGCTGACGGTGTTGGTAACCAGCCGCGTGCCGTTGCGAGTGCGTGGCGAACACCAGGTGCCCGTCTCCCCGCTCTATGTTCCGGACATCGACCGCACCCGCTCCCTGGGTGACGTGTCCAGATCCTATGCGGTGCGCTTGTTCGTCTCGCGGGTGCAGGATGTCAGGCCGGATTTCGCGTTGAACGACGACAACGTGAACGTGATCGTTGAGATCTGCCGACGACTCGACGGGTTGCCGCTGGCGCTGGAACTGGCGGCGGTCCGGGCTAAGGTACTGACTCCACAGGCGCTGCTGAGACGGCTCGAACACAGCCTCACGCTGCTGACGGATGGCGCACGGGACCTGCCGGCGCGCCACCAGACCCTACGGGCAACCATTGCCTGGAGTGATGATCTGCTCTCGCCGGCCGAACGGGCCCTCTTCCGGCGGCTGGCGATATTCGCGGGCGGCTGGACGCTCGAAGCGGCGGAAGCCGTCGTCCCGCCGGACGGTACGCTGCCCCTCTTCGAGGGCCTCGCCTCGCTGGTGGACAAGAACCTGGTGCAATCCGTTGATGGGCTGGCAGGCGAGCCGCGATACCTGATGCTGGAGACGGTGCGCGAATTCGCCGTGGAACAGCTGGAGCGAAGTGGCGAGGCGGAGACGCTTGGCCGTCGGCACGCCGAATACTGCCTTGCCCTGGCGCAGAAGATGGATACCGACCTGTCGGACGCCGCGCTTGAAGCCAGTCAGGCCCAGATTGAAGTCGAACAAGCCAACATCCGGGCGGCGCTGGCCTGGCTGAGGGATCGTCAGCTCACCGATGACGGCCTTCGCCTGGCGACGGCCATGGGCGAGTTCTGGGGCTTGCACAGTTTCCACACCGAGGGCGGCGGGTGGATTGAGACCTTCCTGGCCCAGCCTGATGCCACCGGGGGCTCGGCAGGGGACCGCGTCAGGGCACTTTGGTGGTTGGGCCAGTGGGCGTGGAATGTTGGCGACCTCGAAGCAGCCGAGGCGCGCCTCCGTGAGAGCCTGGCCCTCGCCCAACAGGTGGGGGACAAGCGCGGGATCTCGATGGGCCTGGCCACCGTCGCGATGGGGCTGGTCCAAAGCGGCAATGTCGCGGAGAGCATCCCCGTCATCGAGGAGGCGGTCGCGCTCGCGCGCGAGGTCGGGAATCGTCGGGACATCGCCCTCTTGCTGGGCTACCTCGCACTCGCCATTGGGCGCCTGGGAGACCTGGCTCGCGCCGAAGCCATTGCAGCGGAGAGTCTGGGGCTGGCTCGGTCATTCGGGGCCACCAGCGGCTTCGAATCGACGACAACCCGGTTGTTCCAAGGGTGGCTCGCCATCATGGGCGGCGACGCCAACCTCGCGGCGGAGCGGTTCGAGGCGGCCCTCGCCCTCAGTCGGAAATCCGGTTCCAAGGCGATTCAGTCGCCCGCGCTCGCGGGGTTGGGCGAAGCCGCGCTCTCACTGGGGCGGATCGTCGAGGCGTCGGCGTACTATCGCGAGGGCCTGGTCACGGGATGGGAAAGCAACCTCTCGGTGGGCATGGTGTCCAATCTGCAAGGGCTGGTCCGGCTGGCGATTCGGCGAGGCGAGCGTGTGCGGGCGGCCCGGCTGGCAGGGGCGCTGGAGACGTTTGGCAATACCTTGCAGGCAATGCCTCCGGATAGCGTCCGCGCGTATGAGGCCGATGTCGCCCACCTGCAAGGAGCGATGGGGGAAGAGGCGTTTGCGGCGGAACGAGCCAAGGGGCGGGCACTTGGGCTGGCAGAAATCGTTGCCGAGGCGATTGGCTTTGACGAGGAATCGTCTCCTGCTTCTGAGAGGTGACGAATGCAGGATGCACGAGACCCCTTGCAGGATGGTGGCGAGAATGGCAGTCCCGTCGCGGCGAAGCTCAAATTTTGACTCCACAGGGAATGCCGGGGGCATCATCGGTCACGCTATCGTGCGTTCCACTACCAGCCGGTGACATCTCACCTTCTGCTTCGACTCGATTCCCTTGCGGCCCATCGGCAGGGGACACTGGTGGTCTCTCTCCTGACTGGGGCTAGCCGGCGAGCTGAGCATCAGGCGTACGACGAAGCAATCACCGGCCAGGACACTCGGTAACAGGTCATACGACTTCTCTGACTGTCGCGGCTCGAGGCGGTGGAGCGAGTCATTGCCCGGCGAAATCGAAATCGATAGCTGTCCGTTCGGCGCGATCGCCGAGCGGACATCCAACAAACCTTTCTGACCGTCGTCTGCTGCCTCATCCCACCAACGATTGTGTTAGGTCTTATCGAGTGCAAGAGGAAAGCTCGACGGACGCGACTCCACGAACCCCAGCCGAAACGAAATGGACCGTGCCGCCTGCATGACCATGGGGGCGCGTTCAGGAAGCTGTGTCGTGATCAGCCGGCGATGTCGCCCGGAGATGCTGATCGCCCCTGCGACCTTGTTTTCCGCTTCCCAGAATGGGGCGGCGATACAGAGCGTGGCCGGCTCGTGCTCTTCGTCATCGATGGCATACCCGCGCTCCCGGACCTGTGCGAGCTCTTCAGCGAGCTGCACGCGATCCGTAATGGTTTTGGGAGTGCAGGCTATGAGCGGACCGTCGCCGAGAATCGCCTCTTGCTGCTCCTCGGGAAGAAATGCCAGCATCGCCTTGCCAACCGCTGAACAATAAAACGGGGCGCGATCGCCGACTGCCGTCCGGGCGGTCAGTCTCTGCGAGGTCTCGACCGCATAGACGTAAAGGACCGATTCCCCGTCGGGAACGCCGACGTAGACCGATTCCCGCGTCTCTTCCGCAAGGGAACGGGCAACTGCCGCCGCACGATCCCTGATATCCACATTGACCCAGACCGATTGTGAGAGCGCGATGATCGCTTTTCCCAGGACGTACTGCTCGTGAGGCAGCTTCTCAATCAAACCACGTGACATGAGCGTCGCCAGAATCCGGTGCGTTGTGCTCTTAGGTAGCCCTAGGCGGGTACTCAATTCGGTGACCCCCATCGCCGGGGTCGAACGACTGAATTCCATAAGCACATCGATAGACTTCAGAAGAGAACTGTTCATAGTCATCGCCGTACGGTCTCCAACGAACACCCGAAGGGGATACGCCTCATGTGCCGATTACTAGTGTGGGGTATGCATAGCGGCAGTTCAATCGGTTCCGTTTGCCCTCTTGACAGCCATATGAGCGTTGGCTAGGCTAGAGCAGCGAACCAAAATGAAAAACAGAGTTCCACTATGTGGAACTCTCGGGTCGATCGCAACGTCCAGCACGCATAGCATGGAGGAACATCGATGGTCCAGGAACGATCGAGTGAGACGGCATCTGCCGGCCGAGTGGGGGCGATGTCAAGACGAACACTCATTGCGGGAGCTCTCGCGGCCGGAGCCGGTCTCTCCGCGGCAACGGCGGGATCGTCGCTGGCGGCTGGTGCCTCCCGTCGGCCCCAGTCCGTCATGGCGCAAGACAAGGTTAAGTTGACGTTCATGTCGCGCGGTGGCGAGTACATCGCCGGCGTTGTCGATCAGCAGATCGCGGCGTTCAGTGCAATCCACCCGGAGATCGAAGTCAAGCAGGAAGCGGCAGCGGGAGATTTCGTTCAGAAGATCCAGCTCGACGCCGCCGCCGGGAATCTCGCGGATGCCTGGTTCGATGCCAATCGGACGACGGGCCCCTTCTTCCACGCGGGGCTCATCGAGAACCTGGAACCCTATCTCGAGGCCGATTCCTCTTTCGTTGAGGACGATTTCATCGAGCAGGCCTTCATTGCCCAGACCTACGAGGGGAGCCGTTGGGGGCTCCCGTGGGATAGTGGGGCCATGGCGCTCATCTACAACATTGATCTCCTGAATGAGGCCGGTGTTGATCTCCCAGATACAAAGACGCCGATGACGTGGGAGCAGCTGCTGGAGATGGCGAAGCAGCTCACGCGGGACATGAACGACAAGCGTCCGGGTGACGATGGGTTCGACCCAAGCGCCATCAAGGTCTATGGGCTGCAGACGGATCTCACCAATGGCCTGCCACAGTGGGTGCAGAGCAATGGCGGTGAGATCATCCAGCCGGATTCGAGCGGCGAGGAAGCGCTGATCGCCCCCATCGACAGCCCGGAGGCTATCGAGGCGTTCCAGTTCCTGGCCGATCTGGGAACGGAGCACTTCGTTGCTCCGAGCCCGAAGTACGTGCAGTCCCAGGAGATCTCGCTGGCGTCGTCCACCGTCGCCATTTCCCACAACGGCGTCTGGCAGCGCGGCCGACTGAACGATGCGGGGATCAACTGGGGCGTCGCGCCGTTCCCGATCCGGAAGAAGCAGATCTCATACGGGCACTACTCGCCCCTCGTGGTGGCGGCCTCCTCCGAGCACAAGCAGGAGGCCTTCGCCTACGTGCTTTGGGCGACCTCCTCGAAGGACGGGCAGCAGATTCTCGTCGATACAGGCACGCAGCAACCGACGCGGAAGGACCTGACCGAGGCGTTCATCAATTCGGATACGCCGCCAGGTCCGGAATACGTCCAGGTTTTCTTTGACGCCTGGAATGCCGACACCTTCCGCTGGCCGGGCGACAGCATCGGCTCGTACTGGAACGGGTGGGCCCAAGCCAAGAACGACCTGTGGGCGATCGAGCTCGATCCCCTCTGGACCGGTGAGGTTCGCTTCGAAGACATCGCATCCGAGTTCCGGGCGAAGACCGAGAGCGTCCTGCGCACAGGCGAAGCCTGATCGACCGACTGGCGTGACGGGGCACCTATCGTGCCCCGTCACCCACTTGCTCCTGGAGTATCTGGGATGGCGTTGCCTCGAACCGACTATCACCTCCAACCCACCAAGCGCAGACCGTTCTGGAACCGCCGGATGTCCGACAACATCCAGGGATGGCTCTTTATCCTGCCGGCGGTGATCGGGTTCTTCCTCTTTCAGTTTGGACCGGTGATCGCGTCGCTCGCTCTGAGTTTTACCAAATACAACATCATCAAGCCGCCAACATTTGTCGGCTTGGATAATTACAAGACGATGTTTACGGACGATAAGCTCTTTCGTATTTCCGTTGAGGCGACCCTGAAATACAGCTTCCTGGCGATTCCCCTGTCGCTGATTACCGCTTATATCGCCGCCCTTCTGCTCAATCGTGATATGCGAGGGATCTCGGTCTATCGCACGCTCTGGTATCTCCCGGCCCTCGTTCCCTCGGTCGCCTCGGCGGCGGTCTGGGGATGGCTGCTGAATCGTAACTATGGACCGATCAACTACCCGCTGCGGCTGCTGGGCCTGCCCACGCCGGGATGGTTGGTCGATCCGAACTGGATCATTCCCTCCCTGGTCCTGATCAACCTGTGGAGCTTCGGCAGTCCCCTGCTCATCTTCCTCGCCGGTCTGCAAGGCGTGCCCCAGCATCTGTACGATGCGGTCGCCGTGGATGGGGGCGGGCGGTGGCAGCGGTTTCGGGATGTGACCCTGCCGCAGACCTCCTCGATTGTTTTCTTCAATCTGATCATGGGCATCATCGGTACCTTCCAGACCTTCAGCATCGTGTACGTGCTGTTCACGCCGACGGCGGGGGAGACCAACGCGGGACCGGGCAACGCCGGCCTGCTCTACGTGCTCTATCTCTATCGAAACGCGTTCCTCTACTTCAAGAGCGGATACGCCAGTGCGATGGCATGGGTGTTATTCATGGTGATCCTTGTCCTGACGGCGCTTGCGTTCTGGTCGCAGAAAAAATGGGTCTATTACGAGGCTGACGCCCCGGGGGGACGCTGATGGCAACCACGCTGGTTCCCGAGACGGACGTGTACGGAGAGCATGTGCGGAAGCCATCGCGGAAGGCCACGCTGCTCAAGGTCCTGGCGCACGTCTGCTTTGTGCTGGTGAGTATCGCGATGCTGATGCCGTTCTTCTGGCTGATCACGTCTTCGCTCAAACGTCCGGAGCAGATCTTCGTCTTCCCGCCCCAGTGGATTCCGAACCCGATTCACTGGGACAACTACTCGAAGCTGTTCCAGACGGTGCCAGTGGTCCGATATGCCATCAACACGCTGACGATCACGCTGGGCGCGACGATCGGGCAGGTGGTGACCTCGGCCCTGGTGGCATATGGCTTTGCCCGGATGCGCTTTGTGGGTCGCGACCTCGCTTTCTCGGCGATTCTCGCGACACTCATGCTGCCGTATGCCGTGACGATTGTTCCGGTCTACGTGATGTTCGCCAAACTGGGCTGGGTCAACACCTACTGGCCGCTGATCCTGCCCTACTGGTTCGGGGGTGGGGCGTTCAACATCTTCCTGCTTCGGCAGTTCTTCCGCACGATTCCGATGGATTTGGACGAAGCTGCCCTGCTGGATGGTGCGAATCGCCTCCGCATCTTCGCGACGATCATCGTTCCTCTGTCGAAGCCGGCGCTGATGGCCGTCTTCGTCCTCAGCTTGATGCACCACTGGAACGATTTTCTCGCGCCCGTTATCTACCTGACCACCTCGGCGAAATGGACGCTCGCGATCGGGATCTCCTCCCTCTCGAGCCTCGAGTCGGGGCGGGACTTCACGCATTATCAGATGGCGCTCTCCACGATTGTGGTCGTGCCCGTGATGATCGTGTTCTTCCTGGCTCAGCGTGTCTTTATCCAGGGCATCGCGCTCACCGGAATCAAGGGCTGATATGGCGGTCTCACGTGCAACACGATCCACACGCGTTGGCATTCACACCTTCGTCTGGTCAGCAACGACAACAGAAACGATCTTGGAGATTCTGCCGAGGGTCGCGGCCAGTGGCTATACGGGGGTCGAGGTGCCCATCTTGACCCCGGGATCCCTCGACATTCCCCGCATCCGGGCCGCACTCCGGGAACATGATCTCGCCTGCACGGCCTCGTCAGCACTGCCCAAGGGCTATTCCCTTATCGACGCATCGACACGGGACGCGACCGTGCATTGGCTCGCACGGGGTGTCGAGGATGCGGCAGCACTGGGATCCCCGGTCCTCTGCGGCCCGCTTTTGACCCCGATCGGCGAGATGCGCGGTCGTGGCCGGACGCAGGAGGAATGGGAGACGAGTGTTGGTGCGTTGAGGGAGCTCGGCGATCGTATCGCGGGATCCGGGGTCACGATCGCACTTGAGCCCCTGAACCGGTTCGAGAGTTTCGTCGTGAACACGGTCGAGGATGCCGTCCGCCTCGTGCATGAGGTCGCTCGGCCCGCGATCCGCCTCTTGCTGGACCCCTTCCATATGAATATCGAGGAGGACGACATACCGGCGGCCATTGCGCATGCCTGTGAATACACCGCGCACTTCCACCTGAGCGAGAACCATCGCGGCAGCATCGGCACCGGGCATATTCCCTGGGATGCGGTGCTGGCCGAGCTCGACGCCGGTGGATACGACGGCTGGCTGGTGGTGGAATCCTTCGGCTCCGCCTTGCCGGATCTCGCGTCGGCCGCCAGCATCTGGCGGCCGATGGCGGCGAGCCCCGATGCGCTGGCGGCCGAGAGCATGGCGTTTCTGGCCGGTCGGCTCAACTGATAGACGTGATGGTCTTGGTGTAGGGAGACATGATGCAGGGCTCGGCGATCGATTGCCACTTTCATCTTTTTCCGGAAGCGTTCCTGGCTGCTGCCCGGGTTCCGAACAACTCGTTCAAGGCATCGATCGAGCGATCGAGCGATGGGGCCGAGTTTCTGGTGGCCGAAGGGGACTTTCGCCATCAACTGGTGCCGTCGTTTCATGATGCCGACACCATCGTGCAGGATATGGATCACCGGAAGATCGCGACGGCCGTGATTACGTCGGCCCCACCGACGCTCTCGTACTGGGCGGATGCCGGCGCGGCCGTCGAACTCGCGCAGGCGATCAACGAGGAGATGGCGCAGCGCGAGGCCGCCCACCCGACGCGCTTTGCCGCTTTGGGGACATTGCCCCTTCAGGATATGGATGCCTCGATGGTTGAGGCCCGGCGTGCGGTTCGCGATCTCAGGCTACGCGGGTTCATGATCGGCTCGAATGTCGGTGGCATCAATCTGGACGATCCGTACTTCACACCGATGTGGGAGACCTTTGCCGAGCTCAACGTGCCGGTCTTCATTCATCCCTACATCCCAGCCGGTGCCGAGCGGATGCGCCGGTACTACCTGCACAACCTGATCGGCATGGTCAACGAAACCGCGATTGCGATCGCGAGCGTCGTCTACGGGGGGCTGCTGGAGCGGTATCCGGACCTGCGTCTCTGCTTTGCACACGCCGGTGGCACCTATCCCATTATTCAGGGGCGTCTCGACCACGGCTATCGCGTGCGACCGCAGGAGTGCGGCGCGGCCATCCCGCATCCCCCGAGTCATTACCTGGGCAAACTCTATTTCGATGCCATCAGCTTCAGCCATTCCGCCCTGCGCTTCCTCGCCGATCTGGTCGGCAGCGATCACCTGGTGATCGGGAGCGACTTTCCTTTCGACATGGGGCCGGAGCAACCGGTGGACGCCATCATGTCCAATCCGTACTTCACTGAAGACGAAAAGCAGGACATCGTCTGCCGGACAGCCAGGGAGCTGTACGGCATTGGGGATAACGTCGCGACCGCGGGCGCGGAAGAAGGGGAAGGTTCACGTTCATGACCAAGCAGTACTCGTATGGCGTTATCACCGATGAGATCAGCCAGGATCTCGAGGAAGCGCTCGCACTGGCGCGCGAACTGGGCATGAGCCATGTCGAGATCGGGACCGTCTGGGATCAGCAGGTCACCGACCTCGGGTCTGAGGATGTCGCGCGGGCGAAGGCGTTGCTCGATCGGTACGGGCTGCAGGTCCACATGATCTGTGGACTGCTGTTTCGGCCGTTCTCGCTCGTGGATGTCGAGATCGAGACGCTGGAGTCCCATCCACGCTTCCTCGAACACATCGCCCAGCTGGATCGGAGTATCGCAATCGCCAAGGCGTTCGGGGCCCCGTACATTCGCACCTTTGCCTGCTCGCGGGAGGGCACCGGCGGGAATCCCTCGCCGCGCCATGCCGATGGTGGCGGCGTCTCGGATGAGGCGCTCGCGAAGATCGCGAAGGCCCTGCGCCTGGCCGCTGAGCATGCGCAACAGCACGGAATCACCCTTGCCCTGGAGAACGCTCGGGCGTTCTATGCGAACACGGGCGGCGGTCAACGGCAGGTCGTCGATGCCGTCAACCATCCGAATCTCAAGATCATCTGGGATCCGGCCAACGCCTTTGTCGCTGGCGAGACGGCGTTTCCGGATGGCTGGGAACGGGTGAACGGCGATGTCGTTGACGTGCACTGCAAGGATGCGCGGGTTGTCGACGACGAGACAGGGCTCACAGAGTGGGTGCCGATCGGCGACGGCGGTGTGGACTGGCGGGGCCAACTGGCGGCGCTGCATGGAACGGATATCACCCACCTGACCGTTGAGACGCATTGGCATCCCAAGGGATCGACCAGGGGGAAGGATACGGCACATGTCTATCGCCAGCTGAAGTCGATCGTCGAGTCAACGATGGAGTCGTGACCGTGGATCCATTTCCCGCCTTCTCTTTTGGCATCCTCACCGATCAGATAGATCAGGATTTCGAGACCGCCTTGCAGGTCGCCACGCGCGAGGGGTTCTCCTATGTCTCGCTGCACCGGCTGTGGGGAAAGATGGTCACCGATCTGACGCCGGCCGAGATGAGCGAGATGCTCCGGCTGCTGGAACGCTACCAGCTGCCCGTCAACATGATCTGCAGCCTGCTCTTCCGCCCGTTTCCGCTGGATGACATCGATGTGGCGACACTCGAGGATCATCCGCGCTTTCAGGAGCATATTGCGCTGCTCGATCGGAGTCTCGAAATTGCCCGGGCGGTCGGGGCTCCGTATATTCGCACGTTTGCGTGCTCGCGCAACATGCCCGTAGTCAACCCCTCGCCGCGCTCACCCGACGGCGGAGGGATCGACGACGAGGAGCTCGCGAAGATCGCCAAAGCCCTGCGGCTGGCGGTCGAGCGACTGGAAGGAACAGGGGTGCAGCTTGCACTGGAGAACTGTCGGGCGTTTTTTGCGAACACGGGAGGGAACCAGCGCCGGATCGTGGACGCGGTGGGGCATCCCGAGCTGAAGGTGATCTGGGATCCGGCCAACGCGTTTGTCGCGGGTGAAACCCCGATGCCACACGCATATGAGCTCATTCGGGATCGGATCGTCGACATCCACTGCAAGGACTCCCGCGTGGTGGACGACGCGATCGGGCTCGTGGAGTCCACGCTGATCGGTGATGGCGGCGCCATGTGGCTGGACCAGCTGCCGGCGCTGCGTCGGGACGGAATCTCCACGCTGACGATGGAGACGAAACTCCCAAGCCTTGCCCGGCTGCGGGCGATGGTGAATCAGGTAGAGGGCCGGGCAACGGCTTTGTAAGGAAAGGCGCAATCGCAATGGTTCGGGTAGCGTTTATCGGAGCGGGTGCACGGGCGGTATCTCACATCGCCGCGGTCGGGAGCATCGAGGGGGCAGAGGTCGTGGCGATCTGCGATCTCTCGGAGGAGATCGGGCGGGCCGCCCAGGACAAAGCGAACGCTCGACTGCGAGATGGGGCAGCGCCGATTGATGCCAAGTTCTTCACCGACTCCGATGTGATGGCAGGCAGCATTGACTTCGACGCGGTCTATCTCTGCCTTCCTCCCTTTGTCCACGGCGAGATCGATCACAAGATCATCGACATGGGCAAGGCAATCTTCATCGAGAAGCCGCTGGCCGTCGAGATGGGGCCGGCGCTCGAGATCGCGGCCCACATCAAGCAGAAGGGCACCATCAACGCGGTTGGACATCAGATGCGGAACAGCCCGGTGGTCGAGCGGGCGGCCGACCTGTTGCAGGGCCAGCAGATCGGCATGGCGATGGCGATCCGCCTGAGCGGGCTGCCCGGCACCCCCTGGTGGCGCGTTCAGGAGCGCTCGGGCGGCATGCTGATCGAGCAGCACGTACACGCCGTGGACCTGATGCGGGTGCTGGCTGGGGAGATCGAAACGGTCTATGCCGTGGGTAACACACTCCTCTCCTCCGACGTGCCCAATCTGAACATCTTCGATGTCAACGCCGTCACGGTCCGGCTTGCCAACGGCGCGCCCGGTATCATTGGGAACTCCTGTGCGGCGCCGGCGGGATCAGCAATCTTCCCGTCTCATCACGTGCAGGTGGTGACCGCGGACTTTGTGGCCGATGTGAACCCGCGCCAGACGGTGATTCATCGCGTCGATGCCGAGCCGGAAGTGTGGACCTCGGAACACGACGGCACGTTCGTGATGAACGAGCACTTCATTTCCGCAGTCCGGACCGGGGATCAGAGCCTCATCAGCTGCAACTACGAAGATGCGCTTGGCAGCTTCGCGGTGACGGTTGCCGCCCAGAAGTCGGCGGAAAGCGGCGAGGTCATTACCGTGAGCGACCTGCTGGCGCCTTCTGCCTAGAGCAGGGTGCAGGACGTGCGCTGGCTTCCGTACCGGCACCCCTTGTGGGTGTATCGCAGCCGCGCGGCACAACGTTCGAGAAGCTCCCACGCGGACGGCTTCGCGTTTGGCCCCTGACAGAGCATTGATCGGCACCCACTGCCCTGACGGGTGGACTCCCGTCGGGGCAGTGGGGTGAGAGGTGAACCCCGGTGACGCGATATCTCGTCGGACTCGACTTTGGAGGAACAAAGGGAGCGATCGGGGTCGCGGCCGTCGGGAGCGACGAGCTGGCTCACTCCGAGCGGTTCGACGTTCCGCCGGGCGCGGATCGGGATCTGGTCTACACCACCGCCATTCAGCACGCCCGATCGCTTCCCGTTGCGGCGACCGGGGAGATCGCCGGCATTGGGGTCAGCTTTGGCGGTCATGTCGATGTGACACGCGGGGTCATCCTGCGCTCCTTGCATGTGCCGGGGTGGGACGATTTTCCGATTCGTGACCGGTTGAGCGCGCAGTTTCACGCGCCGGTCGCGATCGAGAACGATGCGAATGCCGGTGCGCTGGGGGAGTGGCGCTTTGGGGCCGGGCGCGGACGGCGGGACATGCTCTACGTCACGGTCAGCACCGGGGTCGGCGGTGGCTGGATCCTCGACGATCGCCTCATGCGTGGCTGCGATGGGATGGCCGGTGAGATAGGGCACATGCTGGTGCGGCCCGATGGACCCGTCTGTTCTTGCGGGCGGAGAGGATGCCTGGAGGCGGTGGCATCCGGCCGGGCGATTGCCCGCAGGGCCGCCGAGGAGGCGCCGGGGACGTGGACCGCGAAACAGGTCGCAGCCGAAGCTGTCCGGGGCGTGGCGTGGGCCCAGCGGATCCTGAGCGAGGCCGCCGGGTATCTCGGCGCGGGGTTGGGTAACGCGATCTGCCTGATGAACCCACAGGTCATCGTGCTTGGCGGCGGCGTGACCGGCGCAGGAGAGGCGTACTGGGAGACGGTGCGACGTGCGGCGGCGGCGCGCGCATTGCCCGGCGTCACCGTCGATATCCTGCCGGCACGCCATGCCGATGATGCGCCGCTCTACGGCGCGCTGGCGCTGGCCGAGCAGGCGATGACGCAACCCCCCTCCTGAGTGGCGATGGGAAGGACGGCTAGCGTGAGCGCACCGGCGACGCGTTATATCGCCGGTGCGGGACGGCGGTCAGGGGGTGGCCGCTGCCGTCAGGGCGCCGAGATGGCACGACCGGAGCTCATTCCCGGTCAGGAGAATCACGAGCGCGTCCCCATCCAGGCTCACATCAACGATCTCCCCGTTGCCTTCGGGCGCGGGGAGTTCCCACCAGGCGGGTTCGTCGGGGCGCTTGAACCAGAGGCCGTCGTGCGTGAGCGCAACCAGTCCCGATGCCGATGCCGCCAGGCGCCGGATCGTGCCGTTCCCGGGCTGGGTCCGTATCCAGCGACCATCGCCGTCCCTGAGCATGATGGCGTTGCCGAGTGAGATGGCGAGGGGGTCCGCCAGCGTCGAGATCTCAGGGGAACTGGAGGACGCTTCGCTGCCCCGTTCCCACGTTTCTCCATCATCGAAGGATCGCCAGAGGATCGCCGAGTGCCGCGTCACATCGAACGTCACCGCGAGCAGCGGCGAGCCCCCGGCCTCGGATGGAGCTTGCAGCGCGATAATCGGGAAGACGCCAAACGGTGGCCGCAGCGGTGACCAGGTATGCCCGCGGTCGCGCGTGATAACCACACTCGTTCCATCGACCGTCGCCATCCATCCAGCCCCGTCGGCCCGGATGGTCAGCCAGTCGCCGCCGGGCACGCGAGACAATTGGTGCCAAGTTTCCCCGCGATCGGTGGAGGCGAAGACGCCATCCGGCGTTCCGGCAATCAGCTCGCCATCCCACCCCTCGGCAAAGATGCGGGTCGGCACGGGGCAGTTTTCGAGCGTGATCCATCCCTCGGTCGGGGTCCAGCGTTGGGGGCGGGAGAGCACACCGCTCACGAAGATCGCGTCCCCGAGCGTGTGGATCCGGCAGTAATCGGCCAGTGGGGGGGAACCGAGTGATTGCCATTGCTCCAGCGCCGGTGCTCCGGTGCATTCGAGCACACCGTCGGTTGTCCCCGCAAAGAGAGTATCTCCGTGGATGGCAACGGTCAGGACGCTGTGATCCCCGCACGGAGTCCATGTCGTCCCATCGAGAGAGCACAGGGTGCCGTGTTCGACGGTCCCGATCAGGAGGGAGCCGTTGGCGAGCATGGCGAACGCCTGGACCTCCGCGCCCGCGGGCAACGGCCCCAGCGCATCCCAGTGGTCGCCCGCATCGGGGGAGCGCCACACGATGCCGTCCATCCCGAGCGCCATCATCACATCATCACGCTGGTCCAGGAATGCGAACGAACGGTCGATGAGCAACTGCCACGATCGGCCTTCGTTGGTTGAACGATAGAGGCCGGCCGGGGTGGTTGCGTAGACCGTCTTGTCCTGTGGCCACAGGAGACCGGAAACCTCGGTCGCCTGCATCCCGAATTGAGCCGAGGTCCACGTGATGCCGCCGTCGGTGCTGCGCAACACGCCGTCGCCGGCCGTGCCCGCCAGGATGGTCTGATCACGGTCATACGCGGGGGAGCAGGCAAGGCTCAGGATCGTGAGATGCTCGATACCCTGTGCCGGATGCCACGTCGTGCCGCCATCGGCCGATCGGGCGATCCCGCCAGTGCCGGCCGCCAGGATGGTTGTTCCCGCCTTCTCGAGCGCCAGGACCGTGCGGAGGCCGGGCTCGATCCGATACTGGTTCCAGATACCGCTTGGTTCCCGGCGCGCGAGTGTGCCGATGCCGCCCGCCCACAGACCCTCGGGGGTCGGAAGGAGGGAGAGGATCGGCGATTCCGGCGATGCCTGGGGGAGTAGTGACCATTCGAGGGATGAAGACATGATGGTGATAGCGCTCCAGATGAGATGAGAGGAAGCACGGTCAGGGGGCGGTGCTGACTGGCCGCCGTCGTTCATGCGGCAGGATGGCAACCCCGGTGGTGATGAGCTCCGCGACCGCACTGGTTGCCGTGCGCAGGGCGCCCCGCAGGACGGACAGACTGTCGGACATGGCGAGTTCGGCGGCGGGAATCAGGGTGCCGGCCGCGGCATCAAAAGCGAGCCCTCCCTCGCTGTCCATCACCCGGTGCAAGGCGACCTCTGGGCTGGATGTCCCGCCGTTCGTCACGAGTTGCCGGAATGGAGCCTCCAGCCCGCACGCCATGATCTCCGCGCCGAAGCGCTGATCGCTCAGATCCAGTGATGTCTGGTGCTGGTCGACAGCGGGACGGCACGCGAGAAGGGCCAGCCCGCCGCCCGGAACGGTTCCCGCCCCGATGATCTCAGGCAGGATCCGCAATGCCCGCTCGACGTGGCGACGTTTCTCGTCACGTTCGGCATCGGTCAACCCCCCAAGCTGGAGAATGCCGCTTCCGTTGACAAGGCTCGCGAGCCGCTCTCGCAACCTGAGCGTCTGGTCCCGATCCGTGGTGCGCATGAGTTTGGTGCGGATGTCGGCCATGCGCTCCTGAATCGCGGCCTGATCTCCACCGCCGTCGAGGATGACCATGCCATCGCGTTTGAGGACGATCTGGCGAGCCGTTCCCAGCCACGATGCCTGGAGTGCAACCGGTGGGTAGCCGCGAGTCGTCGAGATTAGGTCAGCCCCGGTCGCAAGGGCGATATCGGTGAGTACCTGATGTCGCTCGGCTCCGGTCGTTGCAGGAGATACCACGTAGGCGGCGATCGTTCCCCGCGCGACGTTAAGGTTCAGGAGGTCCTGGGCCTTGCTGCCGAGCTTCGCCCCGACGATGACAAGTGGGCGCCGGTTCCGGCCCTCCGCGATGGTTTCGAACGTCCGTAACATGTCATTGGCCTCAATCACCTCGTCATCGGCAACGAGCACGCTCGGGGAATCCAGGACCAGGGAGATGTTTCCTGCGGGATGTGACGGAGAGGGGGCACTTTTCCAGTACCTGCCATCGACATAAAGTCTGTCGAGGTGGGGCTGCGCCATCATCTCGAGCCGAATCCCGGCCTCCTGGCCGAGGACATCAAGCATTTCGGCGAGAACCTCGCTGATATCGGGATAGGACAGGATCGAGGCGATGAGCTGCGCGGTCGAGGCGGAATCGATCGGCTGGCGCTGGGCCTCAAGGGCGTCGATGACCACCGGCAATGTCGATTCCATGCCGAGCCTGAGCATCAGGGGATCGATTCCGGCGGCGATCAGGGTATTGGCTCGTTCAACCATCGCGCGTCCGATCACCGCGGCAGTGGCCCCGCCATCCCCGAATTCCTCATGGACCCGCCACACCATATGACGGAGTTGCATCGCGCCGGTGTTGCGGAGTCGGTCCGTGATTTCCACGACGCGGCGAACGACGATCCCTGACGTTGACAGCATTTCGACGGAATTGCCGTTGGCATGCCAGATCGGACCGCTGCTGGGTCCCAGCGTCACGGCGAGGACTGCCGCGAGATCACAAAACCCCTGTGACATTTCCTGCAAGGCCCTTGGCGCAAAGGCAATACCGCCGTGATGGTCAAGATGATTGCGCATCGTTCATCCCGTTACCGATCGTACGTCTGAAGCGAGGACAGAGGATATCGTAGCCGATGGCCGAGAAGATGAACATAGCGCGCCAACCTGTAGCAAGGGCAACTCATGATGGGCTTGAGCCCTCGTAATCGGCCTTCAATTTGAGGCAGAAGGCAACGAAAGCTCTCTGCTTTTCGCGTTCGATGAGCAAAGAGCGGATTCGAACGTCCTTCTTCGAAGCTGACCAGGTCAGCAGGCCCCGGCTTCCGACGAGGATGACGGCATAGTTCTGAGAGGATACCTAGGCATTGGACGAGCGCGGCCTGTATCGGTCTCGACTGGTATGCTGCGAAGCGAATGTACGGGATTTTCTTCTTCCATGATGCGGCGGAGCTTACTACCGCAGATTCCCCGGTCCCGGCCCCGAGGACACCGCGGACCGTGGCAAGGAGCGGGTAACTGGACATGGTGAGCAGCAGGAACGACGGCGCGGTATTGATCGGCGCCTCATCCAGAAGTGACTAGGATCTCTTCCACCCACCAGGCACCAAATCGGCCGACGAGCTCCCTTTCTACGCCCGGCACTTCCGATCGTCGAGGTCAACACCACCTACTGCCGCATTCCCGCCACCAAATTGGTCCAGGGCTGGGTCGAGCGCATGCTGGACTGCCTCGTCTTCGACGTGATGCCACCATGTGAGCTGACGAGCACGCCCGAGACGCCGCGGGGGGAGGCGACGGAACCGGACGCCGATGTGGCAAGCGCCTTCGCCGAGGCGATCTCCCCCCCTGGTGGACGCCGGCAAGCTCGGCGCCATCACCTTCCAGTTCCCGCCCTCGTAACGCAACACCGCGGAGCATCAGGCGTACCTGCGGCTGCTGCCCGAGCTCCTCCCGGACCTGCCGCTGGCCGTGGAGTTCCGGCGGCGCGACTGGCTGAACCCCGAGCATGCGGACGACACCCTGGCGCTGCTGGCGGAGGCGGGCCTGAGCTACACGATGGCCGACGAGCCGCAGCGGGGAACGGGCAGTGTGCCCCCGATGTATGGGGTGACCAATCCCAAGCTGGCGATCGTCCGCTTTCACGGGCGCAATGCCGTCCGCTGGTACCGTTTCTCAGGATCGAGCAAGGACCGTTTCGACTGGGACTACACGCCCCAGGAGTTGGGGGAGTGGCTGCCGAAGCTGCGGCAGGCCCAATCCGAGGCCGAGCGGGTCCATGTCTTCTTCAACACCAACAAGGACGACCAGGGACCAAGCAACACGACTTTGCTGATGGAGCAGCTCGGCCTGTCACGTCCATAGCGACTATTCCCACGCCCAACTTTTGATGGCCCGCGCCGTCATTCATAGCGCTCTACGCTTCACGACCGGGTCATGATCGCCCCGTCCCGTCGCTCCCAACCGGGCTGGAACAGGCGCAGAAAATGGCGGTCGGCATAGGGGTATTTGCTCGCCTCTTCATGGTGGAGCGTGACTCCAAATCCCGGACCATCGGGGACCTCGATGTAGCCATCGACGATTGCGACCGACCCGCTCAACACCTCGCGACTCCACGGCACAAGGAAGTCATCGAAGCATTCCTGAATCAGCATGTTGGGCAGGGTGGCACAGACATGCGTGTTGATCACCGTCGTGAGCGGACTCTGGGCGTTATGGGGAGCAACGAAGGCCTCGTAGGCGTCCGCCAGCGCGGCCGCCTTGACGAGCCCAGTGACGCCACCACAGTTGAGGATCTCGGGCTGGATGACGTCGATCACCCGGGTTTCCAGGAGCTGGGCAAACTCAGACGGGCGCTTCAGACGCTCGCCGGCCACGACGCGCACCGGGATCGCTCTCGCCACTTCGGCGGTGGACGCCGCTTCGGTCGACATCACCGGCGTTTCAAACCACATCGGCCGATAGTCGGCGATGGCGCGCCCCACCTCGATCGCCGTCGCTACCGAGAAGCGGTCATGTCCCTCGATTAGGAGATCGACCCCATCGCCGACAGCATCCCGGACCGCACCGATGATCGCGAGCGAAAGATCGAGATCCTGACGCTCGATAAAACGATAGGCGTTGCCAAAGGGGTCGAACTTGAGCGCCGTGTAGCCCATTCCCGCGACCTCGGCCGCCCGCTCGGCGAAGAAGTGAGGATCCCGCGGCCCCTGATACCAGCCGTTGGCGTAGGCGCGGATTCTTGGGCGCAGCGTGCCTCCCAGCAGCTGCCAGACCGGCACGTTGAGAGACTTGCCGAGAATATCCCAGCATGCCATCTCGATGCCGGACATGGCGGAGTTGGTGTGCAGGAAGATCCCCTTGTAGAGGCTGTCCCAGATCGCGCCGATGTTGCGCGGATCCTGTCCGAGGATGAGCGGCTTCATCTCGTGAACGGCGGCCTCGGACGGGCGTGTGCTCAGGCCGCTTGTGGCTTCCCCCAGCCCGGTGATCCCCTCGTCGGTCTCAACCTCGACGAAGAGCCAGTTCTTCCAAGGGTTACCGACGACCGTGGTCTTGATATCAGTAATCTTCATGTTCGCTGCCCTTGTGTTGTCTCTGCGCCCTCTCCGGTCGGAGAGCGGTCACTGTCGTCCGTTGCCGCTGCGGTGAGCCGAACCCGCATCACCCCCGGCTCCAGGAGAAAGAGCGGCGACCCTGCCGCTTCCGGTCGCTCTCGCCGTACCGGGTGGTGCAGACGCCAGGAGTCACCGTCGAACTCGCCGAACTCGGCCGCCTCGACTGGGCGGGGGCGCCCGTCGGGCCGCGAGCTTCGGAAGCGGGCACTGAAGCCGCTGCCAATCAGCAAGAACTCGTTGTCTCCCTCCTGCACAATCATGCCTCGCGCCGCGCCGTGACGATCGTGATACGTCACGACCACGTCACATCCTTCCGCCGCCCAGGCTGTGCCCGTCTCAGTGGCCTCCTGCACGAAGGTGAAGAGCCTGGGCGTTCCCTGTGCCTTGGCAATCGGCGCCAGCGCCCGGCCGATAGCGACATATGAGTCCCGTAATCAGAACGCCTGCGGACCCCACTCCCCGCCGACGACATCCACGAGGGGTGGTGCAAATCGGTCTGGATGAGGTGAGTCAATCGACCAGGGGTCGAAGCCGATCGCCCCGAACTGGCCTAGGGCGTAGTAGACGTTGCGTTCGGCTCGCCCGGCAGGATCGCTGCTGTGCTCAGCAATGTAGAGTGCGCGGTTGGGGCCGCCGTAAATCGCGCAGAGGCGCTGAAAATCGCGGTACCCGGCACGGTAGATATCCGGAGCGACAAAATCCACATACTGGAGCTGCTCCTGGACAAGCGCAAGGACCTCCGGCACCGCGCCACCCGCCGGATAGTCCTCGCCCGGGCGCCCGCCGACCTCCGGAGAGAGCCAGACGTTGATGTAGAGGGGAAGCGGATAGACGGACCTCGCCTCGGCCGCCAGCCGGTCGATATATCCGGCGATCATCGCGGCGCTGAAGGCTTCAGCCGCGTGCGGGCCGTGGCGCGTCTCCCAGCCCTCGGCCACGTAGCGCGCAGAGCACGCGTCGCAGTAGCAGCGGTCGCTACCGAGCAGCCCCGGCTCGTTCTCCACCTGCACCATGATCACCGTGTGGTCCGTGTCGGTGTTGCGCAGGTGGGTCATCAGCGCCTTCAGGGCGTCGCGGTCACGTTCCCACGTGGTGGTGGCTTCGGGACAGAGACTGACGAGCGGCTGGCCGTCACGGTCACGAGCGGGCGGATACGTCTCCGGATGCTCGCGGATGTATGCCGGAGCATAAAAGGCGCAGGCGTTCTTCCAGGTGGCAAACCAGAGCAGCACCAGTCGCAGGTCATGGGTGCGCGCCTGATGAATCCTCTCGTCGACCATAGTGAAATCGAACGTGCCCGGTTCTGGCTCCACCTCTCGCCAGTAGACCGGCAGGGCGGCGGTGTTCGCGCCCATCCGCTTTGCCTCCGGGAACAGGGGATTCATCGCCTGGGGGGTGAAGCAGCTATCGCAGTCCCACTGCAGTCCGAGGATCAGGAACGGTCGGTCGTCGACGAGGAGGCGAGCTTGGCCATCGTCATAGATCAGGGTCGGGAGGCTCACGCGATCATACTCCTGCCGGCCCGAGCAGACCCGAGGGCATGATCGGCGTAGCCTGGAGAGCTCAGTATAGCGTCCATCGTTTCGATGGTCTGCTCCAGGCTCTGGGTGCGGTGGTCGGAAAGCCCGATCTGCGACAGGTAGCGCGCATCGCCCGTCCGGTACGCGGCCAGCAGGCGTTCCATCCGCAGCCAGGCCGGCCACATCGCCCCCAGCATGATCGATTCGGGCAGGGGATCGACGGTGATCGGCCGGATACCGCTGCCGTCAACGACGGCCGGTACTTCGACGACAACATTCTCCGGGATCCCGGGCAACGCTCCCCGGTTCGGCACATTAACTAGGAACTGGCCCCGCTGATCCGTGGCCAGGGCCGTCATCAGGGGGACCATCTGCTCCCCGCTCATCTGCGGCGGGAAGACATCGCTCACCCGCTGGTGAGGATCACGCGCGACGTCGTGCATCGCGCTGAGCTTCTGGTTGAGCCTGTCGAGGTAGACCGCCCATCCCTCGGCGGAATCGAAGCCACCCAGCGGCCCCCACCAGCGCTGCTTGGTCTCCCGGTCACGGTGATACCACCACGTCTCCGCCCAGAGCGCGCGTGACGCGTCGCCGATCGGCAGCAGGCCGTATCGGTGATACATGTCGATCGCGGCCGGTGACATCTGGGTCTCGCTAAAATGGGGATTTCAACGCTGCCAGTAGCGCTCGGCGTCCTGTGCGATCCAGGCATCGAGGAGCGGGTATCCATTCTGGCCATTTACCCGGAACGTGGTCAGCCAGACGATGTGGTTGAAGCCGACCGATTCCAGCGTGGCGCTGCCAAGGTCGAACCCCAGCACTTCTGCCATCTCCCGGTAGCCGCCGAATGGGCCGTGGCACAGCCCGACAATCTTGATGTCGCTTTCGCGTGTCATGAGCGTACACCCCTCGAAGACGGGGTTGGACGATTGAATGAGCCAGGCATCGGGGCACAGCTCTTCCATATCCCGGACCACACTCAGCATCAGGTCGAACTGATTCGGCGCCGTCAGGTGCAACCCGCGGTAGTACCCGGCCCGTTCGCCGAGATCGCGTTCCGCTTCCTCCTGCGGATGTCCACCTGCCAGCGCGGTATTGATCACGAAGTCCGCATCTCGCAGTGCTGCCCGCCGGTCCGTCGTCTGCTCGATCTTGAGGTCTGCGCCGAGCTCATCGGCGTAACGACGGGCGAGGGTATGCACGATGTCGAGCCGCTCCGCGTCGATGTCCATCAGCGCGATCGTGCTGCCGTGCAGGGCGCTGGTCAGACAGAGGTCACGGACCAGACCCAACGAGAACTGGGCGCTGCCGGCGCCGATGACTGCCAGCCGAATTGATGTCGTCATGCGAATTGCTCCTCCGTGTGGGCACCAATGGTCGCTGGCTGCGCGGTGAAGAGCTTGGTTACGGCGTCCAGGCATGCGTGCTTCGGCACCCTCGTCGCGCTGACCACGCCGTAATGACCGATCGGATAGGAGCGAACCCGGTTCGGATGCATCGGGTAGTCCTGCCAGCACCAGAGGAGCGCGCCCACTATCCACGGGCGCTCGGCGAATGTCTCGGCATGCGAGCGGATGGTTGCGGCGTAGCTTTCCTCACTCCAGGGCAATGCGCCGTGATGCCCGGGAAGTCCGATCCCTCCGAACTCGGTGATCACAATCGGCTTGTCGGGATAACGCCGATGCAGCGCGTCCAGGTGGCCTCCAAGCGCTGACTGGGCATGAGGGAGATCTTCCAATGTACGCACCGGAGGGTTGGTGTTGAGGCTGCCCTCGTATTCGTTGAGACAGAGCAGATCGTCGTCCTCAATCGCTGCATCGTTGCCGGTCTGCCAGACGTGATAGAGCATGACGTGTGTGACCAGCCGCGTCGTATCCAGCTCGCGGACGCGATGGATCAGCTCGCGGTTCGTCTGGTCAACTAATGGGATCCCGCCCCCGGTCTCGTTACTGACACTCCAGATCACGACACAGGTTCGCGTGCGGTTTCGACGCACCATCTCCCCCACCTGTTGCAAGGCGGCGTCTACAGGCAGCGGCTCATCCTGTGCTGGCGTTGCCCGCCCCCAGCCCCAGAGAGGAATCTCATCCATCACCATGAGGCCGAGTCGATCGCAGGTCTCATAAAATCGATCGTGCTGCGGGTAGTGGGAGGCGCGGACGAAATTGGCGCCGGTCTGCTTGATGGCTCGGAGATCGGCCTGCAACAACTCTTCGTCGTGGGCCCGGCCCGTCGTGGGGTAGTCCTCGTGCCGGTTGAAGCCGCGGAGCCGGATCGCTTCCCCGTTGAGCAGTAGGCGCGTGCCTGCGGTGACCAGGCGCCGGATCCCGATGTCGAACTGGCGCGTGTCGATGGTCTCGTCGTCGGACAGGGCAAGGTCGAGCGAATAGAGGCGGGGTTGATCGGGTGACCAGTAATCCACAGTGGCGAAGTCAAGCGTCGTCGTCCACGCCGTCTCCGCATGCGGCGGGATCTCCACCTCGAACGCGGCGTCCGTATCGTGCATTACCGCCCGCAACTGACCGGTCCACTTCGTGTGACTCTCGTTGCGCAAAACCGCGTGCAGGGCGAGGCTGGCCGGGCCGGTACGGCCAGCGACCTTGGGTTGAGGATCGAGCGTCACCTCGGCGATGTGCACGTGGGGCTGCCATTCGACAAAGACATCCCGATAGATTCCCCCATAGTTGACCCAACTCAGGCGGGTACCGGGGAGACGGTCCGGGAGCGAGCGGTTGTCCACGCGAACGACGAGGTGGTTGGGTGCTTCGGGCGCAAGCGCGTGATCGATCCGAAACTGAAAGGGCGTGAACCCGCCCTCGTGCGCGCCCAGATAGTGACCGTTCAGCCAGACGTCAGCGCGGTAGTTCACCCCATCGAAGTGGAGGTAAGGGATGCCTACGTCTCCGGTGAGCTCGAATGAGCGACGGAACCAGACGTAGCCCTCAAAGCCGGCCAGCGCCGGGTCGGCCATATCCCAGCAGGCCGGGATCGTCATTTCCGGCCAGGTCGCATCGGGCGTATCCGGTGCCATCCAGCCCAGATGCTCACCGAACGCATGGGCGGGGGTGTCCGCAGCATAGCGCCACGAACCGTTCAGGCTCATTCGTGGTCTTGTCTCTCCATGGGTGATCGGTTCAGTCTGCAACGAGTGCCCCTTCCTCCGTACCGGCCAACGCCATGAGCCGGTCGAGGTCGCCGAAACGCTCGCGCAAGCGCGCGTTGAAGGGGAGGTCGAGCACCGCCTGCATGGCTGCGATCGCCTGCTCGGGGGTACGCGTCCGGTGATCCAGCAGAACCTGATGGAACCAGACTCTGGGGTCGCCCGTCAGGAAGGTGTCGAGATTCATCTCCATCTCGATGATTTTCGGCGTGATGACCTGGGTCATGAGCCGGCGAGGGAGTGGCGTGGTCCGGATAGGCTTGATCCCGTCGCGACCCGCGAGCGCTGGCACCTCGACCACGACATCGTCGGGGATTCCGGCCAGGGCGCCGTGATTCGGGACGTTGACCTGGAAGATCGCTTGATGATCGTTGGCCAGTGCATCCATCAGCGGCACGATCTGCTCGCCGCTGTGTGCGGGAGGGAACGCGTCGGTAAGCTTCCCCTCGATGTCGGCAGCGGCCTCCTGAATGCGGGCGAGGTTCTCGTTCATCCTGCTCAGGTAGGTGCTCCAGCCGATCTCCGAATCGAATCCACCCAGTTCGCCGTACCAGCGCCGCTTTGTCGCGAGATCGCGGTGATACCACCAGCTCGATAGATACTGTGAGCCGCCAAAGCGGGGAGTATCTCCGATCGGGAAGAGCCCGAACATCCGGTACATGTCAACCGCCGCCCGCGAGAGCTGGGTGTCCGAGAACCGTGTGACGGGCGTCGCCCAGTAGTCGGCGGCGCGCTCGGCGATCCACTCATCGAGCAGGGAATAGGCATCTTCGCCCCGATAGCGGAACTGGGTCATCCAGATGCAGTGATTGACGCCGGGCGCCTCAAATGCAATGTCACGCTCGTCCAGTCCCAGTGTCTGGGCGATCTTGCGGTAGCCGTAATGACCGTGGCAGAGCCCGACCACCTTGACGCCGGTCTTCCTGGTCATCAGGGTGCAGCCCTCGAACACCGGGTTGCCCGATTGCACGAGCCAGGCATCGGGACAGATCCGTTCCATGTCACGCGCGACGCTCAGCATCAACTCCAGGTTGAGATAGGGCAGCCGCACGCCACGATAGTAGCCATGCTCCTCCCAGGTGGCGCGTTGCCTCTCCTCGTCGCCGTGGGGCTGCGCGGCCGTATTCACCACGAAGTCGGCGTCCTGGAGCATGACCTCCCGCTCGAGGGTGGAGGTGAATTGCAGGTCGGCGCCGACCTCGTCGGCGTACCGTCGCGCCAGCCGCTCGATCGCCGCCAGGCGGTCGGCATCGATATCCATGAAGCAGATGTGACTTCCGGCCAGCCCCCGTGTGAGGCAGAGATCGCGCACGACATTGAGTGAGAACTGTGCGCTCCCCGCCCCGATGATGCCGATCTTGACCGCGGTGCGGCCCGTCTTCGGCGTGAATGCGGGCGCGGCGAGGGCAAAGGGCAGTGCTACCTCCGTGTTGGTTGTCATCGTCTTTCGTTGTTCCATCGTCTCATTCCTCTCGTTCACCGGATTTGTCCCGTCTTGCCGGGCGCGACGACCGTGCATCCATCATCCCTTCGTGGCCCCGATCACGACGCCGGAGAGGAACTTGTCCTGGAAGAGGAGGAAAACCACGATCAGGGGAATGGTGACGATCACGCAGCCCGCCATGAGCATGCCCCACGGGGTGAAGAATCCGACCAGTGGATCCTTGATCGTCGGCAGCATCGCCATGATCGGCCGGTACTTCGGATCGGTGACCACGACCAGCGGCCAGAGATAGTCGTTCCAGCGGCCGATGAAATGCAGGATCGCGAAGGCCCCCAGCACCGGCGTCGAGAGCGGCATCACGATCTGCCAGAGCTGTTGCCAGATGTTGGCCCCGTCGAGGCGAGCCGCTTCCAGCAGTTCGCTGGGCAGGCTCAGCATGTATTGGCGAATCATGAAGAGCCCGAAAACGCTCGCCACGCTCGGGATGATCTGGACCTGATAGCTGTTCAGCCAGCCGATGCGGGCGAACATGATGTAGAGCGGAGGCAAGGTCACCTCACCGGGGACCATCAGCGTTGCCAGCAGCATGCCGAAGATCACGTCGCGACCGCGAAAGGAGAGCTTGGCGAAGGCGAAAGCCGCCATGCCGGCGAGCACCACGGCCAGGATCGTGGAGACCGTGGCGATGAAAACGGAATTGAAGAAGCTGCGAAAAACCTCGTTGCCCTGATAATTCACCAGTTGACGGTAGCTCTCGAGGGTGATCTGACGCGGCCACCCCGCCGGGTTCTGCAAGACCTCCGTGTTGGACTTGAAGGAGTTCATCAACATCAGGGCGAACGGGTAGAGCGAGAGCACGACCGTCGCCAGCAGGATGAGATGCGTCACGATGCCGCTGATGCGGGGCCGTCGGCGGGCCCGCTCCGCGTTTCCGGCGGTTGGAGCGCTGGCCTTGGGCAGAGACGTCACCATTACAGGTCACCTTCCCGCTCCCGCAGCAGCCGAAACTGAACCAGGGAGACGACGACGATCGGGATGAAAATCAGCCAGGCCACGGCGGCCGCGGCCCCGAAGTCCGCGCCGCGAAGGTTCTGGTAGAGCTGGTTCATGATCGGTTGGAACTGCGGCGGTGCCAGGTTATTGCTGAAGAGCAGGTTGGGCTCCGCGAAAAGGCGCATCGAATTGATGCTGATGATGACGAGGGCGAAGAGAAAAGTCCGGCGCATGAGGGGAATCGTGATCGATCCCATGGTCTGCCAGGCATTGGCGCCATCCACCTTTGCCGCGTCATAGAGTTCCGGGTTGATCGTGGTTAGGCCGGCGAGAAAGATGACGAAGAACCAGCCGATACTGTGCCAGGAGCGGAGCAGGATGACCGCCAGCCGTCCCCACCAGACGTTCTGATCCCAGGCGATGTGCGTTCCCAGGACGGCGTTCAGCACGCCAGATTCTGGACTGAAGATGATCTGGAAGATCAGGGCCGCCGCGACCGCGGCCATGACGTTGGGGATGAAGATGGCTGGCTTGTAAAAGCGCTTGCCGAAGATCGAGCTCGAGTAGACCAGTACCGCGAGCAGGAATGAGAGCACGATAGTGAGCGCGGCGCTGCCGAGCCAGTAGACGATGGTGTTGGTCCACGACGACCAGAACTGGTGGTAATTAAGCATCCGGTCGTAGTTTGCCGTGCCGATGTACGTGGCTTTCCCGTATCCCCGGTAGCGGTAAAGACTGAGGACCAGGGAGTAGAGGGCGGGGATCACAAAGAGGATCAGAAAGGAGAATACGAACGGCGCGATCAGCAGGTAAGGGGCGAGGCGTTCCCAGAATCCACGCCGGATCTGGGGCGCCGTGCGCGCCCCAGTCGTTGTTCGAAATCGCAGCCCCGCCGTCTTTCGCGCGGTCGTGCTCATAGCGTTCTTCCCTGTCTGCGCGGGGTATGCGCGGAACCTAGACCTGCCAGGGATCGCCGATCTGACTCTCCAGATCGTTCTGCAACCCATCGAGCACCCCGTCGACATCCACTTGACCGGCCGTAAACCGCTGAGACCAGTCGCCGATGAGTGCGATCTCCTGAGCCGAGCGTGGATCAAAGTCGATCCACTTCAGCCGTTCCTGCGCGGCGTAGACCACCGGGAAGTAGGTCTCCCCGAAGAAATCGGGCGGCCACGGGATCTGGGTGGCCTGGCTGCCGGGCGTGGGCGTCGCCACCGGCTTCGGCATCGTCGGCACGATGTCGCGCGCACTCTTGACCACGGTGTTCTGGCCGCTGACCTCGAGCAGGGCCAAGGCTCCTTCCTTGGTCAGGTGGACGGTCGACAGGAACTCGAAGGCCGCTTCCGGATTCTTCGCCTGCTTGGGAATCACGTAGACCGACCCCCCCGAGTCACTGCCCTGGTTCGAGTCACCGACGGCCGGCCAGGCGTGCGCTTGCCAGAGCCCCGCCTGCTCGGGGACGTACTGCGGCAGGAACGACGTCATCCACTCGTTGATTAGAGTCGACGCTAGGGTGCCCGAGTCGAAGGCGGGAGCCCAGTCGGGATCGAAGTCGTCGACGGGGGCGACGAGGTCCGGATTGCGCAATTTGTCAGCGGCCTCGAAAAGCCCACGGAATCCGGGATGCGAGGTGACCTGGAACTTGCCCGCGTCGCGATCGTAGAAGCTCACCGGGGCGTAGGAGGTAAGGATGTTTTGCAGCCGGTAGCCGGTGAGGCCCTGGCGCATGTTGTAGATGAAGGAGTTGGGCAGCTTCTCGTGGAGGGTGAGACCGGCATTGATGAAGTCGTCCCAGGTTTTCACCGCATCGGGGTCGATACCGGCCTGCTCGAAGAGGTCGGTCCGGTAGAACCACACCTTGGACTTGAGCTGGTTGGGGACGGCGATCACCTGCCCGTCAAATGAGGCGAGCTCGTAGGCGCTCTCGATGATGTCATCTTTGAAGGGAGCAGTCTTTTCGGTTAGATCGGTCAGCACACCCGCCGCCGCAAACTCGGGGATCTGGATCCGGTTGAAGTGGATGATGTCGGGGACGTCGTTCCCACCGGCGGAGAGCATCAGGCGGAATTGTTCAGCGACCTCGCCATCTCCCTGTCCGCCGACGATCGGCTCCATGGTGAGATTCTTGGCGGCGTCTGGCTTGACACGCTGGTAGGCAGCATAGTCCCAATTCACGCCATCAGGGCGGCCCCACACCATCATGCGGAGTTTGGTTGCGCTTTGGATTGCTGCCGATCGCGCATTGATGACCGCCGGCGAGACGGTGGCACCAAGGGCGGTCGCTGCGGTGACAGTGGCGGCGGAGGTTAGCAGATGGCGACGGCTATAGCGGTTTGCGGTCATGAGCGAAGACCTTTCTGTCAGACGTAGGCGACGATGTAGTGGTAGGACCCGACAAACGTGGCGCGGATGACAGAGATCGAGTTGGGGTTAGGTCGCCACCTCCTCCCGCGATGCGTAAGCGAGGGGGGCGGTCGTGAAGAAGGTGCTGACATCGGCAAGAATCCGATCCAGCTCGTGATGATCCAGCGCGTCCAGGGTGCTCATGCCCGGACCCCGCAGGGTGGCGGTGGCGATCACCCCGCGGCGGCGGAGCACCTCCTTGTAGACGGTCGCGCCGTAGAGCCATTCCATATTGAGCAGGGGAAGAAGCCGGTTGAAGATCTCGCGGGCGCCCTCCTCATCGCCGGCTTCGAGTGCGTTCCAGATGGCGACGTGGACATCCGTGACCTCGCAGGCCGGCATGGTGCCGCAGGAGCCACGCCGGTACTCGTCGAGCAGGAAACGTCCCGCCATCCCTCCCATGACGCCTTTCAATCGAGGTCCTGCTGCCTCCAGGATCGCCGTGATGACGTGACCGGGTGGTGAGGTCTCCTCCTTGATGTACTCCAGTCCATCGATCGTCTGGACGAGTTCGGCGAGGAAGCTGGCACTGAGCGGCGTGCCGATCGGCGCGGGGTAGTTCTGGATGAAGACCGGCAACCCGGCACTTGCCGCGACAACCTGGAAGTAGGTCGTGATTTCCGCCGGGGAGGCCTTCTTGACGTAGGGTGGCATCGCGATCACCGCGTCCGCCCCGACCTCCCCGGCGTGTCGTGCAAAGAGGGCGGCATGGTGACTCGTGGCCCCCGTTACCCCGATCACGACGGGGATGCGATGGGCCGCAGTCTCCGTCACGATCTCGGCCACGCGCAGTCGCTCCTGATCGGTCAGGCTGGAAAACTCACTGGCGTTGACGGGGCAGACGAGCCCATGGGCTCCCGCCTGGATACAGAACTCAACACAGCGTTGCAGGCTCTCCTCGTCGAGGTTACCCGCGGTATCGAACGGCGTGACCGGAATCGTGAACACTCCTCGGAACTGCGCCATACGGCCTCCTGATGGTGATCGATCGACGTTTTATTGTCCCGTGTATCTAATGCGCCCTAAAGTACGGATGGTGACATTGCATGTCAATATATGATGTGTACTTTCAAATAATGAAACTATGAAGTAGATTGGTGGTGGATATGGATCGCATATGGAACAGGAGACACGTCATGGGTGGAATGAGGGCCGCGAGGCAGCCGGCGGCAAGGAGTCAGACGGTAGAGCGGGCGGCGTCGATCCTGACCTGTTTCAGTGCCGAGACCCCTCACCTGTCACTGGCGGCAATTGCCGAACGGCTGGGGTTCAATCAAAGCACGGCCTACCGCTATGTCTCGACGTTGGAGGCGGCCGGGCTGGTCGAGCGCGACAATCGGATGGGTGGATACAAGTTGGGGCCGAGGGTGATCGAGCTCTCGAATGTGGCGCTCAATCAGAATGAGGTGCGCAAGCATGGCCTGGAAGAAGCGGACCGGCTGCGCGACGAGTTACGGGCGCTGGTTAGTCTAGGCGTGCTCTTCGAGGGAGACGTCCTGCATATCGCGCACGCCGTTCCTGATCACTGGCCGCGTTGGCATACGACTGTGGGCCGCCGGGCCGTCGCCCATTGCACATCTCTGGGCAAGGTGCTCCTCGCCGCGCGACCCTGGCCCGAGGTTGTAGCCCTCATTGAGACGTATGGCTGGCGCCCGTACACTCCGAACTCGATTCAGGATTTTCACCGCCTAGAGCAGGAGTTGGCCGAGGTTCGGGAGCAAGGCTACGCGATAGATCACGAGGAGCGAAATCGGGGCACGATCTGTCTTGGCGCTCCTATCCGGGACTTCTCAGGTGAGGTGGTGGCCGCGCTCAGCGTCAGTGCCAAGGTGGACAAGATGCCTCTCGACTCGTGGGTGGAAGTGGCACCCCGGGTCTGCGAGGCAGCTAACCGGATCTCATTCCGCCTGGGCTATCAGCAGAGTTCGGCATATTTGTAGTGGGATCTGGCTGACTGAACCACACCGTTGGCAACGTTAGGGCGGACCCGGGGCTGGACATAGCTAGTCGAACGAGCCTCTCAGCGCTCCTATCACATCCTCGACGTCAACGGGAATCAAACCGGCTCGATTGGACCTGGGACAATCGCGCTCCCAGGCAGGAGAGGCGACGAACGACGGGCCCAACAGCAGCAGGCTGACGAATTCCCGTAGGGATGTGCCATCCGGTGAAAACGATCGCCTGGACTGGATACGTATGATGGGTCCTTGGTGGTACCAGGTGCGAACGCGCCCACCGCTCTAGTCAATCAGTGACTAGGGATGCGTATCCCAGAGGAGAACCGGCAATCAGTCGAGAGGCATGTGGCGTCGACGCAGCGACAACCCACCATCGGATACGCTTCATCAGGTGAGCAGCCGTGTGGCGTCGCGTCTGCGTGCGGCTCTCATTGCTCGACTTGCACGCAACACCGAGGAAAGGAAACGTCCTTGTGACATCCTCTGCTCCTCACGTCCAAGACACCGTGGGGAACAGGGAGGTCACGAGCGACTCAGGGAGAATGGGAGTACCGATGGGCTCGCATTTTCGGAGAGACCCTTGCCTCGTGGAATGGCTTCTATGGCTCGGTGGCGGCGGTTGCCGCGACGCTGATCGTGTCGCGCTGGCGCTCAATCCCAAGATCATGAATACGCGGAGTCGGTCCGGTCTCATCGCCCTGGCGGGGCAGACCTTCCACAGCTTTTTGGTTGTCATGGTCCTCGCGCTGATCGCTCAGATCCCGGATGACTCACGCTGAACGCTGGTGATTGCCCTGGTCTTCGTCGGAGTGTAGGGCATCGGCCGCTTACTCCTGGATATCCGACGCATCAGGACATCCGAGCCGGATCCGCATTGGAGTGGCCTGGCGGGACTGCGGCGCTTCGCGTCGCCGCTGGCCGCATATGGGATCACGCTCTGGGTTGCCTAGGCCTTTTGGCACCAGGACGACGATGGCGCCTTCGGCTGGATGGTGGCCGTCACTTTCCTGCTCATGATCGATGCCATCGGCAACTGTTGGGATCTGCTCAAGGAAATCGGCGCGGACCCATCGTAACCCGGACCCAATCGACGCGGGCAGGCGGGATGTGAATGCGGGCAGCACGCGGGCCCTCCTTTCCTTCCGCTCCTCACCTCATTCGCGTCGTGCGCCGTCAGAGGTCATCGTCGTGCACCTAGAGGGGGAAGTCGTAGCTTCTGTCCGCGGCATCCTCAAGATACCGGGCCAGCAAGGTCACGGTGGCCTCGACATCACGCTGGCTCGCCATTTCGTTGACGGTGTGGATGTAGCGGGCCGGGACCGAGAGCGTACAGACGGTGACGCCTGATCGCGTCCGCGGGATGAGCGATGCGTCGGTGCCACCCCGGTTCAGCACCTCCAATTGATAGGACAACCGGTGCTGAGCCGCGATGTCGCGCAGATGGCGGACCAGTCTCGGGTTGCCGAGCTGCGTGGTGTCCATTACCTTGATCGCCGGGCCCGCACCCAGCCGCGTCACTTCCTGTTGGGAAGCAAGAACCGGAATGTCATTGGCAATCGTCAAACTGATCCTCATTCGTCGGCCATCCCGCCCAATAGGTGGTGTAGTAGATAAACGGGGCGATCGTCTGGAGGGTGGGGATGATCGGCAGGTTCTTGAGAGAGATATCCAGCGCCTGATTAAAGACCGCCTTGCTGCTGGGGTCATCGGGATTGACCGTGCCCAGCTGATCGATGACTGCGTCAAGCTCGGGGATCCGGGTTCGCGTCTGGTTCCCCTGGTTCGCGGCCGTTCCGACCGGCTGGTAGTTGCGGGAATGGAAGTCATCGTAGAGCTGCCCGGGGTCGAACTGCATGCCGCAGATCCACTGGCTGCTGAGGTCGGACTCGCCGAGCGCCATGGCGTCGCTCCAGCCGGATTCGGCCAGGCCCTTGACCTGGACATCGATGCCGACCTACTTCGCCTCCGCGGCAAAGCTCTCGCCGATCTTGTACTCGGGGAGGGTCGTGGAGGCGGGGGTGATGCAAGTCAACTGGAGGGGCTTGCCGTTTAGAATGCGAACGTCCCCCTTCTTGGTCGCACCGATCTGATCGAGCAACGCTTCCGCCTTTGCCGGGTCAAAGGAAAAATCGCATTTTGTCCATGATCTTGGCCGGCGCGCAGGTCTTCCAGCCTTCATCGTCGGCCCAAGGGAACGTCGCCGGACGGGATTGCGGTTGCCAGATCACGTCGGCCATCGTCAGCCGGTCCATCAGGTAGGACATGGCCCAGCGGCCCTCGGGTGTTGCAAGGAGACCGGACGGAGAATCCGCGTTGAGATAGAAGCCCGCGGACAGGGATCGGCAAACGACTGACGCACGTTGTCACTGGTCTGGGACGCAACGACTTCCTGATTGAGAAAGTCGAAGGCGCCGGCATCGAGATTACCGGAGAGGAACTCCTGAACCGCGGAGTCGACCGGGGCCTTCCGGACATACATCACGTACCTGCGGCGGAGGGGCAAGCACCGCCTTGTTCCAGTAGTTGGGGCTCTTTCCCACAGGTAATAGAGCTTGGAAGACGAGGATTCCTTCAGCGTGTAAGCCCCGGTGTAGACGGGCGGATTGAAGGTGAAGGTGCCCGGATCCTCGTTCTCCCAGATGTGTTCCGCCCGTCTACAGTGGGAAAAGAACCCCAACTGAGTGAAAACGGGGTATGGCGTTCGTCAGGGTGAAGAGGACGGTCTGGGAATCGAGCGCCGTCACGGAGGCGATATCTCGCTGCACGGCCGCCGCTCCGTTCAACGCCGGATTCTGCAACAGCAGGTTCTGTGAGAAGACGATGTCATCGGCGGTATAGGGCTGCCCGTCATTCCAGGTCACCCCTGATTTTATCTTGACGGTGCATTCCGTGAAGCCGTCATTGTACGTGTAGGAGTCGCCGATCCAGGGGGTGACCTCGCCGTTCAGTAAGTTGGCGTAGAAGAGGCATTCCCGACAGACCTCCGGGAGCCCGTAAAATTAGAGTTCGCCATTGGGAATAAACGGATTGAAGCTATCCCAGATATTGGTGGGGTCGGCCTCGATGATCACGGTTTGTTCGCGCGGCGTCGGGATATTGGCCCCGTTCTGGTCCAGCATCGGTGGCGGGACGGAGGTCTCCGGGCTGGCGGCGGCCATCCGTTGCATGCGCGCCAGCAATCCTGTCATGCCGATGGTTGCGCCCGCGACAAGTGAGCGGCGGGAGGTTCCGAGGTCTGTGGCCATGGGAGGGTGCTCCTGGCTGCGCAAAGGAAGATGGCATTGGTGTGTGTACACCGCCACCGCATGTCTTTCGATAGCGTGTGGCAAGCGGTAAGGTGTCCCATGGTGTGCAAGCGAAGCCAGAGAGCACGGCGCTCGCCCTCAGCATCACGCACAAGCGACGGTCCCCATGGATCGTCGCTTGTGCTCTATCTCTTTGTTTGGCGTGGTGACTATCAGCCGATCTGCTTGGATTGCTTGTCCTCGATCGCCGATCGCAGCTTGGCATTAGAATGAATTTCGGCCTTGACCTCCAAGCAGCCGGTCGCCGCAACTGCCTCTCGTTGACCGCGATTGGCCTTGTACAAGTCTGACGGGGAGGTTGGCCTTCGGGGATTCCGGCTGGGCCAACGCTGTCTCGCCGTCGCAGTCGCTTCAGTCACGGGAGAGAACAAGTGTGGGAAGTTGGCCAGGAGGTGAGTGGCCTTGTCATCAGTCACTTCGTAGTCGCCCTATCGCGCAAGCGGACATCCTCGCGCGAAAGAGGCTCCAAAGTTGCACGCGCGTGATGGAACCATACTGAGAAGATGAACCAGTTTGTTCCATTGCAAATTACGCGCAGGGAGCCGCACACGGTGAAGGCGGCCTTGGTCCCCCTATCGGTCGTTTGCGCGGAGTTCGCGTCAACTGTGACGATTATTGGTATTGGCGGCACCGGGTTCGTCCTTGGCATAGCCTGACGTCGCCCAATGACGGTTGCCTGCATAGCGCCGACGCAGGTGACCCCCCAGATTCGGGCCCGCATGTGCTGAGCATGAGTTCGAGTAAGGCGATGCTGGTCCGCTGCTAGTACCCCAGGCAGGACTCGAACCTGCGACCTACCGCTTAGAAGGCGGGCGCTCTCTCCGCTGAGCTACTGGGGCGTATGCCGAGATCGATGGCTGTGCCGGCGTCGATTATACCGTAGTTGTCAGGATACCCCGGAGGACGAGGCGTCGGGCTCCGGAGCCCGGCGTGTCGCTTGGGCCGCCTGTTGCCGGCGCTTGCGCAACTCCTGATAGAACTCACCCATCGCCTTACCCAGATTCTCGCCCGCCGCATCCATCGTCACCATCGTGACACCCGGCTTGCCGACATCGGCACGAGCGGCAATCTCGCCGGTGACGCGAGGGAGGATGCCCTCGCGGCCACCCATGACGAAGACCTGGTTCGGGCGTCCGGTGCGCGCGGCGCGATAGCCCCGCTCCTTGAAGAACTCGATTGCGAGATCGAGCACCTGCGCGGCTGGCAACCGTGAGACGGCCTTTCGCTGGAAGGCCGTCCGCTTCATCTCCTCGTCGAATAGCTGCCGGTTCATCTCCGTCACGTCGCTTTTCCTCAGAACTCCCGGGAGTCGCCGGGCTTCATCACGACAACCTTCGAATCGGTTCGGCTCTCAACATCCTGTTTGAACGCGCCCGCGTCCTGCTGGATGGGCGGGAAGGTGTTGTAGTGGCAGGGGATGACCGTCCTGGCCTTCAGCAGCGTTGCGGCGCGGGCGGCGTCCTTGGGACCCATCGTGAAGTGATCGCCGATCGGAATCACGGCGATGTCAAGCCCTTCCTCGCCGATGAGCTGCATATCAAGGAAGAGATTGGTATCGCCCGCGAAATACGTCGTGAGGCCGCCGAAGCGGACGACATACCCGGCCGGCACACCGGGCGCGACGACACCGCTCTCGGTTGAGTAGGAGGAGGTGTGCCAGGCGGGGACGAACTTGGCGCTGCCGCCCGGGAACTGGATGGTCCCGCCGAAGTTGCCGCCGATCGTCTTCTCCACGCCCTGGGAACCGATCCAGTTGGCGAGCTCGAAGGTCGCGATCACGGTCGCGTTGCAACGCTTGGCGATGGCAACGGTGTCCCCGACATGGTCGTTGTGGGCGTGGGTCAGGAGGATGGTATCGGCGTTGACCGTGTCTGCCGAGACGTGCGCCGCCGGATCTCCAGTAATGAACGGGTCGATCAGGACGGCCTGTCCATCTGCCTCAAGCCCGAACGCTGAATGCCCGTAGTACGTAACCTTCACTTCTCGCTCCTTCTCGAAGATCGAGGCTGATCCCTTTGCTGAGCGTCGCCTGCAAGATTCGTGCACGCTCTCGCCGTCGTGGGTGAGCATGCGGTGCACGTGGATCAGCGCGCGTGCACGACCTTGCCACCGGCGACGGTGTAGTCGACCTGCACGCCGTGCAATGCGGTTGGCTCGACCGTGCGCAGATCCGTCTCGAAGATCGTGAGATCGCCAAGCATGCCCGGTTTGAGTGATCCCTTGATGGTCTCCTCGTGCGAGGCGTAGGCGGCGTTCCAGGTGTAGGCTCTGATCGCTTCCTCGACTGTGATCCGCTCTTCGGCCCACGCCTCCACGCCAAGCCGGTCGAGGCGAGTGACCATCGTCTCGATCCCCAGCAGAGGATTGACGGGTACGACCGGCGCATCGGTGCTGGCCGCCGCGATGATGCCGCGGTCGGCGAAGGTCCGCATCGCGTAGGCGTAACGGTAGCGGTCGCGCCCGAGATTCTGCTCGTAGACCGGCCGGGTGTAATGGAGGAACGTGGTGCCGGGAATCGGGATCACGCCCTCCGAGGCGATGCGGTCGATCAGGGCCTCGTCCACGATGGAGCAGTGCTCGATCCGGTGACGAGCGTCGGGGCGGGGAAGGGCGGCCTGTGCCTCGGCGTAGGCATCGAGGATCAGCTCGATCGCGGCATCGCCGATGGCGTGGATGCCGATCTGGAATCCCGCCTTGTGCGCTCGCAGCACCTTCGCCTTGGCCTCGGCGGGCGGGATCATCCAGATGCCCACGTTGTCGGGCTCTCCCTCATACGGCTGCCGCATGCGGGCGGTCCGACCGCCGATCGAGCCGTCAGAGAAGAGCTTTGCGTTGCCGATACGCAGCCACTCGTCCCCGAATCCGCTCTGGATCCCCAGGGAGATCATCTCGTCGAGCGTCTCATCGATGATCATCATGAGGTAGGTGCGTAGGGGCAACTCGCCGTTCCGGGCGAGCCGCTGGTAGGCGCGGAGTTGCTCCGGGGCTCGGATGCCAGCCTCGGCGACACTGGTGACGCCATTGCGGCGGAACTCGTTGCCGCCGGCAACGATCGCCTGCGCGATCTCCTCCTCCGTCGGCTCGGCCTTGGCCCGCGTGACGAGATCAGTGGCCGCCTCGCGGAGTACTCCCGTTGGCTCGCCGTGCTTGTCGCGGTCGATCCGGCCGTCGCCGGGATCGGGTGTCGTGGCATCGACACCGCCCGCCCGCAACGCGGCCGAGTTGGCCACCATGATGTGATGGCAGGATCGCCACAGGACCACCGGATTGTCGGGTGCGACCGCGTCCAGATCCTGCCGCGTCGGGTGGCGCTGCTCCGCGAGCGACGCCTGGTCGTAGCCCTGCCCCACAATCCAGGTGCCGGGAGCCGCCGAGGCGACAGCGGCGCTCACCTTGTCCTGGATGGTGCGGATCGATGGGGTCGATTCGGCGAAGAGGTCGATCTCGCTCAGGGCGAACCCGGTCATCATGACGTGGCAATGCGCGTCGTAGAGCCCTGGAGTCGCCATCCGGCCGCGCAGGTTGATCTCTTCGGAGACCGAACCCAGTGCCAGGGCGACATCCGCGGTCGAGCCCACGGCCACGACCTTACCGAGCTCAAATCCCACCGCCTCGACTTCCGGGTGCTCCGGGTCCATCGTCAGAATCGGTCCGCCGTGGACCAGCAGACGGTCAATCATCGCGCTTACTTCGCCTCCGAAGGGTCAGTCTGTCGTCGGACCCACCATTCCGCTAGCTCAGTTGCACGGGGCATCCAGACATCCCCGCTGCCGATCGCCTCATCCAGGAACCGGACGATCGTTTCCGCGAATCCGGGCCGACCGGAGATGTGCGGGTGAATGACGAGGGTCATGAGCCCGTTAAGCGTGCGGATCGACTGCAACCCGGTCGAGATCGTCTCGAGGAACGACGACGGCGGCTGCGGTGACAGCGGATTGAGCCAGACCGCATCGTTCCAATACGGTGAGGTCGGGATCGTGACGAGGGCGGAGTCCGCTGCCGGTCCGCTCAGCACTGGCACGTCGCCGCCATGACGGGAGAGGTTCCAGCGGAAATCCCCGTATCGATCGGTCACTTCCGCGGCAGGCTCCGCCGGAGTGCCCGATGGCTCCACCAGCTCGACGAGGCCAGTGATATCGGCGCCGGAGAGCCGACTCGCCGTGGCGGCGAGTTCTGCGATGCCCGCCGGGTGCTGTCCGGTCGTGCTGATCGCGATCTCATGGCCGTGGTCGGCGGTCGCGCGGACCAGTTGCGGCGAGGTCTCGAGCCCGGCGCTGGTCCAGGCGGTGGTGGCCGAGATATCCAGGTCGGCGAACGCGGTGAGGAGCCGCTGCAATCCGGTCGCCAGATAGTCGGAACCGGTCAGGAACGACCGGTCGATCCCACTGGCGGCATCGGCGGCGGCGGGAATGTGCAGTACGGTGAGCAGCGCGGCCCGGTGACCGCCGGGCCAGAGATCCTGGGTAGTCATCGAGGGAGGTGGTGGGGCAGACATCTCGCTTGTTCCTTTTTGTGCGATTCGTCATCTTGATCGCGAGGGTACGGGCGCTTGTGATCGAAAGCGCCCCTGGTTCATGCCATGACCGTACCACGCGATCCAGATTGCGCGCGACACGCGGGGCAGGTGGCAGGGGCCCTCTGCGGAGTGACGATATCCACTTCGGGAGCTTGTCCACGCCATATTGTCATTCTGACTGAGGGAATGAGGCGCTCCGTTCAGGATGACGTGTTGTAGGCCGATTCGGTCTACTGAAGTCGGCGCCCCGTCAATGTGCCGTGGCGGCGGTCAGGGCGCGGTCCAGGTCCGCGATGATGTCCTCCACCGCCTCGATCCCGACCGAGATCCGGACGAGGTTGTCGGCGATGCCGATCGCGGCGCGTTCTTCCGGGCTCAGGCCGCGATGGGACGACATCGCAGGATAGAGCGCGAGCGAATAGACGTCGCCGAGCGTTGTGGCCGACTGAATGAGCTCCAGGCTGTCGAGAAAGCGAGAGACATCAGCCTTTCCGGCACCGTTGATCTCGAACGAGAGCATCGCCCCGCGCCAGGCGTTGGTGAACTGGCTTTCGGGGATCGTTGCGTTCAATCCGGGATAGTAGATCCGGTCGACCCGGGGATCGTTGGTGAGCCAGGAGACGACCGCCGCGGCGTTCTCGCTGTGCTGCCGCATGCGCACGGCAAGGGTCTTGATCCCGCGCAGCGTGAGCCAGGAATCGAACGGCCCGGCCATTGCGCCCGAGATCCGTGCCTGCTCGCGTATGATCGGCGCGATCTCGGCGTTGGTCGCGATCACACCGCCGGTGGTGTCGCCATGCCCGGCGAGGAACTTCGTGGTCGAGTGGACCACCATGTCGGCGCCAAGGGTCGCGGGCCGCATCAGGACCGGCGAGGCGAAGGTGTTGTCGACGATCAGCAGGGCGTTGACTTCACGGGCGATCCCCGCCAGCGAGGCGATATCGGCAACGCGGATCAGCGGATTCGAGATGCTCTCCAGGATGATCGCGGCGGGTCGCGTCTCATGCGCGGCCCTTGCGACGGCATCGAGATCGAGGATGTCAACGAAGGTATGTGTGACGCCGTAGCGCTGGAAGTGCGTGCGCAGGGTGCCAACTGTTGCCCCGTAGATATCGCGCGAGGCGAGGATGTGGGAGCCTGGCTCCGCGGCGTAGGTCAGCGCCGCGTTGATCGCCGCCATGCCCGAGGGGTAGGCGATGGCCGCGTCCGTCTCTTCCAGCGCCGCGATGGCCGCCTCGAACGCGCGCGTGTTGGGGCTGCCGTGGCGGGAATAGACGTACGACGTTGCGCTGTTGTCGAAGGCGTCGTCGAGTTCATCCGTTGTCTCATAGCTGTATGAGGTGCTGAGATGCAGCGGATTTGCCGTGGGGCGGGCGGAGCCGGTGTCGAGCCGCTCGCCGGCGTGAACCGCGCGGGTTGCAGGGTGGAGAACGCCGAGATCCAGTGGCTGATCACTCATTCTGTCGTGGTCCGTTCAATTGGTGCATGCATCAGGTGCAAGCGGTTCCGCGCCGCCGTGCTGGGTGGAGTCTAGATTGCCATCTAGGGAGCGTCAACGAAGGGCGAATGCCGCATTGACACGGTGCCGGGGCGAGTCCTACGGTTCTCCGGAGTGGTGATGAGGCTTGGTCCGGACATGTTCCGGGCTGCACGAAACGGGAGAATCATGTCCATGGCACAGGCGATCTCGCCTTGGGTTGCGACGTCCGCGGAATACCGGCCGGATCGCTACTATCGGTACCACGAACTGACGGATCTTCTGCATGCCTGGGCGAGGCAATATCCCGATCTGGCGAAGATCGAGAGCATTGGCCAGACGCTTGAGGGGCGCGAAATCTGGGCGCTGACGGTCACGAATACGAAGACCGGCGCCGCCGATGACAAGCCCGCCTTCTTCGTTGATGCCAACATCCACGCGGGTGAAGTGACGGGGTGCGCGACGGTTCTGTGGCTGCTGAACCATCTGCTGACCGGATACGGCAGCGACGAGCGCGTGACGCGGCTTCTGGATGAGGGCGCGCTCTACGCGGTGCCGTGCATTATGCTCGATGGCGCCGAGCGGTACCTGACCAGCCCGGAGCGCATGCGTTCCTCGGTGCGTTCGTACCCCGAATCGGAGCAGCAGGAAGGGCTGATCCGGCAGGATCTCAACGGTGATGGCATCGCCTCGGCCATGCGGATCAAGGATCCCAACGGCCCCTGGAAGGTCTCGCCGGACGATGCCCGTGTCATGATCCGGCGGGAGCCGGACGAGGTCGGCGGTGACTACTACTTCGTGCTGCCGGAGGGGACGATCAAGGATTGGGATGGCGGGTCGATCAAGCTGGCGCCCGATCTGATGGGGCTCGACCTCAACCGCAACTTCCCACACGAGTGGGCGCCGGAGTGGAAGCAGCGGGGATCGGGCGAGTTCCCGCTCTCCGAGCCGGAGACCCGGGCACTCGCGGCGTTCCTGCACGCGCATCCGAACATCTACGCCAGCCAGCACTTCCACACCTGGTCGGCGGTGATCCTGCGGCCTTCGTCGAACCTGCCGGACGATGATCTCCCGAAGTTCGATCTCACCGTCTTCAAGGCAATTGGCAAGATGGGCGAGGAGGAGACGGGCTACCCCTGCATCTCCATCTTCCACGACTACGCCTACGACAAGAAGCAGCCGATCCACGGCACCGTGCTCGACTGGGTCTACTCCACGTTCGGCGCCTTCGCCTACTCGACCGAGTTCTGGAGCCTGCCGATGAAGGCCGGCATCGAGATCAAGGATCACATTGCCTGGATGAAGGACCACCCGGCGGCGGACGATGTCGCGATGGCTCGCGCGCTCGACAACTACGTCGACGGCGCCGGGATCCTCGAGTGGACGCCATTCGAGCACCCGCAACTTGGCGCGGTCGAGATCGGCGGCTGGGACTACAAGTTCGCCTGGCAGAACCCGCCGGGTCCGTTGCTGGAGGAGGTCACCGCCGGCAATGCGACCTTTGTCGTCCGCGCGATGGGCACTGGCCCGCGGATCGTGATCGACTCGACGGCGGTCGAGCCGCTTGGCGGTGACCTCTATCGGGTGTCGGCGATCGTCCAGAACACCGGGTTCCTGCCGACCTACGTCAGCGAGGCGGGCAAGGCCACCGGCCGTATCAAGCCGGTGCTTGCCACGCTGGAGGGCGGTGACGGCGTAAAACTCGTCTCCGGCAAGCCCGAGCAGGATCTCGGGCACCTCAACGGGCGCGCCAACCAGTACGGGTCGATGGGATCGGTGCCGCAGTATGACAATCTCTCCCGGGCGCGGGTTGAGTGGATCGTCTCCGGTCCTGCCGGTGCAACGTGCGAGCTGACGGTGCGGACAAGCAAGGCTGGCACCGCGCGGGCGACCATCGCGCTGGCCGGCGCTGACAAGGATGGGACGGCATGACGCGAGCAACGGAAGATCAGTTTCTGGGGGCGCTGCTTGGGCTGGCGGTAGGCGACGCGCTCGGGCGTCCGGTGATCGGCATGACCGCCGATGAGATCGCCGAACGCTACGGCCGCATCACGCACTATGTCGCGGATGCGGATGCGGATGCGGATGCCGAGGAGGGGGCCGCGACCGGCGTCATCACCGACGAGACCGAGGTCACGCTCTGCATCGTCGAGTCGCTCACGACCAACGATGGGCTGATCGATCCCGAGAATATCCACGCCCGGCTCGGGTTTCTCGTGCGTGGCGACACCCGGAACTGGATCCCGGAGAGCGTGCTCGCCGGGATCGAGGCGGCCGAGGAGTACGACGGGCTGGTGCCGGTCGCGAACGGTGACGAGGTCGATCTGTCGGTGGCAGTGCGCGGCGTTCCGATCGGCCTGTTGCACGCCATCGGCGCCCAGGATGACGCGGTCATGCGCGAGGAGGCGGGGACCATCTCGCGCCTGAGTCACGGGAGCGCGGCGCAGCAGACATTGACTTTCGCCGTGGCGAAGGCGACCTGTGCCGCAGCGACCGGAGGAGAGGACCCGTTGCTGTCGTTGCGCGCGGAACTCGATGCCACCGCCACCGGGAAGGCACTGGCGCACATCATCGAGGTCGCGCTTGCGGCACCGGTCTTCGAGGACGCGGTGTTTGCGATCGTGAACGAGGGTGGTGCGGCCGACACGACGGGTGCACTGGCGGGGGCGATTGCGGGAGCCCGGTTCGGGGCGAGCGGCATCCCGCAACGGCTGATCGACGAGCTTGATGCGCGCATCTACCTCTCGCTCGCAGCGCCCTGGTTCTTCCGCACGGCCCTGCGCCGGGCGGGGACGGTGATCGACCTGCGCATCGCGGAGTAAGGATCTCGTCGCGAGCCGGCATTGCACGGGGACAAAGGGGTCAACCGGCGCGAAACTGCCCGGCGGCCCCAGGTGGCGACTGGCACTCGCATGGTTCGAGTGCCAGAATCCTTGGATGTTGCGGGGCTGACCGCTATACTTTGATGATCCGGGTGGACTTTCGCCCGTTGCATTCGCCTCGATTGCGGTTGGATTCCGTGATTCAATCCTCCTGATCGACCGCAGACCAAGATGGACTATGGCAGAAAAACGCGACTACTATGAGGTGCTCGGCGTTGCCCGTTCGGCGAGCGAGCAGGACATCAAACGCGCGTACCGAGCCCTGGCGCGCAAGTACCATCCCGATATCAACCGGGATGACGGCGCCGAGGATCACTTCAAGGAAGTGAACGAGGCGTACGAGGTGCTCTCGAACGCCGAGCGCCGCGCGGCCTACGACCGGTACGGCCACGCCGCAAACGGTATGGGCGGTGGCATGGGAGGCGATCCGTTCGGCTTCGGCGGGGCATCGCCGTTCCAGGACATTTTCGAGAGCTTCTTTGGCGGCGCCGCGCAGCAGGCGGCGGGCCGCCGCGCCGCGCCGCCTCGGGGTGCCGACATCCAGATCGGCGTCGACCTCACCTTCGAGGAGGCCGTCTTCGGCACAGAGAAGGATGTCGAGGTCGATCGCCTGGAGACCTGTTCGGCCTGCCACGGCACGCGGATGAAGGGGGGCAAGCAGCCGCCCTCCTGCGCGACCTGTGGCGGTTCCGGCGAGGTGCGTCGCGTGCAGCAGACGATTCTCGGTCAGTTCATGACCGCGAGTCCCTGCCCGACCTGTCACGGCGAGGGCGTGAACATCACCGATCCGTGCGATGTCTGCCATGGGCGCGGGCGGACGCGCTCCTACCGCACGATCTCGGTCACGATTCCGGCAGGGGTCGACGATAACGCGACGCTGCGGCTCTCGAACCAGGGCGAGGACGGCCCGAACGGTGGTCCGGCCGGCAACCTGTACGTGAAGGTCCATGTGCAGCCGCACAAGTACTTCGAGCGGCACGGCAAGGCCATTCACAGCCAGGTCGGGATCAATGTGGCGCAGGCGGCGCTCGGTGACGAGATCGAGATCGATTCGCTGGACGGCGAGGTCGTCTTCAAGATCCCGGCGGGCACGCAATCCGGCCAGCAGTTCCGCCTGCGCGGCAAGGGCGTTCCGGACCTACGCGGTGGCGACCGGGGCGACCAGATCGTGACGATCCAGGTGATCGTGCCGAAGAAGCTGTCGGAGGATCAGCGCGAGCTCTTCGAGGAACTGGCGAGCAGCCTCGGCAAGGAGGTCCAGCAGCAGCCAAACAACCGCGGGTTCTTCGACCGCGTCAAGGATGCACTGGGCGTCTAGCCTGCACCACAATCGACTCAAGAAAACGCCGGCAAGCCCCGCGTCTCGATCGAGACGTGGGGCTTGTGTCGTTCGCATCCGCCCCCACACCCCTACGCACGCTGGCGTTCACGTGGCCGGGAGAGCGCATTCGACTCTCCCTGGCGTTGCCAGATAGCAGATCCGCAATTGACGCATGCGAGATGCGCCCGTATGATTGGTCTAGACCGGACTGGACAGGATACAAGCGGGTGGGAAGAGGAGTGCGATGACCCGACTCAGACGCGATGGGTCGATCCCACTCTACCTGCAGGTGAAGTCGTGGCTGGAAGACCAGATCGCGAGCGGCAGGCTGAAGCCACACAAGCGCGTTCCGTCCGAGCGCGAGCTCAGCGAGCGATTCGGGATCAGCCGTATGACGGTGCGGCAGGCGCTGACCGAGCTGGTCCACGACGGGCGGCTCTACTCGCGTGTCGGCCTCGGCACGTTCGTCGCCGATCCCCTCATCCGCCAGCCCCTCCGGTCCCTGACTGGTTTTACCGAAGACATGCTGGCGCGTGGTGTCCAACCGTCGAGCCGCGTCCTTCGGTGCGAGGTGACCGATCCGCCAGCCTCCGTCCGGCAGGTCTTCGATCGGGCCCCGAGATTGCCGGTCGTGATCCTGGAGCGGCTCCGTCTCGCCGACGGACAGCCCATGATGGTCGAGCGCCGGTACCTCTGCTTCGCGGGCGCGGAACGACTCCCGTCCTGCGATCTCACCGGGTCGCTCTCATCGCTCTTGCGTGACACCTTCGGCATCCGACCGGCGGTCGCCGAGCAGGAGGTGATCGCGCGGCGCGCACGGCCTCAGGAGATCGCCCTGCTGGCAATGGATGAGGAGACCGCAGTGCTTGAGTTCACGCGAACCGCTTCTGATGACCAGCAGCGGGTGTTCGAGCAGAGTGTCTCTGTCTACCGGGGCGACCGGTACCGGTTCGTCACCCGTCTGGAGCAAGGAGGTGGAGCGAGATAGGCGCGACCAGGTGGCGGTCGCCCCAGGGCGCCGCTGCGACCGTTTGCGAATGACATGTGAGGGAATGCTGATGACCTCGAAACGCAATGACCAAACGAATGCAGAACGCCCGTTTGAGCGACGGCCATTCTCCCGCCGCGCCGCCGTGCGCGGTGGGCTGGCCGCTGGTGCGGCGGCCGCGAGTGGATTGCTACTGCCCCGTCAGATGTTCGCCCAGGGAGCGACACCGGCGTCCACGCCTGGCGCCAGCGGCGTGATCAAGTCGACGGTAGAGGGCGTCCCGGATGCCTTCACGTCGACGCCGAAGCCATTCAAGTCAGTCGCGACGGTACCCGGCAGCGGCGACAAGGTCAGCATGCTGACGATCAGCTACACGCCCCCTCCCACCGAGAAGAGCAAGAACAGCTATTGGCAGGAACTTGAGAAACGCCTTGGCGTCGAGTGGGATCCGATGCTCGTGCCGGTCTCCAGCTATGGTGAAAAAACGGCGGCGGTAATCGCGAGTGGCGACATGCCGGATCTCTTCTACCTGCTCGTCACGAGCAGCGCGCCGGTCATCGCCCAGTCCATTTCCCAGGGCGCATTTACCGATCTCACGCCGTACCTCAGCGGAGACGCTATCAAGGACTATCCGAACCTCGCGCTCTACCCCTCCTATCTCTGGGACAACGTCAGGATCCAGGGCAAGATCTACGGTGTGCCGAAACCTGTTCTCCGCAGCAATGACACCTCGTTCTACCGGAGCGACTGGCTGCCGAAGCTCGGCTTGAGTGAACCGAAGACCACCGACGATGTGCACGACATGCTCGTCGCCATGTCGAAGAAGGACCCGGACGGTAACGGCAGCCCTGACACCTGGGGCACGACAGCCTATTCCGGATCGTGGAACATGTTTGTCTGGAACCAGATGTTCGGCGTTCCCTACGGATGGCGCCTTAACGACGATGGAACCCTGACCAACCAGATCGAGACGGACGAGTTCCGCCAGGCCCTCGAATTCACGGCTCGCCTGCAGGCGGACGGCGCGTTCCACCCGGACGCCGCCTCGATGGAGTATTCGGTCGCGAAGGATTCGTTTGTCAGTGGCAAGGTCGGATTCTACGATGACGGTTTCGCGGCCTTCTTCGGGAAGGGATCGATTCTGGAGCAGGGGCAAGAGTTCAACAGCGCGGCGACCTACGCGCCGTTGGTGACTGCCTCGGCGAATGGCAAACCCGGTGTCACGTATGCTGGTCAGGGGTTCTTCGGGTCGGTCGGCATCCCGTCGAGCGTGACGGACGAGGGCCGGATCAAGGAATTGCTCCGGATCATGGACTACCTCTGCTCGCCCTTTGGCAGCGAGGAAAGCACCTTCCTCCGCTATGGGTTGGATGAGGACCACGATGTGCAGCCCGACGGCTCCCTGTCGCTGAACGACAAGGGGGCGGCGGATATCAGCGCGCTGGTCTACCCGTTCCTCTCCGAGAACTACTTCTACTATCCCGGCGCCGCCGCGGGAGAGGCGGAGCGGGCGCAGAAGCTCAATGAGCAGATGGCGAAGGTGGCGATCACGGACCCGACTGCCGGTCTCGTCTCCGAGACCGCGATCACCAGTTCCGGTGAGCTGAGCCAGCTTGGAACGGACAGCATTACCTCGATCGTGACCGGGCGCGACTCGATCGACGCCCTCGACTCGTACATCGAGCAGTGGAAGAGCCGGGGCGGAGATCAGATCCGGAAGGAATACGAGGAGGCGATCAAGGCCAAGAACGGCGGATAGGAAATGGGCATCGACTTGCGCGAGCGGCCAGTCTGCGCGCGCCGGTCGAACAGATGGTGGATGGACTGAAAGGGAGCGAGATACCCGATGCCATCTTTGGCAATGACGATCAGGCCGTATGAGCGACACGACGAGGCAGCGCTGGTGCGGGTCTGGAACCGCGCACTCTGGTACGATCCGATCACGGTCGAGACTTGGCGTGCGAAAGTCCTGCTCGATCCCAATTTCGACCCCGCGACCTGCATCGTCGCGGAGATCGATGGCGAGGTCCGCGGTTTCGTGCTCGCGCTGACACGCCAGGTGCCATTCTTCAATGAGGGACTGGAACCGACGACGGCCTGGATCACCGCGTGCGGTGTCGATCCCGACTATCAGCGCCAGGGATGTGGCACGGCGCTGCTCAACGGCGTGCTCGACCAGTTGCGGGAGCTTGGACGGTCGCGAATTATGCTCGGTCCCTACGTGCCGAACTACTTCACGCCCGGCGTCGATGTGAAGGCGTACGAGCCGGCAATTGCGTTTTTCGAGCGGCAGGGATTCGCCGTCACCATGCGGCCGTTGAGCATGCGCGCGATCCTGACCGGCTTCCGGGTTCCAGCATCGCTCGCGCCCGCCTACAAGAAGGTCGAGCAATACGGGATCACGGTGCGGCCAGCGCGGCCGGAGGACATCACTCCGGTGCTGCAGTTCGTGCGCGACCATTTCTCCTGGGATTGGCACCGGGAGGCGAGCGGGGTTTTCCAGGATCTCTTCGCTGGTCTGGGCGATCCGCGCCAGGTCGGCTTGACCGTTGCCGACCGCGATGGCGAGATCGTCGGCTATTCGCAGCATCGTGTTGAGCGGTTCGGTCCATTCGGCGTGCGCGAGGACCGGCGGAGCCAGGGGATCGGGCGCGTGCTGCTGGCCGAGACACTGCTCTCGATGCGGGCGAAGAACTTCCACACGGCCTGGTTCCTGTGGACCAGCGATCAGGCGGCCCGTTTGTACGCGCAGTGCGGATTCGAGGAGGCTCGCCGGTTCGCCGTGATGGTGAAGGATATCTAGCGCCAAATGGAGTGCATCCGTAGCGGTCGACTAGGAAGCTTCTCCTGAGCCTGTCGAAGGATGTCGACCATCGGCCGCAGGCCGATATCCACCGCGCTTCTGTCGTCTCAAAACTTCGTCAACTCTAGCATCGCTGAAAGTATGGCCCTGTGAGCCATGGGTGCGACACAAGGTCGCGCCCTACCAATGGCCTGTGTTTCCAGGGGAGTTTCATGAGCGAACAACCGTGCATTATGGTCGTTGGTGCCCACGCCGCGGACGCGGAGATCATGGCCGGTGCCACCATTCTCAAGCATGTCGATGAGGGCTGGCGTGCCGTGATCGTGCACGCCACGCTCGGGGAGAAGGGGCACAAATCCCTCTCGCCCGAGGACTATGCCGTTCTCAAGCGCGAAGAGGCGGAGGAGGCCGCACGTCGGCTCGGGGCGGAGTGCGTGGTGCTGCCGTACCTCGATGGCGAGCTGCCGATCAGTGAAGAGGTCCAGTGGCAGATCGCGGATGCGATCCGGAAGTACAAGCCGACCGTGCTGATCACGCACTGGAAGGGCAGTCTCCACACCGACCACACGAACACGTATGAGAACGTGCTGGCGTCGCTCTTCTTCGCCGGGCTGAAGACGTTCAAGCGCGAGTACCCCAATCACTATCCACGCCAGATCCTCTTTGCCGAGAACTGGGAGGATGTGGACGGCTTCGTCGCCGATTACTACCTCGACGTCACGGATGTCTGGGATCGCTATCTCGGTGCGATTCACGCCTACGCGCTCTTCCGGGGAGAGGCCGCTTCGTTCCCATACGAGCAGTGGTATCGCGGAGCAAGCGAGATGCGCGGCGCGGAGGTCGGGGTGCCGAGGGCGGTGGCGCTGATGAAGACCGAGACGGTCTACACGCGTCGTCGCAAGCTGCCACTGCTGGGCGGTTGAGCGTGACCATGCATCGAACAGTCAAGAGCGGGCTCGAGGTTTTTCTTGCCGGTGGTGGCCGCGAGCTCGATGGCAAGACGGTCGGGCTCGTCACGAATCCGAATGGCGTCGATCGGGCCTTCCAGAGTGGCATTGAGCTTTTACATGAGAGTCCGCGCGTTCACCTGGCAGCCCTGTTCGGGCCGGAGCATGGCGTGCGCGGCGATGCCCAGGCCGGTGCGCATGTCGCGGCCGGGATCGATGCAAGGAGTGGTCTTCCCGTCCACAGCCTCTATGGCGAGACGCGGCGGCCGACCCCGGAGATGCTGGCGGGTCTGGATGCCATCGTGATCGACATGCAGGATCTCGGCATCCGCTACGCAACGTACCTGTCGACGCAGATCGAAGTGCAGGCGGTGGCCCATGAAGCGGGCATCGATGTCGTCATCCTCGACCGGCCCAATCCGCTTGCCGACCTTGTGCGTGAAGGCAACGTGCTCGATCCGGCGTTCACGTCGTTTGTGGGGTCGTACCCGGTCCCGATTCGCCACGGGATGAGTCTCGGTGAGCTCGGACTTCTCGTTGCGCACGAACGCGGATGGAATGCTCCGATCGTGATCCGTGCCGAAGGTCTGATGCGGGACATGTGGTACGACGAGACCGGCCTGCCGTGGATCCTGCCTTCGCCCAACATGCCGACGCTCGATGCCCTGACGCTCTACGGCGGCACCTGCCTGGTCGAGGGGACCTCGCTTTCCGAAGGACGTGGCACCACCAGGCCCTTCGAGTTCGTTGGGGCTCCGGGTGTCGATGCCGTGGCGCTGGCGGACGATCTGACCGGTCGGAAATTGCCGGGTCTGGCCTATCGCCCCGTCTTCTTCACGCCGATGTTCTCGAAGCATGCGGGAGAGGTCTGCGGCGGGGTACAGGTTTACTGCACCGACCGGGCAGCGATGCAGCCGGTCGCGATGGGTATCCACTTGCTGCACGCCTTGAGGCGTCACGATCCCGGCTTCGCGTGGGTCGCGCCGCAGGGAGATCGCGGCCAGTTCTTCATCGACCTGCTGCTGGGGAGCGACAGGCCCCGGCTGGCGCTGGATTCCGGCGCTGCGCCCGACGAGGTCATGGCGGAGTGGCCGGATCAATGCGCCGCGTTCGATGAGCGGCGCCGACCGTTCCTGCTCTATCCCGAGGCGCGGTCCTGATGCACAGGGCAGAAGTGGACGGTTGAGGGCGGTACCCGGGCTGAATATCGGGCTGCGCCTGTCATCATGGACCCACCCTTACCACCGCGAACCTTCTCCTACAGGAAAGTGGTGATGGCCGGCGAACGCGTGCCCACGTTGACGTTTCCGGGCACTGATGTATGATTAGTAGCAACATAGCCTTCGGGGATTGGTGAGCATGCCGAGTTATGGCATGCAAGTCCTGACCGGCGGTACAGCCCGCAAGCGCGAGTGGGAGCACGAGCGCACGATCCGGTGAGACTCCGGAGCCGACGGTAAAGTCCGGATGGGAGAAGGTGTTCATTCAGTGCCAGCACATCGCTGGTGCTGCATGCCGCTCCGCAACATGTCGAACCCGAGGGCCTCCGGCCCCGGGTTTTTTTGTGCCCGGGAACGTTCGTTCGGAGGCGCTTGGTGGGCATGAGGGAACGGCGGCGTTGGCCGGGGAGCAGTCATGCTCCGCGGTGCCGAGCCGCAGGTTTTTCCTCAGCTTCAACAGGTGCCCGGCAGGGCATCCATGCTCAATCGTATCCTGCAACGCATCGTGCTGCTGATCGTGACGGTGATCTCGACGTCGTCCGCAATCTTCGTGCTGCTTCACGCCGCCGGCGACCCGACCCAGGGCTTTCTGCCGCCCGGCGCGTCTCCTGAGCTCCGGGCCCAGGTTCGCGCCCGGCTCGGGCTCGATGACCCGATCCTCGTGCAGTACATCCGCTTCATCTGCAATGGTCTTCGCGGGGACTTTGGCGACTCGTGGCGGGATCGCCAGCCGGCGCTGCAATCGGTGCTCGACCGGTTGCCGGCGACCATGCTGCTCGCGCTCGTGGCGGTGGCGCTGGCGACGGTCATTGGCGGCGCTCTCGCCGTGCTCGGCGTCTCCGTTCGTGTGCGCTCCCTGCGCCGCGTGCTCAATCTGATCGGGCTGCTCGGTCAGGCGATTCCAAGCTTCTGGCTGGGAACGCTCTTCATCCTGATCTTCGCCGTTCGGCTCAACTGGCTGCCGTCGTCAGGCAACGCGAGCTGGCGGTCGCTGATCCTGCCCGCGCTGACGCTGGCCGCGTACCCGGCCTCGATGATCGCTCGGCTCCTGCAGAGCAGTCTGCTGGAGGCTTCCGCCCAATCCTACGTGCGGACGGCTCGCTCCAAGGGGGTGCATGAGCGCGTCGTCTGGCTGCGGCACGCCCTGCCAAACGCCTTGCTCCCAACGCTCGGGTATGTTGGCATTCAGCTCGGGTTCCTCGTGGGCGGGACCGTGGTCGTGGAATCGGTCTTCGCCTATCCGGGTGTGGGACGGCTCGCGCTGCAGGCAGCCTCGGAGCGCGATATACCGGTCGTGCATGCCTTCGCGGTCGTGGTCGCGATTGCCGTTGTGCTGATTGGCTTCGCGATCGATCTCACCGCGGCGGCGCTCGATCCTCGACTGCGCGACAGCGAGCGGATGGCGGGGATGGCCAATCATGGCTGACCTCTCGATCCTGCCGCTGAAAGGCCGCCGGGTGGGTGCGCATCAGGAGATGCGAGGTGCCGAATCCGAGCGGGCAGAGCGACGGCGAGTGCCCGTTGCTTCGTGGCGCACGGCTTCCCTCGTGATGCTTGTGCCGGTCGTTGCCTTCCTTGCGATGGCGCTCGTCCTCCCGCTCTTCTTGCACGCGAGCCCGACGTCGCAGGATCTGCTGGGGCGCCTGGCACCGCCGGCCTTCATGGACGGTGGTTCCTGGGCGCATCCGCTCGGGACGGACGGTCTCGGGCGCGATATCCTCGCCCGCGTTGTCCACGGCGCGCGACTCTCCCTCCTGATCGGCCTCGTTGCCGCGACCGGCACAGCCGTGATCGGGGTCCTGGCAGGCATGCTCGCTGGTTCGGGCGGGCGCATGCTCGACGGCGCCGTGATGCTGGTCGTGGATGTGGTGATGGCGGTGCCGTTCGTCGTGATCGGCATCGTCCTCACGTCGATTCTCGGCCAGAGCCTGACGAACGTGCTCGTCATCCTGATCGTGGCCGGCTGGGTGACCTACGCGCGGATCATCCGCCTGCAGACTCGCGCGCTGATCCGATCCGAGTTCATCCAGGCGTCGTTCGCTCTCGGTGCATCAAGATGGCATGTCTTTCGAAGTCATCTCCTGCCGAACCTGATGCCGGTGCTGGCGCTGCTCTTCTTCCAACAGATCGCCGCAATGATGCTCTTCGAGGCCTCATTGACGTATCTCGGACTCGGTCTGCCGGTCGAGCGCATCACCCTCGGCGGGATGGTGCACGACGGCCAGGAGCAGATCTTCAATGGCTGGTGGGTGAGCGTCTTTCCCGGTATCGCCATCGCACTCGCGGTCATTGGTTTCAACCTGCTTGCGGATTGGCTGCAAGAACGAAGTGATCCATTTCGGCGCTGGACATAAAGGAATGGTGCATGCGTCGAACGCAGACGAAACGAGGAGGTATGGAGGCATTGATGCGGGTAACAGGGGATTCCTTGAATCGCCGAAGGTTTGTGCAAACGGCGGGCGCAGCATCGCTCGCGCTGGCGGGGCTATGGAACAGAGGAGCGCTCGGGGAGGCATCGGTTCAGACGCCGGACCTGTTGCCCGAGTTGGTGATTGATCTCGATGGCGGGCCGGACAACCTCGATCCGGCGCTGACCTATTCGGTTCGTGACTGGTCGATTGCGCATTCGATCTACGACGCGCTGCTTCACTTCGACGCGAAGGGGGAGATCGTGCCCCTTGCGGCGGAATCGTTCACCACGAGTGACGCCAGGACGTTCGAGGTGAAGCTGCGGCAGGGGTTGACGTTTCATGATGGGTCGCCGGTGACGTCAAAGGCGATCACGCGGGCCGTCGACCATCTCAAGGCGTCGGATTCGCAGATCGCGGATCTCTTCCGGGGCATCACGAGGGTCGAGGAGGTCGATGAGCTCAGCGCCCGGATCATCTCGGCGGAGCCCGCCGCCTGGTTGCCCTCGCAGATCGCCGTGTGGCTGATGCTCTTCCCCGAGGGGATGTCGGATGAAACGTGGACGACAGCGCCGGTGGGGTCGGGGCCATACAAGTTCGAGAGCTACGATCCGGGCAATCAGATCGTGCTCGTCCGGAACGAACACTACACCTGGGGCAGCCCGAAGGGGGTGCCGATGGCGGAGCGTGTGACCTACCGGTTCGTGCCGGAGGCCGCCACGCGAGTCGCCGATCTCTCGACGAAGTCGGCCCAGATCATCATCTCCGTGCCGACGGATCAGCGGGAAGCTGTGAAGAATGCGGGCGCGGAACCGGTAGTCGAGCCGATTCTCGGGACCGCGTTCCTGCGGATCGCGACCGATACAAAACCGTTTGACGATCCGCGGGTGCGGCAGGCGTTGAACTACGCCATCGACGCCGAGACGATCGCCACCCAACTGGTGGCGCCGGAGTCGCGGCGGCTGGCGTCGCTCTTTCCAGACCCGCGCGGGCTCGGCTTCGATCCCGGACTGAAGCCGTTCGCCTACGATCCCGGCCGTGCGCGGCAATTGCTGAACGAGGCGGAAGTGGGGGACGGATTCGCGACGACATTGGAACTGGTGACGACGGAGCAGACGACGGTCGTGGAGGCGATCGCGGCGCAGCTCGGCGAGGTCGGGATCGATGTCACGATCCAGCAGACGGAGCTGGCGGCCTTCAACCAGGCATGGCCGGACGCGTCAGCGCCGCCGTTGCGATACGCGACGTGGCGTCCGATGTACGATCCGCACTCCCTGCTCAGTCTCATGTTCCTCAGCACCGGGTTCCTTTCCCGGTACAAGGATCCAGAGGCGGACGCGCTGATCCTCGAGGCGGCGACGGAGCCGGACCCGTCGAAGCGGGAGTCGATCTATCAGGAACTTGGACGCCGCTTCCAGCAGGAGCCGGCGGCGGTCTATCTCTGGAATGTCACGTCGACGTATGGAGTCGCGCCGGACGCCGCATCCTGGCAGCCGCGTGGCGACGACTACGTCATCGCGACGCACTCGTAAGAAAGATTGAGGAAAGCCCATGAGTTTCCGGTCCACTGATTGTTCTAGCTGGACGGCTCAGATTGGGAGGACGCGCGTTTCCCGGCGCGGGCTGGTCCGCGGTAGCGGGGCGCTCGCGCTCTCCATGGCGGCGATGGGGGGAATCTCCCTTCCCGGTATGGCGGCCGCACAGGACGCGACTGATGACCACCTGTTCGATGTCGTGACGATCGATCTCTCGGGTGAGCCGGAGAGTATCGATCCCGCCAATGCTTACGCTCCACGCGACTGGTCGATCGTCCATTCGATCTACGATGCGCCGGTCCAGATCGGGCCGAACGGCGAGATCGAGCCGCTGGCGGCGGAATCGCTGACTTTCCTCGATTCGAAGACGATCGAGATCAAGCTTCGGTCGGGCATCCACTTTCACGACGGCGCGCCGCTGACATCCGCGGCGATCACCCGGTCGGTTGCACACCTGAAATCGTCCGATTCCAAGGTTGTTGATCTCTTCAACGTCATCACCGAGGTCAAGGAGATCGACGAGTTGACGGCCCACATCATCACGTCGGAGCCCTCGCCGTCATTGCCCTCGCAGATGGTGGCCTATTTGCTCTTGCTGCCCGAGGGGGCGACCGCCGAATCGATGGCGACCACGCCGATCGGGACCGGTCCCTACAAGTTTGTCGAATACGTCTCCGGAAGCGAGATCACGCTCGCACGCAACGAGAAGTACACCTGGGGGAGCCCGAAGGGGACGCCGATCGCGGAGAAGGCGGTTTACCGCTTCGTGCCGGAGATGGCGACTCGCGTCGCCGATCTCTCGTCGGCCGTCGCCGATATCATCATCGAGATCCCGACCGATCAGAAGGCGGCGATCGAGGCCGCGGGCGCCATCGCGGTCGATGTGGCGCTGGTCGGATCCGCTTTCGTGCGTCTCATCACCGATCAAAAGCCGTTCGATGACCCCCGGGTGCGGCAGGCCATGAACCATGCCGTAGATGTGCAATCGATCGCGACCGCCCTCGTCTCGCCGGAGGCGAAGCGCCTGGCCGGGATCTATCCGGACAAGCGCAGCATGGGGTTCGATCCCGACCTGGCGCCGTATCCATACGATCCGGACAAGGCGCGGGCATTGCTTGCCGAGGCGGGGCTGGCGAATGGATTTGATGTCGATTTTGATATCACCACCGCCGCGCGCAAGGAGATCGCCGAGGCGATCGCGGCCCAGCTCGCCGAGGTCGGCATTCGCACGACGATCAAGGCGCATCCGTATACGGAGTTCAACGCCACATTCAAGGAGGGCACCGCTCCGCTGCGGATGCTGACCTGGAGCGGGCTCTATGACCCGCAGACGCTCCTCAGCCTCGTCTTCGCGAAGGACGGATACCTCTCGCGGTATACGAATGCGGAGGCCGACAAGCTGATCGCCGAGGCGGCTGTCGAGACGGATGCCTCCAAGCGGACCCAACTTTACCGGCAGCTCGGCAAGGTGATGTATGACGATCCGGCGGCGATCTATCTCTGGAATCTGACGGCGATGTATGGGGTCAGCCAGCGCGCGAAGGCATGGCAGCCGCGCGGCGACGAATATGTGCTGCCGGTCGTGACGAGTGACGCGGGATGATCGGGTCCTCTTACGAAGAACAGCTCCCCGAGCGTTCCCACGATCTCTTCGCAGTGATTCCGGGCCGGTCCTCGGTGCGGGCCTTTCGGCCGGACCCGGTCCCCGGGGAGCTGATCCGGAATGCGATCGAGGCGGCCGGCTGGGCTCCTTCACCGCATGGCACGCAGCCGTGGCGCTTCGTCGTGATCGAATCACCGGAGATGCGGCACCGCCTCGCGAACGCGATGGCGGCCACCTGGCGCGACCAGCTGCGGCAGGATGGGGAACATCCGGAGAAGATCGAGCACCGCGTGCGCCGGAGCCAGGAGCGCCTGACGACGGCGCCGGTCGTGGTGATGCTCTGCCTTTATCTGGAGCACGCGGCGGAGTATCCAGATGCGGAACGGCAGGAGGCCGAGGAGTTGATGGCGGTACAGAGCTTGGGCGCGGCGGCGCAGAACTTTCTGCTGGCGTTGCACGCGCAGGGGCTCGACGCGGGCTGGATGTGTGCGCCGCTCTTTTGTCCGGCTCTCGTGCGTGATGAAATTGGGCTGGCGGCGGAATTGATTCCGCACGCGATGTTCCCGTTGGGGCGGATGGCCGCGCCTCCGAAGCGTCGGCCGCGCCTGGCGGTGGATGAGCTCATCGCCGAATGGATTGGCGATGTCGTAAATCCGTAGGATGCGATTGCATGTCAGCAGCCGCCTCGGAACCGATCGGGAGGGCCACAAGCCCGATATCCTGACACGCGATCGTTGGGATGGCGATATGGCTCTGCGCGTCGACGGTGGGACACAGGGCCGCTACCCACGAATCGTGCAGGCCCGTTCATTGTCAGAAGACCAGCCAGGCGCCGATCAGGCCGAGCGCGAGCACGAAGAGGACGATGCTCGCGATGCCGAGCCCTGTCAGCCAGGCAAGCAGTCCGCCCGCGATCAGGAGCACGACGAGCGCGATCAGGTAATTGCGCTGGAGGGCAGTCAGTTGGAGGGAGCGATCATTAACGACCCACGGATCGGGAGAGGGACGCACGGCGTCGCCCGCGAGAACCTGGCGCGCGCTTTGAAGGCGGTGTCTTTTCTGCTGGCGGTTATTCTGGCTCACGGAACGCTCCCTTCGAGGCGCGACGCGGAAACTACGGCGCAGGAGTCGGCCGGTGCTCGCTGGTGCCGAGCCTGGCGACGCGCTCCCAGATCAGCACGACCGCGATCTTCACGACTCCGGCCCATGTCAGCATGATCCCTGCCAGTAGCCAGACCACGCTGAGGCCAGCGAGCATCGCGGCGGCGATGGTGAGAAGACCGGCAAGGGTGATCGCCCAGGATGTGATACGAAGGTAGCGCATGATGAACAGCTTTCCGAATCGCGGTTACGATGGGTTCTCGGCGATGACGATGATGCGGTCGGATTCGTCGGTCAGCGGGCCGAGCTCGTAGCTTCCGAAGACATTCCAGTGCGCGTAGCCGGCCAGTTCCAGCATCAGTTCCAGCTCGTGCGGGTGAACGTAGCGCAAGGGGAACTGGGTCCGCGTCCGCCGGAGCATGCCGTCAGGACTGACGCTATCGTACCAGAGGGCGGTGTCCAGAATCTGGTCGGCGGAGAAGAGCACGCGGTGCGACCACTTGTCGATCACCGTGCCGTCCTCCTGCGTCCACGTCCCCTCCAGATGCGAGCGCGACGTGAGGTGCTGTAGCTGCTCGTGACTGGGATTCATCGTGTCGATCACAAGGTGGCCCCCGGGCTGGAGCGCTTTCCTGGCGGCCGCCAGGGCCGCGCGCTGGGTCGCGGGGTCGTCGAGGTGCATCAGGGCGTTGAGGGAGAAGAGGACGAGGCCGAACGGGCCGCCCGGCGCGTTGGGAGCATCGTACATCTCCCCCTCGAAGAGCGTGATCTTGCGGCCGGCCTTGCTTCCCGCGATGCGCCGCCGGGCGCGGTCGAGCATCACCGGCGACGCATCGAGTCCGGTCACCGGGCGCCCGGTCTCGGCGATGGGTATCAGCAGGCGGCCGGTGCCGGCGCCCAATTCGAGGACGGGGCCCTCGATCGATTCCAGCAATCCGAGGTAGAGCTCGGTATCCTCGTCGTAGTCGTCGTGCTCCAGATCGTAGAGCTTAGCGATTCGGGCGTATGGGTCATGTGGGGTGTGGTCGTCATCACGCTCATTCATGCGCTCATTTTACCCCCGTCTTCGCGATGATGTGTCGGGCAGGAGTGCCCGGATTGAGCGACGGTTGCTTTTTCCAGGGATCGTGTTCGCCTAGGTATCGGCATCGACTCGGGCCTCCTCAAGGAGTCCCCGAGTCGAGCACATACCCGCGATTTGGACAGAGCGGAACATGCCCTTCGACCGATAATCGGGCAAGATGTTTGACGCTGCTTGTCGCTGCCCTCTATAGTGCTGCCTATGGCGAAGAAGAGCGCAGGCGCGAAGCAGGCAACGCCACGCGGAGACCGGGTGGTGGCGCAGAACCGACGCGCCTTTCATGACTATTTCATAGACGAGACGATCGAGGCGGGGATCTCGTTGACGGGGTCGGAGATCAAGTCGATTCGCGATGGCAAGGTCACCATCAGCGAGGCTTACGTGCGCGTCGACAACGGCGAGCTGTGGCTGATCGGCTCCCACATCAACCCGTACACGCATGGTGCCTACGCGAACCATGAGCCCGACCGCCCGCGCAAGCTGCTAGTGCACAAGCGGGAGATCGTCGAGCTGCGGGAGGCGACCGAGCGCAAAGGCCTGACGATCGTGCCGCTGCGGGTGCGGATCCGGAACGGCCGGGCGAAGGTCGATATCGGTGTGGCGCGCGGCAAGCACCTCTACGACAAGCGCCAATCCGAGATTGCGCGGGATGCCAAGCGGGACATGGCACGCGCGATCCGGAACCGTGAGTAGCCGGATTCCTGGCCAGCACGGCCCGCCACCACGTCATAACGAAACATCTGTGCTATACTGATCGTCTGGCAGACAGACTGCCTGTGAACCTGGGGATGCCTGGATTCGACAGGGTCAATCGTCAGGCCATTGCACGTCGAGAGCGCCCGAGGCCTCGTAAAAAACGGGCAATACAGTAGCTGCGAAACCACAGCTCGCTTACGCTGCCTAAGTCTTAGACCTCTAGTCAGCGCGTCCAGCCGGACCTTCCTTCACCGGGACCGGGTCTGGGCGTCACCAAGGTGAAGTGCGACGACCTAGTCCGCTGGAGCGCGGTCGTCCAAGGCAGTCCAGCTCACCGGCCAGGAACCCTGTCGATGGGGGTCTTGCCCGGCACATAAATCATCGACTAAACGTGTAGTAGATGTCCGACCGTTGGTTCTGGACGGGGGTTCGATTCCCCCCATCTCCACAAATGCATGCAGAAGGGGTCCCGAGCAATCGGGGCCCCTTCTGTATTTGTTCACGTCGTTCCCATTCTGCTCACGGTGGTATCGACCTGCGAACATTAGGGCCACGTGTCCGGTGCCGCCCGACCATAACCATGCGCATCGGATCTGCGTACCGGGCGATTGATGGTGGCTAGTCGGCCGCCACGCCGGCATCTGCCGCGGCGGTATCGACATCCACCGCCCAGGTCTGGCGTTCCGCCGCCTTCTTCCCGCCGTACGCCTCATCGAGCACTTCGACGATGTGGCGAACCGGCATGTCCGACCCGTTGCGTCGGAGCGACGTTCGGAGTTGCATCGCGCAGCCGGGATTCGCGGTCACGACGGCCGAGGCTCCGGTCGCCAGGATGTTCCCCGCCTTGCGGTCGCCGAGTTCATCCGCCATCTCGCGACGGATGATGTTGTAGATGCCCGCGCTGCCACAGCAGAGCGACGATTCGCGCATCTCCTCCAGCTTCAGGCCCGGAACGCGCTTCAATAGCGAGCGCGGCTGCTCCGTGATGCGTTGCGCATGCGCGAGGTGGCATGGCTCCTGGTACGTCACCACCACCGGCGTCTCCTGTTGCGGTGCGTGGAGCTCCTGCGCCGCGAGGAACTCCGAGACGTCCTTCACGCGCGCGCTGAACGCCTCGGCCCGCTTCGCGTATTTGGGATCATCCTTGAGCAGGAAGCCGTATTCCTTGAGCGCAGCGCCGCAGCCGGCTGCAGTGACGATGATCGGCTCATCGCCATACCGTTCGAAGGCGTCGATGTTCTGCCGCGCCAGCTTGCGCGCTCCGCCCATCATGCCGGAGTGCACGTGCAGCGCGCCGCAGCACTGCTGCCCGGCCGGGACATCGCAGGCGATGCCGTTGTGCGCCATCACGCGACCCGCCGCCCGGTTGGTTCCCGCGAAGACGGTGCTCATCACGCAGCCGTTGAACAGGTGCGCTTCCTTGGCAACCGTCCTCGGCCGCCACTGCTCGGTGCCCGAGACGAGCGGCGCCTCCTTCAACGGCGGCACCATCGCCTCCAGCGTTTCGAGCCGCAGGAGCCGGAGGATGCCGAGCTTGCGCGCGAGCATCGCGAGCCCGCTCCGTTGGTAGAGGCGCAAACCGTTCACCATCAAGCGGATGCGGCGAATATCGGAGAAGGGGATATCCATGCCGACCTTGCGCGCGGCCCGCTGCCAGAGCGGGCGAGGCCGATGTTGCTCCAGTTGTGCGCGCGATGCCTCTACCAGTGGCCCGTAGTGCACGCCGGAGGGGCATACCGCCTCGCAGGCGCGGCAGTTCAGGCACTGATACATCTGCTCGTCGAATTCTGGATCGAGCAGATCGAGCCGGCCATCCATCACCGATTTCATCAGCCAGAGGCGCCCGCGCGGCGAGGAGGCCTCCTGCCCCGTCAGGCGGTAGGTCGGGCAGGTGGGCAAGCACATGCCACAGTGTACGCACTCGCGCAGCAGATGATCGTCCGGCACATCCTCGCCGGAGAACCCTGTTGGCTTACTCAGCATATCCTTGAGCGAAATCGCCATCTCAGATCTTTCTCTCGTCGCTCGACTGCGAACATCGTTCATTTTCGTCGGGTGCGACCCTGTGTCGCACGATGGCCCGCAGGGCCATATCGCACGGTGCCGGGATATCGGGCTTGTGGCCCGCCCGATCGGGGCCGACGCGGCTGCTGACATGCAGTCGCACCCTGCGAATCTGCCATGCCGCGTTCAGCATGAACGGTGCGCATCTCTTCAGACCATCATCCGCCCCCGGTTGAGGACGCCTTCCGGATCGAACTGCCGCTTGATCGCCTGCATGACCCCCAAACTGGCGGGCGGCGTCCCCCACACATCGACTGCGCGCTTCCAGGACGCTGGCGCGAACTCGATCATCATGCTGATCCCGGGAAGCTCTGGAGCAGGTGTCACCGTCGACCAGAACGCATCAGGCGTGATCGCCTCCGGACTGAACCGCACCCGCACCGCGCCCGTGCCCGGAGACGCTACCCATTCCCGCACCAAGCCGGTGGGCAACCCATCCAACGTGGCCAGCACCGTCCCGATATCGCGCGGGCGGGCGCCAATTGCAAGCTGGCCATGATCGCCGGCGCTAGCCCAGTCATTCACATGCTGCTGCCAAAAGGCGCGACTCTCCTGCCCGTGCTCCACGTGCACGTCGGCATTGCCCAGCGCACGCCGCAGATCATCCAGTTGCTCGCGGACGCCGTCCTCCCGCCCTTGAATCCGGACCAGGAGCTCGGTCTCGCCAACTTGCCCTGCGCGCTGTTGGATCTCGCAGCTCACGGCCGAGGCTCCCGAGAGCAGAACGCCCTGGGCGGCTTCGGTCGCCGCCTGCACTGTCGGATAGGCGACGGTGCAGGTCATGTCGCCCTTGGGGATCGGCGTGACCTTGAAGTTGGCGGAGGTCAGCACCGCCAACGTGCCCCAGGAGCCATGCAGCAGGCGCGGGATCTCGAAGCCGCTCACGTTCTTGACGACCATGCCGCCGGCCTTCGCGATCAGCCCGTCGCCCCGCACGTAGGAACAGCCTACGAGGAGGTCCTTGAGCGTTCCCGAGCCGAAGCGGCGCGGACCGGCGAACGCGGTTGCGACCAGCCCGCCGACCGTTGCCTGTTCCGGGAAGGGGATATCCAGCGGCAGTTCCTGGCCATGGGCCGCCAGCTCGCGCGAGAGCTCGGCAATGGTCGTGCCGGCCCGGACGGAGACCATCAGGTCTGTCGGTTGGTAGTCGAGAATGCCGGAGACCGCGCCTGTCTCCAGGAGCACATCGACCCGGGCCGGCACGTTGCCAATGCCAAGCGCCGTCCCGCCGCCGGCCGGAACGACATTCTGGCTGCCGATCGCGGCGGTCTTCAGGACGTCGGCGATCTCTTCCGGCGAACTCGCCTCAACACTCCGCAGCGGGACAACGTCATCGATCTTCATCACGTTCTCAATGACTCCCACGGGCTACACCGGCACGATGCCATGCACCTTGGCATGGTGATCGAAGTTCTGCGCCAGAGCGCGTACATCGCCGCACATGTACCCCTTTGGAAAGACCTTCTCCGGATTGAGCCGTTGCCCGGGGTCGAAGGCGTTCTTCAAGCCAGCCATTGCCCGCAGGTCGTCATCCGAGTAGACAAGCGGCATGAACTCGCGCTTCTCGGTGCCGATTCCATGCTCGCCGGAGAGCGTGCCACCAAGGCGCACGCACTCGTGCAGCAGGTCGTGGCTCGCCTCCAGCACGCGCTCGATATCGCCCTTCTGGCGCCGGTCGAAAAGCATCAGCGGGTGAAGATTGCCATCGCCTGCGTGAAAGACGTTTGCGATCGGCAGCTTGTAGTCCTTCGAGAGCGCGTTGACCGCCGTCAGCGTCGTGGTCAGTTGCGAGCGGGGCACAACGGTGTCGTGCAGGTAGTAGTTCGGAGCCAGGCGGCCCATCGCCGCGAGCGCCATCTTGCGGCCCTTCCAGAGCAGGTTGCGCTCGGCAATATCGGTCGCCTGGCGGAAGAGAGAGGCACCCGCCGTCCGGCAGAGCGCCTGGACCTCGCGTGAACTCTCCTGCACATCGGCCTCGTGGCCATCCATCTCGATCAGGAGCACGGCACCCGCATCCATGGGGTAACCGGCATGGTAGGCGGGCTCGACGGCCTGGATCGTAAGGTTGTCCATCATCTCCAGAGCCGCGGGGAGGTTGCCAGCGGCGATGATCTCGGTGACGGCATCCGATGCGGCGTCCATGCTGCCGAAGGCGGCAAGCATCACGCTCGTGGACGAGGGGATGACGGTGAGCCGCACGAGGACCTTGGTCACGATCCCAAGCATGCCCTCCGAGCCGACGAGGGCGGCGGTCAGATCGAGCCCGCCGTAGCCGTCGCGCGCGCAATCGGTCCAGACCACGCTGCCATCGACCAGCACCACTTCCAGTCCGAGGATGTGGTTGGTCGTGACGCCGTATTTGAGACAGTGCGGACCGCCCGAATTCTCGGCGACATTGCCGCCGATCGTGCACGCTTTCTGGCTGGAGGGGTCGGGAGCGAAGAAGAGCCCCTGATCCTTAACGTCCTCGCTGAGCTCGAGGTTGATCACGCCCGGTTCGACCAGCGCGGTGCGATCCTGCCGGCTCACCTCGATGATGCGGTCCATCCGGGTGAGGGCGATGATGATGCCGCCCTGCTGGGCAACGGCCCCGCCGGAGAGCCCCGTCCCGGCGCCCCGTGCCACGACGGGCAGCCCGGCCTTATAGGCAGTCCGCACGACCGCGGCAACCTGCTCGGTGGTCTTGGGCAGCACGACCGCAAAGGGCCGCGCGGTATCGACGGCGCCATCGACCGAGCCGTCGTACTCGTAGACCATCAGGTCGATCGGCCGGTGGCGCACATATTCAGCGCCGACGATGCGCTGCAATTCTTCAAGTAGCTGGGCGTCGCCCATGGGAGCACCTTTCGATCCAAGCGCCTGCAATCGCGCCTCTTGTCCCGTGAGTATCACCCCATTCCCCGGCGGGATCAACAGCGATTCGCCCATTGCGTTATCCCCTGGAGATGCGTGGGGACGGCCCAGGTCGCTTTCCGGCGGAAGGGGGATTACTCCTCCCAGGGGTCGTTGGCGATCGGGAAGCGCATCAGCGCGGTCGTGCCCTCAGCGTTCGAGCTGATCGTGAACGTGCCCTTCAGGTCTGATGTCACGAGCCGCTGCGTGATCCTCATCCCCAGGCCTTCTGACCGCGCCGGGTCGAATCCTCCCGGCACTCCATGGCCGTCGTTGAAGACCTCCACGTTCGCCATCCCGTTGTCCTCCCAGGCGCGGATTCGGACGTAGCCGTGGTCGCGGTCCCGGAACCCGTGACTGATCGCGTTCGCCGTCAGCTCGTTGATGAGCAGGGAGAGAATCGTCGCCTGCCGCGAAGCGACGGTCAGGTCGCTCGGCTGGATATCGAATCGGACACGGATGCCCGGCGGAATCAGCGTGCTGTGCGCATCCTCCGCCACCATCCGCGCGATCACGTCCACCGTGGTGCCTGCCAGGTGCCGCTCGTCGCTGAGGAGATCGTGCACCGCCGCGATCGACTGGATGCGGCTGATCGCCTCGCGGATCTCGGTGGCCCAGGGGGCGTCCTCCGCCGACCGCAGCTGCAGCGAGAGCAGGGCCGCGACGGTCTGCAGGTTGTTTCGCACCCGGTGATGCATCTCCTGCACGAGAGTCGATTGCGTCTCGATGCTGTGCATCGCGTCCTGGTAGAGCTGTGCGTTTTCGATCGCCATCGCGGCGGAGTCCGAGAACGCCTGGAGGATTCCGAGTGTGTCCTCGTCGACCTCGACCGATGGGCGGAGCCGGAAGCAGATCGCGCCGACGGTCTCCCGCGCCGAGCGGAGCGGCAGGCAGAAGAAGGTCCCCACGCCGTCCATGAACGCGATCTCGTCCCGCTTGGCGGTCCCTGTCTGCAGCACCTGATTGACGACGCGATCGCGTTCGGTGACGTCCACGAGCTCGCGCAACGGTCCGACGCGGTACTCGATCACGGGTGTCGTGGGGGCGCTGTGACCGCGATGTGTTGGCCGCATGCGGAAGATGGCCGCCGCCTCGGCGTGGACGAGCTCGACCGCCTGCTCCGTGATCAGACGGAGCACATCGGCCAGATCGAGGGTAGAGGCGAGCATCCGGGAGACACGTTGCAAGGTGCCAAGCTCCGCCACCTTCTGCCGCAGCCGCTCGTCGGTCTGGCTGTACTGGCGGGCGTTCTCGATGCTGATCGCGAGCTCGCCCGCGACAGTCTTCAGAAACTCGAGCTCATCCGGGCTGAACTCACGGCGGCGGATCGAGTTGATGTTGAGGATGCCGACCAGCTTGTTCTGGCCCTTGCTGGTGATCGGTACCGATACCTGTGAGGTATAGATCTCGTCACCGATGCCCGGATGCGCGAGGAAGCTCTCGTGCTCGTGGGCATCGGGCGCGGCGATCAGCGTGCCCTTCAGCGCCGCCCGCCCGGTGATGCCGGATCCGAGGCGCAGGGTCGCCGTGCCGATCGAGACCGGGCTGAGTCCGACCGCGGCCCGCAACGTCAAGAGCCCGGTGCCATCGTCGTAGAGGAAGATAGAGCAGGCATCACCCTCCACCGCCTCCGCGACCACCATCGCGATCCGCTGCAGCATGTCCGAGAGCTTCAGGTTGGCCGTCGCCGCCCGGTTGATCTGGTGGAGGGCGGCCAGTCGCGACATCTGCACCGGCAGGGGATCGGTCAAGGTGCTCGTCCCCGCCGCCGGGGCGTCGTGGTGCGCCCGCGCCACGGTCGCCAGGGCGACGCCGACGGCGCGGATCGTGGCGGGGTCCGATGCCGTGCCCGCCCTGCTTCCAAAATGCTCGAAGAGCTGCTGGAGGGAATCGATGCTCGCGGCCATTACGTCTTCGAGCGAGATCCCTGCCTTGCGCGTCTCCACTCCGAACCGGGCGAAAGCATCGACCAGCGGTTCGCCGCCCACGGCGGGTTGCCCGTGCACGGGGCCGTACGCCCGTTCGAGGTCATCCTTGAGGGTCGTGGCAAGCTGTTGCAGGGAGACGTTGGCGGTCATGGGTGTTCCTGGAATATGAGAACGATAGCCGGATATCAACATTCGTACGGTGCGACGTTGGCACGACGGCCTAGATATACCGGTCGAACCAGCCGATCAGGTGATGGAGGCGTGCCAGGCGGCGGCTCGGTGTGCCGTTCCGCGAGAGGCCGTGGCTCTCACCGGGAATACGCACGAATCCGACCTCCCGCTCAAGGTACTTCAGCGATGCGTACATCTGCTCGGCCTGTTCGATCGGGCAGCGCAGATCCTGCTCGCTGTGAATGATCAGCAGCGGCGTCGTGATCTTGTCCACATACGAGATCGGTGAGTACTTGAGCAGCTTCTCCGCGTCGCTCCAAGGCAGGCCATCCGCCTCGAAGACTCCGAAATCGAAGCCAATATCGCTCGTGCCGAAGAACGAGTAGAAGTTCGACACGCAGCGCTGCGTGACAGCTGCCTTGAACCGGTCGTCGTGGCTGACGATCCAGTTGGTCAGGTAGCCGCCATACGAACCGCCCGTCACGCCCAGGCGCTCGGGATCGATCCACGGTCGTTCGAGAGCCTTCTCCAGCACTGCGATCACGTCCGGCATGTCGCTCTCGCCCCAACGCCCGCGGGTCGTGCCGGTGAACTCCTCGCCGTAACCGGACGACCCACGCGGGTTGCAGAAGAGCACCGCATATCCCTTGGACGCCATCAATTGCATCTCGTGGAACATCGCGTAGGCGTACATCGCATGCGGACCGCCGTGGATCTGCACGATGAGCGGATGCTTCGCCTGGCTCTTTTCATCGAAGCCGACCGGCGGTATCAGCCACCCCTGGATCTCAGTGCCATCCGGAGCGGTGGCCCTAAGGTCGATGGCGGCAGGAAGCTCAATCTCGTCGACGACCTTGGCGTTGAACGATGTGATCGCCGCTTCGTTTGCGCCGTCGAGATCGGCCGCGTGCAGCTCGAAGGGCACGTGGATCTGGCCGGAGGTGAAGACGAGCCGATCGTGGGTCTTGGTGAATCCCGAGATGCGCCGCTTGCCGCTCGTTACCGCCGTCACCGCGTTGGAAGATAGGTCCACCGCCTGGATCTGCGTCTCGCCGTGGCTCGCCGCCAGCGCGAGGACATGCGATCCATCGAGCCAGAGCAGGCTGGTGCCGCCATCGCCCACGACATCGCTCATCCCGACGTCCTGGAAGGTGATGTCCGTCGCCTCGGTGTGATTGGTGACATCCGAGCCATCGGCGCGAACGGTCCACACCGTGTCATTCCGGGCCCCGCCGGTCTTGGCGTCGAGGTGCCCCAGGAAGGCGATGCGATCGCCGTCTGGCGACCAGACCGGTGTGTCGAAGCTGGCGTCATCCGGGGCCAGGGGCGTGACATCGCCGCCGGCAGCGGGCATGCTCAGGATCGTGCTGGCGCCGAGTCGCTTCCGATCCGGCCGCCGGTTGCCGACGAAGGCGATCTTCGCGCCGTCGGGCGACCACGTGGGTGAGCTGTCGTTGACATCCCCGAACGTTATCTGCGACTGCTCGCCGCTCGCCACCTCAACCGTCCAGATGTGCGCGTACTTCTCCAGCCACCCGCGCGCATCGAACCGGTAGCGCAGGTCGTGGACGATGCGCTCGTCCGCGACCAGACCGTTGGTTGTGGGAGGCAGGAAATCGTCGTCCTTCGTCACGTCGTCGGAGGCGACGAAGGCGATGCGCTCGCCATCAGGCGACCACGCGGGGGAGGATGCGCCGTTGGGATGGTTGGTAATCTGCGTGGCCTCGCCACCATCGATCCGGATCGCCCAGATCTGATTCAGCGGCTTTGGCTCCGCGGGCGCATCGCCCTTTTTGCCGGTGGCCTTCTCGTCTTTGCCAGTGTCGTCCTTCGGCTCATCGCATTTCTCGACCGGACGCGCGGCCTGCCGGTTGGAGACGAACGCGATCGTGGTGCTATCCTGCGACCAGCGTGGCGATGTGTCTCGCGCCGATCCACTCGTCAGTTTTCGCTGCTCGCTGCCATCCGCATTTGCGATCCAGATCGCGGAGCGATAGGCATCCTTCTCCTTGTCGAGGGTAGTGACGACCCACGCGAGGTGCTTGCCATCCGGCGATGCCTGGGGATCGGCCACCAGCTCGATCGCGAACAGATCTTCTGCCGTCAATGGACGCTTCTGCGTCGTGGCCGTGGTCGTAGTCGAAGCCGAGGTCTCGGTTGTCATTCGTTCGGTTGCTCCTGTGCGGTAACGCTGCATGTCTCTGCGGGCAGGATACCGCCGGACGCCCATTGCCTCAACGATAGGCCGCGGGGTCGGGTTTGCCGGTCGCCTATACTTGCGGCGCTTGACCCCGGGCGTGGCGAGCGAATCCCCACGCCGTTCACGAGCCGTCGCGCGCAGAGTGTGGCTATCGGGGATGCGCGCTTCCTTTGTCACCACTCATCGGAGCTGCCTGAGTTCGTGTCGCGCCAGTACCCGTTCGAACCACCCGAACTCGAACAGTTCCCCGGAAAGCGATCCGGCCGGTCGGCGAACCCGCGACCGGGGTTCGCCCTGCGATCGGCCCAGACGGTTGCCGGCTGGTTGCTGACCCTGATCGAATGGCGGCAGCGACGGCAGGATCTGAGCCGCTTCCTGATCGCCATCCTCTTCCTGCTCGGCGGGTTGGGGCTGGGGACGACCGCGGCGCTGATGGACAACTATCTGCACCGAGGCGTGGAGAGCGGCGACGAGCAACCCTACGTCGTGCAGCCGACCGGCAAGGAGCTGGCGACCAATATCGACCTCCGCCTCTTCCCGGAAGCCGAGATCGACAGCGTGGCGCAGGAGCTCAGCCAGAGCGGCTTTCGCTATGTGCGCCAGGAATTCTCCTGGCAGCAGCTGGAGCCTACGCAGGGTGACTTCCAATGGGGAACCTACGACCCCCTCGTACAGACGCTGACCCGGCACAACGTGCAGATCATCGCGGTGGTGAAGAACGCGCCATCATGGGCGACGGCGGGGAACCTGATCCAGGCGATGGACCGGCCGCCCACCGACCCGGCGACCCTGGAGGCCTTCACCAAGGCCCTGACCCAGCACTATGGAGCGAATATCCCGTTCATCCAGGTCTGGGATCGACCGAATCTCGCATCGCAATGGGGCGGAACGCCGGCGATGGGCGATTCCTTCCTGCCGTACCTGGGGGCCGCCTACAACGGTGCGCGGGCCGGCAACGCGGAGGTGCGGATCATCACGCCAGAGCTGGCGATGATTCCGGATCAGCCCTCCGGGCAAACCGATCTCGACTTCCTGCGAGCCCTGCTGAATGCGAATGGATCACCCTTCATCGATATCGTCGGAATCCCGCTCGATGGCGGAACGCTTTCTCCGGACGACCGGCGTGTGGACGCGGGGCGTCGCAACATATCCCGTGCAATCCTGTTCCGGGACTTACTGGTGCGCTCGGGCGACGCCAGCACACCGATCTGGGCGACCTCCTACGGCTGGTCGGCAACGGGTGATGTGACGCGGGAGCGGCAGGCCGATTACGTCGTGCGCGGGCTGGAGCGAAGCTGGTCCGAGTGGCCGTGGATGGGGCTGATGGTGCAGTGGGCATTCATCGATCCGGATCCGCAGTCGCCGAATGCGACGTACGCCATCGTGTTGCCGGACGGCTATGGCACACCTTTGTACGCGCGGCTGACTTCTCCTTCCGTGCAGGAGCGCGCCGGGATTGCCAATACGGGATTCGCGCCGATGGACTCGACGGCGGTTTCCTACGAGGGTAATTGGAATGACCAACACCTGGAGGGGCGAACCTTTCGCACGACCAGCGAGTCGAAATCGTCGGCCACGCTCAGGTTCCGGGGCACCGGGCTTATCGCGTATATCAGAACGGGGCCGCAAGCCGGCAACATCCGGCTGGAGCTCAATGGGGAAGTGATCCCCGGCGGTGCGGGCAAGGACGGGGACGAATGGAGCTTCGAGGACTATCTCGGAACGAACGATTTTCCGCACACCCTGCTCTCGGGGCTGGATGATACCCAGCACACGGTGGTGATCTCGCTCGTCGGCGATGGCGAGTTGACCATCGGCGGCCTGGAGGTCGTCCGCAGCGCCCCGTTCCTCTGGCCGGTGATGCTGATCACGGTCGGATCGCTGTTGCTCCTCTTCTTTGCGGTGCGATCGCTCATCTACCTGGTCGCGATCCGGGCCGGTCATCTCCATCGGCGCACGGGGATGGACCTCTGGCCCCAGCTTCCCCAGATGCCGGACTGGCGGCCCGGCCGGCGAACCTGAGATGGCATCGGCCGTCCGGATTGTCGGATTTGCTCACAGGGATGAAGGATGCCGGGAAGCGGTGATGCTTCCGGAGCACGCGTGCCGGCACAGAGTACACTCCCGCAGGGCGGCATCGCATGGATTGTGCGATGTGGTCATGCACGGGTATGCCGTCTCGCGGTCGTTTGCGCGCGGCATCTCGATCCGATGCCTTTTCCGTGATCGGACCGATGCACCGCGGATCCTGGGTTCTTGAACCGTCAAACTCGACACGATACGATCAGAGGCGCCATGAGCAGTGATACAACCTCGCGTTCCCTCCCCGGCGGTGGGCATGCACCGATCGACCAACCGGTCGGTGCTGACGGCACACCGGGCGCGCCATCCCGGGGAACAGAGCTGGCCCTTGTCACCGTGGACCCGCAGATTTCCGAGAGTAACGAGCAAGTACCGGAATCGCTTGGGCGCCGCCTGCGCGAACCGCGAACCCTGATCTCGTTCGGCTTCGCGCTCGTCATCATCGTCTTCCTCTTCACTCAGCTCGATATCAGTCCAGGCCGGGTATGGGACAACCTCAAACGGGCCAATCTCGGCCTGTTGCTCGCGGCTGCGTTCTTCTACTACCTCTCGCTCTTCGTGCGAGGCATGCGCTGGAAGTCGATGCTGGGGCGCGTCGATATCGATGACGCACATGGCTACCCGATGCCCGGCCCGTTCGGCATGTTCCACATCATCTTCCTCTCCTGGTTCGCGAATTGTGTCGTGCCCGCCCGGCTGGGCGATGCATACCGCTCCTACCTGCTCAAGCAGAAGACGAAGGCCTCGTTCAGCACCTCGCTGGGGACGATCCTCGCCGAGCGGCTGCTGGACCTCGTCGTGCTCGTGCTGGTGGTGCTCGCCTCGGGCATCGTCGTCTTCGGCACCAAGGTCCCGCATCGCGCGGAGCAGGCCTTCCTGTTCGGCGCTGCGATCGTCGTGATCGGCGTGGTGGGGGCCGTTGTGCTCTGGTTGGGACGGGACCGGTTCGAACGGTGGCTGCCCGACCGCTTCGCGCAGCACTACCAGCGATTGCACGCCGGCATCTTCCAGGTTCTGCGGCGGCCGTTTCCCTACGGGCTGATCGCCGTTGGGCTCTGGATGTGCGATGGCATCCGCGTGATGCTGATCGCCCTTGCCCTCGGGACGCATCTCACCATCGCCGAGGCGACGCTCGTCGCGCTGTTGAGCGCGCTGGCGACGGCGATTCCGGTGACGCCGGCCGGGCTGGGTGTGGTCGAGCTGTTCATGATCTGGATTCTCTCCCAGGTAGGCGTGCTGGTGCCCGATACGCAGGCGGCTATCGCGCTGCTGGACCGCTTCGTGACCTACTACAGCCTGATCCTGATCGGCATCCCCGTCTATATCCTCTCGTTGCGTTCTTTCGTAGCGCCCACCGGCGAAGCGCAGCTTGCAAATGTGGAGGCGGAGGCAGTGCCGGTCTCACGCCCGCCCTCGGTCTCATCCCGCGCCGACTGAGTGCGACTTTTTCGCAGGACCATGTCCGCACCGGTTCGTCGATGGAGACTTCGCGTGGCCGCCACGATCTTGATACCGGGCGTGTGATCCGCCGGTCGGAGCGACCCTTTCGGCTACGCTGCGTCGTACGGCGAGGGCAGGCTCCGGGGCGCACCGAACGCAAGAGTGACGACGCATCCAGGCAAGGCACTCCCGCTCGCAATCGAACGAGCCGCATTCCCAGAAGCGAGGCTGTATGCTTTGCCGATGAGGTCGTGAATGGTTCGAGGGCGCAAAACAGGGCGAGGTTCGTGGGATTATTCAGCAAGTTCCAACCACCGGCTGAGGCCGGATCAGAAGCTGCGGAGAGGGAGCAGGAGCGTCCGATCGTCGATGATGAGCTGGGGCCGCTCTGGCCCCCTTCGCCGAAGGTTCAGGTGCTGCTGATCACGATCGGGTTCATCCTGGTGAACGTTATCCTGATCGCGATCCTTGTGATCCTCCTCTGGCAGCGGACTTGAGCGTGGAGTGATTGGGCAGGCCAGGCAGATCGGAGGCCACTCGTGAGTGTCGCAGAGCGTGAGATCACGCCGTCCCGGTTTCGAGAGATCACGGCCGGGATCGAGGCGGAGATCGGCAAGGTCATCGTGGGGCAGGCGGAGGTCGTCCGCCACGTGACGATCGCCCTGATCGCTGGCGGGCATGTGCTGCTGGAGGGGGTGCCGGGGCTCGGCAAGACGTTGCTCGTGCGCACGCTGGCGAACACGCTCGATCTCACCTTCAGCCGCATCCAGTTCACGCCGGACCTGATGCCCGCGGATATCACTGGCACGAACATCGTGCAGGACCAGGCGGGGGGCGGTCGGGTCTTCGCCTTTCGCGAGGGACCCATCTTCGCCAATCTCGTGCTCGCGGATGAGATCAACCGCGCCACGCCGAAGACGCAATCCGCCCTGCTGGAGGCGATGCAGGAGGGCACCTGCACGGTCGCCAACCAGATCTACGAGTTGCCCAAACCCTTCTTCGTGCTGGCGACCCAGAACCCGCTGGAGATGGAGGGGACCTACCCGCTTCCCGAGGCGCAGCTCGATCGCTTCTTCTTCAAGCTCATCGTTCCCTTCCCCACATCCGAGGAGCTGCATGAGATCATCGCCCGATCCGCACTCGATGTCTCATCGACCGTGGAGCATGCTGCCGACGGCGAGACGATTGCGCGTATGGGGCAGCTCGCGCGGCAGATGCCGGTCACGAACGCGGTGACGGATTACGCCGTGCGCCTCGTCCTGTGCACACACCCCGACCACGAGCTGGCGCCGCGCTTCTCCCGCGACTACGTGCGTTATGGATCGAGCCCGCGTGGCGGCCAGGCGCTGATCGCCGCCGCCCGGATCCGGGCAATGCTCGCCGGGCGGATGAACGCCTCCTACAGCGATGTGCGGGATGTTGCATTGCCGGTGCTTCGTCATCGCATCATCCTCAATTTCGATGCAGAAGCGAGCGGGGTCTCGGCGGACGATATTGTGGGTCGCTTGCTCCACGAGGTTCCCGAAGCCGGATTCTGAATCCAGTGCCCGTAAGGCGCGACGTTCGTACGGGTCGACCCGTGTGTCGACCCTCGCCTCGCGATACGCGACGCCTCCCCAAGTCTGCGCCTGTCCTACGGCGCATCCGCGTTGGAAGCCCTATTCGGAACCCGTGGAGGATCTCTACGGCGGAGTTAATGCTGCGTGAAGCCGAAGAAGTCAGGATACACTCGGCCGGCAATGGCGGTTCGTCGTCATCCGTTAACGTGGTACATCAACAATGTAGAAAGTGGCTGCCTCAGGCTGTCAGCCTGCGCATCGTCGCGAGCCACTCACGGACGAATCGCTCGCCGTCCGCTTCGAGTACCACGCTCGCGTTGGCGAGGTTTGGGCTTGCCCAGGAGCGGAGGTCGGCGATCGTTGAGCCGCGCGTCAGGGTTCCCGTGAGTTCGACATCAACCTTCGCAGAGGGTGCATGCCGGACAAGGGAGGGGTCGGCGGCGATCCCGAGGGCGAGCGCATCGTGCATCGGGCACTGCCGTTCCGACGTGCCATATCGCCCGGCGTAGATGTTGAGGTAGCCATCACTGATGCGCTGGAGATGGGCGCCGGAGGGGCTGCCGAGATCGCGCAGCTCGTTGAGCATCGTCTCCGTGACTCGTGCCTGCTCGGTGACATCGAGCCCAACGATGGTCAGCGGCCAGCCGGCCTCGAACACGATCTGTGCGGCTTCGGGATCGTGCCAGATGTTGGCCTCACCGGTGGCCGTCACATTCCCTGGCACCTGAAACGCCCCACCCATGACGACGACCTGCTTGTACGCGCTGGCGATCGACGGATCCGCCATCAGCGCGACCGCGAGGTTGGTGAGTGGCCCGACCGCGACCAGGCTCAGCTCGCCGGGGCGCTCATGCGCGAGGCGAATGATCTGCTCGGCGGCCGACTCCTCGCTTGGCCGCTGGACCGCCGGAGGCAGGAACGTGCCGCCCTGTCCATCCTCGCCGTGAATATCCGCACTGAAGGCGGGCTCCGGCCCGAGGAGAGGTTTGCGGGCTCCGGCCGCCACCGGGACACCCGGTGCATTCCCGATCTCGAGCAGGCGAAGCGCGTTCTCGGTCGTGAGGTCGACGCTCACGTTGCCCCAGACGGTGCCGATGGCGACGATCTCGATGTGGTTGGCGGCGAGCCCCCAGAGCAACGCCATGGCGTCGTCGACGCCGGGGTCGCAGTCGAAGAGAATGGGGACGGGAGGCGTGCTGAGGCTGTTCAAAATAACGGGGAACTCCTGACTGGAAATCCGTACATGACTGCTACTATAATAGCGGCTCGCGGCTGCGATGAGCGGCCGCGACGAGCGTCAGGAACAAGGAGTCGGCTTGACGCTCAAAGCGAAGTGATGGTAAGCTTCGCGAGCGTTGGAGGCGTGGTGTAGTGGCCTAACATGCAGCCCTGTCAAGGCTGAGACCGCGGGTTCGAATCCCGTCGCTTCCGCCAGTTATGAGAAAGCGTTCTTATGAAATTTGATAAGAACGAACGTTGAACGACCGTGGCGCTATGCCACGGTCGTCTTTGTTTGTCTGGCTGTGTTTGCGAGCATCTCTTTCCGCAGGGAGCGCGCACTCCTCCATCCGTATCGATGCATCGGGTAGCGGCGGTGTCTCCGCAGGTCCGCAGGATCGCAACCGGCCCTATCGGTCACAGCTCCATCTCCCAAGGCTGCCCCAGCGCGTCATCCGTTTGCGTCTTCACCCCCTCTCTATCCGAACGTACTCCCCGCTGCGCACCCTGAAAGCCCGGGAAAGGTGGCAGCCATATGTTGACGGCTTCGCGACGGGTCGATTATGCTTCTGCCCCAACAGACGTCAGACAACAATCTTCCGATCAGTTCGGCATGCGTGACCGCAAGGGATGCCGATTGATGTAGTTCACGCTATCCCGGGTCGGGAATAGGGCGATTGCATCGACATACGACGTCTAAGGTCAGTTTTCGGCGATCACCGTGAGGCATAGAGAGCTGGCGGAGGTGCTCTCAGGCAGCGATGAGTGTGGTTCGGGCGCATGGCAGGCGCCCACAAAGACGTTTCCGGTTCGAATCGGCGTAACCGAAGCAACGCGTGGAGGAACCAGTACACATGACTGAGTCGCGAATCGAGTCCCTTGTCCATCAGTTTCGGAGCGGTGCGATCGACCGTCGTACCTTTCTGACGCGGGCCGCCATGCTCGGCGTCGGCGCGGGGCTGGCATTGCAATCGACCGGGGTATGGGCCCAGGAGAGCACGCCCGCTGCGGGCGCGGAAGGTTCCGGCGGCCTGACACCCGAGAACCTCGGCATGGCGGGCATCCCCCACTCCACGGATACCAGCAAGGGCACGATCAATCTCTATTCCTCCTGGCCGATGACGGGTGCGTCGGTGCAGCTCGGTGGCGACTCTGCCGAGGCGATCAAGTTCGCCGTCGAGCTCTGGGGTGGAGCGGCGGGTGGCTTTGCAATCAACTACCAGGCGCTCGATGATGGCATCTCCGCCAACAACGGCGCCTGGGACGCGACGGCGGAGGCCGAGAACGCGACCCGCGTGGTGAACGATCCCGACGCGGTTGCCTACATCGCGACGTACAACTCCGGCGCTGCCGAGGCCTCGATCCCGATTACCAACGCGGCGCCGATCTTCCAGATCTCGCCCGCCAATACAGCGGTGTCGCTCACGAAGGAGAACGCGGCCAACCCGCCGGGCTATCCCGATGTCCTGTATCCGACCGGTAATCGAACCTACGCGCGCGTCGTGCCGGCCGACGATATCCAGGGGTCGGCTTCCGCGAACTGGGCTGTCAACACCAAGGGCGCCAAGAACGTCTACATCCTGCACGACAACCAGACCTACGGTAAGGGTGTCGCGACCGTCTTCCAGGAGACGTTCGAGAAGCTGGGCGGTACTATCGCCGGGTTCGAGGCGTTCGACCCGAATGCCCCGGAGTATCAGGCGCTCGCGACAAAGGTCGCGAATACCGGACCGGACTTCATCTATCTGGGCGCGATCGTGAACCTCAACGCGAGCAAGCTCGTGCAGGACCTCCGGGATGTACTCGCGCCGGAAGACGCCGCGATCATGGGCCCGGATGGACTGATCAACCAGGCGTTCATCGATGGCGCCGGTGATGCGGCTGAGGGCATGTTCCTCACCTTTGGCGGTTTGCCCGCCAACCAGCTGCAGGGCATCGGCAAGGAGTGGTACGACGCGATGAAGACGCGTCTCAACCACGAGCCCGATGCCTACTCGGTCTACTCCTTCGAATGCGCGGTCGTCGTGCTCCAGGCAATCGACAAGGTCGGGGCCAAGGACCGCCAGGCGATCATCGACGCGGCGATGGGGACCACGGGCTTTCGGGGCCTGATCGGGACCTGGAGCTTCTCGGAGACGGGCGATACCACCGCCTCCACGATCTCGCTGAACGAAGTGAAGGACGGCGAGATCACCTTCCAGGAAGTTATCGGAGCACCGGAGTAAGTGCAGACGTAAGGGAAGGAGGACTGGGCGACGCTGCCCGGTCCTCCTCGCCGTTACATGGTCTTTTGCCGATCGGGAGGAGGGCATCCGGCGTGGCTGGCGCCGGGTGCCGGAGACCGATCCATCGCGTATCTGGTGTAGGTATGGACTTTCAGTGGACCCTGTTCTTTCAGTTCCTGATCATCGGGCTCGCCACGGGTTCGCTGATCGCCTTGATCGCACTCGGCTACACGCTGGTCTACGGCATTATCGAGCTGATCAACTTCGCGCATGGCGAGGTCTTCATGATGGGCGCGTTCTTCGCCGCGTCATTCGTGACGGTACTCGGGGTGAGCAACACATCGTCCGGATGGGTGCTCGTCGGCGCGCTGTTCCTGACCCTGCTCGCTTCAATTGCCTTCAGCGGTGGCCTCAACGTCGCGATCGATCGGGTGGCTTACAAGCGGCTCCGCTCGGCGCCGCGCCTGGCGCCACTGATTGCCGCCATCGGCATGAGCTTTATTCTGCAGAATCTCGCGATCTATTGGCGTGGCTCCAATCCGTTCACAGCGCCCTCGATCATTCCGCGGAAGTATCGGACCTACAACGTGCTGCATGAGTGGCCGATCCTGCGGGACTGGTTTGCCGATTCCACGCTTCGGCTTCGCCTGCTGGACGTCTTCGTGATCGGCATTACCGTCCCGCTCCTCATCATCCTTTCGTGGTTTGTCTACCGCACGAGAATCGGCACAGCGATGCGGGCGACTGCCCAGGATCGCGAGGCGTCGGCGCTGATGGGCATCGATATCAACCGTACGATCAGCTTCGCGTTCCTGCTGGGCGGAGGGTTGGCGGGGGCCGCCGGCATGATCGCGCTCTTCTACAACAACTCGGCGCGCTTCCAGATGGGATTCCAGTATGGTCTCTACGCGTTTACCGCAGCGGTGCTCGGCGGTATCGGCAACCTTGCCGGAGCGGTGCTTGGCGGGTTCATGATCGGGATCATCTGGTCGTTCAGCGACGGGTTCATGGGCGAATACATCAGCGGATGGGGAAGCCAGTGGACCGGTACCGTGATCTTCGGCATCCTCGTCCTCGTCCTCGTCTTTCGCCCGTCTGGTCTGCTGGGTCAGTCGACATCAGAGAAGGTTTGATCGCAAACCCCCGGAGGTCCTGACATGGCAGCAGTCGCAACACCCACCGCATATGTATCCAAGGCCGAGGCCTGGATGCGGAGTCGACGGCAGGAGGAACGCCGTCGACTCCTCTGGATCGCTCTCGGCACCGTACTCGCGATCCTGTATCCATTTCTCGATTCGGCAACCGGGTTCAACCGCCTGGGATCGTGGATTCCGATTCTTGTCTTCGTCATCCTCGCAATGGGCCTGAATGTCGTTGTCGGCTACGCGGGTCTGCTCGATCTTGGCTACGTTGCCTTCTTCGTGATCGGCGCCTATGCCAACGCGTTCATGACCTCGCCGAGCAGTTACTTCGTGCAGAAGGGCTGGGTGCCCGAATTCCTGCAGAGTTTCTGGCCAGCGATGGCCATCTCGTGGGTGATCGCCGCCATCTTCGGTGTGCTGCTCGGTGCGCCGACCCTTCGCCTGCGCGGTGATTACCTGGCGATCGTGACACTTGGTTTCGGCGAGATCGTACCCGACTTCTTCACGAACGCCGACGGAATTACTCGCGGACCGCAGGGCATCGGCCAGATCGCGCGTCCTCCGACCATTCCATTGCCGGGTGGCCACGAGATCAGTTTTGCGACAACGGATCAGCGCAACTGGTTCTGGCTGATCATCGCCGTGGTGCTTTTCTCCCTCTGGTTGATTACGCGGTTGCATGATTCCCGTATCGGGCGCGCCTGGCAGGCGGTTCGTGAGGATGAGATCGCCGCCGTCAGCATGGGCGTCAATCTGGTCAGCACGAAGCTGTGGGCGTTTGCTCTCGGTGCGTCGTTCTCCGGATTCGCGGGCTCGGTGTACGCCGGGTACGTCCGGGTCGTTTATCCCGACCAGTTCCAGTTCTCGGTGTCCGTCATCATCCTCGCGATGGTGATCCTTGGCGGGATGGGGAATGTCTACGGTGTGATCGCCGGAGCGTTGATCATCGGTTTCTTCGACCGGATTCTGGCGGCCGAACTCAACCGGCCGCTGCATTGGGTCGGCGAGCAGCTGACGGGCGGTTCCTTGGGATGGCTGGGCGATGCGTTGACCCGCCACGATGTGACGACGGACCGCTTCCTGATCTTCGGGCTGGCGCTCGTGCTGATCATGATCCTGAGGCCGGGCGGACTCTTCCCCTCGCGCCAGCGGGCCGCCGAGATGGAGCCGGAAGGCGAGGGGATCGTGGAGCCCGTCGAGAACGAGACGCTCGCCGGTCCCAACCCGGATACGCGATTCATGGAAGGAAGGGACTGATGGCGGCAGTCGTAGCACAACAGTCCGCGCCATCCGTCGGAACGCCGAGGCCGAACCAGGACATTCTCAGGGCCCAGTCCGTCACCATGCGGTTTGGCGGGCTGGTCGCGGTGGATTCGGTCGACATGGCCATCCTCAAGGGCAGCATCTCCAGCGTGATCGGCCCCAATGGCGCGGGTAAGACAACGTTCTTCAATATGATCGCCGGCATCTACAAGCCGACCGAAGGTGACATTATCTTCGAGGGGAAGTCGCTTTTCGGCGGCGGCCGGAATCCGTTCGGTGCCAATATGCGTCCGGATCAGATCACCTCGATGGGCATCTCCCGGACGTTCCAGAACATCCGGCTCTTCGGCAACATGACGGCGATCGAGAACGTGCTCATCGGGATGCACAGCCGGCTCAAGACCAATCCGTTCAAGGCGATGCTGCGGACCCCCGGCGTAATGCGGGAGGAACTGCAGGCGCGCGAGCGCGCCTATGCCATTCTCGATTTTGTGAAGCTGGGACGTTTTGCAGAAGTCACGTCCAAGAACCTCTCCTATGGCGACCAGCGCCGGCTGGAGATCGCCCGCGCCCTGGCGAGCGAACCGCGACTGCTGTTGCTGGATGAGCCCACGGCTGGCATGAACCCGCGGGAGACGGCGAGTCTCACGACGTTCATCCAGGATCTGCGAAGCCAGCTCGACCTGACGATTCTCCTGATCGAGCACGATATGAAGGTGGTGATGGGCATCTCCGACCATGTGACGGTGCTCGATCATGGGATCAAGATCGCCGAGGGCAAGCCGTCCGAGGTGCAGCGCGACCTCCGGGTGGTCGAGGCCTACCTGGGCAAGGGCGCGGCCGAGATCCTGAGACACGAGGACACCGCTGAACCGGTTCCTTCCACGCGAGCGGATGCATCATGAGTATGACTTCCACGCCGTCGCCCGTCGCGACGGCACGGCCCGGTACACCAGCGGCCATCCCGTCACCGGGCGCAAAGATGCTCGAGTTGCGCGATGTCCAGACCTTCTACGGGGCAATCCACGCGCTGAAGGGCATCACGCTCGATGTCGGTCCGGGTGAGATCGTGACGTTGATCGGTGCGAACGGGGCCGGCAAGAGCACGACGCTCAAGACCATTTCCGGCCTGCTGACGCCTCGTACAGGGGAGATTCTCCTGGAGGGAAAACGGATCAGCGGCCTGCCCGCGCACAAGGTCGCCGCGGCCGGCGTCGCCCATTCCCCGGAGGGCCGGCGCGTGTTCCCGCGGATGAGCGTGCTCGAGAACCTGGAGATGGGAGCGTTCGTCCATGGTCGGGTCGACCGCGACGACCTGACCCGCGTCTTCGATCTCTTTCCCCGGCTCAAGGAGCGGATCGGTCAGAACGCGGGGACGCTTTCCGGTGGCGAGCAGCAGATGCTGGCAATCGGGCGAGCATTGATGGCGAAGCCGCGCCTGCTCCTTCTGGACGAGCCCTCGATGGGGCTGGCGCCGATTCTCGTGGAACAGATCTTCGAGATCGTAGTCGAGGTCAACAAGCAGGGGACGCCGGTGCTGCTGGTGGAGCAGAACGCGCTCATGGCGCTGGCGATTGCGCACCGCGGCTATGTCTTGCAAACGGGGACGATCGTGCTCTCGGATACGGCCCAGGCGCTGAAGGAGAACGATCTCGTGCGCAAGGCGTATCTCGGCGAGGATTAGCGCCGGTTGCCGCTTCGTCTGGTGCGCCGCCCTCGGTGAATCGCTGGGGTGTCGCTCAAAGAGATTTCTTGACAAGCTCGAAATGACGGAAAGCGGCCGCCCATGCGCATCGTAGCCTATCATGCAGCATCCATGTTGACGTGATGTGCGAGCGCGTTCCGAAGGATCACCACCTCTTCTCGTCATTTCGAGCGAAGTCGAGACATCTCTTTTCCGGTTCGCGTGTGGTGCCCGCAGGCGCCTAGCGCATCGTGGATGGCAGGATTCCGAGCTCGGCGCGGTATTTGGCGACCGTGCGGCGGGCGATGCGCACCCCACGTTGCAAAAGCAGGTCGCAGATCCGGCGGTCGGTGAGCGGTGTTCCCTTCCGGGCCTCGTCCAGGATGAGTTCCTTGATGATGTCCTTCGTGCTCAGCGACGGCGTGAAGAAGTCCGAGAAGGGGATCACCTTGCGATTCGGGAGCATCACGAACTTGCTCGCCGTTGCCCGGCTCACGGTGGATTCATGCACGCCGACCTGCTGCGCCACGACCGCTCGCGTCAGTGGCCGTAGCTCGCGGACCCCCCCGCGCAGGAAGCTCTCCTGCAGCTCGCAGATGCATTGGCTGATGCGCAGCAGGGTGTCACGGCGTTGCTGAATATTGGAGATGAAGAGCTTTGCCCGGTTCGTGTACTGGCGGACGTGGTCCTTGTCTTCGCTGGAGACTTCAGCCGCAGCCTGCTGAATCTCCGGCGAGACAGGTGCTGCCTTCTGGAGCACCGACTTGCGCCGGGAGAACTGCCCCGAGAGCTGCTCGTACATCGCATTCGTGCGCAGGTGGAAGTACTTGCTGTCGATGACTTCCACAGTCAGTTCGTCGTTCTTCAGGGAGATCACCACGTCGGGGGCGACATAGGTGGAGTCGGTCGGGCTGCGCCATGTCCGGCCCTGATCGGATTGCAGGGGAAACGGGTTGAGATAGAGCCGGATGAACTCGCGCGCCTCATCGATTTCCTCAATCGAGATCCCGAGGTCGCGCGCGATCTGGCCGTACTTGTGCGTGCCGAATTCGTGGAGGTGCGTCTCGATGATACGAAAGATCGCCTCCGGCACCTCATGCCCCGTGGTACGGAGGTAGGCGGCTTGCAGCAGCAGGCACTCCTTCAGGTCCCGCGCTCCGACGCCGATCGGCGCGACATCCTGGATGACGTTGAGGACGTCGGTGATCTCATCTTCATCAAGCCCGGTGAGGGTGCTGATCTCCTCGACATCCATCGGCAGGAAGCCCCGCTCGTCCAGCGATTCCACGAGGTACTCAGCGATGGGGAAGGCGCGCTCGTCGAGGACGGTACGCACATCGGCCAGGATCTGATCGGTGACCGAGAGATCCGAGGCGACAAGCGTCATGGGGTCGAAGTCGGATTCGTCTCCCGCTGATGCGGTTCCCGTGGCCACCAGGTCGGGGTAATCGTCGAACGAATCGATCTCTGGCGTCGTGCGCTGGTCGGTGAGGCAGGTCGGGCAGTACGTGCCTTCGAGGATGCTTCCGCACATCGGGCAGGTCTGCCGGTCCTCGATCTCAAGGGCGGGGTTGCCCTCCATCTCGGCTGCGATGACCTGCTGGAGCTCTTGCTGCGAGAGGCTCAGGATGTAGTTCGCCTCGATCAGGCTTGGTGACACCCATGGCCGCATTTCCTGGCCATACTCGAATCCCGTTTCCCAGCGCATGTAGCCCTCCTGATTCGGGTGTGACGTCGGTTCCGGATTCGGTAACGGTGGCTCGCCAATTGCACTCGCGGTGGCGGGCAGGCTGCGATGACGTTTCCGGTCTGTGCGTCAACGACATCTGGTAATGCTCTGAGTATAGGTGGTTCGAGTCGCGGTGGCAATAATCTTGCTATACATATCTTCGGGGATGAATTTGCCAGAATCAGCGGCCTGTGTTTTCCTGGATGTCAATCTTGGTAGAATTGGAAGGACCCGAACGAAGGTTCGGGCGGGCGTCGTGGCGCGATCGCGTCCGGGGTAATGCCGGACGCGGTACATGCAAGACAGGAACGAAGCTGGGCATCTTCCGCGCCATACAGGTCGGGCGCCTCTTTGGCGTCGATGTAAACGTCCATCCGACGTTTGCGCTGGTCTTCGTCTGGGCATTCCTCAATTGGGGAATTGGTCCAGACGGGGGATTGGTGCCGTTCGCGCTCGGATGCGTTTTTGTCGTGCTCATCTTTCTCTCGGTGCTGCTGCACGAGCTCGGGCATTGCGCCATGGCGCAACAGTTCGGGATCCGCGTCCTGGATATCACCCTCTGGCCCTTCGGCGGCGTTGCCCGGATCGAGCAGGCTCCGGCCCAGCCCAAGGCTGAATCGCTGATCGCGCTGGCCGGCCCTGCTATCAACCTGGCGATCTTCATCGCCCTTCTTCCCGTATTGCTCCTCCTCAGTACCATCTTCGGCGTGGACGCGCTCGTTCCTTCCGGCACCTTTATTGGCGAGATGACTCCGGGCTCCCTGCTGGCGTATGTCGCCGTGACGAATCTCTTCCTGCTGGTCTTCAACCTGCTGCCAGCCTTTCCCATGGATGGTGGACGGGTCTTGCGGGCGTTGCTCACGCCCTCGGTGGGACGTGAGCGTGCGACGGCCATCGCAGTGAGGATCGGGATCGTCATCGCCGCTGTCATGATCATCGCCGGTCTCTGGCAGGGATCGCTCGTGCTGCCGGTGATCGGGCTCTTCGTGATCGTGGCCGCGCAGGCGGAAGGGCGGGTCGTGCGGGTCGAGAGCGCGATGCGGAAGCTGCGAGTCGGCCAGTTCGCGCTGTGGGATATGGGCGGGATTGCGCCCGACCGGCCGCTGACCTTTGCCCTGCGTGGGGGCCCCCGCGATATCGTCGTCACGGAGAACGGCTATGTCATGGGAATGCTCTGGCGGACGCAATTGCTGGAGAGCTTGCAGGGCGGTCAGGGCAGCCGCTCGGTCGGCGAGGTGATGGATTCCGACATCGTTGTCGCGGACGTGACGGATTCCGTCTACGATGTCCAGCAATTGATGACCTCCATGAACCGTTGGGCGGTAGCGGTCACCGAAGACGGGCTGTACCGCGGCATCTTCACCGCCGATCGTTTCGTGCACCTTTACCAGCAGGTTGCTCCGGGGATCTTTTCCCAGCGGGTGACGATCCCCGCCGAGTGGCGGGAGGCGATAGCCGCCAACTTCCGGATGCGTCCCTGGAAAAGATGAGAATTATTATCAAATCGATTGACTCAGCACGTAATTCCGATTAGAGTTGTTAGGAATCGGGGGATCGCTCGGACTGGAGGAATGACGATGAAAGTCTCGACGAGGGGTGAATACGGAGTGCGGGCAATGGTCGCACTTGCGCATCACTTTGGTGGAGGCCCGATGTCGATCACCGAGATAGCCAAGGAATCATCGGTGCCGACGGCATATCTGGAACAACTGATTGCCCCGCTTCGCCGTGCCGGGCTCGTCGTCAGCAAGCGTGGCGCCCGTGGCGGGTACATGCTGACGCGCGCGCCAGAATTGATCAGGATCGGCGATGTCTATCGCGTTATGGAAGGTCCGGTGGCGCCGATGGACTGTGTCTCTGAGGACGCCAACGATCAGACCTGCCCGTTGATCGATGGCTGCGAAACGCGCCCGATCTGGCTGAAGGTCCGCGATTCGATCGTCGACGCGCTGGATTCCACAACGCTTGCCGATCTCATCGCCAAGAAGTCGGCTGCCCCCGCCAGTGACGTCATCGTCACCTCCGCCTGACCCTGAGCCGAACCCTCCCGGCACCGGTGCTCCCGCTCGTCCAGAATCTCCCTCCTGTACATCACAAGAAAGCGACTCCCTGCGATGACGTATGGTGCTGACCTGATCTACCTCGATCACGCGGCGACCACGCCCGTCGATCCCGCGGTCGTCCAGGCGATGCTCCCCTATTTCTCGTCGACATTCGGAAACCCGTCGAGCATCTATCGCGTTGGCCAGGATGCGCGGGCCGGGCTCGATCGGGCGCGGGTTACGGTCGCGCGTATTCTCGGTTGCCGCACGTCCGAGATCGTCTTCACCAGTGGCGCGACCGAGAGCAACAACCTTGCGCTGAAGGGCGTGGCTTGGGCTGCCCGTCTCGCCCGCCCGGATGTGATGCCGCACATCATCACGTCCGCGATCGAGCATCACGCGGTCCTGCACGCCGCTGATGCGTTGGAAGAGCAGGGATTCGCGGTGACGCGCATTCCCTGCGACGACCTCGGGATCATTGATCCCGCCGCGGTGGGGGCGGCGATTCGCCCGGAGACCTGCCTGATCTCCGTGATGTACGCGAACAACGAAGTCGGTTCGATCCAGCCGGTCGCGCGCATTGCGGCGATTGCACGCGATCACGGCATCCCGATGCATACCGACGCCGTTCAGGCAGCGGGCTCGCTCCCGCTGAATGTCGATGATCTCGGAGTCGATTTACTCTCGCTCTCAGCCCACAAGTTCTACGGGCCGAAGGGTGTCGGCCTGCTCTACGTGCGCAAGGGAACGCCCATCCGGTTTCAGCAGGACGGCGGTGGGCAGGAATCCGGTCGCCGTGGGGGGACGGAGAATGTCCCGCTGATCGTGGGCCTGGGCGAGGCGCTGGCGCGGGCAGAGTCGTCTCGCGAGGCATACAGCGCCCATGTCACCGCCTTGCGCGACCACCTTTGGGCCCAGCTCACGGCGCTCGTGCCCGACGTTCGGCTCAACGGGCCCGAGCCGGGGCCGGAGCGGTTGGGCAACAACCTGAACGTCTCGATCCGGGGGATTCAAGGAGAGACGGCGCTGCTTGCGCTCGACATGGATGGGGTTGAGGCATCAGCCGGGAGCGCCTGCACGACCGGCAACGCCGAGCCGAGTCACGTGTTGCTGGCGATGGGGCTGTCCGAGTCCGAAGCACGGTCGAGTCTCCGGCTCTCGGTGGGGCGGGGAAACTCGGTCGAGGAGATCGATGAGGCAGTGGATGTGATCGCCGATGTGGTCGAGCGCGTCCGATCGCTCTCCGCCATCGGCTGACGATTGCTACGCTGCGATCAGGTCGTGGAAGATCCGGGCCGAGGCGATGGAGGCAGCAAGCCAGTCATCCTCCGGTGTTGCCTCGTCGGCGTCGATCAGCGACCAGCACGCGCACAGCACCGCGTGAACCAGCCCGCCGGCGAGGACGCGCTCGCGGGGCAAGCCAAGTTCCTCCGAGAAAACCTCCACTCGACGGCGTAGAAGGTCCGGGAGATCCCGTTCAATGCGTAACCACGGTGTGTTGAGCATCCAGGTGCCCACTTCATATTCACGCGCCCCGATCAGCCCCTTGGGATCGATGATCGTCCAGCCGCCCTGCTGATTCGTTAGCAGGTTGTCGTGATGTAGATCGCCGTGGAGCAGGATGGGATCGGTGCCTGGCCCGATCATGTCCCGAGCGGCAGATCCCGCAGCCTGAGCCAAATCCACGGGCAGGGGGCTGGATACCGCCCCTGACGAGAGCCACGCCTCGTAGGTGAAGAGGTCCCGGAACCAGCGTTCGAGCGGGATCAGGTCTCCCGCATTCGATACGTGGCGCCAGTAGCGTTTCATGTAGGTCGCTGCGATCCGCGTCGCCTCGATGTCGTCATAGACCGAATCGAGATCGCGCAGTGGCACCCCCGGCGTGATCCGCTCCAACAGCATCCCTGCCTCGTGGGCGTCGCCATGGAGGAGCCGGACGACGCCGTCGCCCTGCGCGAGTCGCAGTCCCTCGAGCTCAGCGCGGAACTCCTCATGCGGCGGCGAGAGCTTCAGGACGACAGGGCCAGAGCGTGCCGACGTGCCGAAGAGGACGATGTTGTAGGAGATGCGCGGCAGTCCCGGTTCCAGCGTGATATGCCACTCGTCGCACCAACGGTCGATCATGGCTGGCAGGCGCGCGAACCACTCGGCTGAATGCCGGGTATCCGGGCGCGCGATGAGTTGCGTCACGATGTCCGCAGGGATCGTGACGCCGTCGCGCAGGATGACGGGCGCGCTCATCCTCATTCCTCCGTCGTGTCGTCAGGCTGGTCAGGAGCCGTAGCGCTTGCCGGTGCCGTCTCGTCTTCAGCCGGTTGACCGGATTTCGCGGCGGCATCCAGTGCCGCCCGCGCGTCGCGGCCATCGACCTGACCGAGTGGCGGCAGCTCGGCGAGCGAGCGGAGACCAAAGTGCTTGAGGAAGTCCGCCGTCGTTCCGTACTGGATCGGGTTGCCGACAGTCTGGAGGCGGGAGACGGGTTCGATCAGGCCCCGCGCATGCAGCGTCGCCAGCACGCCGGAGCTGTCCACTCCCCTGATCGCGTCGATCTCGGCACGTGTCACCGGCTGCTGGTAGGCGATTATCGCCAGCGTCTCCAGCGCTGCCGATGAAAGCCGCGATTCGCGGTCGAGACCGAGGAAGGTGCGGACGCGATCCGCGAAGCGTGGGGCGGTGGCCAGTTGCACGCGCTTTCCGTGGCGCTGCACGACCCAGCCGCGGGTCTCGTCCTCGTTGAGGAGCGCCAGGGCTCGTTCGATCTGATCCGGTTCCACGCCGGCGCCCTTGGCGAGATCCTCGATCGTGGGAGGCTCTGATGCAACGAGCAGGAACGCCTCCATCAGTGCCGACAGCTCGGAGATCGAAATCGAATGCACCGATTCCGTGCCGGGCAGCGCCAGTTGTTCATCGGTTGCGGGAAGGCGCTCCGGAGAGGATTGGGTTGTGGTCGTGTCGGTCATCGGTGTCATTGCATCCAGAATAAAGCGGTGAGCGGCTGTCACGCACCCCGGTTCATAAGGCGGAGCCGGCTACCGGCCCCATGCGCCTCCACGATCGGCCTGGTGGTCCGGCCGATGGCGCAGACCAGCTGGTGGTTCGCCGCTACGACTTCGATCTCAACTCTAGTTCAGGAACTCGTCGTCGATGTCCCCGGTTATCTCCATAGTATCCGTGGCAGCGGCCACCTGATGCTGCAATTCGATATCGGCGAAGAGCGCGGGCTGCGACGCCTGCAACGATTGGCGGCGCACCAGCACCAGCACCGCCAGGAACGCCGTCGCCACATCGGTTCGGCTCCGATAGTCGGCGGTCACCCGCGAGAAGGCGACGGGCCGGTGTCGCGCGGTCAGGTCGATCACACGGTCGATCATCTCCCGGATGCTCACGATGCGCCGTTGCCGCAGCATCTGGGCTGGTTTTGGCACGACGGTCAGCCGGCGGCGGATCGAGCGGAGCAGTAC
>JBARWF010000052.1:0-2454 GCA_049646645.1 Thermomicrobiales bacterium
GGTGTTTCGTGCAGACGCCGCGTCTCCCGTCGTTTGGACGACCACGCGTTTCGTCATCGAAACGGCGCGCCCGGAAGGCACGCGCCAACCGTCGACATGGGAGCATAGCGCGAATCAGCGTGCTGAGAAACAGACTCGTGAACGGTGTGAACAAGCAATGAAGCGGCTCGCGACATCGCAGCGTCAAGACAAGCACCAACCCGGCGCAATCCTGCGCCGGGTTGGTGCTTGTCATTGGGGATCGGTTCGTTCAGCCGAGGGCGATCCGTTCGATCAGGTCGCCTTCAACATATTGCCGACGCCCCAGCCAGACCCGAACGCGCCCTGCACGCCATACCAGCGGTAGTCCGTCACCCAGAATGGCGGCTGCGAGATCTGCATGCGTGTGCCGGCGGGGAGCGTTCCCCAGACCGCCTGCGCGACACCCGGCCGGGCCCGGAGGTTCACGCTCTCAGCCGCCTCAACGACGTCGCCGACGGAGAACTCGCCGCCCGGACTGTCGTCAGTCGCGGCCGAGGTGATGAAGTTCTTCGCCACCCAACCACTGCCGTGACTCTGTGTATGCACCTGGTACCAGTCGTACTCGCCGCCGGAGACAGGACCATCGAGCACGGCAGCCCACTCTCCCTTTGGCACATCGGCGACGACACCGGCATCCGTGGACGGTTCCCAGCGCAGATTCGCGGACGCCCGGAACTCGAGGTTCGTGCCGAACGCGTAGTCATATGCGCCTTCGACCGGCTCCGGCGGCGAGACGATCAGGTAGCGGGCCACCACCCAGCCGGTGCCACTTCCCCAATCGACCTCGTACCAATTGTCACTGTCACTGACTTCTGGCCCGTCAATGACACGCGCGGGGGTCCCGTTTGCCAGGCTTCCGACGACTGCCGCCGACCCGCTCCCCGACTCCCGGACATTGAGATCGGCACCATCGTCGGTCTGCACGATCACCCGATCCCGAATCGCGATGCCCCCCGGGTTTCCGGTATCGAGCGATCCCGAGTCAAGCGTCGCCGCCACGAGGTCGCGAATGGCCGGCAGATCGCCGTAGAGCATATCGCCGGGACACGCCGTCGAATTGACATCGCGATGCGCGCAGATCACCGGCAGATCGGGGACATCGAGAAAATCCTGGGCGCCGTACGGGTCGAGATCGCGCCCGACCCAGGAGACGATCTGCACCAGACCCGCACGGGCAGCATCGCTCTCAAGCTGGTTCTGGTAGTCGCCGATGACGCAGATGCCGGAGCTGCCGTAGGCGTACTGGTACGAGTGCCCGCCCACGGTGTTCTGGCCGCCGTAGCGCCCCTCGTAGATGGTGCCGTTACGGTCGACCAGGTAGTTGTAGCCGATATCGCCCCAGCCCTGATCGACGGCGTGGTAGTAGTAGATCGAGCGGATCGCGACCAGCGGATCCTGGTAGGTCGGCGTGTCCGTGTGGTGGATGATGATGTGGTGGACCAGCTCATATGTCGGCGGCCATATCTCGCCATCGGCATCGTACCGGTAGCTCTCGTCCGCGCCCCACGCCTCCCGGCTCAGCAGCCGGGGCGGGACGTCCGTATCGGCATCGCCGGGCGCAGGGCTGCCCGCGTCCGCGACATCCTGCTCCCACGGCCCGTCCGAGGCATCGATGTAGGTGAAGGCGAGACCGTCCACGGAACCGGCATTGCCGTCGCTGTCGATCGTGCGGAACCGCACCCAATTTGTCGTATCGGTAAAGATCAAGGGAGTGAAGAGGCGATCCTCCCGCGTCGGGCGGCCGCCATCCTCGGTATCGGCCATCATCTGGAAGGAATCCGACCATATCTCACCATCGGCGCTGACCTGTACCTCGACGATCGGCCACAGCCCCACCGACGCCGACCAGCTCGCACCGAGGGCAAAGAAGGGGTAATCGGTCTGGAAAACACGGAAGCCGTCGACGATGGTACTGCCGTTCTCGCCGGCCTTGGCATCGATGCTGGGCGCTGGCGACCAGCGAGTGGCGCGGGTTCCTCCGTTTTCCTGGGCCGCTGCGATGGACGGACGGGCCAGCTGGCCACCGCCACCACTCCCGACAGCAACCGCCATCGCGCTGAGCCCGGCTGCGGCCTTGAGCACGACGCGCCGGTTCAGCGCGCTCGCTGCCGTCATCGTTCCGATCGACTCCAGATCAGTCCCCCGCTGTGTGCCACGGTTACACATTGTCCCACTCCCAACAGTTCCCGAGATCGCTGCTTTCTGGCCGGTAATGTTCACGAAGTTCCGCGTGTCCCCAATCCATCACGGAGCGAAACCACCGACCGGAACAGTGTACGTACATCAGATAGTACACCGCAACTGCAACCTTGCCTCTTGTCACAGCCCATTACGGTGTCGACCCCCATATCTTCTTCGCGAGTTGAGCCGAGCATCGACCTGCCGGCCAGATGCAAAGAAGGCGAACGCCGCGACGCATCAAAACGTCGCGGC
>JBARWF010000053.1:0-33716 GCA_049646645.1 Thermomicrobiales bacterium
AACGGGGCGTCAGATGATTCTGACGCCCCGTTCGCTGTCTTTTCTCTCAGGAAAAGTAGCCGTGCACCCGCTGTCGATATGACCTTCCGGCTTGTCGCCGCTCGTTAGCTCCGAAAAGGTAACCCCACGTCACCCGAGGAGTGCTGCTTAGGGCTGCTATCTTCCGATCCTGACCCGGTTCACAGTTCCCCGCCGCGCGGGACCCAATCTTCAACACCACGTGACGACGCTAGTCCCACAAAGCCGATACCTCGAGTGGGAATTCAACCCCGCTAAGGCGGGTTGCGGGTTCAGGGCACCGCCAGCTCCCCGTCTAGCACGACTGCGGGGAAGTATACCCGCTTTGCGCCCACCGCAGCCACCCCTCCGATAGCTCATCCGGACCGCACGTCTCCCTCGGTCTGCCATTCTGACCGAACCGTCTACGTTGGGCAATCTCATCACCTCATCCCACACACCCGTCATTCTGACCGCAGTGAAGGATGACAGTTTGATGTAGACGCACTACTCAGGATGACGGCGCATGAGACATGCCTAGTGTAAACGCCCTGTTCAGAACGACAAGCTTGGGAACCCAGTTGGCCAGAACGCTGAGTTACCCCGGCAACACGACATGCGGATCACGCGTTGAACTGCAGGCCACGGGCGACACGCAGCTTGTGGATATTCAGGAATTCCATCGCGTGCGGGCCGGTCAGGTTGAGGCTCCCGAGGTGCCCGTCGGTCGCGCTGCCGGTCACGAACCGGTAGCGAACGCCTCGCTCCTCGAAGATGCGGGTCGAGATGAAGATCTCCTCGGCCAGCTGGGAGAAGACGTCGAAGGCGAGTTCGTCGGCGGCGAGCACGTCATCGACCGGGAAGTCGACCCAGAGGTTGAAGTTGTGTGAGTTCTGCTCGAACTCGGGCTCCCCGATCAGGTGAATGCCTTCCGCATCCTGCAGGAGCGACGACGTGCCGCGCGCGAAATTCTGGTTCGCCGTCGTGTTCTTGATCCAGTCTTCGCCAAAGCGGTCAAGCAACACCGTCACCAGGTCGTTGAACACGTGCTCGGGCAGAGATGTCGCGACGGCTCCCATGATATGTGCTCCTTGAAACGGCTCATCGCACCGGCCCGGTTCGCCGATGATCCCGTATACTACCAAGCAGTGACGTGCTTGTGAAAACCCATGCTGGAGAATTGTGAATGGTCGGCATCTTCCGTCGGAAAGAGGTTCAACCCCAGACTCCTACGTGTCCCGATCACGGTGTCGAGATGCGCCTTCGGGGAAAGCTTGGTCGCCCGGCCCGGTTCGCCGATCAGCGGGAAGCGGAATACACGCTTATCTTCTACTGCCCGGTCGAAGGCTGCAACCAGACCGCCATGCGCGAGCGCACCCGCGCGCAGATCCCGGTCGCGGGCGAGGCGCCAAGCCGCCCGAGTTACTCGCGGGTCACACCAAATTCCTGACCATTGTGGAAAACGTGGCTCCTAGCGAGCCACGTTTTCGTTCTGATACTTCCCGCGATACCCATCCGCCGGTGCCTGGGCCATTCCGAAGAAAACGAGCTGCATGACGCGCGCGTTGCGTTGGAGGCGGAATCCCTCGGGATTGACCACCGCCAGCATTGACGTCGAACGACCTCGATACCCCGCATCCCAGACCGCGGTGTGAATCGTCGCGCCACCGCGTGCCAAGCTGGACCGAGGGCGCCCCAACGCCATCAACGTAACGGGAATATCGACGATCTCGTTGTACATGATCTGGTAGATGCCGGGTTGCAGCGTCACCCACCCATCGGCATCGAACTCCAGTTGCTCCAGCTCCGGCAATATACGATCCTCGGACGAGACGCCGATCTGCCCGGCCCCGCGATAGGCACTGACCTCACGCAACGTGAGGTCGATTCCGTTGGGCTGAAGTTGTGCCTCCAGATCCTGCCACTCAGTGACGAGCGGCCGATCGACACCCTCGATCAATGCTTGCAACTGCTCACGACTTAAGACCCCGCCGAGATTCTCCACCCGGCCCATCAACTCATCCATTCCGCTTCCTCCGCAACTCACCTACAATGCCCAGCGCGAGTGACCGCGCCGATCTCCGTTTTCGATCATCTGGATAACGACCCGTGCCCAAACGAGCACTTGCCATTCATACGCTTCGCCACCGGGATTTCCGCCTGCTCTGGATGGCAGACGGCGTCTCGATTCTCGGCACCCAGATCCAGCGGGTGGCGGTGCTCTGGCAGCTCTCCCAGCTCACCGGCAGTCCATTCTGGCTGGGAATGCTCGGTCTCGTCCAGTTCGTGCCGATGCTGATCTTCGGGCTCTACGGCGGTGCCTTTGCCGACCGTGTGGACCGGCGCAAGATCCTGATCGGCACCCACATCGCCTTGATGGGCACGTCGGGCATCCTGGCGGTGGCGACGGCCACCGGAACCATCAACATGCCGATCATCTTCGGCGTCATCACCATCTCATCCTCGCTCAACGCCTTCGCGGGTCCGGCCCGCCACGCGCTCATCCCAACACTGGTCCCCCGGGCGGAGATTGCGGGAGCGGCAACCGTGGCCAACCTCGTCATGCAAACAGCGTCGATTGCCGGGCCGGCGATCGGAGGGCTCCTCATCGCCTGGCACGGTGTGACCCTCGCCTATATCTATGATGCCTGCTCGTTCATGGCGGTCATCGTCGCAGCATGGAAGATCTCCGCCCGTCCCGCCTTTGTCTCCCCGAAGCAACGGGGCCTGAACGCAATCAGGGACGGCCTGGTCTTCCTGTGGGCGACGCCGATCCTGCTTTCGGTCATGGTCCTCGACTTCATCGCGACCTTCTTCGGCGCGTTCACCTACCAGGTGCCATTGATAGCTGAACGGCTGCTCGGCGCCGGTGCCGAGCAGATGGGGCTCCTGCTCAGCGCCCCGGCCGCCGGTGCCGTCATCGGCAGCCTGATTCTGGGTGTGCTGCCGATCCCGCAGCGCGCCGGACTGGGCGTGATCCTGGCCGTGATCGCTTACGGCGGGTGTGTGCTGGGATTCGCCCTCAGCACGAACCTGATCATCGCCATGCTCTTCCTCGCCGGAAGCGGCGGGGCGGACGCGGTCAGCATGGCCCTGCGCCAGGCGATCCGGAATCTCGTGACGCCCGACCACTACCGCGGCCGTATCGCCGCCGTGCACTCGACTTTCGCGATGGGTGGCCCACAACTTGGAGAACTGCGCGCGGGCGCGATGGCCAGCCTCACCAGTCTCCCATTCGCGATCGCGAGCGGCGGCATCATGACGATCCTCGGCTGCCTCCTGATGGTCAAATTGGTGCCGGGTCTCTCCCGTTACCGGACCGACAGCCAGACCGTGGAGGTGATCGGCGCGACTCCCTCCTCAGCGCGAAAGACGACGGCGCCAACGTCGTAACTGCAAGCCAGGACGATGGCTGGGGGTCAGGCGACACTCGACCGAACCGCAGCGGCGACCTCTTCGTAGCTCGCCAGGTGCCACCTCGCCGCCTCGACCGTGTCGGCAAGCACCGCGTCGTGATCGGGCAGCTTGCGGCGGACCAACGTTCCGGCCGAGATCTCCTGAAAGTAGCTGGCCTCTAGTACATTGCCGGCCGCGATACCGGCCGGGATCGCCTCGATCTCTGCCGGAGAGAGGGGATGTGCCTTGTGATAGCCGGCCAGGAAGTTCTGAAGGTGGCCCAGCCGGTCCCGATCCAAGGTTGGCGATCCTTGCCGCCAGCGCAGCCTGATTCGCCGGGACAGATATTTCGAGACGTCCAAGATCCGCGGTGCCAGCGGCAGGTGATCGAAATCGATGAATCCCGAGATCGTTCCCGGCCGTCGAAGCAGCATGTTCTCCGGCGTCAGGTCTCCGTGGACCAGTTGGTTTGGCAGCGAAGCCAGGGCGGCTGCCATCGCGGCGCGCCTTGGATCAAGTTGACCGGCGATGTCTGGGAGAAGCGCCAGGTTTCCCATGAGCGATTCGCCCAATCCCTCAGTATAGGAATTGGCGGGCCACGGATACATCGCGAGTGCCCGGTGAAGATCCGCGAGGGCGCCGCCAATCTTCTCCTCCAGGGCGACGATCTCGGCGGCGCTGAAGCCATCACTCGCCAGCCGCGGGATGAGAATGAATGACTCCCCGACATACTCGGCGTAGAGCGTGGCGCGATCGGTGGGCAGGAACTCGGCCACGCCGACCCCCTGCCCTGCAAGGTGCCTCAGGATGCGGGCCTCATCGGCCAATGGCAGGTTCCGCCACGGGCTCAGGCGTTTGAGAAAATACCGCGCCCCGTCCTCGGCCGTGACGGGCCACAGGTCGCGCCCGGTGACTTCTTCACCCAGCACGACCTGCTCGCCGAGAATCGTCTTCCAGTCTCCGAGCGCGATACGCGGCGTGCTCTCCGTCGGCATGAGCTCCTCGCAGACGCGGCCTCCAGCTTCGCCATCGTCATCCCGTTGCCGGGCTCCCCTGCCACTATGACAGCGCGTTAGATCGCCTCCGCCATGCTGGTAAGCATGTCCCAGACGGCGATCGGCTTGTCCGCCATCAGGATGACCAGATCCGATCGGTCGGATTCCGTGACGGCCGTGCGGCACGCCTCCAGTTCATCAAGAATAACCGTGATCTGCGCCGGATCGAGCCCGCCCTCCTCCGCAGCTGCCGCGAGACGCGCCGCGATCTCGCCGGGCTCGCGGCCGCGCCGGTTCGTATCCTCGCGGATATAGATCCGGTCGAAGGTCTTGCCCGCCAGCCGCCCGAAGGCATCGATATCACCGTCGGAGCGGTCACCCGGCATGCTGATCACCGCCACCGTCCGATCGGCGGCCATCCGCGTCACGAAATCGGCGATCGCCTCCAGCCCCGCGACGTTATGACAATAATCCATCAGCACGCGCTGCCCGCCGAGATCGAGCAGGTTGAAGCGACCAGGTGTCTGGAAGAAGTTGCTGGTGAAGGTTCGAAGAGCCTGCCGGATGTAATCGAGCTGGACGTCATCGGCAATCGCGGCCGCGGTCGCCGCCATCGCATTGGCGATGTTGACGCGTGCGCGGCCCTCGAACGTAGCGGGAATCTGGCTCGCCAGCAGGATCGAGGTCTCGCGCCGGTGTTCGAGCAGGGTGATCATGTCGCCGCGTGGCGAGGACTTCAACACCACCGCCCGTCCGCGTTCCCTCAGGTGATCGTGAACGACCGGGTTGTCCTCCTCCATGCTGAAGAAGATCAGTTCGCCCCGGGCGACTCGGGTCATCCCGACCGTCCATTCGTTGTCGGCGTTGAGCACGCAGGCCCCATCGGGCAGCACGCTCGCCGGGACAACGGCCTTGACCCGCGCCAGCTCGGCCAGTGTATCGACACCCTTCAGCCCGAGGTGGTCGCTGGTGACGTTCGTGACAACCCCGACGTTACAGCGGTCGTAGCCGAGCCCTGAGCGGAGGATGCCGCCCCGGGCTGTCTCCAGCACCGCGAAATCAATCGTCGGGTTCTTCAGCACCATGCGGGCACTGCCGGGCCCGCTCATGTCCCCGGCCATGATCTGGGTGCCGTCGATATAGATGCCGTCCGTGGTCGTCAGGCCGACCCGGCGACCGGCTGTCTTCATGATGTGCGCGATCATGCGCGAGGTCGTGGTCTTGCCGTTCGTGCCGGTCACGGCCACGATCGGCACCCGGGAGGGTGCCCCACGCTTGAAGAGCATGTCCACGACAGCACGCCCGACATGACGTGGATGCCCCTCGGTCGGGTGCGTGTGCATCCGGAATCCGGGGCCGGCGTTGACCTCACAGATGGCGCCGGCCGACTGGCGCACCGAGACCGCGATGTCGGGGGCGATGAAATCGATCCCCGCGATATCGAGCCCGACCACCATCGCCGCCTGCCGGGCGATCTCGACGTTATCGGGATGGATATCGTCGGTGCGGTCGATCGAGGTGCCGCCCGTACTCATGTTGCCCGTGAATTTGAGCTGGACGAACTGTCCCGCCTCCGGAACGTCGTCAAGCGCAATTCCCTGGCGCTCCAGTACTTCCATCGTCTGGGCATCGACCGCGATCCGGGTGAGGATCTTCTCGTGCCCGACGCCCCGCCGTGGATCGGCGTTCGTGATCTCGATCAGCTCCTGCACGGTATGCTCGCCATCGCCGGTGACGTGGGCAGGCACGCGCTCGGCGACCGCCACGACCTCGTTGTTGACAACGAGAATGCGGTAATCCTTGCCAGGAATGAAGCTCTCGACGATCACCGCACCGTTCCGGCTTTCGCGTTCGGCGACGGGGTAGAACTCACGTACCTCCGCCTCGTCAGTGATGTTGATGCAGACACCGCGACCGTGATTGCCGTCGAGCGGCTTGAGCACGACCGGGTACCCGATCCGGTTGGCGGCGATGGCTGCGCCCGATTCCGACTGCACGACCCGCGTCAGCGGCACGGGGATGCCGACCTCATGCAGAAGGCGATTTGTCAGCTCCTTGTTGCCCGCGACGTCAACGGCGATGTTGGCCGTCTCCGAGGTGACGGTGGCCCAGATTCGCCGCTGGTACTTGCCGTGGCCAAGCTGGACCAGCGACCGCTGGGGATCGAGCCGCAGCACAGGAATCCCACGGCGCTGCGCCTCCTGCACGATCGCTCCGGTCGACGGGCCGTACGCCAGGCGCTCGGCCAGCTTGATAATGCGGGCTTCCAATTCCTGCACGAAGTCGAACTCGGGTTCCGAGTTGTAGATGAGGTGATTGAGCAGCCGCAGACCGAGCTGTCCGGCGGCCAGGCCGACGTCCTCCTGATCGTACTGAAAGACGACGTTATAGACACCACGCTCGGTGGTGCCGCGCGTCTTGCCCCGCACGACGGAGGCGCCGGCGAGGTTCTGGATCTCAAGCGCGACGTGCTCCAGTACATGCCCCATCCAGGTGCCCTCGCGCAGGCGTTGGAGGAACCCGCCCGGCTTGCCGATGGAACAGCCGTGATCGTAGAGCGAGGGGATCAGTTCCGTCAGGTGCTCGTAGAAGCCGGGAATCTTGTTCGATGGCCGGTCCTCCAGCTCGCCCAGATCGAGGACGTAGCGTATGACCGGCATCCGCGCCCAGATGTTCGCGCCCCTGTAGACCGTGGTTTCCCGAATCTCCAACACCGCCATGCCTCCCCGGTCTCACCAAACAGCGTCGATGTGTAACAAGGCCACGCAAGTGGAGCGCCCGGCCGCCAGACGACACTCCCTGGTACGCAAACAGCCTCGTCACGCTTTTGACGAGGCTGCCGGGTCGAGTCATTCCGGAATGACGGTCAATCCAGAATGAGCGATCGCGTCCGCAGATCGAAGCGGCGCCCTGGGGTCAGCACATGCAGCTTCGCGTTGCTGACCGTGATCTCGCCGTAGGCCTTGACCTGAAAGATATCACTGAACATGTCGGTGCCGTCGACAATCGTCACGCTATGCTTGCCGATCACCTCAAGGCCGCCGTGATCGTCGAACATCACCGCGGTATCCTCGTCGATCCCGATCCCGAGCAACCGTGGATTGGAGGCGACCAATGCCAGCAGCCGGCCGATCCGGTCGCGCTGCCGGAAATGCTGATCGAGGATGACGTCGGAGACCAGACCGAAGCCGGCCATCATCTGCGCCATGCGCAGTTTCGGCGTGTTGCCGCTCGCCCCCAGCGCGACCATATGGTCGGACAGAATCGAGGCACCCGCGCTGGTCCCCGCCACCACCACACCCGCCCGGTTTCGCTCCTTGACGAACTCCTCGAAGAGCGTGCCGCCGATCAACGCCGAGAGGCGCAATTGGTTGCCGCCGGTCAGGAAGATCCCGGTCGCGTCGCTGATGAGCGCGATATTGTCCGGATTGTTGGCATCCTCGCGGCTGCCGATGTAGATCACCTCGGCATCCTCGACACCCATTCCGAGGAAGAGCGCCTTGTAGCGCAGTCCGGCGGTCTCGATCGATGAGGCGGTCGGGACGATGGCGATGCGCGCGGATTTGCCTCCGGCCAGCTGCGTGAAGGTCGAGAGAATGATCTTGTCATCCAGCTTGTCTTCAGCACCACCGATCGGCATGATCACGCCGCGTTGCAGCGTCTGCTGCTGGGTGGCGGCATGATGGTCGGTGATTATTCCCGTTCCATCCAATGACATGAATGATCGATCCTCTTCGTTGTCGGAGTCCATTTCAGGTGCGTCATGGGCGCGTGTTCCTCATCCACGATGCGAAACGCCTGCCAGTTCTTGTGGATGATGCAACGCCGATCTGCAGAACAACGTATAAATGAGCAAGACAGACTTGGCAATGCCACCGCTCGAGGTATGCAAATGCCTCAACGCGATCAGGCACCTGCCCCTGGTGACACCCTCGAGTTCGCGATGTGTCCGGCTCGAATCCTGTCACGATCCGCCCGTCACGGCGAATGAGGTGAACCGCACGATCATGGCACATCCCTTTCTCGAACTCCTGGAATCCGGTGTGGTACTTGGCGATGGCGCCATGGGGACCATGCTGTACGAGGCCGGCCGCTCGCTCGACGAGTGCCTGGACGCAGTCAACCTCTCGCATCCCGATATTGTAGCCCGAATTCACCAGGACTACCTGAGCGCGGGCGCCGCCATCATCGAGACCAATACGTTCGGCGCGAACCGCTACCGGCTCGAACAGCACGGGCTCGCCGACAAGGTCGAGGCCATCAATGCCCGCGGCGTCCGCATCGCCCGCGAAGCGCGCGAGATCAGCGGCAGCTCCGCCCTCGTCTCCGGTTCGGTGGGCCCCACGGGTCGCACGCTCGAGCCCTTCGGCACGCTGAGCCGGCAAGACGCCGAGAACGCATTCCGGGACCAGATCGCCTGCCTGCTCGAACGCGGCGTCGACCTGCTGACGATCGAGACGATGGGCAGCCTCGAGGAGATGGAGGCGGCGATCAGCGCCGCGCGCTCGGTCTCCGATCTCCCGATCGTCGCCATGATGACCTTCGCCGAGGACGGGCGGACGCTCTCCGGCAGCAAGCCGGACGAAGTCGTCGACCGTCTTGCGGACCTGAAGGTGGATGTCATCGGCGCCAACTGCTCGGTCGGTCCGCAGCGGCTCCTTGCCTCGATCAAGGCGATGTACAAGCGTCTGCAAACCCGCGACGGGCATCGACCCTGGCTCGCCGCGATGCCGAATGCCGGCTGGCCCACACTCGTGGGCTCTCGCCTGATCTACCGCTCGTCGCCGGAGTATTTCGCTACCTTTGCTACGGATGCGCTGCGAGCCGGAGCTCGCCTGGTCGGCGGTTGCTGCGGCACGACCCCCGCGCATATCGCGGCGATGCGCGCCGCGATCGATGAGGCGGCCCCGCACCAGAATCACGTCTCGATCGAATTCGCGCGGGACAAGAGCCCGGAAGGCGGAGCGAAGCCATCGCTCGTCGCGGTGGACGAGGCGCCCTCCAATATCTACCGCCAGCTGGGCAAGAAATTCCTTCGCTGCGTGGAGATCGACCCACCCAAGGGCCTCAACCCGCAGAAGGCGATCGACGGCGCGAGAATGCTGAAATCGGTCGGTGTGGATGCGATCAACGTCGCCGACTCGCCGATGGCGCGGGTCCGGATGAGCGCGATGACGCTCTGCTACCTGATCCAGCACGAGGTCGGCGTCGAGACGATCATTCACTTCACGACGCGCGACCGATCGCTGATGGGCCTGCAATCCGAGCTGCTCGGCGCGCACGCCGCCGGCATCCGCAACATCCTCGCGTTGACCGGAGATCCGCCCAGCCTCGGCGAGTATCCCAACTCGTCGGCAGTCTACGACGTTGACTCGATCGGGTTGATCCGCATCATCAATCAGATGAAGGCCGGCGCCGACTCCGCGGGAGCATCGATCGGACGAGAAGCCCAATTCACGATCGCCTGTGCCGTCGATCCCACGAAGCCGGACCTGCACGACGAGGCCCGGCGGCTCAAGGAGAAGATCGCCGCAGGGGCGGACTTCGTGATGACGCAGCCCATCTTCGACGCCAAGGTATGGACGAACTTCCTCGACGTCTTTGGCGCCGAGAAGTTGCCCCTCCCGGTGATGATCGGCATTCTTCCGCTCCAGAGCTCGAAGCACGCCGAGTTCCTGCACAACGAGGTTCCCGGCATCACATTGACGGACGACGCGCGCGACCGGATGCGTCGCGCGGGAGCCAACGGCCGCCGCGAGGGTATCAAGATGGCGCAGGAGCTGCTCGGCACGCTCCAGCCGTATGCCGAAGGCGTGTATCTGATGCCCTCCTTTGGCCGCTACGAGGTGGCGGCGGAGGTGATCAGCATCCTCGAAGATGACGAAGAACTGCATACAGGCAGCATGTAGGCTGGATGCGGCGGGGATGACGTGCTAGAATCTCCAAGCATTCGCCGGACCCGGTGTGGGTCTGTGCGCGTTTTTTCTGCACTTGATTGAGCACGATGGCTGTGTCGGATCCGACGGCCATGTTGCGAACAGAGGATCAGTCACCCATGGTTGCGCAATTGATTCGCTCCATCGAAGCGGAGCAGTTCAAGGAAGTCCCGGCATTCGGCCCTGGCGATAACGTCCGGGTTCATGCCAAGGTCGTCGAAGGCACGCGCGAGCGTATCCAGGTCTTCGAGGGCGTGGTCATCCGTCGTCGCAGCGGCGGCATCAACGAGAACTTCACCGTTCGCCGGATCGCCGCGCACGGCATTGGCGTCGAGCGGACCTTCCTGGTCCACTCCCCGCGCATTGACAAGATCGAGGTCACCCGCTTCGGTCGCGTGCGCCGCGCGAAGCTCTACTACCTGCGAGGCCGCACCGGTCGTGCCGCTCGAATCACCGAGCGCCGGCGCGATCTCTCGAAGCACATCGTCAAGTAGCGACGACCTGCTTCGACGCTTCCAGAGCCCCGGATCACGCAAAGCGACCGCGAGCAGGAGATGCTTGCGGTCGCTTTGCGTCGTTGTGATACTTCATCGAAGCCACGGGGCCGCACCATCCGGGACAAGGACGATTGTGATCACAGCCACTGCACCCACATCGCTCGAGGAAACCTATCTCACGCACGAGCGCTCGCTCGCCGAGCAGGGCGCGGGTCCGGTTGCGGGCGTCGATGAGGTCGGTCGGGGGGCCCTGGCCGGGCCACTCGCGGCGGCTGCCGTCGTGCTCCCGGAACTGGACGAGATCCTCGCCGATCCGTTCTGGTCTCGCGTCCGCGACTCGAAAAAAATCCTCGAACCGGAGCGTATCCGTCTCGCCCAAGGCATCCGCGAGCGCGCCCGGGCGGTCAGCGTCGCCCTGATTCCGTCTGACATTATCGATTGGGTCGGGGTCGGTCCCGCCAACCGCCTTGCGATGGAGGCGGCGATCAATGGCCTCACCGATTCCCCGGCGATCGTGCTGCTCGATGCCTTCGTGACGGACCTCGGCACGCCGCAGGTCAGCTTCATGAAGGGCGACAACTGCAGCCTCTCCATCGCCGCTGCCTCCATTGTCGCCAAGGTCGCCCGGGACGAGCTAATGCACGATTACGATCGGGAATATGCGGTCTTTGGTTTCGGCAAGCACAAGGGGTACGGTGCCCGCACCCACCTGGAGGCGCTGCGGATTCACGGTCCCTGCCCCATTCACCGCTTCTGCTTCGCGCCCGTCCGCATCGCCCACGAGGCCCACCGGCGTGCCGGGGACTAGCCGCGATCGCCGCCACACGCTCGGCGCGGCGGGAGAAAGCCACGCGCTGCGCTACCTCGAAGCCCAAGGCCACCGGCTTGTCGCGCGGAACTGGCATTGCCGCAGCGGTGAGCTCGATCTCGTGACACTCGATGGAGAGATCCTCGTCTTCGTGGAGGTCAAGACGCGCCGCGGCGAGCGCGCGGGGCGAGCGGACGACGCCGTCACCGGCGCCAAGGCCGCGCGCATGCTGTCCGCGGCCACCTGGTTCCTAGCGGAGCATCCCGAACATCAGGAGCGTGTCTGGCGGTGTGACCTGATCGCGATCGCGGTCGATGCAGTGTCGGGATCGGCGAAGATTCGCCATTACCCCAACGCGATCGTCAGCGATTGAGCCAGCGCCGGTACCATCCCGATATACTTGATAACCCGGTATGCTGAATGCCGGCCCTCTCGTGCGGAAGCAAGCAGCGATTCAGCCAGACAAGGAACGGAACGCCAACCCATGGGAAATCCATTCGCGTCGTCCACCGGCGACCTTGCCCACTCGCAATCAACGGAGCAGCATCGCCATGAGGCGCCGAAGAGCGTGCGGTGCGCCGTCCTCACGATCAGCGACACCCGCACCCCTGACGACGACCGGAGCGGCGAGATCATCAAGCAGCAACTGGTGTGGCGCGGGCACGAGCTGGCCGCCTACTCGATCGTGAAGGACGATCCAGAAGCCATCGCCGCGACGATCCGCGAATGGGCCGCACGTGACGACATCCGCGCGATCATCTCCAACGGCGGCACCGGCATCGCCCGCCGCGACACGACCTACGATGTCGTCTCGCGCTTGTTGGACAAGGAGCTGACCGGTTTCGGAGAACTTTTCCGGATGCTCTCCTACCCGGAGATCGGCGCAGCGGCGATGCTCTCCCGCGCGATTGCCGGGGTCATCGACCGCACGGCCATCTTCTGCATGCCCGGCTCCAGTAATGCAGTCAAGCTTGGCATGGAGAAACTGGTCGCCCCCGAGCTCGCGCACGTGGTCTACGAGATGACGAAATAGCGTCGAACCCACGAGAGATCGTTCCAACGATGATCAACCGGCGTCGTGAGCCACGCTCACGTTGTCCCTTTCCTGATATGTCCCGACTTTGAAGGAGTCTGCATTCATGAGTGCCCGCAAGCCCCAGGTCCTGAAGGGCTTTCGCGATTACATGCCGGAGCAGAAGTACCTCCGCGATTCTGTCATGGCCGTCTTCCGCGATGTCTTCATCAAGCACGGCTTCCAGCCGCTCGATACTCCCGCCCTGGAATACATGGAGATCCTGACCGGCAAGGCGGGCGAGAACGAGAAGCTGATGTACCACTTCCAGGATCAGGGGGAGCGCGAAGTCGGGCTCCGCTATGACCTGACCGTGCCCCTGGCGCGGGTGGTGGCGATGCACCAGAACGAGATCGTGATGCCGTTCAAGCGCTATCACATGGCGCCGGTCTGGCGGGCGGAGAAGCCGCAGCGCGGACGCTTCCGCGAGTTCTGGCAGTGTGACGCCGACATCGTCGGCGCCACGTCGATGCTCGCCGATGCCGAGGGGATCAGTGTCCTCGTCGATGCCCTCCACGGTGTCGGGCTCACCACTGCCGTGGTCGCCATCAACCACCGCAAGCTGCTCAAGGCGACGGCTCTCCTGGCCGGGGTCGAGGAGGATCGCGCCGCGACGGTCTACCGCGCGATCGACAAGCTCGACAAGATCGGGCCGGACGGCGTCCTCGCGGCGCTGATGCGCGCCGAGATCTCCGAAGCCAGTGCGCGGCAGGTGCTGGAGCTCGTCTCGCTCAAGGGGTCCTCCAGCGAACTCCTGGATGGCGCCGATGAGCGCCTGCGGGAAATCACGGGCGGCCCCGAGGCGGTGCAGGAGCTGCGCGAGCTCCTCGACTTTCTCGGCAAGCTGGGCGTGCCAGAAGATGCCTATCGCATCGACCTCTCACTCGCGCGGGGCATCGACTACTACACCGGTCCGGTCTACGAGGCGATTGTCGAGGAGCCCAAGGTCGGCTCGGTTGCGGGTGGCGGCCGCTACGACGGGCTGGTCGGCATGTTCCTGGGCCGGGATGTGCCCGCGACCGGCATCTCGCTCGGCACCGAGCGCATTCTCGAAGTGCTGCAGGAGTTCGACCTCTTCCCGGTCGCCAAGTCCGCGACCGATGTCTTCGTGGTCGCACTTCCCGATACGTTGGCCGACGCGGCCCAACTGGCTCGCGCCTGCCGCGCGCAGGGGATAAACGCCGATCAGTCGGTGCAGATCAACCGCTCGATCGGCGATCAGTTGAAATACGCCGACCGGCTCCACATCCCGCTCGCGATCATCCCCGGCGAGTCCGAACTCGCGCAAGGCAAGGTCAGCATCAAGCATCTCGCCTCCGGTGAACAGCGAGAGATTGACATCTCGCGGGTTTGCGAAGAGATTGTGAGGATGCTGGGCAGGTGACTGGCTCCCATCCATGACCGATCGGATAGTCAGTCGCAGGGCCATCGATACGAGCAATGCCACACCGGGGAGAGAAGACGTTGGCTACAGAGACGCCGCAGGACGAGTATCAGACATTCATGTGGGTGATCGCCCACCCCGATGACGCGGAGTTCTCCTCCGCCGGAACGATCGCCAAGTTCTCGGCCGAGGGCAAGAAGACGATCATCATCCAGCTCACCTCCGGCAACCGGGGAACGGCAGACCGCTCCTTCACCGAGGAGACGCTGGCGGCGACCCGGGAGGCCGAGGAGAAAGAAGCCGCCCGCCGCATGGGCGTGAGCGAGCTGGTCTTCCTGCGGGAGCCGGACGGGGGACTTGTCGCCGATCTCGCGCTGCGCGAGAAGATCGTGCGGTTGATCCGCACCTACCGTCCGGACGTCATCATCACTCACGATCCCTTCCGCCCCTACGCGCTGCATCCGGACCACCGGGCAGCCGGCATGGCGACGCACGACGCGGTCTACCCGACCGCGCGGGATCCCCTCTACTATCCGGATCATCTCGCTGCCGGACTCGAACCGCACAAGACGGCCGAGATCTGGTACTTCGGTGCCGAGGAACCCGACAAGTTCATCGACATCACCGACACCTTCGACACCAAGATCGAGGCGCTGAAGGCGCACAAGTCACAGGTCGGTGAGGCAACAGAGCTTGCCGACCGCCTGCGCGAGCGCGCGGCGGAAGTGGCCGAGAATCAGCCGTTCGAGTTGGCCGAGGCCTTCAAGACGATCAAGATGCGCCGATAGGATCAGGCGTTTCGAGGTGACAGGAGCCCCGGCAATGACCTTCTCCGGTGCAGGCGAGGTGCAGCGCCGCGCGATCCAATACGGTCGCGCGGCCTTCGCTGATGCGTGGACGCCATCCCAGTGGTCGATCGCACCCGGTCGACTTGAACTGCTGGGCAACCACGTCGATTACAACGGCGGTCCGGTGCTGGCGGCCGCGATCGACCGGGCTGTCGCCGCGGGCATCTCGCCGACCGGCGAGCCGGGAGCCCTCGCCCTGGTCGCCGGCGACGTCGATCCCGCGAGCTGGCGAATCGACATCGACACCATCGGCGACTGGCATGCCAGCGAGGATCACGGCGGCCCGGTCAGCTACGCGCGCGGCATCGTCGCCGCCCTGAGCGCGCGCGGGATCCCGATCCGCGACGGATTGCAGTTGAGTGTCGCGGGGAACGTGCCGCTCGGCTTTGGCATGAGCTCGTCGGCGGCGCTCTGCGTGGCCCTGGTGCTGGCGCTGACCGTCGAAGCTCCAGAGCCGACCGAGATCGTGAAGATCGCGCAGGAGGCCGAGCATCGCGCTGGTGCACCGGTCGGGGCGATGGACCAGTCCGCTTCAGTGGCGGGCGGCATCATCATTTTCGACGGCGCGACGATCACCTACGAGCAGATCACCCCCGATCTCGGAGACTATGTCTTCGCCGTCGCCGACTCCGGTGTCGAGCACCAGAACGCGACGTCATCCTACCCCACCCGAGTCCGGGAGTCGCAGGAAGCGCTGGCGATCCTGCAGCGCGAGCTCAACCCCGACCTGACCTCACTGGCAGCGATCTCGGACGCCGAATGGGAAACGATCCAGCGATCGAGCGATTCCTGGCTGAACGACGTGCTCATGCGCCGCGTCCGGCATGTCGTCACCGAGGTGCGCCGGGTGCGAGCCGGGATCGCCGCCGTTCACCGCGGCGACTGGGACACCTTCGGCCATCTCATGATCGATTCGGGAAGATCATCCGCCGGCGACTACGAGATCAGCCATCCGCTGGTGGAAGAGCTCGTCGCGGATCTGATCGTGATGCCCGGGGTGCTCGGGGCACGGATGATGGGCGGTGGTGAGGGCGGTCCCGCGCTGGCGCTCCTGCGGCGCGACCAGGCGGATGCGGTGAGCGCGGCGCTTGCCGAGGGCTATTTCGCCCGGCATCCCGGCCACGCATCGGCGGGCGAGCGGTTCCAGGTCTGCGTTTTCGGCGACGGCGCGCATCTGGAAACGGCAACCGCTTCGTAGGGGAGGAGCAAGGTCCTCCCCTACGAGAACGGCATGCAAGGCTGAGCGTCGTCCCCACGCACTCAGTACCCGTGCGATTGATCCACGACGTTGAGCATGTCCTCGCCGGCGACATATCGGCGGACATTCTCGCGGACAAGCGCGGCCAGCCGCTCCGGCTGCCGCGGCGAGCGGCCCGACGTGTGCCCGGTGATAATGACGTTCTCCATCGTCCACAGCGAGGAATCCGCCGGGAGCGGCTCCGGATCTGTGACGTCCAAACCAGCGCCTGCAAGGTGACCTGACTCGAGCGCTGCGATCAGGTCATCCTGCTTCACCGTCGCGCCCCGGCCCAGGTTGTAGAAGTACGCCCCACGCTTCATGCTTGCGAATCGTGACGCATCGAAGAGGCCACTTGTAGACTGGGTCGCGGGCAAGGTGTCTACCACATGATCGGCACGGGCGAGCGCGGCGTTCAGATCGTCGATTGCAACCTCTTCATCGACGCCATCTGGCAGCTCCTTTGAGACGTGCCTGTGCGCGCTGATCACGTGCATGTCGAAGGCGTGCGCCCGCCTGGCCAGCTCCCGCCCGATCGCGCCCATGCCGACGATCACAACCGTCTGCCCGGTGAGCTCGAAGATGCCAGCGAGCGCATTGTCCACCCGCCACGCCCGATCTTCCTGCGAGCGCTGGAGCCACGGCAGACGCCGCGCGAATGCGAGCATCATCGCCATCGCGTGCTCGGCCATGTTCGGCGCGCTCACGCCGCTACTGTTCGTGAGGAGGATGTCTCGCTCCCGGAACCCCGGCATCCGCAGGATGCCCTCGACCCCGGCGCCCGCATTGTGGATCCATTCCAACCGCTTCGCCCGCTCCAGCATGTCAGCCGAGAGGTGCCAGCCAACCACCGCCGTGGCATCACCGATCTCGGCGGCAATGTCGGCTTCATTCTCGGCCGAGACGACCGTGAGGTCCGGCGACAGCTCGCGCAACTGCGCCAGCAGGTGCTCGTCGGCGGGAATGGTTACCAGGATCTTGCGTGCATCAGGCGCCGAGCCGGCTTGCTGTGGTTGCATGTGCCCTCTCTTCTTCAATGTCCGGGTCGTCAGAACTTGGCGTCAAAGAGCGCCCATCGCAGGAAGTAGACCAGAAACGCTGCCGCGACAATGTAGACGGCGGGATGGATCTCCCGCGCCTTGCCCCGCGCGACCTTGACCAATACGTACGAGATGAATCCGACACCGATGCCGTTGGTGATGCTCATCGTGAACGGCATGACCATCATTGTGAGGACGACCGGCAATCCTTCCTCGATATCCCCGAACTGGATTGCACCGGTCTTGCGCACCCGGCCATCGGCACCCACAGTCTCTTTCTCGGAGAGCACGCCGACCATCAGGAACCCGACCACGATCAGGGCCGGCGCGGTCGCGACGCTCGGGATCGCCTCCACCAGCGCGACGAACGGCAGGGAAAGCAGGAAGAGCGCACCGGTAACGACGACGACCAGCCCGGTGCGCCCGCCCACACTGACGCCTGCCGCCGACTCGACATAGGTCGTCGCAGAAGACGCGCTCGTGGCCCCACCGGCGATCGCGGCAAGGCTGTCGACCAGCAACGGCTTCTCGGCGTCCGGAAGCTGACCATCCTCGTCCAGATAGCCCGCCTGCCCGCCAACGCCGATCAGGGTGCCCATCGTATCGAAGAAGTCCGCCAGCATGAAGCTCAGCACGGCCAGAACGGACGACAGAATCCCGAGCTTGGCGATGAAGTGAAAACTGAACTGCCCGACCAGCGAGAAGTCAGGCCCGGCAAAAGGATGCTTGGGAAAGGAGGTCACATCCCCCGGCACGATGAAGGCGATGACGGTCGATGCCAGCAATCCCCAGAGGATCGCGGCGCGGATCCCCATCGCCATCATCACGATCGTGATCACCAGGCCGACCAACGCAACGAAGATCGGCCACGTGTTGAGTGGTGTCAGCTCCAGAATGCCGCCGGACGTCGCCGACGAGGCGTCGCTCCCGGTCATGAAAGTGATGACGCCCGCGTTCTTGAGCCCGAGAAAGAGGATGAAGAGGCCGATTCCGACGCTGATCGCTCGCTTCAGTTCGAGCGGGATCGCCTCCAGCACGTATTGCCGCACCCCGGTCAGCACCAACAGGGTGATGACAATGCCTTCCGCAATAACGATCCCCATCGCCTCGGGAAAGGAGAGCCCCATGCTGCCGACGAAGGTGTAGGCGACCACGGCATTGAGGCCGAGACCCGGCGCGAGCGCGACCGCCCGGTTGGTGTAGAGCCCCATCACGATCGACATGACACCGGAGACCAGACAGGTGACGGTTGCGACCTGGATCGTGGTGAGCTGCCCGTTGAAGGTGAGCGTGGCTGGATTCACGGCGATGATATAGGCCATCACCATGAACGTGGTCAGGCCCGCCAGCAGCTCGGTGCGTACATTGGTCCCATGTGCCCGGAGCTTGAACCAGCGCTCGAGGAAGCTGTCTCCCTCCCCTCCCGCTGGCGACGCAGTTCTGCTCGCTGCCATTGCTGAATCTCCCGTCCCGCCCGCCGCGATACGCACGGATCACGGCGAGGATCACAACTGCACGTTGACGACGGGCACAACACGACGCCACATCGTGACTCAATAGTCGCACGATGTGGCGTCAATGCAATCGGACAGGAGTTCTGGGCCGCCATGGGACGTCATCTCGAGCGAAGTCGAGAGGTCTCGTTTCGCTCGAGATGACGGATGATGCAGCGGCGGAGCGGGGCTACCCGCCGATCTGGGACATGCCCCGGACGGTAGTGCGATCCCCCTCGGCGACGCGGTGCCCCCACGGCTTGCGCCAGATACCAGCGCGGAGGTAGGTGAGCAATTCGTCATCGCTGGCGCCACCCCGCATGCGGTCACGCAGGTTCACCTCGTCTGGCCGGATCAGGCAGAGACGCAGGTTGCCGTCGGCCGTCAGGCGCACGCGGTTGCAGGTATCACAGAACGGCTGCGAGATGGGTGAGATGAAGCCGATGGTTCCCTTCGCCCCGGGGATGCGCCACACCCGCGCGGGATCGGACGGATCGGCGGAGACATGCTCCAGCGGACCGAACTCCGCCTCCAGCCGCGCCTGGGTCTGGTCCGAAGTTACCAACCCCTCGTCGTAGACGATGCCGACGCCCTCCATCGGCATGATCTCCAGGAAGCGGACCTGCCAGTCGCGCTCCAGCGTAAGGCGGGCCATCTCCGCGACCTGATGATCGTTCTGGTCCTTGACGACAACGGTGTTGAGCTTGATGGGGCGCATGCCGACTGCATCGGCGGCCTCGATGCCCTGCCAGACAAGATCGAACCGCCCACCGCGCGTGATCGACTTGAATTTGACAGGATCAAGCGTATCGATGCTGATATTGACCCGATCGAGCCCGGCATCCTTCAGGTCGCCGGCGATCCGGCCAAGCAACAGCCCGTTCGTTGTCATCGAGATCTCTTTGACACCATCGAACGCCTTCATTTCCCGGATCAGGTCAACCAGGTGAGGCCGCACGGTCGGCTCACCACCGGTCAACCGAAACTTCTTGAACCCCAATTGCGCGAAGAGCCCAACCAGCCGGATCAACTCCTCATCGGTCAGCATCTCGTCCCGCGGCTGAAACTTCATCCCGATCGCGGGCATGCAGTAGACGCAGCGGAAATTGCAGCGATCGGTCAGCGAGATCCGCAGGTAATTCATCGGGCGGCCGAAGGCATCGCGGGGACCGGGGGCATCGAGGAGAGTAGTCGGGTGGATTGGGGCTTGGACAGCCATGAACACAGTTCTCCATCGCGAGCGCGAACCGAGCCAGGCTCAAACGGCTGAACGTGGCGTCTCAACTCCCGCTAGAGTACCAAGCACAGGTGATCTAGTCAAAGATAAAGTAGGTCGATTCCAGGTCAGCCGATGGACGTGCCTTCGCGCTCAAGCCACGGCAGGATCTCGTCGTAGTCCTCGATGCACATGACTGCGACGACATCTCCCGGCTTCGCCATGTCGATACCCTGCTCCACCCCGGCGCGCTCGGAGGAGGCGCTGGGCAGGCTTTCTCCGTGAGCCTCGGCGACGCCCTCCTGCATCAAGTCGACCATCTCGCCTGGCTCGCGACCGCGCAGGTACCGGGTCGAATCCTTGACGACGACGGCGTCCGCCTGTTCGGCGGCCATGCGGCCAATGGAGCGAAAGACCGCGTCGGAGCGGTCACCAGCGGTGCCAACAATCGCGATCAGCCGCGCATCGGGAGCCGTGGTGAAACTGCGGCCAAACTGAAGCAGGTGACGGAGCCCGGCCTCGTTGTGGGCGAAATCGATGATCACCGTCACCCCATGCAGATCGAAGACATTCAGGCGTCCTCGATTCTGGTCGGTGTGGGGCCGGAACGCGGAGAGTCCCTCCCGGACCTGGTCGAGCGGCAGCCCCAATCCCAGACAAGCGGCCGCAGCGCAAAGGGCATTCTCGACCATGTGCCCGGCGCGGCCACCGAATGTGACCGGCACGTCGCTCAGCGCGGCCAGCACATCGTCCTGTCCGTCGTGATGCCAGTGGATGAGCCCGTTCGCCACGGTCAGCGCCCAGCCGCCACTGGCAATGTGCATCGTCACGACCTCATTGGGCTCCGCCTGCCGGGTCACGAGAAAGGGCTTCGCGATCACCTGCAGCCGCATTGCCAGCACCAGGGGATCGTCGGCGTTGAGCACAGCGAAACCGTCGGGTTTCGTCACGCGCGCGACGAGCGACTTGACCTCGGCCAGCCCCTCGACACTGAGCACGCCCTGCGTCCCGAGATGATCCGCGGAGACATTGGTCACGACGCTGACATCGTTTTCCTCGTAGCCGATCCCACGCAGCAGAATCCCGCCGCGTGCGGTCTCCAGCACGGCGACCTCGACGGACGGATCGTTGAGCACGGAGGCGGCGCCACTGGGACCGGTGTAGTCGCCGTGGACACGCTCCTCACCCTGGATGTAGACCCCGGAGGACGATGTCCAGCCGACGCGGCGCCCGGCCGTCATCATGATCGACGAGATGAGACGGGTCGTGGTGGTCTTGCCGTTGGTGCCGGTGATCGCCACGATCGGCACCCGGCAGGCATCACGGCGAATGTACTGGGGAGCATCGTGCTCATCGACCCGTGCCGCGAGTTTGTCTCGAAGCTTCGAGATGCGATCCCCGATCGCCGTTGCGTCGACCTGTCCGAGCACGATATCGATCGCGAGACGGCCGAGCGCCACCGCGAAGGCGCGTCGCTCCCAGGCGTAAGCCACCACCACGTGCCCGGGCGTCTCCATGTCGCGCACGATTTCATTCGGTCGCTCGACGTCGCAGCGGTCGTGCAGGCGATTGACGGTCTCGGCGAGCAGGACCTTGACGCGGGACAGGTCGGCGGGCTCGAGCGTGACGGCGGCCGGAAGCGCTTCTCCCGCCACAAACGCATCCGCAATCATGCTGACCTGCGGCACTTCGTCCGTCACGACGGCGAGCTCCAGCTTGATCGCTGGTGTCAGCATGAAGAGATTCGGGCCATCCAACTCGCGGATCTCGACGATCTCCATCAGTTCCCCCGAAACAGAATGCGGGAGAACATCCCGCCCCAGCCGCCAGCAGGTCATCCGTCATTTCGTGCGCGACTACCGTGTGCGTCGTTTCCTGTTCAGACGCACCACTCGCATACCGTCATTTCGAGCTTGTCGAGAAATCTCTCCGACACACCCCGGCGATTTGCCAAGCGGCGGTCCCACTGAGCGAACCAATTCCCGGTTGCAAAGATGATTCACAAGCAACGTCCCCTCGACATCCTAGTGTGGTCGCATAACCAGTACTATGAGAGATACGTCTGGAGCAACACCACCGCCACGTTGTAGGCCGCATGCGTGATGATCGCTGCCGTCGTGCCGAGGTACTTGCGCTCGAGCCCGAGCAGGATGCCAATACCGAAGAGACCGACGAGCACGAAGGTGAAGTCGTACTGCACGTGCAGAAGGACCCAGCAGAGGGAGGCAATGACGATGCCGAAGCGTGGCTGGATAGCACCCCGGAAGAGCAGTTCCTCCCCGACGCCGGTCGAGAGACCGAGCAGGATCGCGCCGAGCGGGTTCTGCACGCCCGTCGTCATCTGGTCCATCGTCTCCTGCAGGTTGTCGACGACATTCGGCTGGAATGCGACGGTCAGCGCCGAGCCGATCATGCTGAAGATGAAGCTCGGGATCACCAGCGCGAGCGCAATCAATGCGGTGCGCAATGTCGGCCACGCCAGCCCCAGCCGGGTCGTCGCCTCGTGACCGTCACGCCAGATCCTGTAGCCGACGCAGACATAGGCGATGGCGGCGAACGTGACAACGTTGATGATGAGCGCCGAGATCGTCACGCTGCCGGTGACGTTGGTGGCCGATTCTCCACCCTCGCTGGAGATCGTCAGCTGCAGGGCGGAGAAGGCCATGACCGCGAGAATCATGGCCAGCCCGGACATGTCGATCGGACTGGCGGGATCGAGGGGAGTCACCCGCGCCAGCGCAACGCGCACCGGCCGCAGAAGCGGCAGCGCGAACGCGAGGCCGATTCCCATCACCAGCGGCCCGGCGATGTAGCCGTTCACCGAGAGGGCCAAGCCGGCCACGGAGAGGAGCACGCCGGGCGCCCCGAACACCAGAAAGAGCCCGACATACGCCGAGCGGTCATGCTCGGCGCGCTTGGCCCAGTACACCAGTCCTCCCGCGACACCGAGGATGAGGAGGAGAGAGATGATTCCCGATACAGTTTCGGTCATGAGAAGCGTTCAGACTCCTTCCGCGGGCACCAGCGCCAGTCACCGCTGACCGGGCGCCACCGAACGCATCGCATCCCGGGGATGCGGCGCAGTGGATGCAGCCGAAAGTATACGTGGGAGCCGCCGTTTCCCCACGGCCAAATGCGCCCGCGATGCTAAACTGATGCCACCTTGGTGATCGCCTTCCCTTCATGTCATGGTTGTCACAACCAGGGCGGCCACACACCCGAACCTTGACCACGCACGCAAACGGAGTCCTCCCGGTGACCGACGACGCATCGCAATCGAAACAGCACCCCCAATCGCGCCCCCGCCGGGGCGGCCTGGGACGCGGGCTCGATGCGCTGATTCCCACGTCGCGCCCGGAACCTCCCGCGCCAGCAACGATTGAACGCCCAGGCGCCGGCGAGCCGCTCCAGATCGGGATCGACGAGATCGCGCCGAACCCGTACCAGCCGCGCAGCCACATGGATCATCACCGCCTGCAGGAGCTCGCCGACTCGATCCGCACGCACGGGATCATGCAGCCGCTGATCGTGACACGGCAGGACCGCGAAGGTCGGTTCACCCTTATCGCGGGGGAACGGCGCTGGCGGGCGGCGCGCCTCGCCGGGCTCGACAGCGTACCGGTGATCGTCAAGGACGCCGTACCGCAGGCCATGCTCGAACTGGCGATCGTGGAAAACGTCGTCCGCGCGGATCTTAGTCCACTCGAAGAGGCGGTCGCCTACAAGCAGCTGATGGAGGAGTTCGGCCTCTCGCAGGGGGCCATCGCCGAGCGCGTGGGCCGTTCGCGCGTCGCGATCTCCAACACGATGCGCCTGCTCAACGCGCCCGATCGCATCCGGGATGCGCTCGCGAGCAACCAGATCAGCGAGGGTCACGCCCGGGCGCTGCTCGGCCTCCCCAACGCCACCGACCAACTGGCAGCGTTGGACGAAGTCCTCCGGCGTGGGCTCAACGTGCGGCAGACCGAAGATCTGGTCCGGAGCTGGAGCGCGGAACAAGCACAGAAAAGCGACGAGCAGCGACACCAACGTGCCCCGGAGGAAGCGCAGTTCGAGGAGCAACTTCGGTCCGCGCTCGGCACACGCGTCTCCTTTCGCCGCGGTGCGCAGGGACGTGGCGGCACGGTCACGATCCAGTACTTCTCGGACGAGCAGCTGCAGGCCCTCTACAACCGCCTCGTCGGCGAGGACCAGTGGTAACCACCCGCACCCGCGTTCACGCATGCCCGGCATCGTATACTTCTGGATTGTGACCACGGGCATTTTCCCGCGCAAACGCACGCACTACATACTAAAAAGGACCAACTCCGCATGGCAACCATGGATGACCTGACCCGAACGCTTTCCGATCTGCGAACGCACATCGATCAACTCCGGGGGCGTCTTTGACCTCGCTAACGATGAGCGAGAATTCCAGGATCTGGAACGACGCAGCAGCGATCCCTCGTATTGGGATAACCCGGACGAGGCTCAGCGCGGCATGCGCCGCATGGGCGAGCTCCGCAGCAAGCTCGACACCTGGAACACCATCCAGAAATCAACGGCCGATCTGCTCGACCTCCTGGAGATGAGCGATGGCGATCCCGATCTGCTTGCCGACATCGAGCAGGAACGGGATGACCTCCTGGCCAAGGTCGAAACCCTCGAGCTCGAATCCGCGCTGAACGGTCCACACGATCACTCGGACGCGATCCTGGTCGTGCATTCGGGCGAGGGCGGGATCGATGCGCAGGACTGGGCATCGATGGTCGCGCGCATGTACCTGAAGTGGGCGGGCAAGCACGGCTTCAAGGCCGAGATGCTCGACTCCACCGACGGTGAAGAGGCGGGCATCAAGAACGCCACGCTCGACATCAAGGGGCCGAATGCCTACGGCCTCCTCCGGGGCGAGGGTGGCTCCCACCGGCTCGTGCGCCTCTCCCCGTTCGATTCCGCGCACCGGCGGCACACGGCCTTCGCGCTCGTGGAGGTGCTGCCGCAGATCGAGAGCGACAACGAGATCGATCTCCGGCCAGAGGACGTGCGCGTCGATACCTACCGTTCCTCGGGCGCGGGTGGTCAGCACGTCAACAAGACGGAATCGGCGGTCCGGCTGACCCATCTGCCGACCGGCGTGGTCGTCACCTGCCAGAACGAGCGCAGCCAGATCCAGAACCGGGAATCGGCCTTCAAGATCCTCCGTTCGCGTCTGCTCGAAATCAAGATGCAGCAGGAGGCGGATGAGCGGTCGCAGATCAAGGGCGACCTGAAGGCGGCGGGCTTCGGCAGTCGCATTCGCTCCTATGTCCTGCAGCCGTACACGATGGTGACGGACCACCGGACGGAGGCCAGCGTCGGCGATGTCCAGGGCGTGCTCGATGGTGAGCTGGATCCGTTCATCGAGGCGTACCTGCAGGCGCAGATGATGCCGGAAGAGGCGTCCGCGTGAGCCGACGCGGGCAGCATTGCGTGATGATGCAGCGAACATGCCGGTTCGTCCTACTCGTCGCGCTGCTGCTCGTCCCGGCACTCGTCCTTGTCTCGCCAGCCTGGGCGACGACACCGGTCGCCTCGCCGGTATCTGTCGCCGAGACGTTCGCGGCCGAGACCACGGCGACGGTCGACTTCCCGGTCGGCCTGAGCCTGAAAGCCACGCTCCATATTCCCGATGCCGGAAACGTGGCCGAGGTGGATCTGCTCTATCAGGCGGGCGACGATGAGACCGAGCGCCTCGTTTTCGTCCCCACCTCCGGGGTCCGCCGCCTCGACGGCGCGACGCTCGCGATCGATACCACGGTCAACCTCCAACAGGCTGCCGTCCCGCCGGGATTGTCGATCTCCTTCCGCTGGCGGGTCGTGCGTGACGACCAGTCGCAGGTCTTCTCGCAACCCGAGAAGACGAGCTGGTACGACGACCGCCAACAGTGGTCGGAAGTGCAGTCCGATCAGGTCGATCTGCACTACTTCGGGCTCGATGCCGGATTTGCAGGTCGGATCCTCGATTCCGCCCAGCAGACGGTGACCGAACTCGAAGCGACCTACAAGCTGGAGCGCAGCCGGATGCTCTCGATCTGGATCTACCCGGATCAGGCAAGCTTCCGGGGGTCGCTCCCCCCCAATTCCCGCGATACCATCGCCGGCGGCTCGTTCATCGGCTACTCCCTCATCACCGCCGTCATCCCCGACGGCTCCGATAGCGAGATCGGGCGCGTCATTCCGCATGAAGTGAGTCACCAGGTGCTCTTCCAGGCGACGCGCAACCCGTTCACCATCCTCCCGGTCTGGTTCGATGAAGGCATGGCCACCCACATCCAGACCGGGGGCACGAGCACGTACATGGGGATGGTCGTCAACGCCGCCGTAAATGGCGCGCTCTTCGACCTGCAATCGCTTGCTGCCTCGTTTCCCTACACGCCCTCCCAGGCAACGCTCGCCTATGCCACCAGCTGGAGCGCGATCGAGTACATCCGCACGACCTACGGTGAGGATGGGCTTGCCGCGATGATCGCCGCGTTCGGGACCGGGGTACCATATGATCAGGTGATTCAGGATGCGCTGGGGATCTCGATGGCGCAGCTGAACCGGGACTGGAAGACGTGGGTCATGACCCGGATCCCCTCCTGAGCGTCGATACGCTCACCACAACCCACAACCGGAAATCAACTTCACGGGAGATCGCCTTCATGTTTTGGACGAAGAAGCAGGTGTATGTGTGCACGGCGGTGCACTGCAACCAGAAGGGAGCGATGGATGTCGTCGGTCGACTGCGCCTCGCGATCATTCGCCAGGGTCTCGATACCCAGATCTTCGTGAACAACTGCGGCACGATCGATCTCTGCGATATCGGTCCCAACATGGTGGTCTATCCCGACAACATCATCTATCGTGGCGTCACCGTAAAGGATCTCCCGGAGATCATCGAGCACCTCAAGGGAGGCCCGGTCGTCGAGCGGCTGCTCGTCAGCGCCACGACCCCGGAGGAGCTGGCACGCAAGGGCTTCTACGAACAGGTGCTGGCGCAGGAATCGCCGCTGGATGCCGACGGCGCCAACAGCCTGGCCGAGCAATGCGGACTGGACGCCGGGTTCATCGCCGAGCAGCTTCGCCGGGGGTTCATGGCCAAGAAGCCGGACGAGGCCGGCACCGAGCGCCTGACGGCAACGAAGAAGGCCACCACGCGCTACAGCCTCGCGTAGCCCACCGGCATCCTGCGTATACTGTTTCCTGATATTTGTGCTCCCCGTTCGGGCAGCGCCTCATCCAGGTCCACGCGGCGATCGTGCATGAGAAGGAATAACACCTCGGTGTCCTCTCCAACTCCCCCATCCAAACGTGAGAGGGCTGTCGCACTTCTACGCGGGCTGCCGGTCGTCTCCTGGTCCGCTCGTGCCTGGGCAACCAGTATCGTCCTGGCAATTGCGCTCGTCGCTCTCTCCTTCTTCACCAACCGCACCTTTCTCGGCTGGGGATTGCTCATCATCGCGGCGACGATGGTGCTGCCGGCGACCCGCGCGAAGTCAATTCTCGCGGCCCTCATCCCTTATGCCTCGATGTGGTTCATTTTCACGTTCCTGCGCTCATTCGCCGATGAGACGGTGCTTGCGAAGACGCTCAACACGAAGGTGCCGCATTTCGAACGTTGGCTCTTCGGCGGTGAGCTTCCCTCGGTTCGCCTGCAGGATATGTGGTACGACCCGAACCACATCCACTGGTGGGATTTCTACTTCACCTTCGTCCACTGGTCATATTTTCTGGTGCCGCACGTCGTCGCGTTCTGGCTGTGGTGGAAGCACCGGAACATCTTCCGCCAGTATCTCGCCGCGCTGGCCCTGATGCTGAGCATCGGCCTGCTCATCTATTTCCTGATTCCATCCAACCCACCGTGGATGGCGCCGGAATCGGCGAATACACCGGGCGCGCCGGTCGTGTTGCGGATCATGGAGCCGATCGCCAAGGAACTTGGCGGCGGTCTCTACCAGGCGGGCTACAAGGTCGTCGGCGAGTCGAACCCGATCGCTGCCATGCCCTCGATCCACTTCGCCGTCACGTTCATGCTCGTCTGGGTCGCGGCGACCCAAGGCAGGCGATGGACGCTGCTCGCGCTCTTCTACGCGGGCTCGATGGGGCTCGGCCTCGTCTACATGGGCGAGCATTATGTCGTGGACGTCGTCGTGGGCGGACTGATCACGACCTACAGCTGGTTCGCTGCGGGCGCCTGGCTGGCCAAGGTCGCGCCGCTCATCACCCAGCGCTTGCAGGCGAAATCCCCACCGCAATCGGAACGCTCCGCCTCACCCGCTGGATAGAGCGATGTCCAAAACGATCGCGAGGCTCGCCGCGCCCTGTCTGGCGCGCTCAGACATGACCGACCGCCACGCGGTCTCAATGCCCCCGCCCCCGTTCGTAGGGGTCGACCTATGTGTCGACCCGCTGGCCCGGAGGGCCATATCCCCGGCCCGGTGACGAGCACGTTGCCGATGCGTGCCCCTCGGATATCGGCCTCCGGCCGATGGTCGACATCCTTCGACAAGCTCAGGACAAGCTCCTTGGTCGACCCCTACGGGTGGGGAACCGACAGCATACCGGAACCGGTCCGGGCTTCGCTCCAGGAACCTGGCGCGCGGATGAGGCGGCGCAGTCTGTCAACCTGCTGGATCGCCGCCGACCTGCTGCAGCCACTTCGCGAAGACGGGGTTGACCCGGTCGTACCGCTCGATCATTCCTGGCAGATCGAGCCGGGACCGATACATGAGCGCCTCACGCACATCCTCGCGGAGTCCGGGCGAGACCTCCACATCCTGGGCGAACCACGCATCCAGCACGCGGCTCCAGCACGCGCTGAAGCGTTCGATCATGCCCTCCAATTGCTGCTGCGAGATATCCGCAAGGCTTGCTGGAGGCCAGTCGCCCAGGCGCGGCGGCGGCCAGTCTTCGGGCTCGAAACCGGGCACTTCTCCGACACCGATCACATCCCGGGTCTGCCAGTCGATCGCGACCATCCGCGGCGGAGCATAGAGCCCGCGGTGTCCCCCGTCGACGGCCAGCACCGGGAGGAGGATCGTCACCGCGTGCGCGTAGCTCGCGGACGGAACCGGGAACCGGGCGATCGATCCCGGATGATGAGGCGGGTTCTCGGCGGCGAACGTGGCGGCCTTCTCCATGAGGTTGTCCATCAGCCCGGTGCGGTCTTCGGGTTCGCCCGCGCCGCCGAACGGATCGTCCTCGGGTGTCGCCGGCGCGAAGGTCACCTCCACCTGCTCGCCGGAAGCAGGCGCGATGATGGCGATCTCCAGCTCCGTCCCGTCGTCATCCACCCTGTACGACTGCGAGACGACGCCCCACTGGTCAGGTTTGCCAAAGGTCGCCAGCAGCCAGGCGTACTGCTCCTCGGCGGAATCGACGCGGACGAGCACGCGGTTGCCTGCCGGGATCCGCGAAGTGTGATCGGTCATGACTGCTCCTGCTGCACCTCGCGGTTGCGCGCGCCGAGCCCGGCAAGGTAGTCGAGTTGGCGCCTGAACGCGGCGGCATCGGGGATATCGCGGCGGGTCTGCATCGGCGACGTGAGGCGCACGATCCCCGCCTCCGGGTTGTACTCAATCCAGAACCAATGCCGCGATGGGGTGGCGATGGTCTGCAACCTGTCCATGTCGAACTGATCATCAAGCGCAATCCGAAGATGAGGTTCCTCGGCGTCGAATTCCGCGGTCGGCACCGGATTGTCCCGGTGCGCGATCGAGCGGTAGCGCCAGCCGGTGCCACCGGCTGCATCGACGAGCTCGGTCTGGAACACGCGGCCGGCACCCCCTTCGGCTCCAGTGACGCGCGCCTGAGCAATGGTCCCCGCGTACCGGCCGGAGACCGACGCCTCATCGATATCGACGGTTCCGTCGATCACGGCGGCGAGCGGATCGAGCGCGGCCTGCATATCGGCCTTGGCCCGCTTGTTGAAAAAGACTGCGAGATACGCGGTGCCGACGATGGCAACGAAGAGCACCCCACACATGGCGAGGCCCGTGGCGATATAAGGATTCACAGTCGTCCTTCTGGGCGCGCCACAGCCGAGCCGACAGCGCGTGATGAAAGGCGGGAAGCACATCCTCCCTGCGCACCGAATCTACCAAACGTCCGCCAATTGGACCAACACCCGCCTGGCCACCGTCACGTCGACCATGCGAGAGGGCCGTTCTCACATGCCACGTCTGGGAGGACGCACACCCGTCACAACGCGTGCTACTATCCATACGTCATTGGAGCGCGGGAGACCCCCACCCGTTCCCGCCTGCACTCCCTCAGATGCAAAGAACTTAGCGGCGGAGAATCAGTTGATGGCGGTTGAGCCACTTATTTTCGAATTGAGCAAGTCCGGCCGGCGTGCGATCACCTTCCCACAGCCCGATGTCCCGGAGACCAACCTCCCCGAAGACCTCCAGCGAGACGAGCTGAACTGGCCCGAGGTGAGTGAGATCGATGTCATCCGCCACTTCACGCGCCTGAGCCAGAAAAACCACGCCATCGACATCAACATGTATCCGCTCGGGTCGTGCACGATGAAGTACAACCCGAAGATCAACGAGGTCGTGGCGCGCTACCCCGGCTTTGCCCGCCTGCATCCCTACCAGCCAGAGGGCACCGTGCAAGGCGCCCTGGAGCTGATGTACGAGCTGCAGACGATGCTGGCCGAGATCTCAGGATTCGATGAGGTCACGCTACAGCCAGCGGCGGGTGCCCACGGTGAGCTGACGGGCTGCCTCGTCATCCGCGCCTACCATCACGAGCGCGGTGAGACCGGCCGCACCAAGATGCTGATCCCGGACTCCGCGCACGGCACCAACCCGGCCACCGCGCGCATGGCCGGGTTCGAGGTTGTCACGGTGCCGTCCGATGCGCGGGGCAACGTCGATATCGACAAGGTGCGCGCGCTGGTCGGGCAGGATACCGCCGGCCTGATGATCACGAACCCGAACACCCTTGGCTTGTGGGATGAGCGCATCCAGGAGGTCGTCGATCTCGTGCACGAAGCAGGTGGGCTCGTCTACAACGACGGGGCCAACTTCAACGCGATCCTCGGCATCGCCCGTCCCGGCGACCTCGATATCGACATCATGCACTACAACCTGCACAAGACCTTCTCGACGCCGCACGGCGGTGGCGGGCCTGGCTCGGGACCGGTCGGCGTGCGGGCCGAGCTCGCGAAGTACCTGCCGGGGCCGCGCGTGCGCAAGGTCGAGAAGGACGGTGCCGACTGGTACGAGTGGTTCCAGCCCGAGCAGAGCATCGGTCAGCTCCACTCCTTCAACGGCAACTTCGGCATGCATGTCCGCGCCTACACCTACATTCGCATGCATGGCGAGGACGGCCTGCGCCAGGTCAGCAAGGACGCAGTGCTAAGCGCGAACTACCTGCTCGCCCGCCTGCGCGATGCCTACGATGTGGCCTACGACCGCACCTGCATGCACGAGTTCGTCCTCAGTGGCAACCGGCAGAAGGCACACGGCGTCAAGACGCTTGATATCGCCAAGCGAACGCTTGATTTCGGGATCCACCCGCCAACCACCTACTTCCCGCTGATCGTGCAAGAAGCGCTGATGATCGAGCCAACGGAGACCGAATCGAAGGAATCGCTCGATTACTTCGCGGACACGTTCCTCCAGATCGCGGACGAGGCGATCAACAATCCCGGTTATGTCACCTCGGCACCGCATGAGACCGAGTACAAGCGGCTCGATGAGGTCGGCGCGAACCGCGCACTCAATCTGCGCTGGAAGCCCGAGCCGGTGCGCGAACCCGTCGCCGCCGACTGAACTCGCCGCGGCGCAACCTGAAGAGCTGAAGAAGCCCCGGCATCGTCTCGATGCCGGGGCTTTGACTTCCCTGTCGTGTCCTGAATCGTCAGACAAAGACGATGGCGACCGGGGCTGGCACGGCGATCGAATCGCCCACCTGCGTCAGCCCGCCCGTCTGCCCGTCACGGGCGAAGACCACCAGCGAATCGGAATTCTGATTCCCGACCACCAGCCATCGACCGCTCGGATCGAGATTGAAGTTGCGCGGGAACTTACCCTGGGTCGAGACGTGATCGATCGCGGTGAGCGTCCCGCTCCCCTCGTCCACCTGCCAGATGACGATGCTGTCGTGACCACGGTTCGATCCGTAGACGAAGCGACCGTCCGGCGAGACCAGCACCTGGGCGCAGTAGCTCACGCCCTCGTACCCCTCGGGCAGCGCGGAGACCGTCTGCAATTGCCGTAGGGCGCCCGTCTCCGGCACGTATGTGGAGACAGCAAGGGTGGAATCGAGCTCGTTGATGACGTAGACCGTGCCGCCGTCCGGTGAGAAGGCAAAGTGACGGGGGCCGGAACCAGCCGTCGCCGCGTTCACCGTGCGCGTCTCGTCGCTGCGCCCCAGGATCCCTCGCTCCTCGTCGAGCCGGTAGGCGATCACCTCGTCCGTGCCCAGATCGGTGACGAGCACATGACCACCGTCCGGGCTCGGAGAGATCATATGCGTATGCGGCTCCCCCTGGCGATCCGGGTTCACGCTGGAGCCCTCGTGGCGGACGGTATCCGATGCCGCCCCCAGGCGGCCGTCGGCTTCGACCGGCAACACGGCGACCGTTCCGCTCGTGTAGTTCGCCACCAGCACGTAGCGGCCGTCGGCGGTCAGGCTCACGTAGCACGGCGACGCGCCCTCCGAGGAGACGCGATTGATCTCGCTGAGCTCGCCGGATTCGGCATTGATCCGCAGTCCGGCGATCTCGCCCTCGCCGACTTCCAGCCCGGCGTACATCACGGTCTTGTCCGGGTTGAGGGCCAGCCAAGCCGGATGCGCCACTGCCGCCGCAACACCGCGCTCCTTCACCGCCCCTGTCTCGGGGTCGAAATCGAACGCGTAGATTCCCTCGCCACCGCCGAGCGGGGCCGCCGTGTAGGTTCCGACGTACATCTTCACAGGTGTCTTCGTCCTTTCAGCATCTGCGTCGCCGCCATTCGACCATGCGGCGATCGAACCTCCGCCACAACGCATTCCCTGGAGACCGGCAGTATAGCCCGGATCCGGAACGAATCGGCTCCTGGTGCGACTGGTAGGTCAAAGTGAGGGGGCGGGGACCGCCGCGCGGTCGAGCAGAAGCAGCAGCACCGACGCCCCGAGGATGAGCGCCGCGCTGACCATGACCCAGATCGTCAACGGTTCGTGAAAGAAGATCGCGGCAAAGACGATTGCGTAGACGGGCTCCAGGGCGACAAAGCCGCTACAGGTCGTCGGGGAGAGCCGCTGCAAGGCGTAGAAGTAGAGCTGATGCATCAACGCTGTCGTGACGACGCCCAGCACGATGAGCCAGAACCAGTCCGCTGCGTGCCGGGGCGGGGAGCCAGCCAGCGCAACGAACGGCACAAGGACGACGGCGACGACCGTGTTCTGGTAGAGCGAGACGAGCACGGGCGAGAGCTCGCGCCCGAGGGACTTGCTGAAGATGCCGAAGAGCGCGAACGAAACGGCCGAGGCAAGGCCAGCGACGGCTCCCAGCCGCTGATCCGACCCGGCGATATCGACGTTGACCAGCATGGCGACCGCCACCACGATCACCAGCCCGGCCACGATCTCAAGCGCTCGTGGCCGCATGCGGTGGAGCGCCGCGTTCAGGAAGACCGTGAAGAGCGGAAAGGTCGCGAAGGTCAGCGTCGCCACGGCGATGCCGGCAAGCTGGACGGCCCAGAAGAACGAAACCCAGTGCAGAGCGAGGATCACTCCCGTCCCGGCCAGCGACGGGACCAGCCGGCCCTCCGGCAACCGCAGGACGCCGCGGCCGAGCGCGAG
>JBARWF010000054.1:0-16629 GCA_049646645.1 Thermomicrobiales bacterium
TCTCTGTTTCCACGACCACACGTGAGTTTTTCGGCGCCTGCACAGCCGGTCACCGCCGTCCATGAGGACAGCCGTTCCCGTCATTTCTCGACTACGCTCGAAATGACGGGCGAGTACGTCAATCAGTGAAGGCTCTCCTGCTCACCGCGTCACGATGGACACCGCGCTAGTGGGGAGCCGGCAGGTCGATCTCGTTATCCTCGTCCAGCCCCACCGTATTCACCGCCTCACCGATATTGTTGTAGCGCGCGATACTCGCGAGCGCACCGTTCCGGATCTCATACACCGCCGCGAATGTCATCCGCCCGGTTTCGCGTCCGGACTGCGCCGCCCGCCAGATGGCGCGCTCCTCCACGGCCACCGTGCTCGCCAATTCGCCGCGCACGCCATGCCGCCCCTCACGCTCCTCATCGACGCGCCGGAACCAGCGCGTCGGTTCCAGCGTCAGGCTGGCATGCGCGATCCACTCCTCGAAAAAGCCCTTCCCGACATTGCTGCCGCGCCCGCCGCCAACGCGGATATCGTCCGCCGCGAGATCCAGCATCGCCGGCACATCGCGCGCCGCCAGCCGATCGTGAAATGTGCGCACCACCTCGATATCGTCAGGTATCGCCATCGGCTCCGTCTCTTCCCATCTACAACCTCAACCCCGTGAACTGGAGGCTGCCCGCAACCATGTGTCACAGGCCTCGACTCCCTCATGGTACTCCGCACTCCACAGCACTGGACAGCATGCAGCGTGTTCGTATAATGCCGCCAGTGCACACAGCAACCTCATGGTGGCATCGCTCAGGAGAGGACCACGTGAAGATCACGGATCTGAAGTGCGCCGTCATCGGCACCAACCCGATCGTCCGGATCGTAACGGATGAGGGCATCAGCGGATTTGGCGAGGTCGAATCCTACAAGCCCTATCTCGTCCCGATCGTCATGATGCTCAAGCCGGCCCTCATCGGGCAGGACCCGACCGATGTCGAGCGCGTCATGCGCACGATCCGCTCCCGCGGCGGGTTCAAGCCGTGGGGCGCCGCCATCAGCGCGGTCGAGATGGCGCTGTGGGACCTCGCCGGCAAGGCAGCCGGGCTTCCCGTCTACAAGCTGCTCGGCGGCAAGGTGCGCGATCGCGTGCGCGTCTACAACGGCTCGATCCGCGAACCGATGACCGGGCACCAACCGGAGGATTACGCGAACGCCGTGGCGGCGATGAAGGCGCTGCCGCACGGCTTCTCGATCGTGAAGCAGGCGATCTCCTTTCACACGCCGATGGTCAGCGACGTTCCCGACTACTTCTATGGGGATCCCCAGGAGCGCGCCTTTCACTCCCATGTCAACCGCGGGCTGCTCACGGAGACGGGATTCGCGCATACGCTCGCCTGCGTCGAGGCCATGAAGGAGGTTCTGGGGGACGAGGTCGGGCTCGCGCTCGACTGCGGCCCCGGCTGGACCTTGCCAGACGCCATTCGCTTCGCGAAAGCCGTCGAACCGCTCAACATCCTCTGGCTGGAGGATATGCTGACCGGCGACTACATCCACTGGGTCAACGCCGACGTCTACCGCGAGCTGACGCGCAGCACCTCGACGCCGATCCACACCGGCGAGCAGATCTACCTCCGGCAGAACTTCAAGGGACTGATCGAGGGGCACGCCGTGAACGTCGTGGGTCCGGATCCGTGCGATGTCGGCGGCATCGCCGAGCTGAAATGGATCGCGGAATACGCCGATCTGCATGGCATCCTGATGGCGCCGCACGGTACCGGCAACGGCCTGCTGGGATTGGCCGCGCTGGTCCAGGTCTGCGCCACGCTACCGGATAACTTCATCGCCTTCGAGCTTCCCGGCGGAAAGCCGGACTGGTGGCACGACATCGTGGAGGGGTTCCCGGAGCCGATCGTGCAGGATGGGTTCATCGAGGTCTGGGACCGGCCGGGCATGGGCATCGAGTTCAATATCGAGGCGGCCAGCGCCCATCTCGCGGAGGCCGATCGGGACTTCTTCGCCTGAGACGTGGCCGGGTGACAGTGCCTGCGCCCGATACCTGGGTCAGTCCTCGTCCGTGGGGTGCGACTGCATGTCGCACCGATGGCCCGCAGGGCCATATCCGCCGTTCGTTTGGCGGCGTCAACGATCAATTCGTGATCGGGATATCGGGCTGTGCCCGATCGGTGCGACATACAGTCGCACCCTACGGAAGATAGCGGGCACACCTCGTATGGGTGTCTCAGAGATCAGAAAATCGGGACGCCAATATGGCGTCCCGATCTCTGTTTGTCCGTCTTGCCTGTCAGGGATCTACGGATCTAGTAGATCTCGAGGTAGCGGTCGCGCTCCCACTGCGAGACGTGCTGCCGGAACGAGTTCCACTCCGTCATCTGGCCCTCGGTCAGGCGCTCGTAGACGTGATCGCCCAGGGCCGCCTGCACGACCTCGTCCTTCTGCAATTCCTGCACGGCCTCACCCAGCGTCGCCGGCAGGGTCGGAATGTGCCGGCGCTTGAGGTCCTCATCCGTGAAGTGATAGAGATTCTCCTCGACCGGAGCCTCCAGCGGAATCTGGTTCTCGATGCCGTCCATACCTGCTGCCACCATCGCCGCGAACGCAAGATACGGGTTGCAGGAGGGGTCCGGGCAGCGCAGCTCGATGCGGGTGGCGTTGACGTTGCCCGCGCGGATCGCCGGCACGCGGATCAGCGCCGACCGGTTGGTGCGCGCCCACGCGACGTAGACGGGAGCCTCGAAGCCCGGCACCAGGCGGCGATAGGAGTTGACGAGCGGCGCGATCACGGCCGCCAACCCGCGCGCGTGCTTGAGCTGGCCGGCGATGAAGTGCTTGGCGACATCGGAGAGCCCGTAGTCGTCGCTCTCGTCAACGAAGGCGTTCTTGCCCTTGCTCTTGTCGATGAAGCTCATACTCTGGTGCACGTGCATGCCCGAGCCGTTGATGCCCTCCATCGGCTTCGGCATGAAGGTCGCATGCAGGCCATGCTTCTGGGCAATCGCCTTCAGGATGTACTTGAAGGAGACAGCACGGTCGGCCGTTGGAATCGCCGGGCCGTACTCGAAGCCGATCTCGTGCTGGCCGATCGCGACTTCGTGATGACTCGCCTCGACATCGATCCCCATCTCCGTCAGCGCGACGACCATGTCCTTGCGGACGGTCGAGGCGAGGTCGGTCGAGAGATCGAAATAGCTTCCCCGATCGTGGGGGAGGGGGGCGATGTGATCGCCGTCGCGGGCGAAGAGAAAGAACTCAAGCTCCGGACCGGCATTGTAGGTGAAGCCGAGCTCGGCCAGCTTCTCGAGCTGCCGGTAGAGCACGCCGCGAGGATCGCCGGGGAACGGATCCCCGTTTGGGTTATGCACCCAGCAGATCACGCGCGCCGTCGTGAACTCGCCGCGCTCCCAGGGGATCACCGCAAAGGTGGAGAGATCGGGAACGAGGAACATATCGGATTCGGCGATCCGCGTGAACCCGGCGATCGAGGAACCATCGATCCACTGACCACCCTCGACGATCTTCGGGAAAGCCGAGGCGAGAATCGTCACGCTCTTGACGATGCCCATCACGTCCGTGAACTGGAGATTGATGAACTTGACGCCTTCGCGCTCGATCTGGGCGTAGATCTCTTCCGGTGCGGGCGGGGTTCCCAGGATCGCTTCGCGGGGTGTCTCTTGGATTGCCGTAACCATCGTCACCATCTCCTCCACCAATATCCTGTCGCCAGCCCGCCTGCCGGTGACCGTACCTGCCCTCCGGCGGAACATCCAGCCGAGAGGGCGTTGCGTCCCCGGCGTCAGTGGAGACAGCTACCGTCACCCGATCCGGATTGCACCCTCGAATCGTACGGGTCTGGAGATTTGCAGGCATCATGCAGGTTGTTGATATTTTCACAAGGTTTTTATGTATTATGCCCAATACATCGCACCAAGCGGCCTGATGGTCATGTAGGCAAAGCGCACAATCTGCCCGGACATCCCGCGTTTCGCGGCTCCTACCGCGGTTGAAGCGACGCGATCACCTCCGGGATGAACCGGTCGTGCCCGGCGATCAGCGACGGCAGCGTCTCGTCCAGCGGAGCCCAGAACAGCTCGAACAGGATGGGGGGCTCACCGGTCGCCGGGGTCGTCTCCCAGACACGCCAGCGATCGGGCGTCTCCGCACCGCAGGAAAGATGGAAGAACCAGCGGTCGTCGACCTCGTCGCGGCCAAACGGCCGTCAGTCAAAGGAGTGCCGGCCCAGGAGTCCCGCGATCACCAGTCCCGCGAGCCCCGCCTCCTCCCGGGCCTCGCGCAGCGCTGCATCCTCCGGCGCCTCGCCGGGCTCCATCGTCCCCGCGGGCATCTGCACTCCCGCCTTCGGGTGATCGGGGTGGGCGACCAGGAGTAGCCGGTTCCGGCCTTCACTTGTGCCGCCCGATGCGCTGCCCGACGCGCTGCCGATAGAGGCAAACGCCTTCCGGATCACCCGCATCTTCTGCCTCCCCGATCTCGCGTTCCGCGCGAGCCTGAACGATGATACCCATGTCCGCAACTATGATGAACCGGGGAACGAGGGAGAAAGATGGAGCCGATGTCACAGCAATTCATCCTTGAGACCGATGTGCAGTATGGCGAGGGTGGGGGCGAGCCGCTGCTGCTCGACATCCTGCGGCCAGCCGCGATCAGCGCCGAACCGCGTCCTGCCATCGTCTACGTGCACGGCGGCGGCTGGATGGGCGGCGATCGCAGCGATGGCATCACCCTGAACCTGATGCTCGCCAGGATGGGGTTCTGCACTGTCACGATCAGCTACCGGTTCAGCCAGGTCGCGCCCTTCCCCGCCCAGATCCACGATGTGAAAGCAGCCATCCGCTTCCTGCGGGCGAACGCGGAGCGCTTCGGGATCGATCCTGGCCGGATCGGCGTCTGGGGACATTCGGCGGGAGGACATCTCTCGGCGCTGGCCGGCCTGAGCGCCGATATCCCCGAACTGGAAGGTGAGAGCGGCTCCCCCGGCTACTCGTCCGGTGTCCAGGCGGTCGTGCCGATGTCGCCACCGACCGATTTCACACTCCCCTGGACCGGTCCCGGCGCACCCGCCAGCGTCGAGATCCCCATCGATGCCATCGACCGCTTGCTCGGTGGGGCACCTGAGGAAAAGCCGGATCTCGCACGGCTTGCCAGCCCGGCCGCGCTCGTGCAGCCGGGAGATGCGCCCTCGCTGATCCTGCATGGCACGCAGGATGAGCTCGTCGCTTTCCGGCAAGCGGAGCTCCTGGCCGAGGCGATGCAGCGTGCGGGAAACGAGGGCGAGGTGATGACCTTGACCGGTGTCGATCACAACGTGGTGCGATCGCTGATGCCTGGAAGTGAGGATCCGTTCGGCACGCGAGAGGCCGTGAAGACGTTTTTCAGCCGCCATCTCGGTCCGTTGCCGGACGTAGGCGGCGCGCAATGACGCCCGCCGCCAGACACCAGCGAGCGGCAGGCCCATCGTCGTGGGCACTGCCGCTCACCAGAAGTGGGGAGAGGAGAGGCGAAGAACGAAACGGGGAACCGTGGGGTGGGGAGGGAGAGTGGTCTGCGCCCCCGCCGCTCTTCACTGGGTCAAGGATAGTGGCCATTGGTGAAGCCTCCCTGAAACGGGCCTGAACGTTCGCTGAAACCGACGCCGCAAGATTGACGTCACACCGGACTGGGGTCGGGAGCCTTACCACAGGCGCGACACGCGTTCCGTTGCCATTCGTGATTCGCGCCCCTATTGACATCCCGACATCGCTCCGGCAGACTGCTGTAAGACATCTTACAACCAGTCGCGCGGGCCGCTGCAGGGCATGTGCAGCCCGTATCACCATACCGGGATCACGACGCATGCTCGGAGCAGTCTCCCATCCTGCTATCCATGACGACCTCCTCGAACGGATCAAGGGGTTCATCCGGGAGAACCACCTGCAGCCCGGCGATCGCCTGCCCGGCGAGGAAGTCCTCTCTCATCAACTCGGCGTCGGGCGACCGGCCCTCCGCGAGGCGTTCCGCGCCCTGGAGGCCGTCGGCGCGATCGAGACCCGCAAGGGCGTTGGCCGCTTTGTCGGCTCCTTCGCCGCCGATGCCTACGTCCGCAACTTCACGACCGAGTCGCTGATCAACAGCTTCAGCGAGCGCGACCTCGCAGAGGCGCGCTGCCTGCTCGAAATCGCCTCGATCCCGGACGCCATCACCCGGCTCACCGACGACGATCTGCGCGAGTTGCAGGATCTCCTCGCCCGCATGAAGCACAAGATCGAGCATCGCCAGCGCTACCTGGAAGAGGACCTTGGCATGCACCGGCTCCTGATGCGCCACACCGGGAACACGTTGATCGCGGTCATGCTCGATGCAATCTACGCTCTCTCCTCCGCTCGCATGCGGGATAGCACCGCCTTCAACAATCACGTCGATTCCGGCAAGAGCGCGGTCGACCTGCATGAGCACACCGTCCTGGTGGACGCCGTGCTCGCCCGAGACCGCAAGCTCGCCCAGCAGCGCCTGATGGATCACTTCGAAACCACCGCCCAACGCCAGGGATTCACGCCTCTCTGGCATACGCTGGCGGCCGATTAGCCACCAGCAGCAGACCCGGAGACCAACGAAAGGGGGAACACCAGCAGCCATCACAGCTACAGCCACCGGACGGACCCTGGGACCTACGAACCATGCGGATGCCCGCATGCAGCCGCCGTCGCCATAGCCACCCGGAGACAGACCTCATGACCGATACCCGCGAAGATCGAACGCTTATCGAACTCTTCACAAGTGGCCACATGAATCGCCGTTCGTTCCTCCGCTACGCCGCCCTTAGCGGGCTCTCCGCCGGCGCCGTGATCGCCGCACTCGGCGCCGCGCCCGCATTCCCCGCGTATGCTCAGGATGCCGCGCCCCAGCCAACCGGGCCCCGGGAGGACGGCACGCCGGCCGCCGACGATCAGCAGATCCTGCGGATGGTCACGCCCTCACCGTTCCGGATGGATCCGCCCACCTACAGCGGCGATCTCTGGCAGCTCCAGATGATGGTCTTCCAGTGCCTGACACGCGTCGATGCCGACGGCTCCCTGGTTCCCGGTATCGCCGATAGCTGGACGCCATCGGACGATGCCACCGTCTGGACGTTCGCCCTCAATCCCGAGGCCAAGTTTTCGGATGGCACGCCCATCACCGCGAACGATGTGAAGTGGTCGTTCGAATGGATCGCCAACCCGGCCTCCCAGTCCACCAGCGCCGATCTCGCCACCGGCAAGATCGTTGGCTACGACAAGGTCCGCGACGGCTCCGCCACCACGCTCGACGGCATCGTCGTCAAGGACGATCACACGGTCGAGTTCACGCTCTCGTCCCCGACCGCCTATTTCGATGCCGTCGTCGGTCACTATTCACTTGCCATCCTCAAGCAGGAGAACGTCGAGAGCGGCGAGGAATGGTGGCGGGCACCGGTGACCTCCGGCTTCTTCAAGGTCACGGAGTACACCCCGGGCGATCAGGCGACGATGACGCTGGAGCGCAACGAGCACTGGTTCCGCGAGCCCGCCAAGCTCTCGAAGATCACCATGCAGCTTGTCGCCGATCCCCAGACGCAGCTCGTGCAGTACGACAACGGCGAGATCGATGGCATGGTCTGCCAGCCGGCCGAGTTCGCCCGCGCCACCAAGCCCGACGGCGAGCGCGCCGCCGATCTGTTCTGGGACATCGCTGATGCGACCTGGTACTTCGGATTCGCCGCGTTCAAGGAGCCGTTCGACGACATCAAGGTGCGGCAGGCGTTCGCCAGCGCGCTCGATCTCAACGCCGTCTCGGTCGCCGGGCTGAACGGCATCTACCCACCGCAGCCGCGCATCCTGCGCTCCGGCTTCCCCGGCGGCGGGGACGAGCAGTGGCAGCCCACGTTTGATGTCGACCGGGCGAAGCAGCTCATCAGCGAATCGACCTACGGCAGCGCCGACAAGCTGCCCAAGATCACGATCATCATCTCGGAGCAGGGCGGCGCCACAGCTCTCGGCACCTGGGGCAAGGTCGCGACGGTCATCCAGCAGATGCTGCAGCAAAACCTCGGTGTCGAGGTCGAGCTCGTCCGGCAGGTTTTCAACAGCGTTGCCGAGCAGGTCGACTTCATCAACACCACGGAGGGCGGTGCTATCTTCCGCCTCAGCTTCGGCGCCCCGATCCAGGATCCGTCCTACATCTCACCGATCGGCAAGACCGGCGGCAGCAGCAATATCACCGGCTACTCCAACCCCGAGCTGGACGACATCATCGCCCAGGCCGACGCCGGGGTCGATCCCGCCAAGCGGCTCGAACTCTACGCCCAGATCGACAAGACGCTCTCCGAAGACGCGGTCTTCCTCGCGCCCTTCCGGGGCACTTCGACCTGGTTCTTCAAGCCGCAGGTGCGCGGCATGACCGTGGTGCTGGGGCGCATCTGGAACAGCATCCACCAGATGTACATCGCGGAGTAGGCGTTTCACCTGGAGGGATGTCGTCAGGCGGCCTCCCTCCACCAATCCATCGGGAGGGTCCATGCTCGCGCTGATCGTGCGTCGCCTGCTGACATTCATACCGATGCTCTTCGTGCTCGCGCTGATCACCTTCGTGCTGAGCTACTACGGGCCGGGCGACCCGGTCCGGCTCATCATGGGCGAGAACTGGTCGAGCGATGAGGTGTATCAGAGCCTGCGCAGCGAATACGGGCTCGATCGCCCGCTGCTCGTACAATTTGGTGATTACCTCCTGCATGCCGCGCAAGGCGATTTCGGCAGGTCCTACATCCAGCGCGTCAGCGTCGGTGAGCTGATCGGCCGGGCACTGCCGGTCAGCGCGCAACTGGGGCTCGCGGCCATCATCCTGATCGCGGTGCTGGGCATCGGTCTCGGCATCGTCGCAGCGCTCTGGCATCATCGCTGGCCGGATGCCGCGATCGGGTTCCTCGGCGTGCTCGCGCACAGCATCCCGGCCTTCGTGCTCGCGCCGATCGTGCTCGTGACGCTGGTCCTGAAACTCAAGCTGATCGCGACCCCGACCGGCTGGCACGGCTTCTTCAGCATCCAGACGTTCATCGCCGCCTCGATCATCGCTGCCGGTCCGCTGCTCGGCGTGATCCGGCAGACGAGGACGAGCGTCGCCGATGTCCTGAGCGAGGATTTCGTGCGCACGGCGCGGGCGAAGGGTCTCGGCGAGCCCAAGGTCATTGCCGTCCACGTCATGCGCAATGCCCTGGCGCCGGTCACGACGAGTCTGGGGCTGACCTTCGGCTACCTGCTCGGCGGCTCGATCTTCGTCGAGAGCGCCTTCTCCATTCCGGGGCTGGGTCAGCTCTTCTTCTCGGCAATCCGCACGAGCGATTACCCGCTCCTGACCGGCGCGACCATCGTCAGCGCCGTCTGGATCATGCTCATGAGTCTGGTGGTGGATGTGCTCTACGGCCTGTTCGATCCCCGGGTGAGGTTGGCCAATGGGTAGCAACAGCCGCGCCGCATCCGCGGCCCCCAGCCTCGATCAGCTCTCGGCCGCCACGCAAGCGCGCATGTACAAGCCGCGCGGCCCATGGCGCGCCGCCTGGAGCCGCCTGCTGCGCAACCGGATGGCGGTCTTCGGCGGCGTGATCGTCCTCTTCTTCGTCTTCCTGGCGATCTTCGGGCAGGCGATCGCGCCGAAAGACCCGCTCTACCAGAACCTGCTTCGCCTCAACGAACCGCCCAGCCGCGACTACTGGTTCGGCACGGACGAGGTCGGGCGCGATCTCTTCAGCCGCATTCTCGGCGGCGCGCGGACGGCGATGCTGGTCGCGACCCTGGTCACGCTGATCTCGGCGGCAATCGGGACCGTGGTCGGCCTGGTCAGCGCCTATGTCGGGGGCATCGTCGACTCCATCCTGATGCGCTTCGCCGACCTGCTGCTCGCCTTCCCGGCGTTCCTGCTGGCGGCGTTCCTCAACGCGACGCTGCGCCCGCCCATTGCCCGGAACATGGAGCGGTTCGCCACCGAAACGGGGCTCGGCTTCCTGGGCAACCGGCAGGTCGTCGATTTCGTGGTGGTCTTCGGAGCACTGGCGATGGTCGGCTGGTCTGGCTACGCGCGCCTGATCCGCAGCCAGGTGCTCTCGATCCGGGAGAGCGAGTATGTGGAAGCGGCGCGCGCGGTCGGGGTCAGCACGCCGACGATCCTGCGCCGCCACATCCTGCCCAACAGCCTGGCGCCGATCATCGTGGCGGTCAGCGTCAGCTTCGGCAACGCGATTCTCTCGGAATCGGCGCTGAGCTATCTCGGCGTCGGCATCCAGCCGCCGACGCCCAGCTGGGGGCAGATGATCAACGCGAACCTGGATCAGTGGCGCTACTACCCGCACCTCGTCCTGATCCCCGGCGGCGTGCTGGCGCTGCTGATCCTCGGCTTCAACTTCTTCGGTGATGGCATCGCCGACGCCCTCAATCCAAAACAGCGGAAGGGGTAGCTCAATGCTGATGATGCTTTGTCGCGGGCATCCTGCGCCTGCGGCGTATGGTGGTTCCGCACTCGCGCGCTTCGTGCAGCGGCGCCTCGGCGTTGATGCGGCTCCTTCATAGGCGAAAGATGAAACATGCGACGTGCTGCCCCCCTGCTTGTCATTCCGAGCGAGGCGGAACGCCGAGCGGAGGACGTTGTTGGGAGGGGAAGGCCCCGCCTTTTAGCGCGAACGCATGGGATCGGGGCTGGGCGCAGAGCGTTCTGCCCGCGCTGGCCGTCTGGGGCAGCCGGTCCGCAAGGAAGCACGGCACGGCACAACTTCCTCCGCTCGGTCTGCGACCTCGCTCGGAATGACAGGCCCACGTCGGGGCTTCCGTAAGAACCACAGCACATCTGGCAATGCAGCTCCAAGCCTGCACCAATGCATGAACACCCAGGAGAACAACGTGTCGAAATCGTCATCCAATCCGGTGCGCTGCGCGATCATTGGACTCACCGGAATCGCCAGCGCGCCTGCGGTTCCCAGCCTGCACGGCGCCCGTCACCCGCTCCCCTACTCCCACGCCTCGGCGCTGGCCCGCATCCCCGATGCCCAGCTCGTCGCCATCTGCGACATCGTGCCCGCGATGACCGAGAAGTTCATCGCGCAATGGGGCGAGACCTGGCCCGACCTGCATGTCTATCATGATGTGAAAGAGTTGATGGCAAATGAGGAGATCGACGTGCTGGCCGTCGTCACGCCGGACGATCGCCACGCCGACATCGTGATCGCCGCCGCCGAGCGCGGCATCCCCGCGATCATGTGCGAGAAGCCGCTCGCCACCACCCTCGCCGACGCCGATCGCATGATCTCTGCGGTCGACAAGCACAAGACGGTGATGACCGTCGAGCACACGCGCCGCTGGGACCCCTTCTATCACCAGGTGAAGGCGCTGATCGACGACGGGCGGATCGGCCAGGTGCTCTCGATCGTCGGCACGCTGCACGGCGAGCGGGCGATGCTCTACCGCAACGGCACGCACATCCTCGACCTGATCTGCTATTACGCCGGGGCGGCGCCCAGCCGCGTCTTTGCCCGGCTCGAACCGGGGTACGAGGATTTCACCTCCTACCGCGGCGATGGCGGTCACGACCCGGCGTCGGAGCCGGGGGCATCCGCCTACATCGAGTTCGAGAACGGCGTACGCGGCTTCTACAACGGCACCAAGGGCAAGATCGGCCTGACCGAGTGGGATATCCTCGGCACCGCTGGCCGCATCCGGATCAACCCATCGACGGCCGAGCTCTGGACGCTCGATACGGAGACGGGCGACCTCGTGCTGCGCCCGTTCCCGGCAACGTTGCTCATGACCGGCGCGATCCAGGCGGCGTACGAGGAGCTCTTCGATGTCCTCGCTCACGGTGGCCGCACGCGCTCGACACCCCGCGATGCCCGGCAGACGCTCTCGGTCATCGATGCGATCCTGCGCTCGAATCACGCGGGAGGGACATTGACCGATGTGGAGTAACGCACCGAGGGCCACAGGCATCAGCGAACGGGATCGGACGGTGGGCGCATGATCCGCATGGTGCAACTGGGGATCAACCATCCCCATGCCCGGGCCTATCGCGAGACGCTGGCGCTCTTTCCGGACCGGATCGAGGTCGTCGGCTTCCTCGCCCGTCGGGGCGAATCCCGCGAAGTCGGCGCCCCGTTCGCGGATCTGCCGGTCTACGATTCGTTCGACGACCTGCTGAACGGCGTCCAGTTCGACGCCGCCCAGGTAATGCTGCGGAACAACGAGATGAGGCCAGCCCTGCTCACGCTGGCCAATGCTGGCATCCACCTGTGGGCGGAGAAACCGGTCGCCCGGCGGGCAGCGGATCTGCTGCCGGTGGCGAAGGCCATCCGTGACAAGAACCTCGTCTTCACCGCCGGCTATCAGTCGCGCTTCTACCCCACGACCCGGCTGGCCCGCCAGTTTGTACAGGATGGCACGCTGGGTCCATTGACATTTGCCCACATGACCACCGCGACCACCACCGCCGAGCTCCGGCGGCCGGACGGACCGCTCGGATACCTCTTCGACGAGGAGATCAGCGGCGGCGGCATCTTCCACTGGCTCGGGTGTCACATGGTCGATCTGCTGCTGCATATCAGCGGGGCTCGCCCCGATGGCATCAGCGCGCTGACGGCGACCGCCGGTCGCGCGGAGATCGGCGTAGAGGACGTGGCCGCCGTGAACCTGCACTTCCCCGATGGTTGGCTGGCATCGCTCAACTACGGCTACCTGCTGCCGACCGGCGAGCCCTCGCCCTTCGGCGACGATGCGCCGGAACCCGCACTTTACGGCCAACAAGGCTGGATCCGCTGGAACAGTGCGACCGATATCGCTCGCTCCTACAGCACCGACCAGCGCCGGGCAGACTCGCCGTGGCGACAGGACCGCTTCGCCACGCCCCAAACCGGCGGCTACGGACACGCCGCCTATCTCGCCATGCAGAATTTCCTCGATGCAATCGCGGGGCTGGAGGCGCCCATGTACACGATCGAGGAAGCAATTGCGGTGCTCGCGGTCATTGAGGCGGCCTACGAATCCGCCCGCACCGGTGCGGTTCACCAGGTCGACTGGGCCGCGTTCGGACTGTAACCGGAAGAAATTGGGACCACTGTGTCCCGTTCAGGGATAGGGAAACATATGCGAATCGTGAGTTATCGGACGGACGGCGGATCGTATCGCGCGGGCCTGGCCGTTGATGGCGGTGTGGTCGACATCGCGAACGCAGGCGCGGAGCTCGGCATGAGCGCTCCCGCCACCGTGCTCGACCTTCTGGCACTTGAAGAGTCGGCCAGCGAGCTTCTCGGTGGGGTCGCGTCGTCCGGCATCGAGCCGCTCAGAGATGCCGAGCTCGGCCCCGTCCTGCCCCGGCCCGGCAAGCTCCTCTGCCTGGCGGGGAACTACCAATCCCACCTGACGGAGGGCGGCGGCAAGGGAGTCAACAAGGCGGAGGTCACCCCCCGCTTCTTCATCAAGCCGGGCACGTCCATCATCGGCACGAACGAGCCGATTCGCGTGCCGGCAGTATCCGATACGGTGGACTACGAGATCGAGATCGCCGCTGTGATCGGCAAGCGCGGTCGTGAGATCCCGCTGGAAGACGCCGGTCAGTACATCGCCGGTTACACCGTCTTCAACGACATCTCGGCGCGGCACCTGAAGGGCAATGAGCACCGCAAGACCCGGCCGATGGATGATTTCTTCGACTGGCTGGTCGGCAAGTGGTGCGATTCGTTCGCCGTCGTCGGGCCATACCTGGTGACGAGCGACGAGATCCCCGACCCGACGCACCTGGAGATGGCGCTGCGCGTGAATGGCGAGTTGCGGCAGCATTCGTCCGCGGGCGAGATGATCTTCAACGTGCCCGAGGCGATCGCGTGGATCTCGCGCTTCCTGACGCTGGAGCCGGGCGACATGATCTGCATGGGCACGCCCGGCGGTGTCGGCGAGACAACGCGAACCTACCTGCAACCGGGCGACACGGTGGTCGGCGAGATCGAGCGACTCGGCACGATCACGAACCCGGTCGTCTAGGCCGCGACTCCTGAATCGGACAAACGCGCAAGCGGCGGTGCTCGTGTGAACGAGCCCGCCGCTTACCTGTGGTATGGGGAGGAGAGGAAGATCATTGGTGGAGAGGTCTGTGTGGGCCAGTTCCTCGTCCGATCTTCATGCTGTAACTATAGGCAGCATAGATGAATTTCTCCTGACGACTTCCTGAAGATTCCCTGAAGATCCTTGTGTGCTGTTCCATCCAGGCATCGGCGCCCACGGCGGCTCCGTCACCGCGAGCGCTTCACAGCGACCCGCCATCAGCTGCCAGGGCGATGGTATAAAGAGGCATCGTCGACGTTTGGATCGAGCGCGAGCGAGACCGCACATCGTTCGCAGGGAGCAGGATGCAATGGCTGATCGCCTGGCGGTTTCAACCAATTCGTATCACACCTATTCGCTGGAAGAGGCGCTTGCGGGCATCGCCGCCGCCGGCTTCACCAGCGTCGAGTTCGTCTCCGTCACGGGCTGGACCGAGCATGTCCCGCGCGACGCTGACGATGCCGAGCTCGCGCGTATCCAGGAGCTGCTTGATTCCCACGGACTGACAGCCATCAGCCTGAGCGGGCATTCCGACCTGGCCAGTGCCGACGGCGCCGACGAGTTTCGCAAGGTCCTGCGGATCGCCCACAAGCTCGGCATCCGCTACGTCACGACCAGCACCGGCGGCCACGACGCCTCCTCCGCGGGCACGCTCGACGAGCAGCGCGCCGAGTTCCTGCGCCTGATCCGTCCGCTGGCCGACGAGGCCGCCGAGCTCGGGCTCCAGATCTGCCTGGAGACGCACGGCGGCGTCTCCGCGACCGGGGCGCTCTCCGCCCAGCTCGTGCGGGAGATCGATCGTCCCAACGTCGGCATCAACTACGACACCGCCAACGTGATCTTCTACGGCAATGTGCGCCCGGAACAGGACATTCCCGCCGCCGCACCGCTGACGACGCATCTCCACATCAAGGATCAGATCGGGGGCACCGGAGTCTGGAACTTCCCTGAGATCGGCACGGGCGAGGTCGATTTCGCACCGATCTTCGCGGCGCTGGACGACGTCGGCTTTGCCGGGCCGTGCTCCGTCGAGCTCGAATTCCAGGGCGAGCCGTGGCCGAGTCTCGATGCCGTGCAGCAGGCGCTGACGAACTCCTACACCTTCCTGCGACGATTCGTCCCGAAGCAGGAGCTGGCGTAAGCACGCTTGTCATGGTGGGCGGCCCGTCTGCGTCGAATAGCCCCACACTATGTCATCCTGAACGGAGTGCAGCGGAGCGAAAGGATCCCCGCGCGCAGCGAAGCGAGAGCGACGGCTTCGCCACCGAGTGGTTGTGGTTGTGCTTCGCACGGGGATTCTTCGCTTCGCTCAGAATGACGTGAATGGAACGGTTCAGCGTAGAAGGCCCACCCAGAATGACGTGAATGGAACGGTTCAGTGTAGACGGCCCACCTAGAATGACGGCTCAATGGAGACGAGCTGCTCAATAGAGCAATGGGCCGCATGATGAATTGCGATGGTTCCCGGCCGGAACCAAGGGAAAGGATGTTCACACCAATGGCAGATGTGCGGGTAGCGGTGCTCGGGGCGGGATTCATGGGCAGCACGCATGCCCGGGCGTACAAGACGGTTCCCGGTGTCGAGGTGGCGGCGATCTACGCGGAATCCGGCACCCGGTCCGAACCCCTGGCCGCCGAGGTCGGCAGCCGGTGGACCGCCGATATCGACTCCATCATGCGCGACGAATCGATCGACGCCATCGATATCTGCCTGCCGACACCCGAGCATCGCCGCTTCTTGGATCTCGCGCTGCAGGCAGACAAGCACGTCCTGCTGGAAAAGCCGCTGGCACTGACCCGGGAAGACGGACGGGCAATCGTCGAGGCCGCCGCGGAGTCGGACCGGATCGTCATGATCGCGCATGTGCTCCGCTTCTGGCCGGAGTACATGGCCCTGCAACGCATCGTCGCCAGAGGCGAGCTGGGGCGCCCGATCTCCGGGTTCGCGAGCCGGCGGCAAGCCTACCCGGCATGGTCGGCCCTCTTCGCGCAATCCGACAAGACCGGCGGCGCGATCGTCGATCAGATGATTCACGATTACGACATGCTGAACTGGATCTTCGGCCAGCCGCGCACCGTCGTCGCGCGCGGTATCCGTAATCCGCGCTCGAACGGGCTCGATCAGAGCCAGGTGCTCATCGGCTATGACGAGGCGTCCGGCGTGACCGACGGCGGCATGGTGATGCCGGATTCGTATCCCTTCTCGTCCCGCTTCGAGATCCTCTGCGAGCGCGGCGCCATCGAATACCACTTCCAGGCCGGTGGCCGCTCGGTGGAGATGGGAGTCGGCCACAACCGGCTCACCGTCTACCGCAATGAGGGCGATCCGGAGGTCGTCGAGGTCGAGCAGACCGATGCCTACGAGAACGAGATCGCCGAGTTCATCGGGTGCGTCCGCACCGGCACCCGCCCCGACCGGGGCAGACCGGAAGACGCCTACATCGCGCTCGACGTGGCACTGGCGGCCAAATTCTCCGCGGAATCGGGTGAGCAGATCGCCGTCGGTGCGGTGGACTGATTTCCGCGAACGGGTAGTCACCTGGTGGGAGCC
>JBARWF010000055.1:0-9331 GCA_049646645.1 Thermomicrobiales bacterium
GTGGGCTGCAGAGCGCGATGGCCGCGCCCGGCGCTTCGCCCGCCACCCACACGTTCTCCGCGCAGTCGACCAAGCTCCAGTTCTTCCACGACAAGGCGCCCTGGCAGGATTTCTTCGTCAAGATGTCCGATCAGGCGACGAAGGAGATCGATGTCGGATGGGAAGCGACGCCCTATTCCGACACCACGTCCTACCAGCAGGTCATCAACTCCTCCCTGCCGACCGGTTCCGGCCCCGATCTCTTCACCTGGTGGTCCGGCTACCGGATGGAGGACATGTACAAGTCTGGTCAACTGCTCGAAACCACCGATATCTGGAAGGCCGCGATCGAGGCGGGCGACTTGCCCGAATCCCTGGCGGCGGGCTTCACCTTCGATGGCAAGCAGTACGGCATTCCCCAGGGCGCGTCCTACTGGGTGATGTACTACAACAAGCATGTCTTCGACGATAACGAGCTCAAACCACCCACTACCTGGGACGAGTTCACGGCCGCTGCCGCCAAGATCAAGGATGCCGGGGTCACCCCGTTCTTCGCGACGATCGATGGCCGTTGGCCAGCGTTCATCTGGTTCGAGGAGTTCCTCATCAAGAGCGATCCGCAATTCTATGTCGATGTCTGCAACGGCAAGGCGAAGTACACCGACGAACCGGCGGTCAAGGCGCTCGCGGCCTGGAAGGACTTCATCGACAAGGAGTACTTCACCGATCTCGACCTGCCGATGGACCAGAACATGACGGCGATGTTCGCCAACGGCGAGATCGCCATGGCGCCGGTCGGCACCTGGTTCCAGCAGCAGTTCATCGACGCCGGGATGACTGTCGGCACTGACTACGACATCTTCATCCTTCCGAACATGGACGCGTCCGTGAAGCAGAACTCGATCATCGTCGAATCCGGCGCGATCTGCCTTCCGGCCAAGGGCAAGAACACGGAGGCCGCCCAGAAGGTCGCGGTGTGGTGGGATCAGGAGCCCGCGCAGACGACCTGGAGCGGCCTGCTCGGCGATACACCGGCCAACCCCAAGGTGAAGACCGAGAACGAGGCCCTCAACACCTTGCTGAAGACGGTCACCGACGGCAAGTACGTGCAGCTCCAGCGCTACTGGGAGGCATCGCCCCCGGAGATCGTCGAGAACGCTGTCGATGAGCTGGCCCGCTTCATGTTGAAGCCGGATGAGGCGCAGAGCGTGCTGGAGGCGATCCAGAAGATCGCCGACGGGGTCTGGTCCAAGCGCAAGGCTGGATGACCCCGCCGATCGTCACGAAAGCAATCACCTACGTGGGAGGGCCTTGTGTCCTCCCACTTCATGCGCACGCGCAAAGATGATCGCAATCGCGGTCGTCATCGCCGCCCGGCGCTGGTTCCCGGAACCGCCGGTCCGCCTTCCGGCACCCGGAAGTCGATGAACGCCGCTCGCAAGGAAACGGATACACGATGCAACGATCGGAGCGCCCGATCATCGATTCAAGCACGACGATGCGCGATGCGACCGTCGCACCGCATGGGCGCTTCTCCGCCCTGCGCGCCGGCGGCGTCCCGCTCCTCTTTCTGCTTCCCGCCGCGGTACTGGTCGCCGTCCTGTTGTTGTGGCCCTTCGTCCGCACGGTCCTGCTGAGCTTCACCGACTCCAACGGGTCAAGCACCGGGGCGTTCGTCGGGCTCGACAACTACACGGCCCTGTTCAACGACTCCATCCTGAAGGATTCGCTGCTCAACACCCTGTACTGGGTGATCGGCACGCTCCTCCTGCCCGTCGGCATCGGCCTCATCATCGCGGTGATCAGCTTCGACTTACCGGCCGGCGCCTTCTACCGCCTGCCATTCCTGATCCCCTACGCCCTCTCCGGGACGGCGATCGGCGTGATGTGGGAGTTCATGCTTCGGAGCCGTGGCGCCCTGAATGGCGTGCTCGGCGCGGTTGGCCTCTCCGGTCTGGAGCACCGCTGGTTGCTCGATACGCCATTGAACACCTGGAGCATGATCGTCGCCTCGACCTGGCAATCGGTCGGCGTGAGCGTGCTGCTCTTTCTGGTCGGCCTACAGGTGATCCCACGGGATCCGGTCGAGGCGGCGAAGCTCGACGGCGCTGATGGCTTCCGACTCTTCCGCGACATCACGTTTCCCTTGCTGCGTCCGATGACAATCGTGGTGGTCGGCATCTCGCTGGTGAACAGCCTCAAGACCTTCGACATCATCTGGGTCATGACGCAAGGCGGCCCCTACCGCTCGTCGGAGACGCTGGCCGTCACGATGTACCGTGAGACCTTCCTGCTCTTCCGGTTCGGCTACGGATCGGCGATCGCCGTCTTCCTCAGTGTCATCGTGCTCGCCGTCTCGTGGATCTATCTCAGCAGGACGGTGAAATCGACATGAGGCTTACCCGGCTTGCCCGTCATATCTCGCTCCTGATCCTGGGGGCGCTCTGGATTCTGCCGCTCTACCTGGTGCTGATCAACACGGTCGCTTCGCCCGAGGAGTTCCGCAAGAAGGCCGTCTACGCTGCTCCCGGCAGCTTCGCGCTCTGGGACAACATCACCGCCGCCTGGAATGCCGCGAAGCTTGGCTCCACCATCGCCAGTACCCTCTTCTACGCCGTCGCCGGTGGGGTGCTGGCCGTCTTCCTCGCGTCGCTGGCCGCGTTTGCGTTGGTCAACCTGCGGGTGAAGTACGGATTTGCCTGGTTCATGCTGCTCTACGCTGGCACGATCTTTCCGTTCCAGATGTATCTCTCGCCGCTCTACACGATGTATGTCAAGACGAATCTCTACGACACCCATGCCGGCTTGCTGCTGCTCTACACCGCGATCGCGATTCCGTTCGCCGTCTTCGTGATCCGCAACCATTTCACGTCAATCCCGGTGGATGTCTCCGAGGCCGCGCGGCTCGATGGTGCCGGACCGTTCCGGGTCTACGCCCAGCTCTTCGTGCCGCTCTCGGTCAACGCCTTCGCGACCGTCTTCATCCTCCAGTTCACCTGGATCTGGAACGACCTGCTGTTCGGGCTCACGCTCTCCAAGAGCCCGTCCGTCCGGCCGATCATGACGGCCCTCGCCGGGTTGCAGGGGCAATACGCCTCCGCCAGCGTGCCGGTGGTGCTGGCTGCCGCCATCATCGTCTCGATCCCGACCTTCGTCCTCTTCTTCTCGGTGCAGAAGCTCTTCGTGCGCGGCCTCGCCGTCACGGGATAGAGCGTCTATCGGAACCGCTGGATTCGTACGGAACGAAGTCGAAGCGAATCCGCGTGTCGACCCCCGTACGCGAGTGACACGCATCACTGAAAGGAACAACGCCGAATGCCCAGAATCGATACGATCTACGTCGTCAACCACAGCCATACCGATATCGGCTTCACCGATCATCAGGATCTCTGTTACCGGCAGCACGTCGAGTTCATCGGCCAGGCGCTCGATCTGATCGATGCCACCGCGCACCTTCCGGAGGCGGCACGTTATCGCTGGACATGTGAAGTCACCGGCATGACCGAGCGCTTCCTCAAGCAGGCGTCGGACGCCGACCGAGATCGCTTCCGCGCTGCCCAGCGGAACGGCGCGATCGATGTCGGCGGCATGCAGTACAACCTCACGCCGCTGCTGACCATCGAGCAGATGATCCGCAGCCTCTACCCCGTCCGGAGACTGCGCGATACGTACGGTGTCGAGGTCCGCTCGGCGATGCAGAGCGACGTCAATGGCATCAGCTGGCTCTTCGCCGACCTGCTTCCGGCCGTGGGTATCGATTTCCTGACGATGTCCGTCAACCCGATCCGGGGAGGTGTGCCGAAGCCGATGCCCGGCGCCTTCTGGTGGGAAGGTCCCGCCGGCACGAAGCTGCTTACCTGGAACGGCTTCCACTATCTCTTCGGCCGCAGCATCGCCAAGCTCGGCGACTGGCGCTTTGTCGAGCGCGACCTGAATGCCCAGATCGAAAAGCTGGAGAACGATCCCGCCTACCCGTTCGATTTCATGTACTGCCAGTCGACCCACCCGATCCGGGTCGATAACGGGCCGCCCGATACCCGGATGCCGGATTTCGTCCAGAAGTGGAATGCGGAGGGCCGCTCACCGCGCATCGAGTTCAGCACCCCGACCGCGTTTGGCGACCTGCTCCGGAACGAATGGGGAGACAAGATCCCGACCTGGCGCGGCGACTGGCTTGACTGGTGGTCGGATGGCGTCGCCTCCAGCGCCTACGAGACCGGCGTCAACCGCGCCACCCATCAACTGATCCAGGAAGCGGAGCTGCTCGGCGCGTGGTCGCATGCCGGTGGCAAGGACCTCTGGTCGACCGCCCGCGCCGACGCCCTGCTCGAAACCTCCACGCTCTACGACGAGCACACGTGGGGGTCATTCGGCAGCATCGACGCGCCGCACAGCCTCTGGACACGCGGCCAGTGGAACCGGAAATCCGGTTTTGCCTACACCGCCTCCAGCGAGGCCAATGACATGGTCGCCCGCGGCGCCACGCACCTCGCCTCCACAATCGGGCAACCGGGCCCTGAGGGACGGTTCAATCTCGGAGACCTCAAGCGCGAGGAGGCGTATTCGCCCGATCTGGCCGATGACGTGCTTGTGATCAACACGCTACCGTGGGACCGCCTCGTGCAGGTCGAGGAACCGGAGTTGCGCGGCGGCGCGGCCCCGGTCGGTGTCCTGGACTGCTTCTTCCCGCGCAACGTGCCCTGGGGAGGCGATCGGCCGGAGATGCCTTTGCGCAAGGTACGCGGCGTCGTTCCCGGCTCCGGGTTCGCCTTCCTGCCCGCCCGGGCTGCGCTCGACGCGAGCGACCTGACGGCCGACGCGGAGACCGGAACCATCGCCAACGCGCACTATCGCATCCGCATCGATCCGGAGACCGGTGGCCTGCTTGAGTGGACCGACCTCGCCGACGGCCACGACTACGCCGGCACGTATCGCGGCTACCGGATCGGTCAGTACGTCTACGAATGGCTGGATGACCCGCAGCAGCGGAACGGCCTCCATCGCGGCGATTTCTCCGCCGAGGACTTCGGCGAATGGGTGATCAACCCTCCGTTCGTCCGCGAGGCCGCCACCAAGGTCACGGTCAATGACCCGGTGATCGGCGATGGCGAGGTCTCGATCGCGGTCGACATCGAGGCGACGGGCATCCATGGCGCCCGCTGCGTCTATCGGCTGGAAACCGACAGCCGCGCGCTGCAGATCGACTGGCTGCTCGACAAGCAGCCGATCACCGACGTCGAGGCCGTCTTCATCGCCTTCCCGTTTGCGCTGGGAACTCCGCAGTTCCGGGCGGATATCAATGGCGTGCCGCTCACGCCGGACGCCGACCAGTTGCCCGGCACCGTGCGCGACTGGTATCCGGTCGGGCACTGGGTCGATGTCAGCGACGGCAAACGAGGCGTCACGGTCGCGCCGCTCGATGCCCCGCTCGTGCACCTCGGCGGGATCACGACCGGCCTCGATGCCAAAACGCATCAGCCGGAAGGCCCCACGCTCATGTCGTGGGCGCTTCAGAACCACTGGATGGTCAACTTCCACGCGAGCCAGGAGGGCGAGATTCCGCTTCGCTACCGCCTCACGACGCACGCCGGAGCGTGTGACGACCGAGCGGCCAATCGCTTCGGGCTGGAGCAATCAACCCCGCCGATCGCCCTGCGCGATGTGACCGCGACGGAGTCGAAGCACGGACAGTTCGTCGAGATCGACGGCGCGCTGGAGCTGCTGCATGTCAAGACCGCCGAGGACGGCGAAGGCATCATTCTGCGGCTGCAGAACCTGGGCGCCGAGGCAGCTTCCGCGCAGGTGAGGCTTCCCGCGTTCGGCATCTCCTCCGCCCACCTGACCTCACCGGACGAGCGCAATGGTGACGCGCTTGCCGTTCAGGACGGTGCAATCACCGTCACCGTCGCACCCGGAGTGGTTCAGTCCGTCCGCATCACGGTGTAGCATCACACCGGGCCGATCCACACGGTGAATCTGTGTGTGGGAGCAGGTGCGGTGAGGAGTGGAACGCCACGGGATCTGGCCTCCTCGTTGTCTGCATCCAAGTCCTCCTCCTACGAATAGCTTCTTTTGTAGGGGAGGACTTGCGGCGGCCAAGAAAACGTATCCAAGACGACTGCGACGTAACGTCCTCCAGGGGAATGCGCAATGTCGTCGCCTGACGATCGAGCACGGCGCCCAGCGGGGCGACGCAGATTGTGCGCGCCCCGAATGCCGGGGTTCCGTCGGCGCACAACCAAGTCGCCCCCTACAGCATGCAGAATTAGCTGGCCCCCCAAGAGAGGAAGCGAGGCTGAGTGGGCTGCCGGGTCGTTCGGTCAAGCCACTCATACTCGCAGTGCCGCACGCACGATCACTCGGGGAGGGTAACGCCGAGCGCCGCCATCATCCCGCCGTCGACCTTGTACTCCGCCCCCGTGATGAAGGCGGCCCGGTCGCTCGCCAGGAACGCGATCAGCTCCGCGACCTCCTCCGGCTTCCCGACCCGCCCCAACGGGTGCATCTTTCCCCAATCGTCGATCACGGCATCGTCCGTCTGCTCGCCCCGGAACAGGTCGGCGGCATAGCGCAGCATCGGCGTGTCGATCGAGGCCGGCAGTACCACGTTGGCGCGAATGTGCTCGGAAGCGTAGTCCACCGCGATGGTCCGCGTCAGGCCGATGATCGCGGACTTGGTCGTGCTGTAGGCCGCGACCTGGGTCTGCGTCGCCAGCCCCTGCACCGAGGAGACGTTGACGATCGCGCCACCACCGCGCTTCCGCATTTCGGGAATCGCGTATTTCGCGGTCAGGAACATCGATTTCAGGTTGACGCGCAGCACCTCATCCCAGAGCTCCTCGGTCGTCTCCTCAACCGTGCCGTAGCGCTGGATGCCCTGGCTGTTGACGAGGATGTCAGCCCCGCCGAACTCGCGAACGGCGGTCTTGACCAACTGAGCCGCGCCCTCGGCGTACGAGACGTCGCCAATGCTCCCGATTGCCTGACCACCGCGCTCGCGGATCGCAGCGACGACCTCGTTCACCGCCGCCTCCCGGCGCGCCCCGACCACCACCTTCGCTCCAGCGGCAGCCAGGCGCAGGGATGCGGCGCGCCCGATCCCGAGCGAGCCACCCGCGACGATCGCGATCTTGCCTTCCATATCCCGCGCTGGTGCTATCGCTCGATCGGTCATGATCGTTGGCTCCTCGCCTGGTCGGTCACCTCATACTCCAGCCAGAATTCACGCGTCTCACCGCCCGCCAGCGTCATCGCGGTGTGATTCTCGATCGCCTCCGGCAGTCCATTCGTTGGCAGGCTGGTGAACGGCTCCAGACCGATCACATAGGCCCGGCCATACCACGGGTACTCCTTGCCCGCGCCGAACTCCTGCCAGTACCAGAGGTAGGGCATCTGCTTCGCGTCCCAGCTCACGCGGGCGCCGACGCCTCGTTCATCGTCCTCGATCAGGTACCAGGCCTCGTCCCCGGCGAACCCGGTGAGATAGAGCATCTCGCTCGCGGTGTTGCGCTCGGGAATCACGCTCAGATCGACTGGCTGACCATCGGCACCGGTCATCACCGGCCACGCCGGGGCCACCCCCGGATCGATCCGCCGCTCGCCCGCCATCGGGTGCACGAGCAGTTCCAGCCCGTCCGGCACGGTGAGCCGGCACCCCGGCTTCATGAAGGGCGCGCCGTAGGTGATGTGGTGCCCCCACATCGCGTGAATGGGGGCTTCGCTCTCGTTGACCAGGCGCTCGCTGATCCGGAACGATGCCTCGCCGGAGACCAGTCGGATGGTCTTCTCGATCCGGGCGGCTGTCTTCTGCGCCCGCACGGTGAAGCGCACGGCCACCGCCGATGGATCGTCCTCGACCAGCTCGACATCCCACGGCAGCGCGAAGACCTCGGCGTGCTGGCCGTAGCTCGCGCCATTACCCCGTGATGGCACACCGCCATTGGGGAAGATCTCCTGCCAGCCCCCCGGGTAGTGATCGAGAAAGGGGGCGAGGGCATCCGGCGATGACATCAGGTATGAGGTCGGATTGCGCACGCCTCCCGGCGTCAGCCAGGTGAAATCGAGATCCTGGGGCTTATAGTTGATCTCGACGATATCGGTGCCCTTGCCGGCAAGGATCGAGATGCGGAGAAGCTCGTTCTCCATCACGATGGTGTAGAGCCCCTTCAGGTGCATATCGTGAACGCGCGCTCCCCAGTTGCGCTGAGGTCGATACACAGGTAACACGGCTTCCCCTCCACCAATGCATGCGGATGTCTTGAAACTGCGTGTCGCTGGCAGCGATGAGTTGCCGCAGCGCACAGGCTCCTGATGAGCGGGATGTTCTCCCCGCATCATACCCGCGCCACCAGCGGCTGTCCTGCGATTTGGGTTATGCCTGAACGATCTGCACGCTGCCGGAAGAGGATGGCTTCCCGTCGATGCTGATCGTGATGCCGAGCGCTCCGCGGGGCCAGGTCCCCTCGGCTGTCCAGTCGAGATGAAACTCGATCCAACCCGCCTCGCGCGCGTGGTTCACCTGAACCGACTGGGAAATGCCAGGGATCGGCGTGCCATCGATCGTCCACTCTGCCGCGACGATGGTTCCGGCGGGCAGTGGACCCGATTGCACGAATGCATAGATCGTCTTTGTGGTCTCCGGAATCTCCCGCAACTGCTGGGCGGGGCCGCCAGTCGTTGCATCGATGCCGGTCGCGAAGACGACATCGGCCAGTGCCACCGGGGTCGCGGGTGTGCTGACGACAGCGGGCGACGGAGTCGCGAGGACCGCCGGCGGCGATGTCGGCGTCGGCTCGGGCGCCTGGCCGGAGCCGCATCCGACCAGCAGCAGGACCGTCGTCGCGATCAGGAGCGATCTCACCACTGCGCCGGCCGGGCGCTGGTTCGTTCGCCGATTGTTCGCTCGCATCCGCACGCCGCACACCCTTCTTGCCACCCATCGGTCCGTACTCATGAAGAGGCCGCAATGGGCCGCCACAGATTGTACCCTCCAGGTCGTCGGCAAGCCGATGGCGTCCCATCCCGCACACGGGGAGCCGCGCACGGTATGCTCTCGAAGAGGAACGTCCGACCACAGGAGCAGACCACGCATGCCACCACCACCCGAGAACCACCGCGAAGAGATCTCCGGCGCGACGCAACTGCCCAAGGGCGCGCGCATACCGATTCAGCGCGAGACGGAGGATCGCCGCCTGCTCTCCTGGACCGACGAGGATCGCGAGCGCGCGGCCTCCTTCACGCACACTGACCAGTGGCGCGTGCTTCGCATCCTGGGCGAGTTCGTCGAGGGCTTCGATACCCTTGCGGATATTGGTCCTGCCGTCACCGTCTTCGGCTCGGCGCGCACCAGCGC
>JBARWF010000056.1:0-5031 GCA_049646645.1 Thermomicrobiales bacterium
GCCAGGAGGCCGTGTAGTCCCCGATCGCGCCGCTTACCAGCCGGAAGTTGAGCGTGAGGTCGGATGGCCCCTCATGTGTGGAGTTCGCGTCCTGGACCTCTCCGTGAAGCCGGCTCACGTCACCGCACAGCAGCCGCAGCTGCGCCGTGTGGTGCACCCCCGCGTCCAGGTGCGGCCCCCCGTCGTACTCAGCCTGATGCCGCCACGGCGTGCTCGAGAACTGCCCCTCTCGCGGGATGAGCTGGCTCACGGACCTCCACGACACCAGGTGCAGCTCCCCGATCGCGCCGTCGTCCAGCAGCGACCGCGCGAACCGCAGGTCGTCGCGGTAGAACCAGTTCTCCGCGATGAGCACCGTCAGGTCCGGGTAGTCCGCCACCAGCTTGACGAAGGCCCGCGCCTCCTGCTCGTTGGCACCCGCCGGCTTCTCGCAGATCACATGCTTCCCCGCCGCCAGCGCCTCCGCCGTCACCGGCAGCAGCAGCGGGATCGGCAGCGAGATCAGGACCGCGTCCACATCATCCCGCTTCAGCAGGTCGTGATAATCCTCCGAGAACGCCTCCCGCGGCGTCCCGCTGTAGCTGGCGAAGTGCTCCGCCTTCGGCCGGCTGTGGTTGGCGAACGCCGTCACCTTGAACCGGTCCGAGAGCCGCTTCAGCGCCGGCCAGTGCAGCTTCTCCACCGCCAGACCGGTCCCAATAACGCCAAGTCGTAGTACGCTGCGTGCTGTCATGCGAAATTGTGTCCTCACGTGTCACATCAGCAAAGGTCGATCGGGTGCATCATACCGTCATGGCACCACCCTGTCATCAGCGCCGTGATGCCCCGTTGCCGGCGATCGTGATACCCGATCCACCGTTCAGGAAAGGCTCCCCACCATGCCCCTTCCCAACTCCCTCGCTACCGCCACCATCCGGCGGGTCGACGTCGCCACGCTCACCGGGCAGCGACCCCGGTCCGCCGGTTCCAACGCCCGTCTCGACGACCACGGCATCGACGTCCGCACGACCTTCGCCCAGGTCACTACCAGCGACGGCCAGACCGGGTTCGGGCAAAGCCGCGCTTCCCGCGACCAGCTCCAGGAACTCGTCGGCCGGTTGCTCGGGGATGCCCTCGGTGACGACGACCTGATCAGTCACCGCTGGCTCCCGCTGGAGTTTCCCCTCTGGGATCTCATCGGACGCGCTGCCGGCAAGCCCGTCTACGCGCTGCTCGCCGCCCGCGCCAATCGCCCGCTCAACGGTCCCCTCCGTCCCCGCTGCTACGACACCTCGCTCTACATCGATGACCTGCACATCGGGGACGATGCCGGGGCCGCGGCGCTGATGGCCGACGAGGCGGCGAGCGGCGTCGCCCGCGGGCACCGCGCCTTCAAGATCAAGATTGGTCGCGGTGCCCGCCACATGTCGCTGGAGATCGGCACCGTTCGCGATATCGCCGTCATCCGGGCGATTCGCGAGGAGGTCGGTCCCGACGCCACAGTGATGGTCGACGCCAACAACGGCTACAACCTCAACCTCACCAAGCGCGTCCTCGACGAGACGCGGGACTGCGATCTCTACTGGATGGAGGAGGCCTTCCACGAGGACGACGTCCTCTACGCCGACCTCCAGTCGTGGCTTGAAGCCGAGGGGCTCTCGACCCTGATCGCCGACGGCGAGGGGCTGGCCTCGCCCCGCCTCCTGGACTGGGCCCACAGCGGCGTGATCGACGTCGTCCAGTACGACATCATCGATCGCGGTCTCTCGGGCTGGGTGCGCACCGGCGAGCAGCTCGGCGGCTGGGGAGCGCGCACGGCCCCGCACGTCTACGGCAGCATCTTCGGCCCGTTTGCCTGCGCCCACCTCGCCGCCGCCGTGGATGGCTTCGAGTTCGTGGAGTGGGACCAGATCGCGACGCCCGGGTTCGACACGTCTGCCTATCGCATCAAGGAGGGGCATCTGGAGGTGCCGGATGCACCGGGGTTCGGTCTGGAGCTCGATCCCGAGCGCTTCCGGCAGGCTGTCGCCGCCAGCGGCTTCAGCGTCGGCCGCTGAGCCCTTCCCGTCCACGAGACCTTGGAAGGAATCGTCATCCCGCGGATCCGCATGGCGATTGCGCGATGTCGTCGTATGATGACATGGCACCGATCGGTTTTGGTCGTTGCCATCTATATTCGTGAGTAAGGAACCCGGTTGCGCCGCTTCAGTCCAAACCAGAAGATCGTCGTCGCGATCGTCTACATCAGCGGGATGCTGCTGAACTCGCTCGATTCGACGATCGTCAATGTCGCCCTCGCCACCCTCGCGCGCGAATTCGGCGTGCCCGCGGATTCGATCGAGACGGTGGTCATCGCCTACCTCGTGAGCCTGGCCGTCTTCATACCGACCTCCGGCTGGATCGGCGACCGCTGGGGCACGAAGCGGACGTTCCTGACCGCGCTGTTCATCTTCACCGGAGCGTCCGCCCTCTGCGGACTGGCGCAGAGTCTCGACCAGCTCGTGCTCTTCCGCATCCTGCAGGGAGCGGGCGGCGGGCTGCTGACCCCGGTCGGGATGGCGATGCTCTACCGGACCTTCCCGCCCCAGGAGCGGGTGGGCGTCTCCCGCATCCTGATGTTCGCGACGATCCTGGGGCCGGCGTTGGGCCCGATCCTCGGCGGCGCGCTGATCGAGCATGCGACCTGGCGCTGGATCTTTTATGTCAATGTTCCGGTCGGGCTGGCGGCGCTGGTCTTCGGGTTCCTGTTCCTGGAAGAGCACCGGGAGGAAGCCGCCGGGCGGTTCGACGTGGCCGGCTTTCTCCTCGCCGGCGCGGGATTCGGGCTCTTCATGTACGCGATGAGTGAGGGACCGTCGAAGGGCTGGACGTCGCCGCAGGTGCTCTCGTTCGGCCTCATAGGTGCCGTGCTGCTGGTGCTGTTCGTGATGGTCGAACTGCGCATCCCCAGCCCGATGGTCAACCTCCACCTGCTGGCGAACCGGCTCTTCCGATCCACGCTGCTCGTCTCGTTCTTCACGTCGGCCGGGTTCATCGGCACGCTCTTCCTCGTTCCCCTCTTTCTGCAGGAGGCACGTGGTGTCTCGCCGCTGCAGGCGGGCCTGACCACCATGCCGGAGGCGATCGGTGTCGTCGTCTCGACGCAGCTGGTGGCGAGGCTCTACCCGACCGTCGGCCCCCGCCGGTTGATGGCGTCCGGATTGGCCGGAGTCACGGTCGTGGTCGTCTTCATGGCCTTCCTCGATCTCGACAGCTCCCTCTGGCTCGTCCGATTCGCGATGTTCATGCTGGGCTTCGGCGTCGCCTACGTCTTCCTGCCGAATCAGGCCGCCAGCCTCGCCACGATCACGTCGGCGCAGACCGGGCGCGCATCGACGCTGTCGACGGTGCAGCGGCAACTCGGAGGCGCCCTGGGCGTCGCGATCGTGAGCAGCGTCCTCACCATCGTGGGGACGGGCTCCGAGGGAAGCGGCAGCATTGCCGGCTATCGCGCGGCGTTCGTGGCGGCGGCGGTATTGGCGCTGATCGGTGCGGTCTGCGCGCTCTTCGTCCCGGATGCCGACGCGGCGGAGACCATGCGCGTGCGTTCGAAGGTCAAAGCACCCACGCCAGGGAGGGGCCGCCGTGTTCGATCCGGGACGCTTCGCGGATGACATCGCGAACGGGTATCAACGGCACATCGTGGAGATGCACCGCCAGCCGCAGTTTCTCCTGCTTATCTCGTTCCTCCTGACCTTCGCGTGCGTGCGGATCATCACGCACGCGATTCGCGCCGGTCGGTGGCGACGGCTGTTTCGCAACCTCTCGACCTCGGGCGGAACGCACCTGCACCACCTGGTGCCGGGGATCTTTCTCCTCCTCATCTCCGGCTATCTCGGGACGGCGCTGCCGGAATCCTACGCGCGGGAGCCGCTGGCGGTCCTCTTCGGCATCGGTGCGGCCCTGACCCTCGATGAGTTTGCGCTCTGGCTCCACCTCGAAGATGTCTACTGGGCGCGGGAGGGCCGCGAGAGCGTCGACGCGGTCATCATCGCGGCGACCGTGGTCTCGATCGGCGTCCTTGGGTTCCAGTTCTGGCTGGATGTCGGGCGCGCCGGCCTGCGGTTCGTCGGCATCTCCTGATCGGTGATGGGGCTGGAGATAGCCACGTTGTGCCACTGCGCTGCTGCAATTACACTTGGAGTGGTTCGTCCGGGCCTGTAGCTCAGCGGCAGAGCACGGGGCTCATAACCCCATGGTCGCAGGTTCGATCCCTGCCGGGCCCACCCGACCGCCGCGAACGACGAATGGGCGGTGGTCGAGATCATTGTCATGTCAGAGAGGATTGACCAATAGAACGCGTTCCCCCATCCTCCACGGATCCCATAGCGCAGAGCCGGGACCTGGCAGTGTCGATAGCGGACATCATCGCAGAGACGCCCGCTGCCGATACGCAGGTCTTCGATATTCACGGTCTGACACCGATAGCGGATTTCTTTGTCGTCTGTTCGGGCGAGAACGAGCGCCAGCTGCGCGCCATCAGTCGCACGCTGAGCGAGGAGCTTGCCGAGAAGGACATTCGGCCGCGTCGTGTTGAAGGCGATCCCGAATCCGGATGGATTCTGGTGGACTTTGCGGATGTCATCGTGCATATCTTCGATGCGGATCTGCGGTCGTTTTATGATCTGGAAGAGCGCTGGTCCGACGCGCCGGTGGTGCTGTCGATCCAGTAGCCCGTGAGCCCGCTGTCCCCGCATCGCTCATCACGACGGCAACGTTCGCGGCGCCCACTCGCCGCGGCAACAGGAGGCTGAGAGAAGTGACAAGAAGGAGCGGGCAGGCGACATTCTCTTTCGGCGTCGCCTTCGGAACCATCGGCGGATTCATTCTGGGCGTCGCCCTCGGACGGTATGTCTTTTCGCTGGTGTCGCTGCTCGCCGGGTTGATCCTGCGCCGGAACGCGGACGATGGAGATCGCCCGAAGTTCGAGTGGCTCTTGCAGTAACCGAATCTCCGGTCGCCGGAATTGGGCAGGACACAAGCGAGACGGACCGCGGAATTGCTCCGCGGTCC
>JBARWF010000057.1:0-13721 GCA_049646645.1 Thermomicrobiales bacterium
GAAACGACACACAGAGAGGCGAGGAGCTGGCAAATTGCTGGCTCCTCGCTTCGTGATTCCTGCGAGCGGATGGGAAGCGGAGACCTATGCCGCGAGTTCCACGGTCCCCTCATCCTCGAGCTGATCGGCCAGACGCTCGTACTGGTGGAGCAGATCGACCCAGAACGCTTCCCATTCCATGACATCGGCCCCCCGACGGGCACTCTCTTCGATCCGAACGTACCCGTCGGTCAGGCGCTGCTCCAGCGTCTTGAGCTCCAGCGTGCGCTCGTCCCGCGGCATCCATGCACTCGGTGCCGCCGATCGCCTCTTCATCCGAACTCTCCTTCGATCAGTCATCCCCAGGCATTTCGGATAGACAACATGCCTGGGGATCGGGTGCGAGCGCTATGACGCCTGCTTGCTCTCACGTCGTGACTGGCGTGACTGCAACTCGTCGATCAGCGTCGATGCCCCTCGTCGGCTCAGTTGATCGATATTGGTGCCAACAAGACCCTGCGACAACTCATCGAGCATCTGCGTGCTCAGCTTCTGCTCCCGGCCAAGCGCCTGGATCATGCCGAGTTGCTTCGGGGTGACACCAGGATCGCGGCCATTCTCACGCCCATTGAAGAGCGCGGTCGGCGTGTTGCCGCGGTTGCGAGCGACCGGTGCGTCGACGACCTGGCCCTCGTCGCTCCCGTAATCGAAATCCGTGCAGAACTGGGTGCCAAAGCCGAGCGCCGCCAGTGCCCGGCCGATCGCCTTGGTCTCCGCCTTCTCGATGTAGTTGGCGAAGGAGTTGATGTCGTCGCTACCCCAGCCGGTGGCACTGGCACCAGTCGGCAGCGTGATCCGCGCCCGGAAGATCGCCTGGTTGCCGACGTGCGAGACCAGCTCGGTGTCGATCACGGCATCGGGATACTGGTCGCGAAGCCAGACCAGGCGCCACTTCACCTCGAGGTAATCAGCGCCCTTGATCTTGGAGAGATAGCGGCTGGGATCGAACGGAGTTTCGGACTGTGCCATTTTGTCACTCCTCGGATGAGACGTAGAGAAGAACGGGTGTTCTGATTTGTTCTTATTGTAGAACAAATGATCTCCTATGTCAATCGGAGGAGGGTCGTCGGCGCAATCCCGGTGCCTCGATGTCGGACCCCTCCCCTCTGGAACACGGCGGAGACTGCCGGTTCAGGCCAGGCGTCGTCCCCGGGAGGTGAGCTGGTTCTGGACGAATTCGTGAGGAACGGCGTGCCGCATGTGATCGCGGAAGCCCGCTGTCGTGGTCGCCATGAACAGCGAGTTGAGCAACGCTTCCTCGGTTGCTTCCATGGCGGCGGCGAAGAGAGGATCGAGGTCAGCATCAGGAATCGGCGTACCGCCGCTGGTCGTAAAGGCGATGGCATAATCGCCGCTGCCGTGGGAGAAATCGGCCCCGACGCGCGCCATGGCGAAGACCGCCCGCTTTGCAAGGCGTCCAAGCTGACGGCCGCCGATCCGGGCGTCCGTCGCGATGACGATCATGCATGAATTGCCGCCCTTGTCGTCTTGAGGGGAGGATGTGGCCCCGCTCGCTCGCAGGGCCGCTTCGGCATCGATGGGAGTGCCGAGTACCGTCAACGTCCCCGAGAAGTTCGATTGAACGAGCACGCCGATCGTGACTTGCTCAGGCGAGCCGGTTTGCAACACGACTCGAGAGGACGTGCCGATGCCTGCCTTGAAGCCAAGCGCACTGGTTCCGGTTCCCGCACCGACTGCACCCTCGGCGACGGGACCGGAACGCGCATCATTCAGGGCTGCCAGTACATGCTTTTCCGCGATCGGGCGTGCGCGAATGTCGGAGAGAAAGCCATCGTTCGTCTCGCCGACGATGGGATTGACCGTGCGCATTTCCTCATTACCGGGCTGCACCAGCATCCAGGTCACGAGCGCGTCCGCTGCCTTGAATGCTGAGAGCGTCCCGGTGAGGACAATCGGGGTCTCGATCGCACCGAGCTCGGCAAGCTGCGTCGCTCCGACCAGTTTCCCGAACCCGTTGCCGACGAAAAGGCCGGCGCGCAGCATCTTGCGCTCGCGGAGCTGCGTGGGAACGATTGCGGTGACGCCGGTTCGGATGTCCGCCCCTTCACGGAGCGTGACTTGACCGACCGTGACGCCATCGACATCGGTGATGCTGTTATTGGAGCCCGGCGGCATGACGCCTGGCACAATCCCGAGATCGCGGACGCGGGCGGGAGAATGGGACATGGGTTTACTTCCTTGTGAGACGCATGGTGCCCGTGAGGTGACCAGCGCCTGATGGACACAGTGTTTCCAAAACAATGCGGCGATCGTCGGGTGAGGTGGGATGGCGCGTCAAGGATGTCGATGAAAGGTGCAGGCAAAGTTGCCGCAGCTTCCTCTGCTGCCTGCTCGCGCAGGTTCACAGGTTGTCGGTTGCAGATATACTTGAAGGGACATCAACATCGCGCCTTCCGCGATGCACTGACGGTCCGGTAGTCACTTTTTTCCGAATCGCGCAATCGATAAGAGGGCGCTCGCTCTCCTGGGAGCGGCCTGTGGATTGTCGTTTCGTCTTGAGATAGCGAGCGATGTTGGGTTCGCGTTCGATCGCTCATACAAGACAGATGTCGAGGTTTCTTGGTAAGGTGCGTACGACGATTGGCGCTAGGCCGTCCGGCACGGCGGACCTCACATCATTGTCCGCTACCTGTCATATCAGGTAGGTGATGGCAGGCGTGGGGATTCCGACACGTCCCGGCGGCAAAGAGCATGTGCAAGCGGCAAGAGAATTGCATCGCCAACGAGATTGAGACCCAGCCCTGCGGTGGACGCGTCTCTTGCCAGGGACCTACCCAGACGTTCACGGCCCTGGCGAGGATCCGACCGTTGCCGTAGAAGATTTCCAGAGGATTGACGACATGCAGAGGCTGCCAGTGGAGACGATCCACCAGAGCGTTCAGGTAACGTACACCTATCCGGTCACGTTCACAGACGACGTTTTTTCAGTGGCCAATCCCATCCTTCGTGACCTGTGTGTGTCCGATCGAGGAAGAACCGAATCGAAAGTGTTGTGCGTGCTCGACGGCGGGGTGAGTTCCGCCTACCCCGAGCTCGTATCGCAGATCGAGGCGTACTTCTCGGATGCCGCAACGAGCGCTCGCCTGGTGCAGGAGCCGATCGTGGTCGCCGGTGGCGAAGACATCAAGAACGATCATGCCTCCGTTACCGAGATTCAGAGCGCGATTAATGCCCACGGTATCGATCGTCACTCGTTCGTTATCGCAGTCGGCGGCGGCGCCTTGCTCGATATGGCCGGCTATGCCGCCGCGACCGCGCACCGTGGCGTGCGGTTGATTCGTATCCCGACGACGGTGCTCTCGCAGGACGATTCCGGCGTTGGCGTCAAGAACAGCGTCAATGCCTTTGGCAAGAAGAACTTCCTCGGCACGTTCGCGCCGCCGTACGCGGTGATCAACGACATGGCCCTGCTCGCGAAGCTTCCCGACCGGGAGTGGCGGTGCGGCGTTGCCGAGGCCGTCAAGGTCTCGCTGTTGAAGGACGCGGCGTTCTTTGCATTCATCGAAGAGAATGCGGCGAACCTCGTCGACCGTGATGAGGAGACGATGCGCTGGGTGATCTATCGATGCGCCCAGCTCCACTTGCAGCATATCGCGACCAGCGGCGATCCGTTCGAGTTCGGCTCTTCACGGCCGCTCGATTTCGGCCACTGGTCGGCACACAAGCTGGAACAGATCTCCAACTATACGTGGCGGCATGGAGAAGCGGTGGCAATCGGCATCTCGCTCGATTCCACGTATTCCTACCTGCGCGGTATGCTGGCTGAGGATGATTGGCGACGCATTCTCGATGTCTTCCTGCGCCTGCGGCTCCCCATCTATGCGCCCGAACTTGACGAGTCGCTGGATGCCGAGGGCCGCCGGACCGTGCTTGCCGGTCTGAATGAGTTCCGTGAGCATCTTGGCGGCGAACTGACCATCATGCTGTTGAACGGCATCGGCGACGGTGTCGAAGTCCACGCGATGGACGAGGAGACGATCGTCCAGAGCATTGCCCGCCTGCGCGAGCTGCAGGCATCGTACGAGTTTCAGATTCCTCAGGAGGATCAGCATGGCAGCCAACGACACGAAGAGTTGTCCACTTTCGCAGCAGGAGCTGATTGACGAGTATTTCATGGAGTCGCGAACGAAGATTCTTGACATCGCCGCCTTTCTCGATCGTCTCGATCGATCGGTGAGTCCGGACGGCGAGGACGATTTCCGGATCGCGGCGATGAAGAGCGCGATGCTGGAACTGAACTCCCAGGTCCCGGGCCGCATCGAGCGCGTGCTGATGATCTTCAGCGACCAGAACACCGAGCTTCTGGATGAACTCGATCGCAAGGCCGCGTACGGCGCCTCGATTCGCTAGAAGGGAGCAGCATCATGGAATATATCGATCTTCACGCTCACATGATCTCGCGCACGACCGATGACTACGAGAAGATGGCGCTTTCGGGCTGTCTCGCCGTCACCGAGCCGGCGTTCTGGGCCGGCTACGATCGCCGCTCGGCCGACGTCTTTGCCGACTACTTCGATCACATCACCGATTTCGAGCCTAAACGGGCCGCCCAGTACGGTATTCAGCATTACGCCTGGCTCTGTCTGAACCCAAAGGAAGGCGAGGATCGCGAGCTGACCCGTGAAGTGCTCAAGATCATCCCGGAGTTCATGGATCGCCCGAACGTGCTCGGCATCGGCGAGATCGGCCTCAACCGCGTCACGCGCAACGAGCTAGAGACCTTCAAGGATCACGTCAATCTCGCTCTTGAGCACAACCAGTTGATTCACATCCACACCCCGCACCTTGAGGACAAGTACAAGGGCACCAAGGTCATCGTCGAGACGCTTGCCGCAGACGGTCGCATCGACCCTTCGCGCGTGATGATCGACCACGCCGAAGAGCACACGATGCCGATGATCCTGGAGAATGGCTTCTGGACCGGTGTGACACTCTACCCGGTAACGAAGACGACCCCCGGCCGGGCGGTCGACATGTTCGAGCGCTATGGCACCGACCGCATCTGCGTCGCATCCGCCTGTGATTGGGGACCGAGCGAGCCAGTCGCGGTACCGCTCTTTGCGTTGGAGATGCGCCGGCGTGGCCATTCCAAGGAGCTGATCAACCACATCATTCTCGAGAACCCGGCGTCATTCCTCGGGCAGTCTCCGAAGTTCAAGCTGAATCGGGATCTCGCCGTCGCCGCCGACTAGGACGGCCTGCTCCGCGGCTCGCGAACCAGCCAGGGCAGCCATCTGACGCTGCCGTGCTGCCGCTGGAGCGTCGGAGCATCGCCAGTTGGGCCGGAAGTGTATGCAACGGGCAGGGACGGGCCATGTGTCCGTCCCTGTTGCGTATCGTTCAAGGAGAAGTCACGTGCGGGTCGCGGAAGACGGTCGCTATCATCTGACGTACTGCCTCAACGTTCACCCGGGAATTTCCTGGCCGGAAGTTCTGGAGAATATCAAGCAGCATGTCATCCCGCTGAAGCAGCGGTTTTCCCCGGACCAGCCGTTCGGTGTTGGTCTGCGGCTGGCGGGGGAGGCGAGCAGTGAGCTCCTGCAGGGAGAACGGCTGGCCGCTTTTCGCCGGTTTCTCGATGAGCACGGTCTCTACGTCTTTACCATGAACGGGTTTCCCTATGGACCGTTTCATGGCACGACGGTGAAGGCAGCCGTGCACTCCCCGGACTGGCGAGACGATGAGCGGGCAGCCTATACCCTGCGCCTGATCCAGATCCTGGCGGATTTGCTGCCCGAAGGCATCGATGGCGGCATCTCCACGAACCCCTTCGGGTACAAGCCCTTCATCGACACCAGCGACCGGACCACCTGGCAGCTCTTCGTCGAGCGAATGGTGTTGATGGCGGAGCGCCTGGTGCGGGTGCGCGAATCGGACGGCAAGCTGATCCATCTCGATCTCGAGCCGGAGCCAGACGGTGTTCTCGGTGACTGCGCGGACCTGATCGCCTTCTACGAGGAATGGCTGCTGCCGCTCGGCGTCCCGCTGCTTTCCGAACGGCTTGGCATCCCCGTCGAGGACGCCCGCGAACGCATGCTGGAGCACATCCGGGTTTGCTTTGATACCTGCCACGTTGCCGTCGGGTACGAGGATCCCCGGACCGTGCTCGACCGCTTCGAGCAGCTCGGGATCAAGGTTGGCAAGATCCAGGTTAGCTCGGCGATCAAACTGACACTGGATGCCGATCCAGCGGCCCGGGCCGGACAGGCAGAAGCGCTGCGCGTCTTTGACGAGCCGGTCTATCTCCATCAGGTCATCCAGCGCAACGCCGACGGTTCGCTCACGCGCTACGCCGATCTGCCGGAGGCGCTTCCCCTCATCGCTGATCCCGAGGGGGAGGAATGGCGCGTCCACTTCCACGTGCCCATCTTTGTCGAGCGGTTCGAGAATTTCGACTCGACGCAGGAGACGATCAGGAAGACGTTCGATGTCCTCAAGGAGCGGCAGTTCACCGATCATCTCGAGATCGAGACGTATACCTGGGACGTGCTGCCGGCCGCGCTGAAGCAGGACATTCAGACGTCCATCGGCCGCGAGTTTGAATGGGTGCTCGATGCCATCCGCTAACGTGAACATGCACCGCTCGGTAGTGGCCACGCCGTCGCTCTTCCGGTCGCATCTGTCGCTTGCCCGTGTCTCGAACACGCCGACGGTCGTCAGCAACGTGCTCGCTGGCGTCGTGTTGGCGCACGCGCTGGCGCTCGATTGGGTCACGGTCGGGCTCTGTGTTGCGATGGCGCTCTTCTATACCGCGGGTATGTACCTGAACGATATCCTTGACCTGGAGATCGACCGAGTGCAGCGACCTGACCGGCCGATCCCCTCCGGCGCGGTCTCGCTGTCCCTGGCGTGGGGCATCACCATCGCGCTGTTTGCCGTCGGTCTGCTGCTGCTGATCCCCGCCGGATGGCCTGCATTCGCCTCTGGTGTGGTGCTGATCGCCTGCATCGCCGTCTACGATGCCTGGCACAAGGGGAATCCGCTGGGACCGCTCTTCATGGGCGGTACCCGCGTCCTCGTCTACATCACGGCGTTCCTGGCCTTCAGCCGCGAGTGGACCTGGGAGGCCACGCTCTGGTGCGTCGTGATGCTGCTCTACGTCGCCGGGTTGACATCGATCGCCAAGACCGAGCATGGCCCCAGTGCAACGCGCTACTGGCCGCTCGTCGCGCTCGCGCTGCCGGTCGTTCTGGCCCTCTCGCGTGAGCAGTCCGCCGCGGTAATCGCCCTGTCCGTGCTCTTCATCGCGTGGGCGGTCTATTGCTGCTCGTTTGTCTACATGTCGTCACGCCGCAGCATCGGCGGTGCCATCGCCCGCCTGATCGCCGGAATCTCACTCGTCGATGCCTTCGTCCTTGCCACGCACGAGGCGTGGTGGGGCGTCATGGTCGCGATGGTGGCGTTCGTGGCAACAGTCGTGCTCCAGCGCTGGATTCGAGGAACCTGAGAACTATGAAGAAGACAGTCGTCATCAATGTCGTCGGGCTCGTGCCCGCGCTGATCGGAGAGTCGACGCCGCGGATCAAGGCGTTTCGCGACAAGGCCAAGCTCGCGCATATCAACCCAGTGATACCGGCGGTCACGGCAACGGCCCACTCGACGTACCTGACGGGCAAGACGCCCGCCGAGCACGGCGCGGTGGCCAATGGCTGGTATATCCGCGACATGGCCGAGATCAAGTTCTGGCGGCAATCCAACACGCTTGTCCAGGCTCCCAAGATCTGGGATGTTGCCAAGGCCGAGGATCCCACCTTCACCTGCCTGAACATGTGCTGGTGGTTCAACATGAACTCGACGGTGGACTATCTCGTCACGCCGCGCCCGATGTATCCCTCGGATGGCCGCAAGATACCGGACTGCTACACGAAGCCGATCGACCTGCGCGACAAGCTGCAGGCGGAGCTGGGGCAATTTCCGCTCTTCACATTCTGGGGAGCGAACGCCAACATCACCTCAAGCAAATGGATCGCGGATGCGTCCAAGATCGCAGATCGCCTCTACGACCCGACGTTATCGCTGATCTACCTGCCCCACCTCGATTACGGGCTCCAGAAATACGGACCCGACCTGAATGCCGTGGCCAAGGATCTCCGCGAGATCGATGAGGTCACCGGTGATCTCATCGACTATTACGAGGGCAGGGGCGCGGAGGTCATCCTTGTCTCCGAGTACGGCATCATGCCGGTGCACCGCCAGATTCACCTGAACCGGATCTTCCGCGAGAAGGGCTGGCTTGCCTATCGGGAAGAGCTCGGCCGTGACATGTTCGACCCGGGCCAGAGCAAGGTGTTCGCGGCAGCCGACCACCAGCTGGCGCACATCTATGTGCAGGACCCCTCCTTGCTTGAAGAGGTGCGGGACCTTGTCGCCTCAACCGAGGGTGTGGCCGAGGTGCTCGACGAGGAGGGGAAGCGCCGGTATCACCTCGATCACGAGCGATCCGGGGAACTCGTCGCCCTCGCCGAGCCAGATGCGTGGTTCACGTACTACTTCTGGCTGGACGATGCCAAGGCGCCCGACTATGCGCGGACCGTCGATATTCACCAGAAGCCGGGCTACGATCCGGCCGAACTCTTCTTCGATCCCGAGGACAAGTTCGTCAAGGCGAAGGCCGGGTTCTCGTTGCTCAAGAAGAAGCTCGGGTTCCGCTCATTGCTGGAAGTCGTGCCGCTCGACGGCAAGTACGTCAAGGGGTCGCATGGCGTTCCGACCGCGAGCCCCGAGGACGGACCGGTTCTCATCAGCAAGGACGCCGCGCTGGTGCCGAATGACACGATCGAGGCGACCGACGTCTTCGGCATCATCCTCGATCATCTTCATCGCTGACATCGCGCACAAGGGCCGGACGGAAAGCATGGGCCGGCCCTAGCCGCAGGGAGCGGGCGCATGACCCGAGTCAGCACACCATTGCGCTTTGGCATGGCGCTGACAGCGGTCGGCGGGTTTCTCGATGCCTACTCGTACATCGGCCGCGGCGGTGTGTTTGCTGGTGCGCTGTCCGGCAATGTCGTCTTGCTTGGCATCAGCATCGCCGACGCCGACTGGCATGGTGCGGTGGTCCTCCTGGCGCCAATCGGCGCACATGGCGGGCGCCGCGGGTGTCCGCCATGCTGCATTCACGAGCGAGACGATCACCCAGCACGTCATCCTGCTGATGGAGATCGCGCTGCTGGTGGTCGCGGCGCTCGTTCCGGATACGGCGCACGATGTTCCCATGAGCACGCTGGTCTCGGTCGCCGCCGCCCTTCAGGTCGCGACGTTCCGAAAGGTGCGAGACTGGTCGTTCACCACCACGATCACGACGAACAATCTGGTCACTGCGGTCACATCGACGATTCAGGCCGTCTCAACGGGCGATCGTAGGGCGCGGTCGCAAAGCACTGTGTTCACGTGTATCGTTGGCTCCTTCCTTGCTGGGGCGATTGCCGGGGATGGAATGACCTTGCATTTCGGCGGGCACGCCGCGCTGCTGGCAGTCGCCACACTGACCCTCTTGCTCGCGTGGCTCTGCATCGGAAATAAGAGGGCTTTTCGCAGTCGTAAGCAACGAGGACGACCAAGCACGCGCTTGGCCGTCCTCGTTGCTCAATTCCCCAGCTGAATGTGATTAATCGCCCAGCGCGTGTTGTTGGGCGATCGCTGGCGAGACGTTGGAGCTGCGTTCCCTGACCGGAAGAACCCGCAAAACACCGTCTGCCAGGATCACGAAGAGGATCGCCATCAGTGCTGCATGCGAGAGCGTCGTCAGCAGTTGGACGGTGGTCAGGACGACAAGTCCACCTGCGATTGCCTGCAAGATCACCACGATGAGCGCATTGCGGGCAATCACGAAGAGATCTGGTCGTTCCCGCCGGTACTTGTAGGCGAGCGCGACGAGCCCGGCGATCATCATGGTGATAATGACGGCCGAGATCCTGTGGCCGAAGTGGATGGCGACATTCTCGTTACTGACATCGGGGACGACCGCGCCATTGCAAAGTGGCCACTGGATGCCGCAGGCGATCTCCGAGTGGGTGTGACGCACATAGGCACCGACGTATGCGACCAGGATCGAGGCGATGAAGCAGGCGATCATCAGCGGACGCATGCCAGGCGGCGGGGCGAGCTTGTTCAGCCGCTTGTCCTTGTGTCGCCCATCGTCGATCAGGATTCGCGCGATGAGGGCCGCCGATCCAAGACAGACAAGCGAGATGCCAAAATGCGTGGCCATCACCCCGGCGGAGGTCGGCCATTTCACGGCTGCCGCCCCCATCAGCGACTGCAGCACGAGCGTGAACGCCATCGCCGGCACAAGGATCTTGAAGTCCGAATAGCGCTTGCGCAGTCCCCAGGCGACAATCGTCGTCGCGAGGACGAGCACCCCTTCGATGCTCGTCACGAAGCGGTGGCTGTATTCCACGATCGATTCGAAGTAGTCCTGTGGCAGCCACTGACCGTGGCAGAGCGGCCAGTCGTTGCCACAGCCATCGGCCGAGCCGGTCGCGGTCACGTTTGCGCCCATGAGCAGCACGAGGAACATGCCCGCCGCTGTCAGGATCGCCAATCGCTTTGTCAGGACAATTCGTCTATCCATCCGTGTGCCTCTGTTCGCCTGGGAGTTCTGGGTTCTGGTAGGAGCGTGCGATCTACATACATGATCAGCCAGGTACAAGGATGCCACGAACGTGCAGGGTCAGGCGGTGTTTTTGTCCGGATTCGAGCGGGAACGCACGAACAACCGGCTCTGTTGGGTCAAGAATTCGGACGGCGTCTCAGGGGAGTGGCGACTGATCCACAGGCACCGAGCGTCCGATGCCTCAGTCTACCGCGACGAAGATCACGTTGACATTGCCGCGAGTTGCGTTGGAGTAGGGGCAGATCTGGTGCGCCGTTGCGGCGAGCTCGTCGATCGTGGCTTTGTCGACGCCGGGGATCGCGATCCGGAACTCTGCCCCAAGGGTATAGACACCCTCGTCGTTGATCAATCCGACTGCTGCTTCGACGCGCGATCGCGATGTATCGATCCCGCGTTGACGTCCGGCGCTGATGAGTGCGCTCTGGAAGCAGCCGGCCCAGGCGGCGGCGAAGAGTTGCTCGGGATTCGTGCCGCGCTCTGAGCTGCCCGGTCGCCGCAGGTCGACATCAAGTGCTCCGTCGTCGCTGCTGGCGTGACCAGCACGTCCCCCGGTCACAGTTACTTGGGCGGTGTAGGTTGCGTTGCGAATCGTCATCTCCGTTCTTCTCCTTGCGTCTGCAATCCTGGTCCGACGTCGTCTGCTGAATCGAAGTCATCCTCCAGTATCTGGCTCGGATCTATGCGTTGGCATGCGGGGCAGAGAGTTGTGCCACGTCCGGCCACGACCAATCGCTGAAGCGGGCCGCCGCACCGGTCACAGGTTCCATTCGTCTTCGACCGTCCGTAGACTTTCAGGAACCGGGCGTTGCCGCCGGCCTCGCCATAGGGGTTCTCGAAGCTGGAGAAGGTCGTGCCCTGATGCTCGATCGCGGACGTAAGCACGTTCCGGATGGCATCGAGGAGCCGCGCCAGCGTTTTCTCATCAATGCTGTTCGCCGTCTGAAGCGGATGGATCTTTGCCCGCCACAGCGCCTCATCGACATAAATGTTGCCGAGCCCAGTGATCAGGCGCTGATCGAGGAGGGCACCCTTGATGCTTCCCGTACGCCTCGCCAATCGAGTGTGCAGGATTGGGCCGGTGAGTGCGGGATCGAACGGCTCTGGTCCAAGTCGGCTCTCGAGGCTCGCTAAGTGATCCTCGTCGAGCAAGGTAACACGGCCAAACTTACGCTGGTCGCCGAACCGGATGTCCTCTCCGCTGTCCAGATGGAACGCGATGTGCTCGAACCTGATCGCAGGATCGCCGGTGCGACAGACGATCAGGCGACCGGTCATCCGCAGGTGGACGGTCATCCAGAGGCCGGTATCGAGCCGAAAGATGAGGTATTTGCCGCGGCGTTGCACATCAAGGATCGTCGCCCCAGTGAGCAGGCTGACGGGATCGGCGGGCAAGGGCGATTCAACGACACCGGTGAACGCGCCCACGGTCACGCAGGCAATTCGCCGGTCGCGGACGTGGGGTTCTATCAGGGTACGGACTGTCTCAACTTCGGGTAGCTCTGGCATACTCGTCCAGGAAGTGAATGCGCGGTCGCGGTAGATGCGGCCGCCCGGAACAGCGCAACGCGCCCATTGGGGCTGGGAGGAGCCAAACGTATGTCGGACTCACCAACCGATTGTATCTTTTGCAAGATTGTGAGCGGGGAACTCGGAACGGAGTTCGTTGCCGAATCCGCTCACGCGGTGGCGTTCAACGATATCGCGCCGCATGCGCCGACGCATGTCCTCATTGTCCCACGTCGCCATATCCCAAGTCTTGCTGACCTGACGGAGAACGATGCCGAATTGCTGGGCGAGATGATCAGCCTGGCGAACCAAGTTGCCCGGGAGCGGGGAATTGACGCGTCCGGCTACCGGCTGGTGACGAATGTCGGCAAGGACGGGGGGCAGGAGGTGCCTCACCTGCACTGGCATCTTCTGGGCGGCAGAGCCCTCAAGTTCCGCCCCTGACCGGTCCTTTGAATTGAATATCTAACGATGAGTGGGGAAACCGCGGTAGAAGTGGAGCGTGAACAGGGTGGCTGAGTCACTACGAGCAAGACTCGAACAGGACATGAAGCAGGCGATGCGCGACAAGGATGCGGAGAAGCGTGACGCGATCCGCTACATCCTCGCGATGGTCAAGAATGCGGAGATCGACAAGCGCGAGCCGTTGACCGAAGCTGATGAGCTCGCCTTGCTCCGGACCCAGGTCAAGCAGCGCCAGGATTCTATCGAACAGTTCCGGAAGGGCGGACGCGAAGATCTCGCCGCGCGCGAGGAATCGCAGGTTGCGATCATCGAGCAGTACCTCCCGCAACAGATGGACGATCAGGAACTTGCCGCGTTTGTGCAGCAGGGGATTCAGGAGGCCGGCGCCAGCACGGCCAAGGATATGGGCAAGGTCATGGGACTGCTCAACAAGAAGGCCGGGGGACGGGTCGATGGTCGCCGCCTCTCCGCCGCGGTCCGTGAGGCGCTCGCGGCGCTATGAGCAGTGAGGGCTCTTCTGATCCGAGTCTGGAATTGGTCGAGGTCACGGTTGACTCCACGGTACCGCTCCCCGAGGCAGTGTCGGAGGAAGCGATCGCATCGCTGGTCGATCACGTCTTGCGCGCCGAGCACGCCGAGGGGCACTGGACCCTCGCGTTCCAGTTCACGTCCGATCCGGAGATGCAGCGCATGCACCTCGAGTTCATGGGGCTGGACTCGCCCACCGACATCATGACCTTCCCCTATGAGGCGGAGGACTGGTCGGAGGGCGGCGGCCCGCTCGGCGTGGACGAGGCTGGCGGCGACATCGTGATCTCGGTCGATCGCGCGCGCGACCACGCCGAAGACGTCGGATGGGATGTGGCAGACGAGCTGTTCTTCCTCGTCTGCCACGGGATGCTGCACCTCTTGGGTTGGGACGACGCCAGCGACAGCGACCGCGCCGCTATGCTCGATCGCCAGCGCACGCTTCTGTCCAGCTGGCGATCAACGTGAACTAAACCGGATTCTTCTCGACGCGAGATTACCCCGTAGATGCGGCCCTAGTGGCCGCTTCCCCGAGGCGGCCATTAGG
>JBARWF010000058.1:0-35677 GCA_049646645.1 Thermomicrobiales bacterium
TGTCTGCCACACTGTCTGCAGTACACGGTTTTACGGTAAAAGTGGTATTGTGGATTTGTAACCGGGCAGGACCAAGCGTGGTCCCGTCACCACGGCGTTTTGGGAGAGACGTTGTGGCGGCGCGCGAGTAATGGAAGCACACGAGACGACGTGTGATGCCTCCACCGAATGCGATCCCAGTTCACGTGCCAGACGGGTCATTCTCGTAGCACATCGAAAACGAAAACCCAGGGGTGGATGGAATGGCCGTGAACAACGAGTACACTGGTCTCCTTGATTTTCAGCAATCTTCTCATAAGCACAATACTTCCTCGTCGCCGAATGATCTTTTCGGCGTGCCTGCGCTCATCGTCGGTGCCGGTAACGGTGGACGCCTCATCTGCGAAGAGCTACGGCGTAACCCGCACTGGGGTCTCGTGCCCGCTGGCTTTGTCGACGACAACCCCGCATTGATCGGCAAGAATGTCAGTCATGTCCGCGTGCTCGCCGATACGAGTCGTATTCCCGAAATGGTTGCCGCACATGGCATTGAGGTCGTCATCCTCGCCATCCCGTCTGCCGATCGCGTCACCCACGCTCGGCTCGGCGATCTCGCCCGGCAGACTCCGGCGCGAGTGCTGACCATGCCCGATCTCGGTGCGATCCTCCGCGGCGAGAATTCGGCGACAGCCATCCATGACGTGCGGCCTGCCGACTTCCTCAATCGCGCCTCCGTCAGCGCCAATGGCCCGCGTTGCCGCGACTTCATCGCCGGCCGCCGCGTCCTGATCACCGGCGCGGCCGGCTCCATCGGCAGCGAGCTCACCCGGCAGGTCGCCCAGCTCGCGCCGTCCGAACTCATCCTCGTCGACATCAACGAGACCGGACTCTACGATCTCGAGCTTGATCTCCAACTCGCGGCCAGTGACGTCCCACTTCGCCTGATCGTCGGCACGGTCACCAATCGCACCCGCATCGACCGCATCGTCCGCCAGACCCGCCCCGATATCATCTTCCACGCGGCTGCCTACAAGCACGTACCGCTCATGGAGCAGAATCCCGACGAGGCAGTCTGGACCAACGTTCTCGGTACCCGCTCCGTCGCCGAAGCTGCCGCGCGCCACGGCGTCTCCCGCTTCGTCCTCGTCTCCACCGACAAGGCCGTTCGCCCCAGCAGCGTGATGGGCGCCACCAAGCGCCTCGCCGAACTCGAGATGGCCAGCATCGCCGAGGAAACCGGACTCTCCGCCTGCGGCGTCCGCTTCGGCAACGTTCTCGGCAGTCGTGGCAGCGTCATTCCCACCTTTAACCAGCAGATCGGCGCCGGTGGTCCCGTCAAGGTGACCCATCCCGACATGAAGCGCTACTTCATGACGATCCCCGAAGCCTCCAGCCTCATCATCGAGGCCGGTGCCCTCGGCGACAAGGGCGCGATCTACATGCTCGACATGGGCGAGGAGGTTTCCATTCTCGACCTTGCGCACAAGATGATCCGCGCCCGTGGTCTCCGCATCGGCAAGGACATCGAGGTCGTTTTCACCGGCATACGTCCCGGTGAAAAGCTGCGCGAGGAGCTCAACCTTCCCTCCGAAGCGACCAACCTCACCGCTAACCAGAAGATTCGTCGTCTCTCTACCTCGCGCGGCCTCGCCGCCGCCTACCGCGAGGCTCGCGAGCGCATCGAGACCCTGCTCCTCCAGACCGATGACATGCGCATCCGTCCCAGCCTACTGAAGATCATCAGCGCCGTCGACGGCATGCACAACCTCGGCCCCGCCGCCCAGCACGAACTCGCCAACTTCGTCGAACCGACCGTCTCCGCCACCCGAGTGAGTGCCTAGATGACCACGACCACCGCTACGCACATGCAGATTCCGCTTTCGCAGCCTTCGATCACGGCCAGCGACGTCGAAGCCGTCCTCGCCGTCCTCCAGACACCCACCCTCAGCATCGGACCCCAAGTGCGTGCCTTCGAGGAAGCCGTCGCCGCCTACACCGGCGTTGCTGAGGCCGTCGCCGTCAACAGCGGTACCAGTGGGCTCCACGCCTGCCTCGCCGCCTCCGAGATCGGTCCCGGCGATGAGGTCATCACCTCACCCTTCAGCTTCGTTGCCTCCGCCAATTGCGCGATCTACCAGGGGGCCACTCCGGTCTTCGCCGACATCGAGCCCGACACCTTCAACATCGATCCCGCCCAGATCGAGGCGAAGCTCACCGACCGCACCCGCGCCATCATTCCCGTGGACGTCTTCGGCCAGCCCGCCGATATCGACAGCATCGCCGCCATCGCCCGCGAGCACGACCTCACCATTGTGCAGGATGCCTGCGAGGCGATCGGTGCCGAGCGCAACGGCCAGCGCGTCGGCTCCCATCCCGATGTCAAGGCCGCTGTCTTCGCCTTCTATCCCAATAAGCAGATGACCACTGGCGAGGGCGGGATCGTCGTCACTGACGATCCCGCCTACGCCCGCGTCCTCCGCAGTCTCGCCAATCAGGGACGTGACGATGCCGGGACCTGGATGAACCATGTCCGCCTCGGCTACAACTACCGCCTCGACGAGATGAGCGCTGCCCTCGGCCGCTCCCAGATCGCCCGGCTCGACGAGATCCTCGCCCGCCGCGCCCAGGTCGCCGCGTGGTACACGGAGCGCCTCAGTGCCGTCGATGCCGTCACCGTCCCGTACGTCGCACCTGAGACCACCCGCATGAGTTGGTTCGTCTACGTCATCCGCCTCGATCCCCGCATCGACCGCACCGAGCTCATCGCCCGTCTCGACGCCGAGGGCGTGCCCAGCCGGCCCTACTTCGTCCCGATCCATCTCCAGCCCTACTATCGGGAGCGCTACGGCTTCAAGCCCGGCGACTTCCCCGTCACCGAGGAGATCGCCGAAACCACGCTCGCCATTCCCTTCTTCTCGGACATGTCCCTCGAACAGGTCGAGTACGTCGTCGACCGCATCACTGAACACACGAGATAGCCTCATGACCGTACTCGTCACCGGCGGCGCCGGCTTCATCGGATCCCATCTGGTCCAGCGCCTCGTCACCGACGGCTACCACGTCCGCGTACTCGACAATCTCTCGAATGGCTTCCAGACCAATCTCGATCGCATCGATGGCGACTTCGAGTTCATCCAGGGCGACCTCCGTAACGAGGACGACGTCCGCCTCGCCGTCGCCGGCGTCGATCTCGTCTTCCACGAGGGCGCGCTCGGCTCCGTCCCGCGTTCCATAGCAGATCCGCGGACCAGCTTCGACGTCAACGTCACCGGCACCCTCAACTTGCTCGTCGCCGCCCGTGATGCCGGTGTCCGTCGCGTCGTCTACGCCTCGTCGTCCTCCGTCTACGGCGATACCACCGTCTCGCCCAAGCACGAAGGACTCACGCCCAACCCGCTCTCGCCCTATGCCATCTCGAAGCTCTCCGCCGAGCAGCTCTGCGGCGTCTTCACCCGCGTCTACGGCCTCGAGACCGTCGCCCTGCGCTACTTCAACGTCTTCGGACCGCACCAGAACCCGATCTCGCAGTACGCCGCCGTCATCCCGAAATTCCTCACGGCCATCGCTAGCGGCGAGCGACCGATCGTCTTCGGCGACGGCGAGCAGTCCCGCGCATTCACGTATGTCGACAACGTCGTCAATGGCAATCTTCTGGCCGGAGAGGCGCCTGCCGCGGTGGGCAAGGTAATCAACCTCGCCGCCGACACCGCAGTCACCATCAACAGCATGCTCCGCCGGATGGGCGAGCTCCTCGGCATCGATCCCAACCCGCGTCACGAGCCGCCCCGCGTCGGCGACATCCGCGATTCGCTCGCCGATCTCACCTGCGCCCGCGAGCTCCTCGGTTTCGAGCTCACCGTTCCCTTTGAGGAAGGGATCGCTCGCACCGTCGCCGCGTTTCAGGCCACCCATCGTGATGTCCTCACCGCCGTCCGGTAGACGCGGCCCTTGTGGCCGCCCGACCGCCTGATTCCGTCTTTCCCACGCACGTCGAGGAACCCATGGAAACCATCGAGACCAAGCAGACCACCGCCACCACGACGCCCGCCTCACCCGACTTCGCCCGTCTCCGCGATGCGATCCGCACCCGCGAGGCCACCTTCGGCGTGATCGGCCTCGGCTACGTCGGCCTCCCTCTCGCCACCTCCTTCGCCAGCGTCGGCTTCCCCGTCCTCGGCTTCGATCTCAATGCCGCCACCGTCGACACCCTCAATGCCGGCATTTCCCACATCAAGGACGTCCCCACCGCGGCCATCGCCGATCTCGTCCAGGCCGAGCGCTTCGCCGCCACCACCGACATGGATCGCCTCGCCGACGCCGATATCATCTCCATCTGCGTCCCCACCCCGCTCAGCAAGACCCGCGATCCGGACATGTCCTACGTCGCCGCCGCCACCGCCCAGATCGCCCGCACCCTTCGGCCCGGTCAGCTGATCGTGCTCGAGAGCACCACCTTCCCCGGCACCACCCGCGAGGTCATTCTCCCCCAGCTCGAAGCCACCGGACTCTGGGCCGGTGAGGATTTCTTCCTCGCCTTCTCGCCAGAGCGGATCGACCCCGGCAACCCGACCTACGGCATCGTCAACACCCCCAAGGTCGTCGGCGGCCTCGATCCCCAGTCCACCGAGCTCGCCTGCTACTTCTACGAGAAGGCGATCGAGACCGTCATCCCCGTCTCCTCCCCCGAGGTCGCCGAGATGGTCAAGCTCCACGAGAACACCTTCCGCGCCGTCAACATCGCCCTCGCCAATGAGACCGCCCTCATGTGCGACAAGCTTGGCCTCAACGTCTGGGAGGTGATCGACGCCGCCGCCAGCAAGCCCTTTGGCTTCATGCCCTTCTATCCCGGACCCGGCATCGGCGGCCACTGCATCCCGCTCGATCCCCACTACCTCGCCTGGAAGATGAAGACCCTCAACTACAAGGCCCGCTTCATTGAGCTCGCCAGCGAGATCAACGCCTCCATGCCACAGCACGTCGTCAACAAGGTCGCCGCCGCCCTCAACGAGCACGAGAAGAGCGTCAAGGGCTCCAACATCCTCGTCATCGGCGTCGCCTACAAGCCGGATATCGACGACGTTCGTGAATCCCCCGCGCTGGATATCATCGCCCTGCTCCAGGAAGCGGGAGCGAACGTCTCGTACCACGATCCGTACGTCCCCGAGCTCCGCGTCCCGGCAGGGATGCTTCAGTCGCAGGATTTGACGCCTGAACGACTTAAGGTCGCTGACGTAGTGGTCGTCGCAACCAACCACGAAGCTGTTGACAGGAGCACCATCAAAGAAAGCGCTCGCGCAGTCGTTGACACGAGGCGTTCCTTCGCCAGCATTGCGGCTCAACAGTAACGGCACTTCATGAATTCCCGGATAGCAAACAACGTACTTTACAATTTCGGCGGCCAAGTCATTCCGCTGGTGATTGCTCTTTTCACCATGCCGTTCTTGATCGAGCGACTGGGGGATGATCGATTCGGTCTACTTTCGATCAGTTGGATGGTTGTAGGGTATCTCAGCCTCTTTGACTTTGGGCTGGGACGTGCTATGACCCAGCAAGTTGCGGTCAAGCTCGGGCTTGATCGCCATCATGAAGTTCCTGACGTTTTCTGGACCGCCATGTGGACGATGCTAGCATTAGGGCTCGCTGGGGCCATCGCTGGCGGTCTCGCTGCGCCCTCCCTAGCAACCACATTCCTGAATATTCCGGGATCTATTGAGGACGAGGCACGCCACGCTCTTGTAGTACTTGCGTTCGGAATCCCCATTACGATTCTGTCCACTGGCCTTAGGGGATTCATCGAGGCCTTCCAAGAGTTCCGACTTGCCGGACTGGTGCGCCTCATCAACGGAACGATAACCTTCTTGGTTCCCGCGGTTATCGCTGCCTGGACTCCGAACATCGCTATTGTGGTAACAGGCTTGGTTGTTTTTCGTCTAGCCGTGGCCCTGCTTTCCTTCGCTTTTTGCCTCAAAGTGTTTCCTGCCTCCGGTGACTTGCGATGGCCTAGCGTGTCACATCTGCGTGATCTCTTCAGTGTTGGCGGCTGGATGACTGTATCAAATGTGATAAGTCCAGTTATGACTAGCCTTGACCGCTTTCTGCTAGGTGCAATGTTGTCGGTGAGCGCAGTAACATATTATGCGACTCCAGTCGATACTTTGACTAGAGTGCTCATTATCCCGGGGGCAATCACAGGAGTATTGTTTCCCACCTTCGCGAAGGCTCTTCATTCGGATCGCCCCGGTGCTTTCTCATTGTTCAACCGCTCATGGGATGCCACGTTTTATGTGGTGTTTCCCATAGTATTCGTTACTGCGCTTTTGGCAGAGCACGGCCTCAGCTTGTGGTTGGGGGAAGAGTTCGTCGCTAAGAGCGTAGGCGTAGTCCAATGGCTTTCAATAGGCGTTCTCGCGAATAGTCTTGCCCAACTTCCACATTCACTGCTTCAATCTTCAGGGAGGACACGAACTGTTGCGTTGATCCACCTAATAGAATTGCCACTGTATATCGGATTAGTTCTCTGGCTGGTGCGGGAATGGGGCATTACGGGGGCGGCTATGGCGTGGACTGCACGAGCCGTGATTGACTTAGTGGCTCTGTACATGGCGACACGGCTCTTCTACAAGTCCGAGATGGCCGGATTCCGCAAAGCATGGATGGTACAAGGGCTACTGCTTCTACTAATGATAGTAGGGTGCGCTTTCGAGGCAGACTCACTTGGACGACTAGTTGTGTTGTCTGGCGGAGCACTGCTCATTCTGCTCCCCCTGAGACGGGTGCTTTCCGGTATTGGAGTCCATCCGCGACGCCTTAGCCTTTGGAAGGCCGGGTGACAGGATGTTGACACTTGCAAGCTCCGTTTCGTTGGCTGTTCTTGCAGTAATCTGTAAACGGGCTGCCGGTTCCTGGTTGTTCCCACCAGTGCTCGTGGCCGGATATTGGAGTCTGGTGCTCCTTCTCCTTTTTCTTTCCAAGGAAACGTTCTATCACCTTACTGCTCAGACGCTCACTGTGTATATGGTTGGCATTACTGCTTTCACTATAGGTTCCTTGTTTTCTCCTGCTACTGACTCAAGCGAGAGGTTTAGGATTAGTCACGAGCGAAGGAAGCCTTACATCGACAAGGTGCTTTCGCTGGGTATTCTCATATCTATTACACTTTTACCCTTTTATATTCGACATCTGCAGATGCTTTCTGAGACTTCAGGGGTCTCGGATTTTTGGGTAGGATTGCGTTATCAGACTTCCGTCCTTGATCCCGTAACGGGCTTTGGCGTATGGGAATACTATGTAAGTCTGTGCAGTTTCTTAGCGGTCGCCAAATTCTACGAATCCGACAGTACCAAGCGAGGGCGTATTGAGACTATTGCTCTAATCGTGATTGCGTTGGGCGTTAACATGACGACGGCTTCACGCCTAGGAGCTCTTACACTAGTTTTCGCCTTAGTCGCTATTGCAATCTTCAAGGCTGGCAGGGTAAGGGTACGAACGGTGGCGCTCGGTTTAGTCGCCACCTTAGGTGTTTTCGGTGCCTTAGCATTGTGGCTAGGAAAAGGAGCCGACCGGAATTCTTCTTGGTCAGAGAATATCGGATCGATTGCCGAGTCAATACAGCTGTATCTGCTCGGTGGCCCGGTGGCATTTGATCGATACATCCAAGGGTTTGCGGAACAAGAGGAGGGGCCCCGGACTTTCAGATTCGTCCTTCAGCTCGCTGGCAGGCTCTTTGACTATGACGTGACTCTTCCCTCATCGGTTCTCAATTACACCCCGACGCCTACGCCAACGAACGTGTACACGGCCTTCTTCGCCTACTATTCAGACTTCGGTCTGACAGGTGTTGCTGTCATTATGGGAGTCATGGGTTTTGCTTTTACTACGGTGTACCGTTTGGCCAAGCAAGGTCACCCTGTTTGGGTCATTGTGTACGGCTATTTTGCAGCATATGTCTTTATCAGTGTAGCGAATGAGGCCTTTATCTCGACCACAAGCGTCTGGATCCAAGTTTTGTTCTTCGCAACGATCCTTTACTTTGTACCACTTCCCCAGCCTGCTTCTCAGGGCGGGGCTCCAGATCGCAATATCATTCCCGTAGAGTTGCGCGACACGAAGGCTGGTGACGTAGGGGATGTCGTTGCTACGGAACCTAGCCGATTGCTGTAGTGGGGAGATCAGTCTTCATGAAGAATCGTCTGGATATCGTAATCGTGAATTGGAACACTGGCGACCGGCTACAGGCCTGCGTCGATTCAATCCGCGACAGTGAGTCATCCCAGCATCTCTTAGGTGACGTTGTCATTATTGACAATGGCTCCACGGACGGATCAAGTGATCAAGTCGATACCAGCGGACTTTCAGTCCGCATAGTTCGTAATCGGACTAACCTAGGTTTCGCAGCGGCGTGCAATCAAGGGGCGTCCAAGGGTAACTCTCCCTTCATATTGTTCCTTAACCCCGATGTAATCCTTGGGCCTTCTTCTTTGTACGAGGCCGTGGAGTACTTTGAAGGTCGCTTGACCCGACAGGTCGGGATTCTTGGTATCCAGCTCCGGAACGAAAATGGTGAGGTCTCGCCCACTTGTTCACGGTTCCCGGGAGCAGGAACACTGGTCGCCAAATCCCTTGGTCTGAGCTCTATGCTTCCTAAGGTCTTTCGACCTGCACTCATGACTGAATGGGATCACCAAGAATCTAGACTGGTAGACCAAGTGATCGGTGCCTTCTTTATGGTGGACAGGAAGCTGTTTGAGCGACTGGATGGCTTTGATCAACGGTTCTTTGTCTACTACGAAGAGTTGGATTTCGCCGTGAGAGCCCGCAACGCGGGGTGGAAGTCCTACTTCCTTGCCTCAACATATGCAATGCATGAAGGGGGCGGTTCATCGAAGCAAGTGCAGGCAGCTCGGTACTTTTATAACAGCCGGAGCAGGGTTCGATACGCTCGCAAACATTTTCGGGTAGGTTCTGCTCTTATTGTTTCGTTGTCGGTACTTGTGGGGGAGCCGTGTTCCCGGATCATCCAATCATTACTTCGAAGGGACACCAACAGTATCAAGAACGTTGCTCAGGCAACACTCAGATTGTGGGGCACGTTCCTAGGTATGATTGCCGCTCCCGAAGTCAAGGCACCGCTACTGACATTTTCCCTTGAAAAGGGTAAGAACGCATGATACGCCATACGGTGCTTTTATTATCTCGATACGACTCTCTCGGTGCGAGTAGCCGTTATCGATCTTATCAGTATCTTCCCAGTCTTCGGCACGATGGCTGGGACGTCACAGTGAGCCCCCTGTTTGATAACGAATATCTCAAGCAAAAGTATGATGGCGCCACCACATCTCTGTTCAGATCGTTGGTGTCATTCTACAGACGCGCCGAGACCTTGGTGGGCGGGCGAACGTTCGACCTGGTATGGATTGAAAAGGAAGCCATTCCTTACATGCCAGCCCGAATCGAGTCCTTCCTGCTGGGTACCCGGACCCCATATGTAGTTGACTACGATGACGCGATCTTCCACAACTATGATCGAAATGCCAATCCGTTGATTCGACGGATTCTGGGCCGGAAGATAGACACCGTAATGCGGCATTCCCGTATGGTTATCGCCGGGAATCCTTATATCGCAGGGCGCGCAACGTTGGCCGGAGCCTCAACGGTAGAGATTTTGCCGACAGTGATCGATCTCGATCGCTATCCGACGCCGGATTTCTCTGAACCTCATGACATTCTCGTAGGCTGGATAGGCACCCCCGTGACGTCGAAGTTCCTCGACATCTTGAGGCCGGTGTTTCATTCCGACGCACTCGATCCAGCCGTCAAGCTTGTAGCGATTGGCAGCGGTCCACTGGACTGGAGCCAGGAACGGTTCGTTTCTCGACCGTGGACCACCGAGACAGAGGTGGACGAACTTCGAAGGGTCTCTATAGGTGTCATGCCTCTCGTGGACTCCGATTTCGAACGTGGCAAATCAGGGCTCAAGCTGCTTCAGTATATGGCGGTCGGCATTCCGGTGGTCGCTTCTCCGGTAGGCGTCAACACCTCGATCGTCGAGCATGGAGTGAACGGTTTTCTCGTGAGTACTGAGAAAGAGTGGCTAGACGCCATAAACCTTCTCGCTGCCGACGCGGAACTGCGTGAGCGGATGGGGCGGGCAGGGCGCCAGAAGGTCGAGGATCAATATAGCCTTCAATCGGCCGCTCCTCGACTCTCCGAACTCCTGAAATCAGCCGCATTCTCGAGGCCGTAGGAAACCAAAAGGAGAGGACATTCATGAGCCGCCAGTCCAAGCAGAACCATCGTCCACTTAAGGGGCTTGTGCTTGCCGGGGGTAAGGGTTCGCGGCTACGCCCGTTGACCGCCACCGGTGCCAAGCAACTTGTCCCGGTCGCCAACAAGCCAGTCCTCTTCTTTGCCTTGGAGCAGATGGTCGAGGCCGACATAACGGATATCGGCATCATCACCGGTGACACTGGTGACCAGGTCCGCGAGGCCCTCGGCGACGGATCAGCGTTTGGGGCCAAGTTCACGTTCATCGCCCAGGATGCGCCGCGAGGGTTGGCTCATGCGGTTGCGACCGGCGCTGATTTTCTTGGCGACTCGCCGTTCTGCATGTACCTGGGGGACAATTTTCTTAAGAACGGTATTACGGAGCATGTTGAGCGCTACCGGTCCAATGGCGCTCAGAGCCAGATCCTCTTGAAAAGAGTTGAGGATCCCAGCGCCATGGGCGTCGCCGTTCTGGATGAAAGCGGCAAGGTCGTTCGGTTGGTTGAGAAGCCGAAAACCAGGATTTCCGACCTTGCGGTGATTGGAGTCTACCTGTTTGGTCCGGAGATCCACCAGATCAACCCGACCCTCAAACCGTCCGGCCGCGGCGAGCTGGAAATTACCGACGCCATCCAGGGGTTGATCGATGCCGGCTACACAGTCGACGCGTCCGAGATCGACGACGAATGGATCGATACCGGCAAGAAGGACGACATGCTGGAAGCGAACCGCGTCGTCCTGGAGTCGATCGAGCGGTCGATTCAAGGAAATGTGGATGACGCGTCCGCGATTATCGGGAACGTCATCATTAAGCCTGGCGCGACCATTCGTCAGAGTGTGGTGCGCGGTCCCGCGATCATCGGCGAAGGCACCGTCATCGACAACGCCTACGTTGGTCCGTTCACCGCAGTGGCGAACGAATGCGAGATCCTCAATTGCGAAATCGAGCACTCGATCGTAATGGTGAACAGCCGTATTCGCAATATCCAGCCGCGGATTAGCGACTCGCTGATCGGCAAGGAAGTGGTCATCGAGAAACGCGATGAAATGCCTCGCACGCTCCGGTTCTTGCTCGGCGACCATTCCCAGGTTGGGGTGCTTTAGTGACGGCGACTCAGAGTGACTTGGGAACTGTGCTCGTCACGGGCGCTGGCGGGCAACTTGGTGGCTACCTGCGTCCGGAGCTTCAGAACGCCGGGTACACCGTGTTGGGGCTGGGGAGCCGCTCAAAGGCGGGCGTCGATCTTGTTGCAGATGTGCCCGCTATAGACGATTCGCGGAGGGCTCTGGACGGAAACGCATTTGATGCGGTGATCCACGCGGTGGCGTTTACCGATGTGGACGGCTGCGAGCGCGGACCTGACCTGGCTCGACAAATGAACCAGATCGGCTCGCGGAACATCGCCCGGATCGCCCGCGAACGGGGTGCCTGGCTGGTCGGTGTGAGCACCGACTTCGTGTTCGATGGCGAGGGTGGCGCTCCCTACGGGGAAGACACCTATACTGAGCCAGTCTCGGAGTACGGCCGCAGCAAGATGCTGGGCGACATCGAGATCATGGAAGCGAGTCGGGACTTCTCGATCGCCCGAACTTCCTGGGTATCCGGAGGTGAGGGGAAGCACTTTCCCCGGACCGTGCTCTCAACCGTGGCCCGACTTGGGCAGATGGAGGTCGTGGACGACGAGATTGGCTCCCCAGCATTTGCGGGTGATCTGGCACGAGCGCTCACGCTGTTGTTAGCGAAGCGTCCTTCGGGATTCTTTCACCTCGCGAACGCCGGGTCGGTGAGTCGGTTTGCGTTTGCGCGAGAGATTCTCCGGCTCGCCGGGCTAGATCCGGAGGTCATCCAGCCGACCTCAACGGCGGCGTTTCTCCGGAAGTTTCCCTTGACCGCAAAGGGGCCTGCCAACAGCACTCTGAAGAAGACGCAAGCCGCTGCTCTGGGAATACAGTTATCAGATTGGCGTCAACCTCTAGAGTCCTACATCCCTCGCCTTGCGAGAGAATTCGCCGAGAAATCGTAGCCACATTTTTCTGAAAGGAACCCTGTGAAGATCCTAGTTACCGGCGGTGCCGGATTCATCGGTTCGAGTTACGTCCAACAAGTCCTGGCGGAACATCCTGAGGACGAGGTCGTCACGCTCGACGCGTTGACGTACGCGGGCAGCTTGACCAATCTTGCGGACTTGGCAGATCACCCTCGTCATCGGTTTGTCGAGGGGAACATCGCAGATCGGGAGCTGATCGAGGAACTCGTTGCGAACGTTGACGCAGCGGTGAACTTCGCGGCTGAGACACACGTTGATAGGTCGCTGCTGAGTCCGCAAGCATTCCTCGATTCCAACGTTCAGGGCGTATATGTGCTGCTCGATGCAGTCCGGCGCCATGGTCGCAGGCTCCTCCATGTGAGTACCGATGAGGTATACGGCGACATCCCGGAAGGTAAGTTTTCAACCGAGCAAGACCACATCGCTCCTCGATCACCATATTCCGCTGCGAAGGCGGGCGGGGAACTCTTCTGCAGGTCCTTCTTTGTGTCGTATGGAACGGACGTGGTCATCACGCGGGGCTGTAACACGATCGGTCCGCGCCAGTATCCTGAGAAACTCGTGCCGCTGTTCGTGACCAACGCGTTACGTGATCTGCCACTGCCTGTGTACGGTGACGGTAGGCAGGTCCGAGACTGGCTTCATTCGGAGGATCATGCCGCTGGTATCGATATGGCGTTGCGCAAGGGGCAAGCGGGCGAAATTTACAACATCGGCGCCGGAAATGAGCGCCCGAATATCGATGTGGTGAAGGGAATCCTCGCTCATCTTGGCAAGGATGACAGCCTCATTAACTATGTTCCTGATCGGCCTGGACACGACCGCCGCTATGCTCTGAGCTGGGACAAGATCCGAGACGATCTGGGCTGGGAGCCTGAGCGGAACTTTGAACAGACGCTCCATGACACGATCGACTGGTACATAAACTATCCCGAATGGTGGACAGCGATCCGTGATGGATCCGAGGACTTTCAGGACTACTACGAGACACAATATGCGTGGCGGCTGGCGCAAGGGACGTCCGCAGTGACAATGGAGGCGAACCATGGGGCCAAATAGGTGCTTGTCAGAATCAATCCGAAAGGTAATCCAGTCCAGCCTGGTTACGACCGCTGATGTCACCCCAGCGATCCACGACGTTGTCGTGCGCGGCCTAAAGACGAATCGCGATCAACGTGGGACGCTAACCGAATTGCTCCGGGCAGATTGGACCGACGTCTACAGCGAAGCGATGCCGTTCGCGCAGGTGTATACCTCAACGACCGCTGCAGGGGTGGCGCGTGACATTGACAAGTGGCATGTCCATCAACACCAGACAGATCGCTTCTACTGCGTTTCCGGCCGTATCGTCGTGGCAATCGCAGATCCACGGGAAGAATCGCCTAGCCGCGGGGAACTCATGCTGGTGGAGCTCAACGCTCAGGTGGATGCGCCCGCGCCCCTGATGGTTTCTATTCCTCCCCAGACCCTGCACGGGTTTGTTGTGACCAGTGAATCGCCGGCGACGCTCCTCAACTTTCCCAACAGGCTCTACGATCCCGCCGATGAAGGTCGTACGCCTTTCGAGGAAGCCGCAGTTGCCTTCTCGGATCGCACGCGCTTCTCCTACGACCTCGTGCGGGCTTTCTACTTTGAATGATCGTCTGATGGTCCGTCCGAAAATCGTTCATGTAATGACGGTAGCTCAATCGCTCGGCTTCCTTCGGGGACAATTGGGCTATATGTATCGCCGTGGCTTCTCCTCGCACGCCGTGTCCTCTCCGGCCCACAGGCTGGTTGACTTTGGTGCAACACACCAGGTCGAAACACACGGTATTGAGATGCGTAGGAGCATATCGCCGCTGCAAGATCTGGTTGCGGTTAGGAGACTCACTGGTCTGTTTAGGATCATCAGGCCGACGATCGTTCACGCCCACACGCCCAAGGGCGGGCTGTTAGGCATGATCGCCTCCTGCATTACCCGTACGCCTATTCGCGTCTACCACATACGTGGCCTGCCATACATGACGGCCTCTGGGAAACGTCGAACGCTCTTGAAGATGACCGAGCGCGTGTCATGCCTGTTGGCGGGTCGCGTCTTTTGCGTGAGTCACTCCATCCGGGAGGTCGCGATCGCCGATGGCATCGTTTCCTCAGACAAGATCGTCGTCTTTGGCGGAGGCAGTGGTAATGGGGTGGACTCCACGGAGCGCTACAATCCTGCGAGGTTCACCGGTGAAGAGGGTGTGCGGAAGCGGGAAGAGCTCGGTATCCCTGTGGTCGCCCCGGTCGTCCTCTTCGTCGGCCGCGTCGTGCGCGACAAGGGTGTCGAGGAGCTCGCCCGCGCATGGGCGGATATCCGCGAGCTATTTCCCAATGCCCGCCTGGTTCTTGCCGGTCCGCCGGAGTCGCGAGACACGGTCTCAGAGCAAACGCGCATTCAACTCATTCAGGATGAGCGCGTTGTCTTGACCGGAGCGATCGACGATCCCGCGATCTACTACGCGCTTGCCGATCTGGTCGTCCTCCCGACCTATCGGGAGGGCTTCCCAAACGTCCCCCTGGAAGCCGCCGCCATGGAACTCCCGGTCGTCGCGACCCGCATTCCCGGCTGCATCGATGCCGTACAGGATGGCGTCACCGGCACGCTCGTACCTCCTCGCGAGGTCGAACCGTTGGTGGCCGCGATTTGTCGCTATCTCGATGACCCCGAGCTGAGGGTCCGGCACGGCAAGGCGGGCAGGGAACGGGTACTCCGGGAGTTCCGGCAGGAGGCAATCTGGGAGGCGATCTATCAGGAATACTGCCGCCTTTTGACGCAGCGCGGCATTCCGATCCCCACTCCCGATCCGGCCGCTGCGCAATGAGCAATTCGCCGTTCTTCCGCCGCATCAAGCGATTGACCGATATTCTTGTCTCCGGATTAGGGATGGTGGTGCTTTCGCCCCTCTTTCTTTACGCCGCGCTCCAAGTGCCGCGTAGCCGTGGCAGCACGATCATCTTTCGGCAACAACGACCGGGACTTCATGGCAAGCCCTTTCTCATGTATAAGTTTCGCACGATGAGTGATGCTCGCGATGCAGAGGGCAAGTTGCTGCCGGATGCTGAGCGTCTTACGGAGCGTGGCCGGTTCCTCCGCCACACTAGTCTCGATGAGCTGCCGGAGCTCTGGAATGTGCTCAAGGGCGACATGAGTCTCGTCGGTCCCCGGCCCCTCCTCATGGAGTACCTGGATCGCTACACGCCCGAGCAGATGCGCCGCCACGAGGTCCGCCCTGGGATCACCGGTCTCGCTCAGATCAGCGGTCGCAACAACGTCCCGTGGGAACAGAAGTTCGAGCTCGATGTTTGGTATGTTGACAACTGGTCGCTCGTGCTGGACGCCAAGATTCTTTTCAGAACAATCAGCCAAGTGATCAAAAGATCGAACATTAGCCAGTCCGGCCATGCGACCATGAGCATTTTTGAGGGAGTCCAACGACAGAATGGTACGGTGCAACATACTCTTTACGAGCGCCGGGCGGAGAGTCTCGCTGATCCAGAGTTTCCGGAGCGCACTGAACGAACTGGGAATTGATGGATCAATCGTCACCGGTGATCTTCGGGGTGATGCGCCCGCCCGCTTCGTCGGCGATGTCCACGAACAACTACCCCGCGTCGATGCCGAATCTTATGTTGATCGCCTCAAGGCCGTCTGTGTCAAGCACTCGATCCAGCTCGTCGTACCATTGATCGATACCGAGCTCCATATCTTGGCACGCCACCGCGACGCGTTCCAGCAGCTAGGCGTGTGCCTTCTCATATCTTCGCCCGCCGTGACGGATATTGCCTACGATAAGCGGCGCACCATGGCATTCTTTGAATCCGCTAGGGCGCTTACACCACGGCTCATTGAGCGCGAAGACTTCGTCGCTGAGAATATCCACTTTCCGCTGATGCTCAAGCCCGCTCGTGGCAGCGGGAGTGTAGGGGTCACCAAGATCCACAATCGCCACGAGCTCGATTTCTTTCTTGGCTATATCCCTGATCCTGTCGTTCAGGAGTTCATCCAGGGCGATGAATATACGTTGGATGTCCTTACGGACTTTTCCGGAAGGGTTCGCTCTATCGTGCCTCGCTTAAGGCTGGAAACCCGGGCCGGCGAGGTCAGCAAGGGGATGACCGTCAAGAACAAGGCGGTCATGTCGGCAGGAGCGCGAGTCGTGGAGGCGCTGCCCGGACCAATCGGACCGATCACGGTTCAATGCTTCATGACACCGGATGGCGACATCAGTTTCATCGAGATCAATCCGCGCTTTGGCGGAGGGTTTCCGTTGAGTGCACAAGCGGGCGCAAACTTCCCGCGTTGGATCATTGAGTGGGTGCTTGGTCGTGATCCTGTTTTCGAGCTTAATGCCTGGCAAGACGGCCTCATGATGCTTCGCTACGATGATGCAGTGTTTGCCACGAAACAGGAGGTCGAATCCGTATGATACTGGTCTTGGATCTCGACGATACCCTGTATCCCGAGAGTGAGTATGCACTCAGTGGGTTTGCCGCCGTGGGGCACTGGCTAAAAGTACATAGCGCGGTGGAGGACTTTGAGCTGCACGCCCGGGAGCTTTTCCTGAGTGGAGTGCATGACCATGTCTTTGATCGCACGCTCGATCTGCTGAATCTGCCGGTTACGGAAGACCTCATCAGGACGTTGGTGCAGGTGTATAGAGACCACGAGCCGACGATAACGCTGCACCCGGATGCGAGATGGGCGCTCGATCATTTTGGGTCTTCCGTGGATCTCGGAATGATCACTGACGGCTTTCTGCAATCCCAGAAGCGCAAGATCCATGCACTCGGGATCGCTCCCTTGTTCAGAACGATCGTCTACTCCGACGAAATGGGTCGAGATCACTGGAAGCCCTCGCAGACTCCTTACCTGCGGCTGATGAATGAATCGGGATTGCCCGGGAGCAGTTGCATCTATGTGAGCGATAATCCGGCGAAGGATTTTGTGGCTGCGATTGCGCTTGGCTGGCATACCATCCGGATTCGTCGCGAGGACGGTATCTATAGTCATCTGGAAGCAGCGCCAGGATACGAGCCCCATCGGGAAATCTCGTCACTCTACCAGTTGGATGGCATACTCCAGTCAATCAGCGATGTATTCAACTGATTCACATTCGTTGAACTTTGTTCGAAAGGTGAGCGTTCGATAGCCATTCCCCTTCCTACCGCCCCCCAACGACCGGTCAACCGGGATCTCCGCTCCGTCCTCATCATCGGGCTCGTGCTCGTCGCCCTCCGCATCATGACCGGCGATCAGCCGGAGCTCGTCCTCCACGGCGCCTTCGACGAGCTCGGCCACCTCCTCACCGCCCTCCTCATCGCCATCGGGCTCAAGGGGCGTCGCCCACACGTCTATTTCTATGCGATCCTCCTCGGCGGTGTCATCCTCGATCTCGGTCACATCTCCGATATCCTCGGCCTCACCGAACCCATCGCCGACTCCTCCCGCAACGGCACCCACTCCCTGGTCGTCGTCGCCCTTATCGCCGCCCTCGCTTTGCTTGATCGTCGGCGCGCCCCCCTCTGGCTCGGCGTCGCCGTCGGCGCCCTCACCCACCTCTGGCGCGATCTCGGCACTGGTTATGTCGCCCTCGCCTGGCCCCTCTCCGATCGCGTCTGGGGTGTCTCCTTTGGCTGGTATATCGGCGTCCTCGTCACTCTGGGTCTCGCCTTCGTCGTCCTCCCTCGCCGCCCGCCGATCGTGGATATCGTCTGAACCCGGCGCTGGATGTGGGGCGTCGTCTTCGGGGGTGCTTGCGGTGGCGGTGACGATGCCGCATTAATGCACTCTCGATACGTCGGTAAGGAAAAGGAAACGGGCTTCGAGCCACCGGCGGCAATCAGCGCGACGGGGATAATTCTCTATCGGTCTCGGGGAAGCTGATCGTCATGCTCACTCAACGACGACCATCACCGTGATCAGCTGAGGGAGATTGGGGACGGGAGTTCCCACGCTCCCACCCTGCAACACAGTCATCATGGTCGTTGGGTGGCAGCCCCGGTAGTACCCGTCAGCCGCGGGGTTCGTCAGACCAGCCGGAGGTGTCGGTCACGTCCTCCTTCATGATCGTCGCTTCCTGCCAAGTGAACGTGTCACTCGCCGCGACGGCTGGTCGACGCACAGAAGATCGTGTGGCATCATACCCCCCGTTATTGTGCATCGGAGCCTGGGACGCGGGCGGTAGGACGCCGTGCATAGGGAATCTTTCCCAGAGCACAGGTGAGCAAACGTGGGAGGAACCGGCCCTCGGTCCGCACCACTCTGGCAGGAGTAGCGCATCATGCAGGGGTTGACTCGAAAGCTCTCATTCGCGTCGGCATTCCTTCGCCAGCGCGATTATGACGAGGTTCGTGCAATACTCCATTCCAAGCTCTGGTATACGGAGCAGGCGCTGGGGCTGAGGCGAGACTTGTCCCTTCCGTTTGTCGCCCCCGATGCCCTGATCCCGATGACAGTTCGCCCTGTTCTCGCTGCGGACATCCGCATAATGCTCGACGTCAACGAGATGGGAATCTCGCGTGAGGAGCGCCGTGACCGCGCGATCCGGTTGCACCTGGCCAACGCTGGATTTGCGCATTGCTACGTCGCGGTTACGGAAGGCAATCGCCCGTGCTTCATTCAATGGGTCATGCTTCCATCAGAGAACCGGATCCTGCACCGAGCCTTCAATGGGCTCTTCCCCCCATTGGCTAGAGACGAGGTGCTTCTGGAGGGCGCGTACACGCCGGCCGCCTTCCGCGGCCGCCGTATCATGCCTGCCGCGATGGCGCTCATCGCGGAAGCGGCGGGAGAATTTGGCGCTACCCGAGTCATCACATTCGTGGGTAGCGAGAACACTCCATCTCTCAAGGGGTGCAAACGCGCCGGATTTGTTCCGTACGCGACGCGCCGGGCCGTCCACCGGTTCGGTTACCGCCAGACCACATTCTCGCCGCTCCCGTTGGGGACGCCGTTTCCCTTCGACCTCCCCGGGGCTTCCGGCTGAAGACGTACGGACGTTCTCCGGCCCAATCGCGCGGATGACCTATGCCGCCACCGTTTCCCACGCGGCAGGAACGTGCTTCAGGATGCGCTCGATGCCATCGCGGAAGCTTATCGCCGCCTCGAATCCCAGAAGTTCTCGCGCCAGCGAGACGTCAGCCCGCGAATGGAGAATGTCTCCCGGGCGAGGGGGCAAGTAATCGGCAGCGACATGTGTACCCGTGGCTTGGCCCAGCGTCGCAAGCACCTCGTTGATCGTCACCGATCGACCGCCAGCGATATTGAAGATTCTGCCGCCGATGCCTTCCACCCGGGCTGCGAGGAGGTTGGCACGAACCACATCGTCGACGGCCACGAAATCGCGGGATTGCTGCCCGTCGCCGTAGACCCTTGGGTTCCGTCCGGCGAGTAATGCCTCAACGAAGGTGGGAATCGCTGCGGCATACGCGGATGACGGATCCTGACCGGGGCCAAAGACATTGAAGTACCGGAGGGCAACGGTTTCTAGCCCGTAGAGTCTGGCGAACATGGCGCACAGCTGCTCGCCGGTAAGCTTGGACATGGCATAGGGGGAAAGCGGCGCGGGCGGCATCGTCTCGACCTTGGGCAACTCGGGAGCGTCGCCGTAGATGGCACACGTCGTGGCGAACACGACCCTACGGCATCCGCGCTCTCTGGCCGCGACGAGCACATTGAGGGTACCTTCGACGTTGATGTCGAAGGTTGTTGCCGGGTCAGCGATCGAGCGCGGAACCGATGGTTCGGCAGCCTCATGGAAGATGACCTCGACCCCCGCCGTCGCCCGACGCACAAGGTCACAATCGCGGATGTCGCCTTCTATAAGCTCAATAGAGTCGAGAATATCCGCAAGGTTGAGCAGGGAGCCGCTCGAGAGGTTATCAAGGACCCGGACTTGGTGTCCTTCTTCGACGAGTTTGTGGACAAGGTGGGACCCGATGAATCCGGCGCCCCCCGTAACGAGGTACATCTTGTTCCTCCAGACCGTGTACGATCCGCGATTTCGAGGCGAATCGATCCCTAGTGCCCGCGCAGGTTGACTGTTACTGGAATCGTGAGGAGGAGAATCTTGATATCGAGGAGGAGCGACCGGTGAATGACGTAAAAGAGGTCGTATTCCAGCTTCGTGGACGAGTCTTCGATCGAACTCGCGTAGCGGTATCGGATCTGCGCCCATCCCGTCAATCCGGGCTTCACCATCTGGCGATAGTCGTAGCCCGGAAGTTCCGAGGCTAGCAGCTTAGTGAACTCGGGGCGTTCGGGCCGCGGCCCGACGAATGTCATCTCCCCTCGCGCAACGTTCCACAACTGCGGGAGTTCATCGAGTCGGGAGCGCCGCATGAAGCCGCCTACTCGTGTAATCCGAGGATCTCCGTCCAGGGCCCAGACAGCTCCGTGGCGTTCAGCATCCACACACATGGAGCGGAATTTGTAGATCCGGAACAGGCGGCCCCGGTGGCCCACCCGCGGCTGCGAGTAGAACACGGGTCCGGGCGAATCGAGCTTGATAGCGAGCGCGATGATGGGAAGAAGTGGAACGGCCACGAGCGTCAGAACGGTCACGAGGGCTAGATCGAGGGACCGTTTGGCACCAAGGTACAGGCGAGACGGGGGGGGGACTTCGTTCGCTGTACCAGCTTTCATCTGCTCAGCGTTGACGCGATCAAGGTTGCCGTCGGTGGATGGCGGCCGGACGCGGGGGAGCGACGTTCGTACCGGAAGCTGCTCAACGCGAAAGTCTCTCTTTGCGCGATCCGGGAGAGAGCTCAGAGGCGTCAACTTCGCGAGATCGAGTCTGGGGGGGGATCCCAGATACCCCGTCGCGACGGCGATGGCGCCGGTCAGTGTTGCCCAGCACAAGAAAGCGGCGGAGAGCCAAGACTCTCCGAAACGGGGAAGTCCCATCAGCGGCGGACCGTTGAAACCAACGATCAGGCCGCCAACAAGAGCCGGGAACGCCCGGAAACACGTCGATGAGCCAGGGCGGCGGGGCCGCTGCCTGTCGTCGACATCCGTACGGCGCATGGGTGCACTCCAGGCTCTGCCGTCCATCAGCGTTTCCAATCCGCATGCAGATGCATTGTGGGCGGACCGGAATGATGACGGCAGGGCGATCTGCGTGGAGCTGCAAATCGACTGGCCCCTGGTGTACCATGGGCTAGCCGAGAGCTTGTTCCAGCGGGTAATCGGCCAATTCTGGGGCGATGGAAATCATGGTTGGTCCTGTGGTTCCATCGCTCCAGGTATAGATGCGCTTACCAAGTTCTTTGCACGCTTATCAGCGCGAAAGCGATCCTCCTCTCCATTCCCCCCCTAATGCAAGCCGGAAAGACCCCAGCACGCTTCCAGCGCAGGGTTGCCATGGTGTATTCGTTTCAGTCCTATGACTTAAGTCCCATTGCGCCTATCCTAACTCCATTTATTGCGAGGGTCAAGTCATCAGGAAACATCAGTGATTCAGTCACTCTTGCCTCCTAACGCTGGGGGCCAAAGCCACATATAGTCAAAATTCTTCAATTTGAGATCGTTTATTACCATGAATCCATGCCATGATAGGAAATGGGGCAGGGCGAGAGACGGAGATTTTCAGAAAATGGACCAATACTGCATGTTTGTGTGAAAGCACCCAGGAGGGGGTGGAAGGCTGGCGCAGCGTGCATGGGGCCGGGCAGGATGAGAAATTGCGCTACCGAGTACTAATCCATTGAGCCTCACTATTGACGAAATGGCTACGAAGCACTACTCTCGTCTGTGGGACCTTGTTTTTTACAATGCGTAGTCAGCCAGCAGGAGCGTCGGCAGTGAATCTTGTGATTACTGCGGAGCATCACTTCGTACAGTCACCTGACGGGAGGTACTGGGGTCCCGATACGATGACATATCGCTTTTGGGCGCGTTATCTTGATGTCTTTGATCAGGTATCGGTGGCGGCGCGCGTTCGTTCGGTAAGCACCGTGTCGTCAACATACACACGTCTTGACGGGCCGGGTGTAACCGTTCACGCGATCCCGGAATATGTCGGGCCACGGGCCTACTTGCGCGTCCGCCGATCGTTCCAACGTGCGGCGAGGTCCGCCGCCTCGGCCGATGACGCTGTGCTCCTTCGCGTTGGCTGTTCCCCGCTGGCAGCCGAGCTGGAACGGCAATTGGTGTCTCGTCACCAACCCTTTGGGGTGGAGGTGATCACCGATCCATTCATGGTGTTTGCTCCCGGCGCCATCCGCCATCCGATGCGTCCGCTCTGGCGAAGGATGTTCACGCATCAGCTGAGAAGACAATGTCGCCGGTCCGTTGCGGCCACTTATGTCACGCGTTCGTCACTTCAGCAACGGTATCCGACAGGACCAACGTCATTCAGGACATCGTATTCCGATGTGGATTTGCCTCCGGTCGCGTTTGTTGATTCCGCACGCTCAGGCGGTTTCGTGTCCGAGGTTCCGACCATTGTGAGCGTCGGGTCCATGGCGCAACTCTATAAGGGGTTCGATGTCCTGATCGACGCCGTCGCCCGCTGCGTCGCCGACGGGCTCCCGGTTCATCTGGTCCTAATCGGCGATGGGAAACACCGTCCCGAATTCGAGCAGCAGGTTCGACGTCTCGGGTTGCAGGGTCGCGTCACGTTTACTGGCCAACTCGCCGGCGGCGCGGCCATACGCGATCAACTGGACAAAGCGGATCTCTTCGTGTTGGCCTCCCGCACTGAGGGGCTTCCCAGAGCGATGATCGAGGCTCAAGCCCGCGGTCTTCCCTGTATCGGCACCAGTATCGGGGGCATTCCCGAGCTTCTCAGCGACGAGAACCTTGTCCCTCCAGATGATCCGGTCGCCCTCGCCAATCGTATTCGTTCGTTTCTCAACGAACCGGAATTGCGCGCACGCGAATCTGCACGAAACCTCGCGACCGCGCAATCCTACGCCCAGGAGCGTCTCGCGGAGCGTCGCATCCGGTTTTTACAGGAACTCCGCGATCGGACGATGACCGCGCGCCACCATCCACCGAGCTTCAGGTTGAACAAGCCGGAAATCACGTTGCTGAAGCTGAAATGACCGGCTCGATGGAGGTGACAAACCCATGCGCATACTCATGGTCATCACTCGCGGCGACAGCGTGGGCGGGGCGCAGCTCCATGCCCTAGACCTCGCGCGACGCCTTCGACGGGATCGGCATGACGTGCTGGTGGTGATGGGGACGAGCGGTCCACTCATGGCAATGCTGGCTGAAGTGGGCGTGCGTGCAGTGGTCTGTGACTCGTTGCGCCGCCAGCTTGCTCCGATCCATGAGGTCGCCGCCGTTCGTGGTCTTGGACGCATTATCCGGGCCTTCGAGCCCGATCTCGTGACGACGCATTCCAGCAAAGCGGGCATGATCGGACGGATGGCAAGTCGATTCGCAGGAGTCCCATGCATCTTCACCGCCCACGGCTGGTCGTTTGCCGATGGCATACCCCAGCCCTCGAGAACGATCTGGAGAGGCGCGGAGATGCTCGCCGCTCCCTTGGCGGCACGGATCATCTGTGTGTCACAGGCTGACTACGACCTTGGCTTGCGCGCCGGAATCGCGCCGAAGCGTCTGGTCATGATTCACAATGGCCTGCGCGATGAGGTGCCTCCCGCCCGAATCGAACGTAACGGGAGTGCTCCCGTCCGGATCGTCATGGTCGCGCGATTCGCTCCCCAAAAAGACCACCCTACTCTGCTGCATGCGATTCGGTCAATTCCAGGGTGTGAACTCGATCTGATTGGAGACGGTCCGCGCTTGCCGGCGATGCGTGAGCTCGCGAGCTCGCTCGGCATCCGGAATCGGGTCCGCTTCCACGGCTATCGAGCGGACGTCTCATGCTCTCTCGCTGAAGCGGATCTGTTCGTTCTCGCTTCCAATTACGAGGGATTCCCCCTCACGACTCTCGAGGCTATGAGAGCCGGGTTGCCGACGATTGTCTCTGATGCGGGGGGGGCGGCCGAGGCCGTGGCGCACGGGGTGACAGGGTATGTCGTCCCGCCGCGTGACATCGGCGCCTTGCAGGGGCAACTGGAGGCAATGGTGAAGGATCGAGACCTGCGACGGTCAATGGGCGAAGCGGCGCGTGCGCGCTTCCTGGACGAGTTTACGTTTGAGCGAATGTACGAAACGACGTACGGCGTCTACGAACAGGTCGCGCAATCCCGGCATGCTCCTGGTGCCCCTAGACGCTCCGCGTTGCCCGTTCCGCGACCGTCTTGCTCGGGCGCGGCTCTTGCCGTCCGCGGACGCGACCTCGAGCCACCAATGGTATTTCCTTCGATGAGCGGTGCCGATGTCAAAGCTAGTGGTAGAGAGAGGAGTGCTGAATGGGACTGAGCACCCAAGGATTATTTCGTGCCATCGGGCGGTGGTGGCTCCTCCTATTGATACTCCCCCTCGCAGCCGCCGGGTCAGCTTTTGCTATAGGATCGAATCAGACCCCGATGTATGCGTCGACCGCGACCATGATGGTTGCTATCCCGGCCTCTGACGCGTTGGACGGGTACAACGCGAATCTCTTGGCACAAAACTTATCCACGACCTACCAGGCACTCATCGCGTCCGAGCCCGTGCTGCAGCCCGTGGCGCTTGCTGCAGATCCGCCCATGACCGTTGCAAACCTCCGAGAGAATCTCACCGTCGCGGCCTCCACCGGGACGCTCCTGGACATCACGGTCACAGACGGGGATCCCGCCCGCGCAGCCGCGCTAGTCAACGGTGTGGTTGATAGCTTTGAAGAATTCGTGGGCAGACTTTCCGCTGGCGATGCTGCTGAGATCGTCGGGCACCCGTTGAGTATTTCACCGGGCACGGTGGCGACCGACCCCTTTGCACCGAATCTCCCGGCATACGTCGCGCTTGGTCTCATAGGCGGCCTGGTCCTGGCAAGCGCGAGCATTTTTCTGATCGAATCCCTCGATTCCCGGGTCCGGTCGACGAGCGATTTTCAATCCCTCGTCGGTGCGCCATTGCTCGCGTCTCTCCCCTCGCTTGGCAGGCGGCGACAGGGCAAGGCGGTTCGTTTCCTCGACGATACGAGAGCGGTTCGGGCGAGCGAGTCCATCCGCGTGTTACGAAATGCCGTTGTCTCGGTGGGTCGTGTTCCTGGTTCGCTCCTGGTCGTCGCCAGCCCGAACAAAGACGATGGCAAGACGCTTGTCGCCGTCAATCTTGCGGAAGCTGCTGCACGGTCCGGTAAGCGTGTATTGCTCGTAGACGCCAATCTGCGGAATCCGGAGTTGCATAAGATCTTCCACCTCGACAACGTTCACGGTCTTGGCGCACTCATCGCGTCGCCCGAGCTTGCCTCGAATACGGCAGCGATTCAGGTGGCACCAAATCTGTCCGTCATGCCTTCCGGGATCGTTCGTGCGCATCCCGGTGACCTCTTCATGAGCACCGCCTTCGGCGATCTCTTGAGCCAGTTGCTGACGACCAGTGATATGGTGATCGTTGATACACCGGCCGTCAGCGAGGCCAACGACGCGGTGGCGATCGCGACACACACGGGAAATGTTGTTCTCGTCTGTCGGATCGGGAAGGATCGCCTACCAAGGATTCAAGATGTCTGCAGGCGTTTCGGAGAAACCGGGGCACCGACCCTGGGCGTCGTGACCAACGGCGGCGGTCGCATGGTTCCACGGCTTCATCCGCCACGATCCTGGGCCAGGCGCCGTTACGGCTCGCCGTGGCAAGTACCGAGCTATGCGTCCACGCTGGCCGACCAAAGGTCCCCGTCCCGCCCATCCAACGACGTTGCTCATGATGCCAAGACTCACCGGCGGAGCCGTTCGTGATGCGTGCTTTGGGAAGACCGGTTGTGCCCTCTTGCGAAGCGGAAGGGTCGACTCTGGCGCGCTCGCCCGCCAGGGGATCGCTTCGCCAGAACGTCTCGTGGACCGTCGTCGGGAATTTTGGTTTCGCCGCGTGTCAGTGGCTCATGCTTGTCGTGCTCGCCAAATCGGGCAGCGCGGCCATGGTCGGGCAGTTCGCGTTGGCTCTGAGCCTGACCGCACCGATCATGCTCATGAGCAACCTCAATCTGCGGGCAGTGCAAACGACGGACGTCGATGATGAATACGCCTTCGCAACGTTCTTTCGCCTTCGCGCGGCGACGACAATGCTTTCTCTGGCTGTCTGCTTGGTCATTGTGACCGTCGCCACCTTTTCCCGGGACACGGCACTTGTAATCGGATTCGTCGCCCTTGCCAAGGCTGCGGAGTCGATGAGCGATGTCTTCTATGGCAGATTGCAGAAAAACGAACGCATGGACCGGATTGCCAAGTCCATGCTCATCCGCGGTGCTGCCTCCTTGATCGCGATGGCCGTCCTCGTCAGCGTGACAAGCAGCGTTGTCTGGGGAGCATGCGGTGTGTTCGTCGCATGGTTGATCGTATTGCTCCTCTATGATCTGCGTTCGACCGCTGGAGAACCTGTCACGTCCCATCTCCGCGGCAGTCTCTTCCGCGAATGGGACAGCCAGGGATTGCGAACGCTCCTCTCCTTGGCCTGGCTGGCACTTCCCCTGGGAATCGTCCAGATGTTCATCTCCTTGAATACGAATATTCCTCGATTCTTCATACAGGCCTCTTCGGGGGAACATGCGCTCGGTATCTATTCGGCAATCGCCTATGTGACCGTCGCCGGGTCCACGTTCGTCGCGGCGGTTGGGCAGGCGGTCAGCCCCCGGCTGGCGCATCTCTATGCCAGCGGCGACCGCAAGGGCTTTGTGCGGCTGCTTCAGATCCTCGCAGGGTTCTTTGTCGCCTGCTGTGTACTCGCGCTCGTGCTCGTCCTGAACGCCGGCGAATATGTCCTGTCGACGCTCTACACGCCCGAGTACGCGAAAGAATCGCCCCTGCTGATCATCATGACGCTCTCTTTTGGCGTCGGCTCGCTCGTGTCCGTCTTGGGGTTCGGTATCACCGCGGCCCGACGCTTCCGCCCCCAGGTTCCACTTGTCGTGCTCGCCGTCATCATCGCCACCGTCGCGAGCGCCATATTGGTTCCTCGGTTCGGAATCACCGGCGCCGCCTGGGCCATTCTTGCCTCCCTTGCGGTCTGGTCGATCGCATCGGCGGGGGTCCTGTGGTCTGCCCTTTCCGGCCTTGGGGCACCATCCACGACCCTGGACCAGAAGGAAGCCGCGATACTGGCGGCGAAGCCATGAATTCACCCCACGCTGCGCAAGTGACAGCCTCTGCTGTCGGCGGACGATTGGCCAACAACATCAGGATCGTGGCCGCCCGCGACAAGACTGTCGATGCTGCGAGAGGGAGTCGATGGGTCTTCGTCGCGCTCTGCGGTTACATCGCGAGCCAGGCGTATACGCTCCCGATCTTACCGATTGGCCCTTGGCCGGTATGGCCCGGGCTGCCGGACGTGATGTTTGGGGCGCTCGTTCTCGCATGGCTTTTCATGGACCGCTCCGCTTCCGACCTGCGGGGCGTCCGGCGCACCATGGTTCAAGTCATGGCACTCCTGACGATCGCCGGTATTGCGTCATACGTGACGTTCACGCTCCTTCTGAGCAACCTCAACACCCGCTCTTTCGGAATTGGTCAGCAGGGACCGGCCTTCGGCCTGTTTGAGGTCGTGCGCATGGTGCAATTCCTTGTCCTCTTCCGAGTCGCGGCCGGTGTTCCCCTCAGTGAGTTTCGCGTCGGCGTCCTGCGGCGAATAGTGATCGGCGCGTTCCTGATCACGACGGCCACCGTCATCGTCACATTTCACAATGTCATCCCAACAGGCGTCTTTGCACCGCTCTTGCCCCGTGACCAGGCGGGCGGCGGTGCATGGTGGTATTACGTGCACAACTACGACGGATTTGGACTCGGCACGATCTCCTACACCCACGCGTACGTCGCGGCACAGATCACACTGCTATTGGGCCTGGCTCTCCATTTAAGCGAACAGGACGACCGCATCGGCAAGGTCGTCCTGATTGGTCTGGCGTTGGTAGCGTCGCTGCTCTCTGGAAGTCGGGCCGGATTCGCGGGCGTCTTGTTGGTAGCCGGGCTCTTCATCCTGTCGAAGTCTCCGCGCTGGCTTGTGAACTTCGTCTTGATCTCGGCGCTGGTCGGGGTGAGTGCCTTTGTCTATGCTTCGTCGCACCCATCTCTTGGCGGTGGCGGTCCGATCGGCTCGATTCTGCAGCATCAGGTTGCAGCATTTGCGCCTTTCGAATCCAAGAACCTTGTCGGCCGTAACGACATATGGGCTGGCCGGCTACACAACTTGAATAGTCATCCATGGCGCTGGTTCACTGGCTGGGGCGTCGGATCCTCGCCCGACACGGGGCCCGCCTTGAGTCCGCATATGTTGCCGCTGCAAATCATCATGGAACTTGGCTTTGGGACGCTTCTCGTCCTTGCGTTGATCTGCCGCAACCTGTTGCGCAATCTCTGGCGCCGCGAGCAACGGAGCCGACCCTTCTTCTGGACGACGATCGCGCTGCTGGTCTCCTCGGCGACGCAGGAGACGTTCTATCCCGTGCCCAGCACCGGGTACCTCCTGGGGTTCTATCTCGTTTGCCTGGCGATAGTCCTGCGAACCCGGGAGCACGCGGAAGACCTCCCGGAATCTCCACCGATCTACGCCGAGCCGATGAGAACGACGTCGCCAATGGCGGGTGCTAGTGCCTGGCACCGAGTGGGAGCGTCCATCGACGTCGCTCCCCGTCGATCACTGCCGGACCCCCGTCATGGTTGAACGTATGAGTCCCCAGAAGTCCTTTTGCCCAGGTTGGGTCGATCCGAGCGATCGGCTCTTCTGCATATGTGTTCGCGGAGAGCTCGGTTATCCGATTGATGTTCATCGCATATCCGTAGCGTCGCGAACAGTCCTGAGCGGGACGAAACCATGAACCGTCGTACTGGAAGACTCGGCCCGCAGACCGTGCGCGGCGTACGTCTGAGATTTGGGGGTTTGCCGGCAGGGGCGTCCATGGGCCGAGCGGACTGGCAGCGTGAAAGATGTGCAGCTCGTCGTTTTCAGACCCTCCTCGCGGAGCGATCGTAGTGAACATCCACCAACGACCGTCGATCTCGGCGAGAGTGGTATCTACGGCGCGGACCCCCACGACGAGACGCCGCTCATGCACCCATTCATAGGGAAAGCGAACGCTTCGATACAAATCCACTGAGAGGTTTTCGCCACTCTCCGGGATCAAATACCAATCGCCGTTCCACTGGAAGACGAACGGATACGAGAGATGGTAGGGACAGTAAAGGATTGGGACGGACGGCCCAAGCCTGCCGTCGCTGTCAATGGCCATCACCGCCAGATGAGCGCGGCTCGCGCTATGTGGAAACTCCTCGACAAAGAGCCACTGCCTGGTGCCATCGGTCACCGGAAACGGATCCGCCCAGAATCGATCGGGTGGATTCTTGACGGGGACAAAGGCACCCTCCGGGATGCCCCGTTCGACTACGTCCAGACCGATTGAGGCGTCCCGTCCCACCGCAAGAGACCACTCCGTGCGCGAGAACGCAGCGCGTCCGGCGTAGCTCAGAAGACGGGTGGCAAGACGTGTTGCGATTCCCATCGTGGCGAGGTTGTCTGGGAGTGCTGGTGGCCTCGGGTTGATAACAGAACGAAGTTGGCCGTCTTCAGTCTTCATGTCGTCCTGCAAGCCCGCGGTAGCAAGGTTTTTCAGTGCGCGAGCAGGGAAGTTCGCCATGCTCCACAGTATTCTGCGCTCGGTGTAGTGTGGCGAATAGGCGTTCGCCGCCGACACGCTTCGACACAAGACGTTGCTGCTATATCCATCGGAACTCACTCGATTGAGCGAGGTCTCGACCACCGGCCGGCCAGATGCCGTCTCTGCGAATCCAATCGGGACGCCACGCCGTACTCTCTCTTCCCATTCGGGAAAATACCAAACCCCATGCCGCGCTACGTCGGCAAGCACGTTGCCGGTATTAATCGCTCCCAGGCAGAGGATGACATCTAGATCAGCTTCGCGAAGCGAGGTGAGAGTGGCCTGAAGGAGACGCTCATCAGTCGACAACGACACGCGTGTAGCGTCGGACATCAGCGGCAGGATCGACGTCTTGATCAGTGGATCCGGAGATCGCCGAAACATCCATCGGTCGGCGTGAAGGAGCCCGCGCAGAGCCAGCGATCGGACGGCGGGAGCCCCTCGATGACCATTCAAGGCGTGTGTGGAGTACAGAACGTGGGTCACTTGGGCGAAGGAGGATGTCTGCACTTGCTCGATAGCGTCGCTGATCCAGCTTGGCTGGATCGCCGTATCGAGGAGCACCGCAACGTTGAATCGCTGCTTGCATGGGTACGGATCGTCACCACAAGGAGGTTCTGAATTCACGGTCTATGCCCTCTTCATCCAGGTCCGCGATGTCGATGTCCGGAAACACGTCGCCGAGATTGTTGTCGGTAAACACGGAATCGCTGAGCGTAAGATTCGTAACAGTTGGGCCGACAAAGAGACCATAGCCGCTCGAGTTACTCACCGTGCATGAGGATACCGTGATGGAATCAACGACATTGTTCAAATGGATGCCGTCTTTAGGTTGCGTATCTCTCCAGCCGTTGGAAGTAATCTCGACCGAATCAATGATGATGTTTTCGCAAGGAGCATTAGCGGCCGCGGCGCAGTGAAGGCCGTGCTGACCGTTTGAGCTGATCTTTCCTCCCTGGACAAGAATATCCGCTGCGTCCGCCATCACGCGTATTCCATCTTGCGCGTTGTCATAGATGAAGCAGTTGTTCAACTCCACATTTCGGGGAACGCGATAGAGATCGATGCCGGCCGCGCCGTTACGGGCAAACGTGCAGTTCTCAAGGTACACGCCACGCTGACTGCCAGTGGCATCCGGAAAAAAGGATACGTTGAACCCGTAGCCCTCTCCGCTGCCGATAATGCCGTTGTCAATGAAATCGCACTGATAAAATGAGACGTCTTGGCAGGTGACGTCCGCTCGATCGGGCTCTACATCGAACCCGCACATTGGCTTTGTGCCGACCGTTCCCCAGAACACGCAACTTTGGAATCGCGCGCGAAGGGCGCCGCTTGCCGTTCCTCCCATCCGGTAATTCTGACCAAAGCTGCACGATTCGACTAATGTGTCGACACAGACGTCTCCGATGTTCTTGTTCTCGAGGATGACGCCGTCTCCTTTGCAGCGATTAGCTCGACAATGATAGAGCCACACGTTCCGCGTATTGTTTAAGGCAAAGCCATGCTTCCATTGAGAATGATCAAAACTGTCCTTTCTTCCGTCGACCTCAAGGCCATGGATCGCGACGTTCTCGACATCTGAGATGCGAACGGTTGGAAACGACGTTCCCGGATCTCCAAGATCGGGGATAAAGGTCACGAGCCTCGCTCCGTAGGCAGAGGTAAACGAGTTGGGGCGAAACTCGATGCTCTTGGTAACGGCGTACGTACCGGGTGGAATGATGAGCGGCAACTGTTGAGCGGCGGCGGCGTCAACGGCTGACTGAAGAGCACCCGAGTCGTCTGTTTTGCCGTCGCCGACGAGAGCAAAATCCGCAGCATTGAGAACCGTCGAATCGCCTGGTTGTGCCGCTACCTTCGATATGGCCTGAGCCCAGCGTTGACTGCCGCCCGTGACGGGCAAAGCGCCCGCGGCTCCCGCGAGGGCAAGCACTGTGCGGCGTGAGAGGAGGAATCGTGGAGGCATAGCCGGCTTTCTACTTCGACGCAGGGCAGGCGGGACGCAGCGGCAATCTGCGCTTTCGCTGCGCCACTCACGGGGGTAGGTGGTCAAGCGCGCACGACACTTCTGCGCTCTCTCCATCGTTTAACAGCGCGCGCCCGATCGACGAGACCCAGTCGTTGGATCTGTTCCAGGAGCACCGTTGTACCGCGATATCGGAAGGCGATCCCCGACTGCAGCAACAGTTCCGAGTTAGCGAGTTCCCGTTTGTATCGTGCCTCTCCTGCCAGAAAATTATAGGAGCGTAATCCTCGATCGAAACACTGCTGCATGCAGGCCGCGTGAGTGCTTAATCCGGGTTTGAGGTGGTTGTCCTCAACGTCGACGAATCCGCTCTGGTAAAAGAGGACGGTACCGTTCTCGATAAAGCCATAAAGACAGCCGATCGTTACGTCGCCGTGCCGGAGCCTGAACAACATGACTCGTAAAGGGTCCGTCATGGAGCGGGTGATGAACTCACGGTGAAAGCCGGCGAAGTTCGTGCTTGCGAATGCACCTCGGCGCCCTTCTCGCTCCCAGCGGCGCTGGTGCAATACCTGCAGTTCATCGAAAATGTCGAGAGCGTGGTCGATCGTCGTCGCCCATTCACCGCTGAGTGCACCGAACCCGCGATTACTCCGTCGGATCCGGCCGCGCACGCCGCTGCCCATCGCGGACAAGACGTCCGGGTACTCTTGCCCAACGCGTGAGAAATCGAACACGGGGCACGCGTGATCGGTTACGGTCAACCCGGGCTGCGCGTCGTTCATGGCGGCCAGGTCGGCAGGCAAGAACTTGTCGAGGTGGATGGCGAATGGGCGAAACTCTTGCCTGATGGCACTGATGAGAGAAAGCGCGAACTTGGTACGGAGAGCCGGCGTCACTAGCAAGCGATTATTTTCGACGTCAACGCTGTGGCCCCGCGCTTCGCCTGCAGTGCCGATGTGGACAGTACCCCGAAACCGGAGCACCGATTTCGCCACGGTGACCAACGCGATACCGACGATTTTACCGCCCAGCTTCCCCACGGCGAAGCAATAATCAACCTGATCTTTATAATGGCCAAGCCAGGTCTCAGTCCACAACCACGAGCACGCGATGTCAGTTGAATTGAGTTCTCGCTCGAGCTCGCGCCACATTCCACCAATGACTGCCAGTGGAGCAGTGAAAAAGTGGATATCTATGACGTTCTGGCGCGAGTAAATCTCTTTCTGGTACGGAAGTGGTTGAGCCAAGCCGGTTCGCTTTCTGCTTCATGCGGGGCCAACCCGATCCCCCAAAGGTCTCGCTCCGTATCTTTCAGTCCTGTGACTTTCTTCTCCATTTCATTGTACCCTAAACTCTCAAGAAGGAAAGTGGCTCTCGTGCGGCGGGCCTTTGAGCCGGCTCGACGCACCATTGGAGCGCGTCTGCGGGAACAGGAAGACGGTCGTTGACCCAGTTAAGCTAGTACGATTCTATTGGGTATCATCGGGTCGGATAGGATCGTGGCAGTCTCTCGCGGTGGGGTTGTCTCTTCGCAGGTCCTTCGCTGACGGACCTCCGTACTTCGTATTCGCACAGCGCCAAGTTCATGAAGGGCTAATGTAGATATGTGGGAGCCAGTGCAGGCTGATCAGGCAGAGCAGCCGGTCTACATCGTTTCACGGGAGCAAGGCTCGGCAAGTGTGATCGAACGTCTCACGCCAGAATGGCAGGCACTCTGTAGCGAAGGCCCCTGCGACGAGCCGTTCTATCAGCCCTCATGGGTGCGGGCCTATCTCAGCGAGTTCGATGCAAACGCGAGAGTAACAATACTCACCGTTCGCCGTGACGGGGCCCTGCGAGCGATCCTACCCTTCGCCGAGCGCCCTCTTGGCATTGGGCCCGTTCGTATCCGCTGGCTGCGAGCGACCGCCAACACGCATTTTCCGCGTTTCGACGTCATACATGGCGCTGGCGATAAGGCAGCCGTATCCGATGCGCTCTGGAGCTTTCTGAAGGAGTGGTCGGGATGGGATATTTTGCAATTCCATTCGGCGCCGCTTGGAGGAGTTGCGTGGGAACTCGTCGAAAAGGCGAGCGATGATGGTTACGCAACTCGCTTTCATCAACCTGATGCAAGTCCCTACATTGACGTCACCCGATTTCCGAATGGCGTTGATGAGATCATCACCAGTTTGCCGAGCAGCCTACGTTCTCAGAACCGACGCTCATTGAAGCGTCTCCGGGCTCTTGGAGACGTTTCATTCAAAGTTCTGGGTAGTCGCAACTCGGTGAGAGAGATTACGGATGAGATTCAAGCGTTCTACCATCTAGAAGCAAGTGGCTGGAAAGGAGTGGCTGGGTCTTCCATCTTGAGTGACCCTCGGGCGCGAGCGTTCTATGATCGGATCATCGCCGACGCGAGTGCAGATCATTCGCTGGCGATTTGTCATCTGATGTGTGATGAAAAGAAGATCGCGACCAAACTCAACCTCATCTGGAAACAGACGATGTATGAACTGAAGTCAAGCTATGACGAGGACTATAGCAAGTGCTCACCAGGGCATTTGATCAAGGCGTATTCCGTGGACTTTGCCGTGACTCACGACATTTCAGTGCTGGATAATTGCGGCCGAGCTGACCCGCACAAACTCGCTTGGACAGAGTGCTCCCGGCCGTTTGCCACCTGTTTCATTGGCGGCCGTAGCGTTAAAGGACGTGTCGCGTGGGCTACGGTCTTTAGCATCGGGCCACGTGTCCGGAAGCTTCTTAAGAACCGACCGATCCCGACATTTATTCGACAGCTTCTTGACTAGCCCGAAGTCGCCTGATTGAGAAACGTGTGCCAGCTTCCACCTTGATCCACACGATCTTTAGATTCCTGAGTGACCACGTCTGAGGGCTATCGTTTGCCGAGTATGCCGGCTTCCTCGTTATCCTGATGTGCTACTGCAGTTCCCCTCGCGTGGCGATAGAAAATACTCTCCTGTCGCGGCCTTTGAGGAAAGACCATCACTGCCGGCGGCATGCACCACTCGGGGATGCACCTGCCCCAGAGAAGACGACGGTCACGCGCAGCAATGGCCATGATGATCCTGATCGGTAGCGGGTTAGGTGCGCTCTCGCACCCAACCCGCCATATGGGGTCGGTGGGGTGGTCGGCGCCTCCTGCCGCGTCAGGCGGAGGCGGTGGAGGAAACGTCCTCCTTCGTGATCTTCACGTCCAGGCCGTCGAATGGCCCGCTCGCGCCCAGCGGCCGCCACAGCGGCACCGCCTGCGCCGACAGCGCCTGCGGCAGCTCCCCGATCGAGATCACCTGCCCCTTCTTCGCCGATTCAAGTCCCCGCAGGATGATCTCCATGTTCCGGAAGCTCTGGATCACCGTCCCCACCAGCGGCGCACCCTCCGTCACCGCCTCGTAGAAGTTCAGGAACTCGTTGTAGTAGCCCCCGTCCTGCTGCTCGACATGCCACACCTCGTCGCGGCCATCGGCCCGGCTCACGCGGATGCCGCTGCGCCCGATCGACATCTGCCCCTCCCGTCCGTAGAGGCGCATGTCGCCGGATTCCCCCACCACCGGGATCTCCGGCCAGGAGGCCGTGTAGTCCCCGATCGCGCCGCTTACCAGCCGGAAGTTGAGCGTGAGGTCGGATGGCCCCTCATGTGTGGAGTTCGCGTCCTGGACCTCTCCGTGAAGCCGGCTCACGTCACCGCA
>JBARWF010000059.1:0-75714 GCA_049646645.1 Thermomicrobiales bacterium
CCGCTGGTGTCGATCCATCGGCCCTGCGCGCTGGATCGCGTCACGCCGTCGATGATCTCCTGCACCTTCTCGCCGTCGCTGAACGATGGCGAGAAAGTGGCTCCCTCACCGGCGTGAATCGCTTTCACCCAGTCCTTCATCAGCATGATGGTGGGACGAGTGAGATAGTGGCCGAACTCGGGCAGCCGGAAGCGCAGATGATCTGGGATGGGTAATTCCCGCAGGGTGACATCCCGCCTGCGCGCACCGAAGAGCTGGCCATCTCCCTGGACGATCAGCATGCCTTCCGATCCGGAGATCGTCGTCTCTTCCCCGGCTTCGGTGGGAGCGGTTGCGGAGAAATGAACGGTCGCGATCGCACCGTTCGCAAAACGGAGGATGAAGGCGAAGTTATCGTCGGCATCCACGCGCGCCATGCTGGACGAATCGGGCAGGCGACGGTGCGTGACCTTGGTCGATGTCGTGCCGCAGACGGCATGGATATCGCCGAGCCACCAGCGCAGCGTGTCGATGTAATGCGAGCCGGAGGCGCCGAGCATGCCGCCGGCCTTGTCCTGCTCCATCAGCCAGCCATACGGGCGCTCGTTTGGGTCCGCGAGGCTGGACCGGAAAACGACCGTCGAGGCGGTGTGCGGCTCGCCGATGTAGCCCTCATCGATCAGCTCCTTGACCCTCGCCCGTACCGGCAGGTAGCGGAACTCATGATTCACCATCGCGACGACATTGGCGACCTGCGCCAGCTTGACCATGTCGCGCGTCTCCGCCAGGTTCCGGGCAAGGGGCTTCTCGCAGAGCACGTGCTTCCCGGCTTCCAGCGCCGCGATCACCATCTGGTGATGCAGGTAGGGGGGAGTCGCGATGACGACGGCATCGACCTCGGGATGGTTGATGACCTCGCGCCAGTTATCTGATGCGATCTCGATGTTGTGGCGTGCGGCAACGGCTTTGGCGCGTTCCTCGCGCCGCGCGCAGACGGCGACGACCTCGGTCTCATCGAGGTACTTCAGTGCCGGGATATGGACGGCGCTGCCAAAGCCCATACCAATGACCGCGACACGTATTGGCCCACCGTGCAGATTGACCGGGCTGGGGCGGTAGGCGCGCCCCAGCCGTGGGGTGGACGGGATGTCCATAAGCAGGCGCATCTCCCTATCACTGGCGAACGCGCGGCGCTCGCGGGGAAGGACGTAAAGGACAATGGTGCTTCATGCCGGCTGGTCGGGTTGAAGGTGTGAGCGGGAGTGCCGGAGGCATGGGACGGCATGACCGGACAGGTGAACTATGCTACCACAGCGGGTGACCGCCTCTCCGGTGCCCCCATCCATCGAAGACCGCCCGGACCGCTGCAATCGCAGGTCTCGTCTGGGGCGATACTGGCGGGAATCCGCGATAGTTCGCGCGTTGACCCCCTGCGGACTCGGTGCAAGCGAAGGAGTCATGACTCATGAAGATCTACACGGCACGCGGCGACCAGGGGCAGACGGACCTGCTCGGGGCACGAGTCGGCAAGGACGATCCCCGGATCGACCTGCTCGGCGATCTGGACGAGACGACCTCGGCGATCGGCCTGGGGCGTGCCCATGCCGCCGAGGATGGAACGCGGCGACGGCTCGAACAGGTGCAGCGCGACCTCTATCAGATGATGGCGGAGCTTGCCTTCACGGATGAGACCCGGCCCGATACCTTCGTCTTTCCGGCGGATCGCGTTGACTGGCTGGAGACCGAGATCGAAGCGGTCACGGCCACGGTCACGTTGCCCCGGGAGTTCGTACTGCCTGGTGATACCGTGCCGGGAGCTGCGCTGGATGTGGCGCGCACTGTCGCCCGTCGTGCGGAGCGCGTTGCGGTGGCGCTGGCAGCGGGTGGGCAGATCGGGAACCCGGAAATCCTGCGCTATCTCAATCGCCTCTCATCGCTGCTCTTCATCCTCGCTCGCGCCGAGGATATCCATGTGACCGGCACGGCGCGACTGGCGAAGACAACCGATCACGAGTAGGCTTTTGGCGGTTTTGCCGGGGATTCCCCGCGTCATGCAGAGCGATCACGAGACGGTATCCGAACGCCCCGGGCGATCGGTGGCGACTGGGCCTCGCTGACCATTCGTCGAGCATTACATTTATTTGGAGGGCGAAGACAGACATGCGGATGACGCATCTCTTTGGGCGGACATTGCGGGAAGCGCCGGCGGACGCGGAGCTGGTCAGTCATCAGCTCATGGTGCGGGCGGCCATGATTCGCCCCCTGGGCGCCGGGATTTACAGTCTCCTGCCCCTGGGCTATCGCGTGATCCGCAAGATCGAAGCGATCATCCGCGAGGAGATGGATGCCATCGGCGGTCAGGAGTTGCTGATGCCGGTCGTGCATCCGGCTGACGTCTGGCGGCGGTCGGGCCGGTTCGAGGCCGTCGGGCCGGAGATGGTCCGGCTCAAGGACCGGGGCGAGCGGGACATGGTCCTTGCCATGACCCATGAGGAAGTCGTCGGCGATCTCGCCGCCAACGACATCAACTCTTACCGGCAGCTTCCTCAGATCGTCTATCACCTCCAGACCAAGTTTCGCGACGAGCCACGGGCACGTGGCGGCCTGATCCGGGTCCGTGAGTTCACCATGAAGGACTCCTACAGTCTCGATGCCGACGAAGCGGGACTGAGCGACTCGTATGACAAGCACGCAGTCGCCTACGACCGCATCTTCACGCGGATCGGGCTCGATTTCATCCGGGTTGGCGCCGATGTCGGCATGATGGGCGGCTCGAAATCCGAGGAGTACATGGCCTTCTCGCCAAACGGCGAGGACGTGCTGCTCATTTGTCCAAATGGCGATTACGCGGCGAACCGGGAGGTCGCGACCTTCCGCCGCGAACCAGCGCCGCCTGAAGAGCTGCTGCCGATGGAAGAGGTCGAGACGCCGAATGCCACCACCATTCAGGCACTCGCGGACCTGCTCAATATCCCGCTGGCGAAAACGGCGAAGGCGGTCTTCTACAAGGCCGGTTCCGGTCGCCTCATCTTCGCGGTGATTCGCGGCGACCTCGACGTGAACGAGACCAAGCTGCGGAACGCGACGGGCGAGGCCGACATCACGCCGGCAACCGCCGACGAGATCCGCGCGATTGGCGCCGAGCCGGGGTACGGCTCACCGGTCGGTGTTCACGATGCCTTCGTGGTCGTCGATGAGAGCATTCGCGACACGCCGAACCTCGTCGCTGGCGCGAACCGGGTCGGCTGGCATCTTCGCAACGTCAACCTCGGGCGCGACTACGAGGCGGATCTGGTGACCGATATCGCCGTGGCGGCGGAGGGCTATCCCTGCCCGGTCGACGGCGCGCCGATGCGGGCCGCGCGCGCGATTGAGATCGGCAATATCTTCAAGCTCGGAACGCGGTACAGCGAGGCGCTCGGCGCGACGTATCTCGATGCCGAGGGCGAATCGCACCCGATCGTGATGGGCTCCTACGGCATCGGCGTTGGGCGAGCGGCGGCAACCAGTGTCGAGCAGCATCACGACGAGCGCGGCATCATCTGGCCGATGTCGATCGCTCCCTACCAGGTCTCGCTGCTTTCGATCGGCACGGATGAGCCGGTGATCGTGGCGACGGACAAGCTGGAGGCGGAGCTCACGGCTGCGGGAGTCGAGGTCCTGTACGACGATCGGCCCGACCGGCCGGGCGTGAAGTTCAACGATGCCGACCTGATCGGTAACCCGATCCGGCTCTCCATCAGCAAGCGGACGCTCGCGAACGGGCAGGCGGAGCTGCGGTTGCGGACGTCGACCGAGTCCGAGCTCATCCCGCTCGATGAAGTGGTGGACCGCGTGCGAGCGATCATCGATGCGCAGATGGCGGCGCTGAAGCCGGCGTCCTGACTGCCACGCTGCCCTTTGGCGCTCGCGCCCTCGACGCACCTCCGTCTCGCGCTGACTTGACTTTGCGTGCCCTTCTGCTAGTGTACTTACAGGTTGGATGAGAACATATGTTCTTCTATGGGCATCGGAGAGATGACATTGAGCAGCACGATTGCAGAGCAGGAAAACGTGGAGCGTGTTCCGGAGGGCGTCGCGGTACCGGCGGAGACATTTCGGTATCGCATGGAGGATCGGCCTGCATGCTGGCTGACCGGCGTGGTGGGGTCCGGGCCCCATGCGAACGGTGGCGAGTGGGTCCGGGAGTTGTGGGCACGATTCCTTGAGCGTGTTGATGAGCTGCCGGAAGGATTGGATCGGTCCGTTTTCGTCAGCCCGTGCCATGGCAGGGAGACGGAGTTCACCTGCTACCTCGGATATGCCGGGGAATCGCCGGTGGCGGCGTCCGATTTGCCGGATGGCTTCGTCTCGATCCTGATTCCGGCGCATCGCTACGGTGTGGCAACGGTCTCGGGCGACCAGGCGGATGTCACCGCTGTCTATGGTGATCTTCCGCGCTGGATTGAGGGGCAGGGTGCAGCCACCGATCGCGAGATCCTCTGGCTGGAGCTCTATCGTGAACGGCCGCGCCCGATCGGTGAGCGAATCGAACTGGAGATCTGGCTCCCCCTGCGCTGATCCCGCATCGTGAATGAGCGATGGAACGATAACCATGATGAAAGCGGACAGTCACGGTTCTGGTGACTGTCCGCTTTTGCTGTGAAGCGCAGGTTTACGGAATGAGATACACGCGTTTCTTTTCGGACAGTGCTGCTGTCGTGACGAGTCGCTTGTCGAATGTTGCCAGCGAAGCATTATGTGCGGCCGCCAAGGCAAGGAGGTAGGTATCGGTAGTTTGATTGTGAGAAAGCAGATGGTTCGAATCCACGATATCGGGATCCAGGATGCTTATTGAGTCAGAGACAAACTGATGCTGGCCTCGCGTCAACAGAATTCGAAGGCTCCTCATGGCCCTCGATAGGGTAATGCTGGCGGAATACCGAGGATTGCTGAGTATCCTGATCACGCCATTTTGAGTGATGGGACAACTGAGCCAGTGCAGATCATCAGTGCTTTCGAACCAACCTTTTGCCCGCCGATGATCGACATGCTGCGCATCGATGATTGCGATTATCACGTTAACATCAAGCAGATATGCGCTCACAGGGCCTCATCTCGCAACGCGTTGACGAGCTCCATCGTTACGGGCGGCTCGTCTGGTCTACGTTGGATAACCATTTCATCATCCTCGTCGCTCACCGGATTCCGAGCCTGAATGGCCTCTCTGGCAAGTTCAGAGAGCGTTTCGCCGACACTGCGATTCGCACGCTCGGCGAGTTGCTTTACATATACCAGTACGTCTTCGTCTATGTTCACTGTTGTTCGCATCGTAGTGTTCTTTCGTTCTGCTAATGACGATTCCTTAATACATCTCATCTCTAAGTTGATTGACGAGCTCCATCGTGACGGCCTTGGTTCCGGGCCGGGCGGGTAAATAACCTGATCCCGTTGTAGTAACGTGGCTCGTCGTCGGTCGCCGTTACGGCCTGCCGGATTATTCTGGAAGCCGTCTTTCCCAGTGACTCTCCCGATGCCGCAGCTCGTTGACGAAGGAGGAGCCTGACGTCGTTGTCGATCGACAACCTAATTCGCGTCAATTGGGCCATCATGCAGTTACTTGTAGTTTTGGAGACTTTTGTCATGACAGCTTCCAATCACCACTGAGAAAAACCGGCACATCAATCATCACGCATCAGATGCGCGAGGTCAATCGTCACGGCTGGCGCGTGAAACGGGCTCCCAGGGCTTGCGCTTCCGTGCCGCATGGCGACAATGCACCGGCAGAGAGCACAACGTCTATCGAAGCCTATCGGTTCAAATGGATGCGATGGTCAGCACTATGAAGATTGGTTTCTCGTCCCTTGTCGGCGTCGAGCCGATGCCCTTCCCCGAGCTCGTCGAATGGTCCGCCGCTAACGGGATCGAGGCGATCGAGGTGAATGTCGGCTCGAACTATGGCCGGATTGACGGCGCCTCTTACGGGGGGCACCTCGATATCGAGACGATCGCGCGGGATGGCCCCGGCGATATCCCCGAGCTGATGAATTGCCACGGCATCGAGATCGCGTCGCTGGCGCCCATGGTCAACCTCCTCACCGGAGACCTCACCAAGCGCGAGGCGCGCATCCGCGAGTTCCGCACGGCGATCGATGCCTGCGTCCAGCTTGGCGTCGACACCATCGTCACCTTCACCGGGTCCGCCTACGGTATGTACTTCTACGGCCTGCCGGGAGTCGGGGATCTCCATCCTTCCAATCATGTCTCCGAGAATCTCGCGATCTTCCGCGATGTCTACGGACCAATGGCGGATTACGCCGAGCAACGCGGCGTGCGGATCGCATTCGAGACGGCCGGTCGCGGGGGAGGGGAAGGCAACATCGCCCACAACCCCGAGCTGTGGGCGGAGATGTTCGATATCCTTCCGTCCCCGGCGCTCGGGTTGAGTTTCGACCCCTCTCATCTCGTCTGGCTGCAGATTCCGCACGTGCCGGAGGTCATTCGCGCGTTCGGATCTCGCATCTATCACTTCGATGCCAAGGATACGGAGATCCTGCCCGCGCGGCTCGCAGCACAGGGCATTCTCGGCAACGGCTGGTGGCGCTATCGCCTGCCGGGTCTCGGCGCGCTCGATTGGAAGGCGATCTTCTCGGCGCTGCGGGATGTCGGCTACGACGGCATCATCTCAATCGAGAACGAGGATCCACTCTGTCCCGGCACGCCGGGCGTGCGATGGGCCGCCGACTACCTGCGATCGCAGTTGCTGCCGGGTGGCGTTGCCGCGCCAGATCCGATCTAAGGGGCTTTGAGGCCGTGTGCCGCCGGGGCGAACGCTCCTGCGCGCAGCTTTCGCGTTTCATTGTTGGTCGAGCGACGTCGAAAGATCTCTCAGGGGGAGCACCAAGATGGCAAGTGAACCCGCATCGGTTCCGGATCGCAAGATACGCGTCGCCCTCGTAGGCTGCGGGAAGATCGCGCAGACTCACGCTCTGGCGTTGAGCTCGCTGGAGGAAGCCGAATGGGTCGCGTGCTGCGATCGCGATGTCGAGCGCGCGAAAGAGATGGCTGCCAAATACGACGTTCCGCACGTCTACGGCGACATGAACGAGCTCTTCGCCAGTGGACTCGTGGAAGCGGCGCTCTGCTGCACGCCGCATCCCGCGCACGAGACGGTTGTGGTCGCCGCAGCGAAGGCCGGCATCCACGTGATGTGCGAGAAGCCGATCGCGACCACGATCGGTGAGGCCGACCGCATGATCGAGGCGGCCGACGCGGCGGGCATCAAGTTCGGCGTGATCTTCCAGCGCCGGTTCTGGCCGGCAGCCCAGCGCATCCGCGCCGCTATCGATGCTGGCAAGCTCGGCAACCTGACGCTTGGCGAGTGCACCGTACGGCTCTGGCGAGGACCGGACTACTTTGCGCTCGATCCATGGCGCGGGAAGTGGGCGACCGAGGGCGGCGGCATCCTCATGAACCAGGCGGTGCACTCGATCGATCACTTCCAGTGGTTCATGGGGCGTGCCGTCGAGGTCTATGGCAAGTACGCGACGCTTCGCCACGGTGCGTACATCGACGTGGAGGATACCGCCGCCGCGACCATCGTCTTCGAGAATGGCGCGCTCGGCGTCCTTCAGGCCAGCTCGACCTTCCAGCCGGCGTTCGGGTTCCGGGTCGCGGTACACGGGGATTCCGGCGCGGCCGTCAGCATGTGGGAGCGACACGAGGGCGAGCTCGGCGTGAACGATCTCTGGAGCATTCCCGGTGAGGAGGAGCTGCGCGAGACGTGGTTGCAGCAGGACGACGGGATCAACGGGTTTCCTCAGTTCCATATCGCCCAGATCCAGGATTTCCTGCAGGCCGTGCGCGACGATCGAGCCCCCGCCGTCACCGGCGCGGAAGCACGCAAATCCTTGGAGATCATCCTCGCTGTCTACGAATCGTCGCGCACCGGTCTCCCGGTGACGTTGCCGCTGTGAGCCGCGCGGTCATGGCGGCAAGGAGGGCCGCGCTCTCCCGGGAAATCGCTGCCCACGAGGCCGATTACTACCTGAGCGACGCGACACCGGATATCCGTTTCTACACGGGCTGCATGGATGCGGGCGGGTATCTGCTCGTGCCTCGTGAAGCGAAGGCGCCCGCGATTCTCATCACCAACGCGCACGATGCCCCGCAAGCCTTCGCCGAAGCCACCGATACGGTGATTCTCGTCTGGCAACCAGGCGATGATCCGGTGTCCATCCTTCTCGCGCAAATACCGTCGGACTCGGCGAGGCTGGTGGCGTCCGGTCTCCCGGCGGCACTCCACGATGAGCTGCGGCACCTTGGAATCGCCGTGCGGATCGAGGCCGGGTGCGCCTCCCGCTTGCGCCGCGTGAAGGAAGCGGCTGAGCTCGCGTTGATGCGGCAGGCCGCGCGCATCGTCGAGGCGGGGATGGCTGCCGCGCGAGACGCACTGCGCCCCGGCGTGCGCGAGATCGAGGTCGCGGCGGAGGCTGAATACGCGATGCGCCGGATAGGCATGGATGGTCGCGTCTTCGAGACGAAGGTGGAGAGCGGCCCACGCTCGGCGATGCCCAGCACCTATGCGGGAGAACGTCAAATCGAGCAGGGTGACCTGGTGCTGATCGATATCGGCCCCACGTACCGGGGATACTTCGGCGACCTGACGCGAACGTTCAGCATCGGAGCCCCCGGGCCGGATCAGCGCGCGCTGCTGGAGCTCGTGCTGTCTGCCCAGTCCGAGGGGATCGCGGCGGTGCGCGCGGGCGTCACCGGTGAGGCGGTCGATGATGCGGCGCGGGGTCCTATTCGCCACGCCGGGTTGATTGACGGCGTGCTGCACAACACCGGACACTCGCTGGGGCTCGCCGGCGACTCCCTCCCGCTGATTGCGCCGGGGGTATCGACCACTTTGCTGGCCGGTGAGTGTATCACCGTCGAGCCGGGTGTCTACCGGGAGGGGATCGGCGGAGTTCGTATCGAGGATGAGGTTCTCGTGACGGAATCTGGATGCGAACTGCTCACATCGTTCCCGAAAACCCTTGAATCGCTGATTGTTCCGGTCTGACCGGATTGTTCTGTCTGGAAGTTGAGGCCTATTGATGTCGAGTTCCCAGGTCCGGGTCGCCGTCATCGGTTGCGGCGCCCAGGGGCGCAATCACCTCCGTGCCTATCGTCAACACCCGGATGTCGAGATCGTTGCTGTCTGTGACCTGAGCGAGGATCGCCGGGATCAGGCCGTCGCGGAGTTTGGTGTCGCCCACGCCTATGCCGACTATCGGGATCTGCTCGCGGCAGGGCCGTATGATCTCGTCAGTATCTGCACGATGCCGGTCAGTCACTGCGAGATGGTGACGGCTGCGCTGCAATCCGGATCACACGTCATCTGCGAGAAGCCGATGGCAATGAATCTCGACGAGGCCGTGGCGATGGCGACCGCGGCCAGCAATGCCGACCGTTTCCTGACGCTCGGCTTCAACATGCGGTTCCTACCCAGCGCGCGACACCTTCGGCAGTTCGTGGCCGATGGCCGTCTCGGACGACCGATTTGGGCGCGGGCATGGACGATGGCCACGGACATTCCCTGGTGGGGCAAGCACTACGTCAAGGGCATCTCGGGCGGCGGCGTGCTGGCATCGACCGCGGTGCATGTCCTCGATCTTGCCCTGTGGACGATGGGAAGCCCCACGCCGATAACCGCCTCGGCCTCGATGGAGCGGGTCTTTCCTCGCAAGCGCGCAACGACTGCACCGACGCCGGAGGCAGCCAGCGACTTCGACGTGGAGGACACGTTCAGCGGGCATATCCGTTTCGACAACGGGAGCTGGATGACGCTCTCCGGTGCATGGTCGTGGGACCAGCCGGCCTACTCATACAGCTACGAGATCGCCGGCGATGCGGCTGCCATTCAGTTCGCGCCGACCCGGATCGTGACCGAGCGAGATGGCATCCCGGTCGATATCACTCCGGCTGAGTCGTGGGCCAGCGAGACGGGCATGGACGATTGGGGAGACTCGGTCGTGGCCGAGATCGATGATGTCGTGGCGGCGGTACAGACAGGACGACCGCCACTCGTGACGGTCGAGCAAGCACTGACTGTCCAGGCAATTGTGGACGCACTCTACCGGTCAGCTGAACAGAATCGCGAAGTCGATGTCGACCTGTCATGGCGTGGGGCTGGACTGATTCTCGACGCGGTGTAGTTGCGCGTTGCACTGCATACGGGTCTGCAGCCGTGCCAGGTTTCGGCAAGAATGGGAGGGACAGGTGTCAAACGCCGTCCCCGGCTTCGGCGGCGGGCTGTGTTGAGCGTAGTGAGGTGAGCGGGAGGCGCATGACGAATGTCGAGCCTTCACGCTCCTCGCTGATGGCGGTGAGCGTGCCCCCATGTTGCTCCACGATCTGTCTCGCGCCCGCCAGCCCGATCCCGGTGCCCCCGATATTCGCGACGTTGCCACCGCGTCGAAAGCGCTGAAACAGATGCGGGAGGTCCGGCGACGGGATGCCGATTCCGTGATCCTGAACGCTGAGCACGGCACACGCCTGGCCATCGCCGGTCGTTTCCCGCCATGCCCGCACGGTAATCTCTCCGCCGTCGGGACTGTACTTGACGGCGTTGCCGAGCAGGTTGCCGAGGACTCGCTCCAGTCGGGCGTGATCCCACGTGCCGATGAGGGACGACTCGTCGCTTTCAAGCCGGGCGGCCGGCAGGGAGGGATCGCGCCGCGTGTTCGTGATCGCGGACCTGGCAAGCTCCAGGTGATCGGTCGGGAGGAGACGGAGATCGAGCGGTCGATCAGATCGCAGGTGGGCGGCGTCCTGCATCTCATCGATTACCGCGGCCATGCGCTCGGCGGCGGCATCGATTTGCATCAACCGCGATTCCAGCCGCTCGGTTGAGATCGCGTGCTCCCGCCGCGAGCGCCGGAGCAAGAGCTGAGCCTGACCGCGAAGCGACGTGAGCGGGGTCTTCAGGTCGTGTGCAGCGGCCGCGACAAAGGCCTCTCGCTCCGCCTCGGCCAGCTTGGGCCCGGTGATATCCTGGGCGATACCTGCCGCATACTGAACCCGGCCGTTGTCATCGCGTATCGGGAATCCGGTATCCCGAATCCATCGCGTGAGGCCGTCGGAGGGTCGGACGATCCGATATTCGACGACGTTGTGCTGCCCGGCCAGAACGCGCGACAGATTTTCCCTGACGACTGGTCGGTCCTGAGGGAAGACGATTTCATCCATCGGACCGTGCTCGCGTAGTACCGTCTCACGCGGCGCTCCCCACGTCTGCTCGAAGGCCGGGCTGACATATTCCAGTTTCCTCGTGTCGGCGTTGACGATCCAGAGCATGTCGGCGAATCCACGGAAGCGAGTCTCGCTCGCTTGCAGTGCTGCCTCCACTCGCGCTCGCTCGACAGCGGACCATGTGCGCTCGGCCACCTGCTCGACGAGTGCAATTTCCGCCTCGGTCCACGCCCGAGGCTCATCCTGCGTTACGCAGAGGACCGCTGTGAGGACGCCTTCCTTGACCAGTGGTACGTCGACCCAGGAGATGATCTCCTGGGTCGCAAGCCGCTCGCGCTCTTCACGGGTGAGTTCGGTGTCGTCCCGGACATCTTGCATCACCCAGGTATGCCCGTTGCCGATCTGCTCGTAGACCGTGCGCTAGGCTTTGTACGGATAGCGCCCGACCATGCTTGTCGATCCATCGGTGACGTAGTCGCGGGCGACGGAGCCGTACCCCGTCTCCTGATCGTACTCGACATAGTAGACGCGATTCGCGGCCAAGTAGCGGCCGAGCGCAGCGGTGACCTCCGCCTGTATTTCCGTGGCGTCGGTCAGGGACCGAAACGTATCACTGAGCCGGAGCAAGAAGCCTTGCAGTTCCTCGCTCGCACGCAACTCGCGCTCGGCGAGAACCTGCGCGGTGCTCTCGGAGAGCGTGACGAGAACTCCGGCCACCGTTCCCTTGCAATCGTGCAGCGGGCTGTAGGAGAGGGTAAACCACGCATCTTCCAGCACGCCGTGCCGAATGAGGGGATACAGCCCGTCCTCGACACTGATCGTCTCGCCGGCAGTCACACGCTCGTAGATGGGACCATTGATGTGCCAGACTTCTGGCCAGCATGCACTGGTGGATTGCCCCAGGCCATTCGGGCGCTTGTCCGCCAGGATTTGGCGGTACCCATCGTTGTAGATCTGGATGAGTTCTGGTCCCCAGAGCGTGATCATCGGGAAGCCGCAGCCGAGCATCAGGTCGACGATCGTTCGCACGTTTTCGGGCCAGGTCCCGATGGCGCCAAGCGGTGTTCGCCCCCAGTCGAATTCGCGAATCCTCCTGGCCATTTTTCCAGTGCCGCTTGGCCACGCTGCCCCATCTACTGCTTCTGGCATGGCGCATTTCCCCACCCGACACTCGGTGCGCGACCTCTGCTACCGCCATCGTGTGCAATCGCAGGAGTCGCGCCATGTCTTGCCACGCTGTCCACCGCTGTGCGCTCACGCTGGCGCGCCGTATTGCGAGATGTACCAGCGCATCACCCCGGTCGACGGACCGGATTTCGGAGCCTGGAAGGGCGTGGGCCACATAATAGGCAGCGAGGTGCATGTGCTATTCTTTGTAAGGAACAGCGGCGAGCGCTGGCTGACTTTTGCTGTCGCACAAGCTACTCCGCGCGCCTTACCTCAAACCCTGTCCCACCTGAGTTCTTTCTGGAAGATGTCGTTCCACGATGCGCTTCGCCTGTCGGCCCCGCGTGGTCTCCTGGTCCTGATGGTTGCGACATCGACCCCTCACGCACGAATCGAGTTTTCCATCCATGACCTTGACCTCGCGTGTCTCGCGCCGTACCGATCTCCGCAATATCGCCATCATCGCTCACGTTGACCACGGCAAGACGACCCTGGTCGATGGCCTGCTCAAGCAATCGCACATCTTCCGCGATCCGGATGCCGCCGGCACCCTGATCATGGACTCCAACGACATCGAGCGCGAACGCGGCATCACGATTCTCGCCAAGAACACGGCCATCAGGTATCACGACATCAAGATCAACATCCTTGATACACCCGGTCACGCCGATTTCGGCGGCGAAGTCGAACGCGTGCTCAACATGGCCGATGGGTGCCTGCTGCTGGTGGACGCCGCCGAGGGCCCTATGCCGCAGACGCGCACCGTGCTGGCGCAGGCGCTGCAGCTCGGATTGCGGCCAATCGTCGTCATCAACAAGATCGACCGCTCCGACGCCCGGATTCCCGAGGTGATCGAGCTCGTTAACGACCTCTTCCTGGATCTCGCGATCGATGAGGCCCAGCTCGAGTTCCCGATTCTCTATGCCATCGGCCGCGCCGGTCGTGCCGGGCTCTCGCCAGACAACCTGGCGGATGACCTGATCCCGCTGATGGACACGATCCTCAACACCGTGCCGGCCCCGGAAGTCGAGATCGACGGTCCGTTCCAGATGCTCGTCACCTCCCTGGACTATGACTCCCATCGCGGCCGGATCGCGATTGGCCGCATCCATCGTGGCCGGGTTCACATGGGTGATATGGTCGCGCTCGTCGATGAGCATTCCGAGACCACGCCTCGCCTGCGGGTCTCCTCGCTGATGACGTTCGAGGGACTTGCCAAGACGGAGATCGACGAGGCCGTCGCCGGAGACCTGATCGCGCTGACCGGCTTCGCCGACGCCCGGATCGGCTCCACGCTGACCGACCCGGATGCACCGGAGGCTCTTCCGTCCGTCGCGATCGAGGAACCCACGCTGAAGCTGACGTTCGGCGTTAGCACGTCGCCTTTCGCCGGTCGTGATGGTCAGTTCTCCACGTCGCGGCAGTTGCGGGACCGGCTCTACCGCGAGCTTGAGACAAATCTCTCGCTGCGTGTCAGCCCGACAGACCAGCCAGACGTCTTCTCCGTGGCCGGGCGCGGCGAGTTGCACCTCTCGGTCCTGATCGAGACGATGCGTCGCGAGGGGTATGAGTTCCAGGTGTCGCGGCCGGAGGTCATTACGCGGCGAGACGATACCGGGCAGATCTTCGAGCCCGTCGAGCACCTGGTGATCGATGTGCCAGAGGAGTTCGTGGGGCCGGTCACCGAACTTACCGGCAGCCGCAGGGCCCGCATGACCGATATGATCAACGACGGCCGCGGCAGTGTTCGCCTCGAGTTCTCGATCCCGACGCGCGGCCTCATCGGGCTTCGCAATGCCGTGTTGACGGCGACCAAGGGCACTGGCGTGATGTCGTCGCGGCTTGTGGATTACGAGCCCTGGTTGGGGCCGATCGCCCAGAACCGAAGCGGCGCGCTCGTTGCATCCGAGGGCGGGACGGCGCTTGCATTCGGTCTGGCCAACGCCCAGGAGCGCGGCATCACCTTCATCGAGCCGGGCACCGAGGTCTACGAGGGCATGATCATCGGCCAGAACCCGCGCCCGACCGACCTTGCGGTGAACGTTTGCCGGGCGAAGAAGCTGACCAACATGCGGTCCAGCAATGCCGATATCTCGGTGCGCCTGACCCCGCCCACGATTCTGAGCCTCGAACAGTCGCTCGACTTCCTGCAGGATGACGAGCTGCTGGAGGTAACACCGAAGGCGTTCCGCTTGCGCAAGCGCTATCTCACGCTCGACGAGCGGGCGAAGATGGCGAAACGCGAGAAGCAGAGCATGGTTGGCGCGGCCCATTGAGCCCGCTGCCAGTCGCTCCGCTGCGTACCTGATAGCTGTCGAAAGCCGGACCTCGCTTCAAGGGTCCGGCTTTTCGATTCGAACCCGCATCGTACTTACCTTGCGCACGACCAAGTCACCGGCGAATTGCTGTCCTGACGCTGCCGGGCGATGCGCCGCGATCCCCGGCACGGTATGATGCCGGCAACAGCCGGGTTCACGGATGCCTTCCTCGTTCACATTGCTGTTCTTCTGGAGAGATTGCATTGACGACAAGCTCGCCGCTGGTCTCAACCGCCGCCGTTTCTACGTCACCCGACGGACCGTTGTTCGGCCTCTATCGAGCGCTGCGGTCCGGTGCGCTCGATCGGCGTTCCTTCATCGCGCGCGCGACGGCGATCGGTATGGCGCTGCCGCTCGCCGCGATGGCGGCCAACATGCATGCCGCGGCCAGCGAAGCGACACCTTCGGCGTCTCCCGTGCTGAAGCTTGATGCGGGTACGGACGGCAAGACGCGCGGCGAGGGGGGTGAGCTGCGCATCCTCCAGTGGCAGGCGCCGACGACGCTCAGCTCGCACGGCGCGACCGGCAAGAAGGACAAGATGGCAGCCTCGCTCGTCAGCGAGCCGCTCATGTCCTATGGGTCTGACGGCAGCCTCATCGCCCGCCTCGTCACCGAGGTTCCTTCGATCGCGAACGGGCTGCTGGCCGCCGATCTCACTCGTGTCACCTACAGGCTGCTGCCGGATGTCACCTGGAGTGACGGCGAGTCTTTCACGGCGCATGACGTGGTCTTTACCTGGCAATGGCTGATCGATCCCGCGAACCCGACTGCCGCCGTTGGGCAGTACGAGATGATCGAGCGAATCGAGGCGGAGGATGATCTCACTGCGACGATCACCTATACCGCGCCGCAGCCCGGCTGGTATGTCCCTTTCACCGGCACGAACTGGGGCGTTGTCTATCCCAGGCACATCCTCGACGGCGGTGGCCAGGAGGCGCACGACGCCTTCTCACTGAAGCCGATCGGCACCGGTCCCTATGTCGTGGAGTCGTTCGCCGCCGGTGACCAGGTCGTCTATGCCGCGAATGAGCGCTACCGGGAGTCGAACAAGCCGTTCTTCAGCAGGGTGGTCATGAAGGGCGGTGGCGATGCGACCTCCGCCGCCCGCGCGGTCGTACAGACGGGTGAGTATGCCTTCGCGCCGGCGCTGCAACTTGAGCCGGAGGTACTCGCGCAGATCGAAGCGACCGGCGACAAGGGCCGGGTGGAGGTCCTTCCCGGCTCGAACATGGAGCGTCTTGTCATCAACTTTGCGGATCCGCACATCGAGGTCGATGGCGAGCGGGCGCATCTGGGCACGCCGCATCCATTCTTCACCGACCTGCGGGTGCGACGGGCCTTCTCGCTGGCGATCGACAAGCAGACACTCGCCGACAAGCTCTTCCTGGAGGGGGAGCTTCCGGCCTCCAACTTCCTCGTCGGTGTCCCGGAGTTCGCCTCGCCAAACAACCAATGGGTCTACGATCCGGAGGAGGCGAACCGGCTCCTTGATGAGGCCGGCTGGCTGCGTGACGGGAACGTTCGGCGCAAGGATGGTGTCGAACTGGCTGTGACCTACGCAACCTCGGTGAATGCCGTGCGTCAGAAGACACAGCAGGTAATCAAGGCGAACTGGGAGGTGATCGGGGTCAAGACCGAGTTGATCGAGGTCGATCCCGCCATCTACTTCGATGGATCGCCCGGCAACGAGCAGAGCATGCGCCATTTCTACAATGACGTGCAGATGTGGTCGGACGGGCTGGATATCCCGTTCCCGCTCAATTTCATGTTGAGCTGGTACGCGGGGCCGAACAACGAGAATATCGCGAGCAAAGCCAATGACTGGTTCGGGGTCAACCAGCAGCGTTACGTGAATCCCGAGTTCGATGCGCTGTTCGAGGAGGCGGGGACGCAGACCGACCTGGAGCGGCTTGTCGAGATCTTCGTGCGGATGAACGACATCGTGGTGCAGGATGTCGCCGGTGTTCCCCTCATCCAGCGCTCGTCGGCCGTCTTCGCGATCGCGAATACCCTCAACCCGGAGGCGATCATCCCGAGTTCGTTCGAGCAGCCGTATTGGAACATCGCGAACTGGACGGCCATTCCCGGGTAGAAGCCTCTTCGCAGCATCACGCTGGGGCAAGGAGTCGTGGTTTGAGCGTTGTCATCAGGCCCGAGCAACCCGCCGATATCGCGTCCATCTCGCGATTGACCGAAATCGCATTCCGCGATCATGAGCACTCAAGTCACACCGAGCAGTTCATCGTGGATGGGTTGCGCCGCGCTGGTGAATTGACCATCTCGCTCGTCGCGGTAGACAACGACACCATCGTCGGGCACGTCGCCGTCTCGCCGGTCACCATCTCGTCCGGGGCGACCGGATGGTATGGGCTCGGGCCGATCTCGGTCCTGCCGGAACGACAGCGGCAGGGGATCGGGTCGCAATTGATGCGTGCCGCGCTCGCCGACCTGCGGCGGTTGGGAGCCGAGGGCTGCGTCGTTCTGGGCGACCCCGGCTACTATGGGCGGTTCGGATTCACGGCGCATCCTGGTCTGGAACTGCCAGGTGTGCGCGCCGAGTATTTCCAGGCAGTGTCCTTTGGCGGAGCGCTTCCGGCTGGAGCCGTGCGCTTTCACGACGCGTTCGACGCGACGGAGTGATGTTCCAAAGGTCGCCGCCCGTCACCCATGGCTGAGGGGCTGATCCTTTGCCGGCCACCGGAATCCCAGATAGAACACGATCGCGACGACCGCCAGGGCTGCAACCATTATCGCCACGACGGATATTCCCCTGGCGATGTCACGTTCGACGTGCGGATGTGCGGTCGCTGGTGCGGCGCTTTCAAGATCGGCCATAAGCCCTTCTCCCTGTAAGGTCTGCGGTGTGCCGGCGACGGTGAACAAGAACTCGTCTTGCACCCTGGGTGCCAAGATGAGTTCCTCCTCTTCCTGGCCTCAACCACTTCCCACACTCCACGGGTGACAGCTTCCCTCTATCTCTGCAAAGCGAACGCGGCTGGGCTCCATCGCTCCTCAGAAATCTCCCAGTTGATGGATTCAAGACATCGCAAACGGGAAGAAGCGGGATCGGTTCGCGAGCCCTACTATCGGGAATGAGCCCGCACGCACGCTCGCGAACGAAAGGGAGTCCGATGGTCGGTTTGATTCCGCTCATTCCAAACACACGTCACGCACGCCCTGGCCGTTCAGTTGTCTCTCGCGACGGCGTGTGCACTCCATTCAGGTCTGCTGAGGAATCACGAGTCATACACCTGTGTTTGCCGGAACGGCGATTCACTATTGTGGATTGCGGTGCACCCTTGCTCTTGTCTCAGGATACGGTGCTTTCGGGTAGTGACTTCGCCCCTGTAGACTCCATTCCGAGCAGCGACGTCTGAACGATATGGTTCGACAAGTAGTAGCCGAGACAAGGAGATCCATGGATGGCGGAGATCAGCACCGGCTTGCTCGCAGAGATCACCCCATTTCTGATGTTCGAGGGCAAGGCGGAGGAGGCGATGACCTTCTACCTCTCGCTCTTCGATCAGTCGGAAGTCGTCAGCATCACCCGCTATGGCGCGGAGGGTCCCGGTACCGAGGGTACGATCGAGCGGGCTGTCTTCTCGTTGAATGGGCAGACGTTCATGTGCATCGATAGCAACGTGGCGCATGGATTCAGCTTCACTCCCGCGATCTCGTTCTTCGTCACCTGCCAGACAGCGGAAGAAGTCGACGACCTCTACGCGAAGCTCTCAAATGGCGGCTTCGTCGCGATGCCGCTGGGGGAATACCCCTTCAGCCCGAAGTTCGGCTGGGTGACTGATCGCTTTGGTGTGTCCTGGCAGATCAGCATGCCTCCCCTGAATTGATGTAATGCCCGTCTTCCGAGCAGAAAGGTAAACCGGATCATGTGCCGGAACATTCGCACGCTCTACAACTTCGATCCGCCAGCCACCGATGAGGAGATCCTTGCGGCGTCGCTGCAATATGTACGCAAGATCAGCGGCTTCACGCATCCTTCCCGCGTCAACGAGCGCGCGTTCACGGCGGCGGTCGATGAGGTCGCCCGCGCGTCGCGCCGCCTGCTGGAGGTGTTGGAGACGACCGCTGCGCCCAAGGACCGGTTCGAGGAGGCGGCCAAGGCCAAAGCCCGGGCCGCCCTGCGATTCGGCGGGGAAGAGTGAGCGGGAATCCGGTTGGCCATGCGGTGCACGCCGGATCGTCAGCCGCTGACCCCTTCGCTCAGGTGGTAGAGCGCCAGAGACGGATCGGGGTCGTCCGCCGAGATGGTGATCTCGTAGGTCGAGTCTCCCGAGGCGTTGCCATCCGGTGCGTAGAAGACCGGGCCGTTGTAGTTCTGGCCGGGACCAATCGTGTACGTGCCGAAAGGCAGGTCACTGATCTGGAATGAGCCGCCACCGATATTGTTTCCGCTCGTCATGGTGAAGATCGGCCCACCCGGCAACGCACTGGCGTCGACATCGGCGCCGGGGGTCAAGGTGACGTTGGCGAAGCCCTGCGTCACCGGCGTGCACCCTGTCGCGTCGAAGGTCTCCGGCGTCATTCCTGGCTGGCAGTCGTAGAACGTCACGGTGATCGAACCGGTGTGGACGGTCTGCGTCGCCCCGGCATCGCCGCTCGGGAAGAGGTAGATCGAGAGGCTGACGGTCGGCTCCGCGTCGACGAGCGTGAGCGCGATGCCCGCATCCTGCCGGTTGGCATTGCCTGATCCGGCGATCGCATACGCGGTGACGTTGCTGGGCAACGTCGCGGGCACGATGATGTACTCGCCAAGCGGCAACCCGACCCAGCTGTACCCTGGTCCATGCTGTTGCGTCACCTCGTCCCACGTCAGCGGCTGGTCGAGCGCGGCACCCGTCAGCGTCCACGTGGCGGCCGCCGGATCGAGCGTGCAGAGGCTGGGGTCGAGCGTCTCGGTCGACATGCCGGCCGGGCATGAGTAGTTCGTGATCGTGATCGCACCCGGGCCCTCGTTCGCGTTGGTGGGCGGCGTTGCCGGCGGGTTCGATGTGTCGTTGCCCGAATTCGTGGTTGTGGCACCGGGCGTACTTGCGCTGGTGGTTGTGGTCGCACCCAGGTCACAGTCGGTTGGCTGCGCGGCGACGTCGGCGCGGGACAACCCGAAGAACCAGCGCCACTGACCGTCCGACTGGACGAGATGCTCGGTCGAGGTGACTGGTTGAGGTGAGGCCGCGCTGCCAATCTGCTGCGTGATCGTGACCGTCGCCGCATCGGGGTAGTCGGTATTATTCAGGCTCCAGGTCCAGTCCCCGAACTGAACATCGTCCACGTTGGTCGATTGGACGGACTGCGGAAGAGGATTCGCCGCTGTCCCGTACTGGTTGGCATACCAGCACGCGACGGCAAGGTACGGCACCTCAGCCTTCACATCGGGATGGAGCAGGGCGTAGAGCGCTGGATATGCGCGCCAGCTCTCGAGCTGGCCGAGCGACGTCGCCGCGATTTGGACGGCCTCCAGCCGGGCGTCATCGTCAGTGGCCGGGGCCGGCCCGAGCTCCAGCGGGACCGGCTTGCCGTCGCAGAGAGGCGTCAGAATGCCGAGACTCGTGACGATGAGTGCGCCGCCGGTATATCCAGTTGCGGTTTGGGCGTCATCCCAAGGCGCACTTATCTTCTTGGTCTCCTGGTCGGGGATTGTGGTGCTCTCGATTTTGCCGGGAGCATCCATCGCCATCCGGATCGACAGAGCCTGCGGGGTCGAGAAACCGTGGACGTAGCCGACCACGAGCGGCGCGCCGGACGCATTCGTGACCGAAGCGGTCACTTGGGGATGGCCATTGGATCCGGCGGGCGCGCAGTCGGCGGTTGCCGTCACGGTACGTGCATCGGCGGCGGCCAGTACTGTGGTGCTGCCGGCGGCCAACCACGAGGAGGCGAATGAGCAGAGAAGACCCAGGCAGACGAACAGACGCAACATCGTGCGTTCTCCTGGCATACGTGAACGCGGCACATGGCCCCGTCGCTCCCGTCGTGCCGCCCGGCAGGCTGCGCTGGACTCTCGCGTGGAAAGATCCTCACCCTCACTATACTCCTCCTGCCCGGAGAATTGAATCGGAGCCTGGATCCGTCCGGGGCTGCATGAACAGTCGAGAATGGCTCAGAGAGGGTGTTCTTGGTGACGAGTGAACGGGAGCGGGACCTTCCTGCTGGACTCACGGCCCCCGCCCGACTGGCGCTGGATTCGATCGGCATTACCGGGCTCGACCATTTGACGGAGCACCGGGCGTCCGATGTGCTTGAGCTTCACGGTATAGGGCCGAAGGGGATCCGCACGCTCCGGGAGGCGCTTGCCGAAGCCGGCCTCTCCTTCGCCGGGGAAGCCGGTGGCCCATCGGCGCGGGATTGACCCATTCTCGTACCATCTGGCGGCCATAGGGGACGAAAGCACAAAGCGGCCTCCAGCCAATTGGCTGGAGGCCGCATTCGTGATGTTCGGTCCGACGATTAGTCGGCGGCTTGCTTCTTTTCCTTGTCCTTGCCACCGGTTTCGAGCTGATGTGGCTTCGATGCGCTGATCGCGATCTTTCTCGGCTTGGCCGCCTCAGCCTTTGGTACCTCGATGCGCAGGATGCCGTTCTCGAACGTCGCATTGGCCCGATCGGCGTCAACGGAGAACGGGAGCGTGATGCTTCGGCGATAGGTGCCGCTCGCGAGCTCCGAGACGTACCAGGTCGCATCCTTGGCTTCCTCGGTATCCGCTACGCTGCCGACCGAACCGCTCATCGTGATGGTGTCCTGATGGATCGAGAGATCGAGGTCCTCCGGTCGCATTCCCGGAACGGCAGCAATAATCACCGCGTGATCGTTCGTGGCGAAGACATCGATTGGCATTGGCGCTGCCATCGTGGATCTGCTGCCATTCTGGCCGGAGCGCTGCATGCCGCCAAACGCCTGGTTGGCGAATTGATCGAGCGAATCACGCAGGGAGAACAATTCGGAGAAGAGAGGGGAACGTATCATGGTCGCAACCTCCAGCAATCAATTCGAAAGAACTTCCGAACCAATAGGCTGCAGCCGTCTGGCTGAGTCGCTACCATCATTATATCCCGGCTACGGAGACTGTCAACAACCCTTCCCGGTTTGTATAAAGATGCGGGCAAAAACCGCCGTGGCGGGTGAGAAGGTCGTCGCGAATGAGGTTGGGCATGAAGTTGTCGACTTGTTGGGAAGGCGCCATCGCAGACGGCGGCCCCTTCGACCGAACCTGCTCAGGTGAGGAGCGGCGCGAGGTACGCAACGACGCCTACGGCGATGACCGCCAGACCTCCGAGCCGCAGAAAGCGATCGAGGTAGCCATCATGGCGGCAGCGAAGGAATCTTGGGAGCGTCCAGAACTGGAGGCGAGAGAAGGGGAGGAGGGGGCGAATGCCGCTGATTGTGCAGGCATCGCTCACCAGATGGGAGAGAACACCGAGCAGGAAGCTCAGCGTCCACGGCCAAACGGCTGCGTCCGGAACGGCCAGGCTCGCACCAAAAGGGGCGAAGGTGCTTCCGGTCAGCAGCATCAGCACGCCAAAGACCGCAAGGGTGGCGAGCGCTGCGACAAGGAGACCGTGCGAGGCGCCGCGATGGCGCAACCGGAGCGGTTTGCGAAGATCGCTGCGCCGGTCGAGCCAGTCGGGGAAGCCTCCCCCGACGACACCCCACCAGAGGCAGCCGGCGGCGATTCCCGGGGAGAGCGAAGCGGCGATGGGCACTGCCACCGCCGCTCCAAGGGTCAGATGCGTGATTCGTCGCATCCGGTCGTAATTACGGGCGCTCGCGGCGCGGGCCGCGGTCACCTCGATAACCGCCGCTGAACTGGCCGCGGTCCTCACGGCGTGGTCCGCGATCGCCACGGTATCCACCACCTCGGTACCCGCCGCCGTTGAAGCTCCGGTCGCCGCGGTAGCCGCCCTCACGGCGCGGACCGCGATCGCGTCCACCCTCGCGCGGGCCGCCTGCCGGAACGCTGGCCACTTCGACGTTGACCGGGCGCCCCTTGATCGAGGAGTTGCTCATGACCTCGATCACCTGGCTGGCGACCTCGCTCGGCACGTCCACGAACGTGTACGTATCGAGGATATCGATCGCTCCGATGCTGCGGCCCGGGATATTGGCCTCGTTGGCAATCGCACCCACGATATCCTGCGGGCGCACGCGGAGGTTACGGCCGATGTTGATGAAGAGCCGGGTCATGCCATTCGCCGCACCCGTTGTGCGCCGCACTGGCGCCTCCTGGCTGGCGATGTCGTTCTCGGCTGCGATTTCCGTCGTGCTGCGGCCGGTCTCCTCGGCATACAACTTCAACAGCGCCGCTGCCAGGTTCTCCGCATCGAACTGCTCGAGCAGATCCTTCACCGGCCCGAGATAGGGAGCGTAAGTCTCTTCCTGCTCCATCTCCTTGCTGACGAGGGACTTCAGGACCTCTCGGCGACGGTTGTTGACATCGTCCGCGGTCGGCAACCGGCGCGGCTCCACGCGAGCGCGGGTGATGCGCTCGAGCTGGCGCAGCCAGCGAATCTCGCGCGGCGCGACCATGCTGATCGCCTCACCGGTCTTGCCGTAGCGGCCGGTGCGACCGATCCGGTGGACGTAGGTCTCCGCCGTCTCCGGCAGGTCGTAGTTGACGACGTGGCTGACATCAGGAATATCGAGCCCACGGGCCGCGACATCGGTCGCGATCAGAATCTGGGCCTGGCCAGCACGGAAGCGCTTCATGACGCGGTCGCGCTGGGCCTGGGAGAGATCGCCGTGCAGGGTCTCAACCCCGAAACCGCGGCTCATGAGGCCCTCACCGAGCTCATCGCAGCCATGCTTGGTGCGGCAGAAGATGATCGCCGAGCTGGGCGTCTCAGCCTCGAGAATCCGCGCCAGGGCATCGACCTTCCGGCCTCGTGGGATCTCGTAGTAGGTCTGCCGGATCTCGGCGACTGTCATCTGCTTGCCGCGCACCGAGATGTGCTGGGCATCGGTCATGTACTTGCGCGAGAGCTCGGCGATGCGCGGCGGCATCGTCGCCGAGAAGAGCGCCGTCTGCCGCTCCTCCGGCACCTGCTGCAGGATCCACTCGATGTCGTCGACGAAGCCCATGTCGAGCATCTCGTCGGCCTCATCGAGGATGAAGAACTTGAGGTTCTCCAGGTTGAGCGTGCCGCGCCGCATGTGGTCCATCACGCGGCCGGGGGTGCCGACGACGATCTGCACGCCACGCTGGAGACCGCGGAACTGGCGCTCGTAGGCCTGACCGCCATAGATGGCGAGTGTCTCGACCCGCTTGTGCTTGCCGAGGCCCTCAAGGGCATCGGAGACCTGAATCGCGAGCTCCCGGGTCGGGCAGAGCACGAGCGCCTGGATGCCGCGGACCTTACGATCGATCGATTCGATGATCGGCAGACCAAAGGCGGCGGTCTTGCCGGAGCCGGTCTGGGCCTGGGCGATCACGTCGTTGCCACTGAGTAGCGCCGGGATCGTGCGCTCCTGGATCGGCGACGGAGCGACGTAGCCGACCTCAGCGATGCTTTCGAGAAGCAGCTCGCTGAGGCCGAGATCGGCGAAGGATGTGGTGACTTCCTCGCCCTCGCCAGCCTCGGGAGCCGGCTTCGGCGGAGCCGCGGTCGGGCTCTCCTGCACTGCAGGGGCCTCCAGGGTCGCGGTGCCGCCAAAGTCATCGCTGGTGGTAGTAGGGGTGGTATCGGTATTGGTCATGGTGTCCTCGACAGTCTCGGGTCGCTCGAGAACAGCCGCGCCGCTCCCGAAATCGGGGGCGAGGAGAGGGCCTGTCGAAAGACCGAGTGTGAAATCCGGACGCAACGAATGTAGGAACGACATGTGGTGATATTCTCCAAGACTCATGGTGCCTGAAAACGACACAAGCAAAATGATCTCGCCGGCCCAATGAACGGTCGGACCAGGAAGCGAGAATCGGTTCGATTGGTTGTGTGGAGTCGTTTCCGGCTCGCCTGAGCCTGAGGAACGGCATTTGCTGGCGCTGAATGTAACGCGCTGACGACAGCCACACTGCTCGTCACACGAATCCCGTGCGATACAAGAGCATCAGTGGCACACCTGCCGCCACGCTGCTCTTCTGCGGTCCGCTCACCGCAACCCATTCACACCTGCCGCACCAGTAACTGTGGTCAGACTCGAACTGACAGCGGAGTGAGAACCATCCGCGTATGGCCCGCATCGCGCGCGAGGCACTGATGAGGCTCGTAATGCATTGAGTCTGCTCTTGGACTGGGGGACTGCCGGTCTTCCGAACGCGGGATCATGGTGCCATGCGTTCGTGCTAGTCGTAAGACCGACGAGAAGATTCCAGGAGGAACACGTCCAGGGGATTCCCTTGTGACTTTCCTAACTATAGCATAGTCGGGTCTTTAATCACAGTGCCTGGCTACATGCTCTGTCCAACACCCACTCACTACGTTGTGAGTATGAGGGCTTCTGGCTTGGCTGCAGTGTCGCGGTGAAGGAGCCGGCTGAAGAACGGGACACGCTCACTCGAGCGTGTCATGCCGGGCGAGAGGGAAACTCGCGGAACGAACGACAGGCGGGGAGGACAGAACGAGGCGTCAACTGTGGTTGCGAATATCCGAGAGTGATCGCACCTGGCGCCCGCAGCCGTCGAAATTGCCCCGGTCCAGCCACGCTCGCATCGCCCGCTCGTTTGCGGGCCACTCATTGTCGAGCAGGGAGAACCATGCCGTGTCGCGATTCTTGCCCTTCACGATCCGGTGCTGGCGGAAGACACCTTCAAACGTGAACCCGAAGCGCTCGGCGGCACTCTTCGACCGTTCGTTGGCGTTATCGCATTTCCATTCGAGCCGCCGGTAGCCGAGCTCTCCGAGCGCCTTCTGCTGCAGGAGAAAGATCGCCTCGGTCGCCAGCGTCGTCCGCTGCAGCGCCGGGCTGAACCAGATGTGGCCGATCTCGATCACGCCGAAATCCGGATCCATCCGCAGGTAGGCGCACATGCCGACCGCTGCGCCTGTCGATCGATCCACAATCGCGAAGTGGAGGGGATCGCTGGAGGTTGTGAGCGGCTCGAGCCACGAGCGGAAGGCTTCCTCATCGGCGAAGGGGCCGTACGGCAGGTAGTCCCAGAGTGCGGTATCGGCCGCGCCCTCGATCGAGGCGAAGAGCTGCGCTGCATGCCGATCCGGGTCGATCGGTTCGAGGCGCACACGGTTGCCAACGATTGGTTCGCGAGCAGGTGTCTGCCGCGCTGTCCAGGTTGTGAGCGAGACGGTCATGGGCGTTGAGCTCCGGGTTGCCGTACGGCACTGGTGCCGCGCCGGGGAATGGATCAATCGAGCAGTTCAGGTCTTCACCGTGTAGCGGATGAAGCCATCGGCTGGCGTGAAGCGGTCGTAGAGGGTACGCGCGGTGACGTTGTCCTCCCTGGTGACCCAGTAGACGCGCGCTCATTCTTCTTCTCGGGCGCGATCGATCAGATGCTGTATCAGCGCCCGGCCCGCACCTTGCCCTCTCGCCGCGGGCGCGACGAAGAGATCGTGCAGCAGACAGGCGGGAAGCTCGCTCCACGTGAACGGGTGGAGCACGTAGTTCGCGATCCCGAGTATCGTCCCTGTTGCGATGTCCTCCGCCACGATCCCACCGACCGCCGTATCTGCCCCAATGATCCGATCCCACGCCGATTCCGATGTCGCTTGGGGGAGCGCCGCCTTGTAAAAGGCGAGGTAGGCGGCCCAGAGCTCGCGCCAGCTCATTTCGTCAGTGAGTGCGACTGGTCGGATGCGAACGGCGGACGCGGGCATAGATCCTCCATGACGGGGTGAGCGGACGGCATCGGCCTAATTGCCGTTGCGACTGGATTCTAGGTCGAAGATGCGACGCATGATGGCGATCGTCGAGGCGTAGGTCGAGTCCATGCCGTAGAACGAGAGCCCACGCGCGCCCAGCGTATGCGCACGTGTGTACGGCGTGTCCGATGCGTAATGGATGATACCGAGATCGAGGTGACTCGCAAGCGGCGCCAGATTGATCGCCTGGTTGGTCGGGTAGCGTTCGAGGAAGACGTCCTCGAAGATCGCGCTCAGGTACGGCCCGGCCTCCATCTCCACAACCGTGAAGTTCTCCCGGTAGTAGAAATCGAGATATCCCTGGTTCTGCAGGAAGGTGCCGCGTACCGTCACCGCCTTCTGGTTGTCGAGCGCGGCGCCGAACCGGAGGAATGGCGCGACATCGCCGTAACCAAATGCGTTCTCGAACCAGTAGGTATTGCCGGAATGCTCGTCGAAGACGACATTCGACATCATGATATCGCCGATGCGTGCGTTCAGCGTCGCCGCCTTGCCGAGGATGTAGATGCCCTTCAACTGGTCGGTGACGCCGCCGATCTGCGACATGATATGGAAGGCGGCCATACCGAGCGGGTAGTTGATGTTGATCACGATGGCGTCGGATTCGCGCGGATCGTAGCCCTGCAGCCGGGAATCGAACCAGTCGGGATTCAACTTCGACAGCTCGATGATCTGTACGCCGACATCGACCGGGCCCACCGGCTCGACGTGGGTGATGCCGATCGACTGTTCCTCAGCGGCGCGGCGCTCACGCACGGCATCCTTGCCGGGGCCGTGAAAATAGGAGCGCGCCGCGAAGTAGAGCAGGTTCTCCCACGAGCCCTGCGTCTCGCCCGATTCCAGCTTTCGCAATTCCGGGAGCAGTTCCGGGTGATTGGTCTCGATGATGTGGTTGGTCAGTTCCTCCTTGCGGCGTCCCGCGACACCGGAGAGGGTGTTGACGATGCTGTGCGTGTTCGAGGAGACGAAGTAGACGGGCCGGTTCGTGAGCCCCCGTTCCGCGAGAACGGCCGCTGCTGGATGCCACCACGAACGCACCGACCGGCCGTAGCCGAGGTAGGTGCCTCCCAGCATCTGCAGGTCCATGCGCTTGCGGTCGCGAGCGACCATCGCCAGGTTCGTCCAGAACGAATCGCCCCAGACTCCCGTCAAGCGGTTCCAGTCGCGCTCGTCGAGCAGCAATGCTTCTCGTAGCTGGGTCGCGTCTTCAGGAGAGGGGATCTCACCGTCGCCCGCGGCGATGGCCAGGTCCCGAGCGTCCGGCATCCGCTCCAACAGCCGGTGCATCTTGTTCCACTCGTATTCGTAGGCCACGATCGAGGGAATGAGGTCGTCCAGGTCGGAGGCGGAGGCGACATAGGCCGCCAAGTGCTCCTTGCCATCCCAATACCAGCGGCGGCGCCGGGCCGGGGCCGACTGTAGCGACCATTGCGAGATGTGCCGAAACCCGGCACGGACAAAGGCACGGTGCGTCTGGGCCAGCACGATGTGCTTGACAAAGACGATGCAGGCGGGGATGCGCTGCGCGGAGTAGAGGAAGGCATTGAGGTCAGGGGCCGGTTCCTCGGCGCCGGCGTGGAGCGACGCGCCGGAGGTGAGGTGCGCCGGCTCCAGCGATGAGACGCTGATGGCGCCCGAGCTCTGCAGCATGGTCATGTAGGTGCGGACGTAGAGCTCCACCTCGCGCTTGCCGGTGCGCGGCGCCTGCGCCTCCTCGAAGGGGCGTTCGTACCCTTCAGCGGGAACCGTAGGTCGCTCGCGCGCCGGTCGATCCGATCCTGCATCCATCACTGCCCTTGCACCCTTCACTCGCGCGGCCACCCCGGCCGCCTCCCCGCAACGCGCCCGCATGTTGCCTACTTATGTAGCACACACTGCGCGTGGATGTGTTGTGACGGGGAGAAGTTGCCCGGCAATAACCAGAGCAGGGTGCGCTTTGCCTCGTGGGCCGTCCGGACAGGGCGGCCAGAAGCCCCGAAGGCGCCGATTCGATGACCGCCGCAGAGGGCGTTACGCATGCGCCATGAATGGCACTGACAGGATCAACGATCTCCTGCGGCAACCACGCCGTTGAGGAAGCAATCGACCGTCTCGTCAGCCAGCTTCTGCGCCTCGTCGGCGTTCTCCGGCACCTGGTTCATGATGTGGAGTGTGTGCATCGTTCCCATCTGCAGGGAGAAGAACATCATCGCTGCGCGTTCGGGATCGACTTTCAGCGGCATTCCAGTTTGCGCAGCTTCCACAAAGCATGGGGTCAGGGCGCCGAGCATCTCCGCGGGCTCGAGCTTCTGCGCTTTGCACTGCCGCGCCCGGTCGGGGGTCACGCAGCGGTGGAAGTCCTCCACCAGCCGGATCATACCCGCGTCGGCGGTCATCAGGAGATAGGCCAGCGACCGCGTGAGACGGGTACGCAGGTCCGCCTCCCGTTGCAGCTCGCGCATGAACCCGTCGTAGATCTGGTCCATGCGCTTGACGAATGCCTGGGCGAAGAGATCCTCCTTGCCCTCGAAGTGATAGTAGGGTGACCCCTTCGTCATATGTGCGGCGTCGGCGATCTGCTGCATCGAGACGCCGTCGTAGCCCGCCTTCATAAAGAGATCGCAGGCAACCTCCAGCAGGAGTTCCTTGCCCGCCAGTGCACCTGGTGCAGATGCCATCGTGGTGATCCTTCCGCAGAGCGACACATGCGCAACACATCTGTGTGCCGTCGGCTGTCCTCTGCTCCTTGTATTGTACCAAACGTTCGTTTAAACTGCCTGAGTTCACCAAACGTTCGTTTGGTTGCCTGGTTCGTTGCCGATCGGCCGGTCGTCGACGCATCGCAGGGGAAGTCTCCGGGAACACGACGGAGTTGACCGCACAGGTTGGGACGGGCATGCACGACCCGGTTCGTGGTTGTGATGTCTCGGGTCAGGCTTCATGGTCGTCGTTACCTACATCAGAGGTTGCAGGATGTTCTCTCGAATCGAAACGAAGTGGCTGATCGCCATTGCCTTTGTCATGGGTCTGTTCATGGAAGTCCTGGACATGACCGTTCTCAACACCGCCTTGCCAACCATTGGTCGCGATTTCGGTGTCGGCACCTCCTCCCTCCAGTTGGTCCTGACGGGCTACCTGGTCAGTCTCGCGATCTTCATCCCGGCCTCGGGTTGGGTGGCCGATCATTTCGGCTCGAAATGGACGTTCGCCTTCGCGATCGCGGTCTTCACCGGTGCGTCCGCACTGGCCGGCGCGTCGCAGTCGATGGAGATGCTGGTCGCGGCACGCGTCCTTCAGGGCGTCGGCGGCGGTATGCTGACCCCAGTTGGCACGACGATGCTCTTCCGGGCATTCCCCAATGAGGAGCGGGCCAAGGCGTCATCGGTGCTGGCACTGCCGGTCATGATCGCGCCGGCGCTCGGACCGGTGCTCGGTGGCTGGCTCACGGACAACGTCTCGTGGCGCTGGATCTTTTATCTCAATCTCCCGATCGGCCTCATCGCACTCGCCTTCACGCTGCTCTTCGTGCCGAATCACCGGGAGTCGACCAGCACGCGCTTCGATCTGATCGGGTTCGTTCTGGCTGGCGCCGGTCTCTCCAGCTTGCTCGTCGGGCTCGAGCGCGCACCGTCGCACGGCTGGGGTGAGAGCCTGACGCTCTTCCTGATCGTTGCCGGCTCTATCCTGCTCGCGCTCTTCGTGGTGGCCGAGCTGTTCATCAAGCAACCGCTGCTCGACCTGCGCCTGATGAAGGATCGCAATTTCGCGGCGGGGAACCTGACGATTCTCGTCAGCACCGGCGCCCTGATGGGGATTCTCTTCCTCGTTCCGCTGCTCCTGCAGCAGGTGATGGGGCTCGATGCGACGGAGTCCGGTCTGGTGACCCTTGCCCAGGTCATCGGCATGATGCTCGTGATGCCGTTCGGGGCCAAGCTCTATCCGCTCCTCGGTGCGCGGCGGATGATGGCGAGCGGTTTCGCCATCCTCGCGGTCACGATCTTCGCCTTCTCGCGGCTGGATATGGACTCGTCACTCTGGGCATTCCGCGGCCTGCTCTTCGTGGTCGGCGTTGGCATGGCGCTGATCATGGTTCCGAGCCAGACCGCAACGTTCGAGTCGATCTCGCACCATGACACCGCGAACGCCTCGTCGCTCTATAGCACCATGCGGCAGTTCGCCTCGGCGGCGGGTGTCGCCCTGATCGCCACGTTGCTGGCGACGCGCGTCAACGCGAACGTCTCGTCGCTGGATGCCGCCGCGACGCCGATCGCCCAGGCGCAGGCGGTCTTCTCCGGCTACGACGAGACCTTCATCGTCTCCGGGTTCATCTCCTTGCTCGGCCTGCTCGTCGTCTTCGCGTTCCGCAAGACGAGCGGCATGACCACGCCGCCGACCGCCGATGTCGAGCGTGACATCAGCAGCCAGCCGGCTATGGCGATGGGCGATTAGCGCACCCCTAGTGCGCCTCCGATTTCCGTAGGCTGCGATCTTGTGTCGCACCGATGGCCCGGAGGGCCATGTCCCCGGTCCGGGGACCGGATGCTTCGTCCGAGGATGCCCGGATATCGGCCGGTGGCCGATCGGGCGGACGCCCCCAGCGGGGGTCCGCCCCTACGACACGACGGCACCGAAGCAAACGCGAACTCGGATATCGGGCTGCGCCCGATCGAAGCGGCACAAGATCGCACCCTGCTATCGGGAGGACGCGCCTCTGGTGCGATACGTGAATTCCTTCAGCCAAACATCAGCGGGAACTCAGCGATTCTTCAGCTTCCGGCCCTATTCTTGTCCTTGGAAAGACGAAGTGACAAACGTGTTTCCATCTCTCCTCCCCCCACGCGGTAGCCGGGATTCCAACTGGAGTCCCGGCTATTGCATGCCCGGCGTCGATCACCGCCCGGAGAGGTGCGCCACCACCGGAGCGAATTCCTCCATCACCGGTTCGAAGACTACGAAATACGACGCCCCGACCTGCTCGCGCATCGCTCGCAACTTCTCGACGATCTCATCCACCGATCCGACATAAACCATCGGCGATTCGAACCAGGACGGATCCTCGAGCTCGTGCTCCTTTCGAAGGTGCTCGATCGCGCCGGCCCGATCGTCTGTGACCTTGACCATCTGCACGAGGATGTTGAACTCAATCGCTGCTGCCCGCTCGCCCGCCTCCGCACGTACAAACGCCGCCTTGCTGGCGAACGCCTCCACGCCGTCGTCATCGTAGAAGCTGCCGCCGGCAGGTTTCATGCTTGGCAGCAATCCGACGATGTCGGCCTCGCGCGCCGCAAGCCCGAGCATGCGCTTGCCGCCGCCCGCGATCAGGAAAGGGGGAGTGGGCTGCTGGGACGGCTTCGGATATCCCTGATAGCCGTCGAACTGGAAATACTCTCCAGAGAAGGTCACCGGTTCCGGACTGAACGCACCCTTGATGATGCGCACACTCTCCTCCAGCCGCCCGACTCGCTTTCCCGGTGAATTGAAGGGGATACCCGTCCACTCGTACTCCGGGAGAAACGAACCACCGGCGCCGATTCCGAGTTCGAACCTGCCCTCCGAGAGCACATCGAGGGTGGCCGCTTCTTTCGCGACGAGCGCCGGATGCCGCAGGTCGTTCTGCCAGACGAGCGTTCCGATCCGGATTCTCGAGGTTGCCTCCGCGACCACCGCCAGTGCTGGGCCGATCGCGAACTGGGCGCCGAAGTGATCCGGCATCAGGAAGACGTCGTATCCGAGCGCTTCTGCCCGTCGTGCCTGCTCCCGCCATTCAGCCGCGCTGCGTACCCGCGCGATCTGCACGCCGAAGCGAAAGGGCCGTGGTGATGTGCTCATGTGGGGCCTCGCTCCTCGTTCTGTTGCTGACCGGGAGTCGTCGCTACCGCGTCGCCCACAGCAGGCAACGCTCCACAAGCGTCTTCGCCTCTGGGACGTCGAAGTCGGATGCGACGTGCCCCAACGAGCAGTAGCCGACCTTGCCCTTGCCGTAGTGGCGCTTCCAGACCACCGGCATCACGGTCCCCTCGATCCACGGCGCGTGCTCGCCCGAGAAGGTCGTCGTTGCAAGCACCTCGTTGGAGGGGTCGACGTGCAGGAAGTACTGCTCGGAGTGCATCTGGAAATCGTTCAACCCGGCGGTGATCGGGTCGTCGTGATTCGTGATATTCACCGTGTAGTCGATGATGTTGCCGGGATGCGCGACCCACTGACCGCCGACCGCGAACTGGTACTCGGTGTGCGTGCGGAAGGCGTCCGCCATCCCGCCGTGCCATCCGGCAAGCCCGGTTCCCCCCTCGCGCACGGCCTCCAGCAGGTTCCGGGCCTGCATCGACCCTATCTGGCTCTGCGTGATGACCGGCACGAAGAGATCGGTCGCCGCCATCCGGTCCTTGTCGAGCAGGAGATCGAGGTCGGATTCGAGGTCGACCTCGTAGCCGTGCCCACGGAGAACATCCGCGAAGATGGTCGCGGTCTGCTTGGGCTCGTGCCCTTCCCATCCACCCCAGATGATCAGGGCGCGCTTGCCGGCGGGAGATGTCTCGGTCATCTATTGACTCCTTCTACGTGCGTGCTGCCTACACGGACATCGGTGCGACGGGAATCGCCGCCGGGTCGAGCGGCGTTGGCCGGTCGCAGGTTGTGGCCAGGGTGATGATGTGGCCGATCTCGCCGGCCTGCTCAGTTGTTTGCATCAGCTCCAGGACGTGATTGGCCAGTTCGCCGCTGGCCCGTGGTGATCGCCCCTCGCGTAGTGCACGTGCCATCTCGGAGAGTCCCAGTCCACGAGCATTGTCCGCGAAACCTGGATCGAGTGGAATCTCTTCCCATGCCTTGGTCGATTGACGGTAGAGGCGGACGGGCCCGCGAAACGTGTTCGGATCCGGCACGCTGAGGGTTCCTTCCGAGCCGTAGATCTCGATCTTCGGACGTTCGGTCGCCCAGACATCGTAGGTGGCGGTGAACGAAGCCACAGGTCCCGCCGCGAAGTCGAAGGCGGCGTTGATGAAGGTGGGCGTCTCGACGTGGATCGTCTGTCCCGCGAGCGGTTGGGAGCTGATGGTTCGTGTTGGGAAACTGATGCGGGAGGTTCCCGTCACGCGGCGAACCGGGCCGAGCAGGCTGACGAGTGCGGTCAGGTAGTAGGGGCCGAGATTGAAGACCGGGCCGCCGCCTGGCTGGTAGCTGAAGGCTGGATTGGGATGCCAGTGCTCGTTGCCGTGCGATGCGAAGCAGGCGGCCGCGCCGACGACTTCCCCGATCGCGCCCTCATCAAGGAGACGCCGGCAGGTTTGAAGCCCTGCGCCGAGGAAGGTATCCGGAGCCGCGCCGAGCAGGACGCCGTGCTCGCGGGCCAGATCGACGAGTTGCTGACCCTCGTCTGTGCTGACGGCCAGCGGCTTTTCGGTGAATGCTGCCTTGCCGGCCCGAATGGCTCCGCTGCAGATCTCGAAATGCGCGGCCGGGATGGTCAGGTTCAGCACGATCTCGATTTCGGGGTCTGCGAGCAGCTCCTCGACCGTGAGCACCCGGGGCACCCCGTATTTCTGTGCCTGCGCTTCGGCGCGTTCACGCACCAGATCGGCGACCGCGACCATCTCCAGATTGGCGTACCGCTGCGTCACGTTCGTCAGGTAAATGTCGCTGATCGTGCCGCAGCCGACGAGACCAACACGTACGGGAGCCGTCGTGGACGTCATGAGCGAGAGAGCCCTCCGGATAGGAACGGAATCGGTGGTGAACTATGCCAGCGATTCCGATCATACCCGAAGGGGCACGATCGCGCGATGGGCTTTTCGACGATCAGGCCGTGCAGAAGCGGACGACGAGATCATGCATGAAGCGTGCGCCGATCTCGAGGTCGTCGAGGTGGATGCGCTCGTTATGGCCATGCACGAGCGGGTCGTACTCCTGCATTCGCTCAGTCGGCAGCATCGGGCAGAAGCCATAGACCTTCACGCCCGGGATCAATGGCGCGTCGGTGCCGCCGGAAATCAGGTTCGGGATCACATCGATGCCCGGTTGCAGGTCTGCCATCGTCGCCTTGATCGCATCGAAGAAGTCCGACGCGGGGTCGGCCGCCGTCCCCGAATCGCGACCGATCAACTGCACCTCGACTTCGTCACCGACCGCCGCCTGGATCTCATCGCGGAACGCCTCCGGGTCCTCGCCGGGCAGCAGGCGTCCGTCGACATCGAGCAAGACCTCGGAGGGGATCACGTTGATTAATTGGCCGCCGTGGATGATGGTGGGCACGGCGGTGTTGCGCGTGGTGGCCCGCAGGCTCAGCTTGTCAATCTCGCTGAACGGCAATGCGGCGAGTTGTTCCCACGTCGGCGCGGCCGCCTCAAGGATCGTCTCGATCTGGGCTCGGGTCTCCGGTCCGACCCCGGCCGCGATCGACTCCAGCATCATGCGAACGGGCGCGGTGATGATCGTCCTGCCCTGCCACGCGTGGAGCTTCACGAGCGCCTCGCCCATCCGCTTCATGGCGGTGTCGTCCAGCGGCACCGAGGCGTGTCCCGGATTGGCGCGGGCGACGATCCGCAGGCGGGAGCTCCCTTTCTCTCCGGCCTGGCAGAGGTAGAACTGGGTGCCATCGACCTCGAGAATCGAGCCGCCGCCCTCGTTGATTGCGTACTCGGCGTCGAGCAGGTCCGGCCGGTTCTTCCAGACATAATCCGCGCCAAACTCGCCGCCGGCTTCCTCGTCGGCGAAGGCCGCGAAGATGAGATCGCGGGTGAGGTCGATTCCCGAACGATTGATGAGGACGAACGCGGCAAGTTCCGCCGCGACCTGCCCCTTCATGTCGAGCGCGCCCCGGCCCCAGATGTAGTCGTCCACGAGCTCGCCGCCGAACGGATCGCGATCCCACTTGTCGCGCTCGACGCTGACGACATCGGTGTGACCCATCAGCAGGACTGGCCTTCCGGTCGGATTGGCGGCCGGGATACGCCCGACGATGCTGGCGCGGTTGGGCGCGGAATCGACAATCTCGTAGCCGATGCCCTCCGCGTCGAGCACGCTGGCGATGTAGTCCGCCGCCAGCCGCTCGTTTCCTGGCAAGTTGGTCGTATCGATCCTGAGGAGTTCCTGGAGATAGGTGCTTGCGAGATCGCGCAGGTTGTCATTGGACGACGTGGTCGCGGTCGCCATGGGGTTGGGTCCTTTCATCTCATTGAGGCTTGGAGGTTGATGCGTTTCGTCGCTCAACGGCGTCCGCGACGAGACCAGTAGGATGCGGCGAAGCCGACCAGAAAGGCGAGCACGGCCATGATCACGGTCGGGCCGACCTCGTGGGTCTGCCACCAGGTGACGAGTCCAAACCCGAGCGCCGCGCCGATGCCGGCAATGACCTGGCCGCTGACGCCTTGAAATCGCTCACTGGTGCCATTCGGCTTTTGACTCACGACCTACTCCCACTCAATGGTCGCGGGCGGCTTCGACGAGATGTCGTAGACCACGCGCGTGATGCCGTCGACCTCGTTGACGATCCGGTTGCTGATCTTCGCCAGCACCTCGTAGGGAAGTCGCGCCCAATCGGCGGTCATCGCATCCTGGCTGGAGATGGCACGGACGGCGCAGACGCGGCCGTAGGTGCGGTAGTCGCCCATGACACCGGTCGAGCGGACGGGCAGGAGGACAGCGAAGTACTGCCAGACGTCCTTCGCCAGACCAGCGGCCTCGATCTCCGCGCGCACGATCGCGTCTGCGCGTCGCAGGAGGTCCAGATCGTCCGCGTCGACGGCGTCCATCGTGCGCACCGCGAGGCCGGGGCCAGGGAATGGCTGACGCTCGACGATCTCGTCCGGGAGGCCGAGCGCGCGGCCGACTGCCCGTACTTCATCCTTGAAAAGGAACTTCAGCGGTTCGACGAGCCCGAACTGCATGTCCTCCGGCAGCCCGCCGACATTGTGATGCGTCTTGATCTTGACCGCGCCGTTGGTTCCCTTGGTCGCGCTCTCGATCACGTCCGGATAGAGGGTGCCCTGCGCGAGGAATTCGAAGGGACCGGCCTTCTCCGCCTCCGCCTCGAACACACGAATGAACTCCTCGCCGATGATCTTGCGCTTTGTCTCGGGGTCAGTCACGCCCGCCAGCTTGCTCAGGAAGCGCTCGGTGGCGTCGACGTAGACGAGGTGCATACCGAAGTGGCGGGCGAAGACCTCCTGCACAAGCTCCGCCTCGCCCAACCGCAGGAGACCGTTGTTGACGAAGACCGGGGTGAGCTGATCGCCGATCGCCTTGTGTAGCAGCGCCGCGGCGACGGAGGAATCGACACCGCCACTCAGGGCGAGCAGCACCCGGCCATCACCGACCTGCTCGCGGATCTCGTGGATCGAAGCCTCGATGAAGGATTCCGACGTCCACGAGGGCGTGATGCCGGCGATCTGCGTCAGGAAGTTGCGCAGGATATCGATCCCCTGCGGCGTGTGCTGAACTTCCGGGTGGAACTGGATGCCGACGTAGCGATCCCGCGCCATCGCCGCCACGGGTGAGTTGGCTGAGGTGGCGATGATGTCGAACCCGTCCGGCGCACGGTTGATATGGTCGCCGTGGCTCATCCAGACCTCGATCTCGCCCGGGAGGTTCGCGAAAAGCGGGCTCTCACTCTGTCCGAGATCGATCGTCAGCGTTGCCGGGCCATACTCACGGTGAGTCGCCGGGGCCACCTCGCCGCCCAGGTTGTGGGCGAGCAGTTGCATCCCGTAGCAGATGCCGAGCACGGGCAGCTCCTGCTCCAGCACCCACGCCGGGAGCTGGGGGGCACCATCGGCGTAGACGCTGGCGGGCCCGCCCGAGAGGATGACCGCCTTGGGGTGAAGCGGCGCAATCGCCTCCCACGGCGTATCGTGGTGGACCAGCTCACCGTAGACGCCGAGCTCGCGGACGCGACGCGTGATCAGCTGGCTGTACTGCGATCCGAAATCGAGCACGACGACGGCATCGACCTCAGTGCCGCCCTTGCCCGCGTCTGCAAGTAGTGCAGCGCTCTCGGCGATCGCGGGATCGCCCGCAGGCTGTCCCTCTGTTGCGTCGGTGACGGGAGGGGTCGGTGTGGGGGATTGGGTCGACACGAGGGCATAACTCCGTTGGTGAGGGGCATGAAGATCGGGTAACAGGTGCGTGGACCGGCGGAAGAAAGACGCCGGAGGGGGCGCACCGCTGAGTCGGTGCGCTCTTGATGCCGATATTCTACCCGAGCACTCAAGGAAGCGCGTAGGATCGTGCGGGCACTGACTCCTGCGGGTGATCGGGGAACTCTGGTTGACGCATCGTGCCCAGAGCCGGAAGATTCGGGCACGGACGCCGTGCCGGGCGACGATGACCATGACCATTGCGGGAGCCACGATCACGATGACCACCACGGATATGAAGGCGCTGACGCTGCACATGATCGGGAACGCGCATCTGGACCCGGTCTGGTTGTGGCAGTGGCAGGAGGGCTTTCAGGCGGCGAAGTCGACCTTCCGATCGGCGCTGGATCGGATGGACGAGAATCCCGAGTTCGTGTTCACGTCCAGCTCCGCGGCGATCTACGAATGGATCGAGCAGAACGATCCTGCGATGTTCGCCGCGATTCAGCAGCGGATCGCCGAGGGTCGGTGGCGGATCGAGGGTGGCTGGTGGATCCAGCCGGATTGCAACATCCCGGGCGGCGAATCGTTCGTCCGGCAGGGGCTCTACGGGCAGCGCTACTTCCGCGAGAAGTTCGGGGTGACCGCCACGGTCGGCTACAACGTCGACAGCTTCGGGCATCATGCAATGCTGCCGCAGATCCTCGCCAGGAGCGGGATGAACGCCTACGTCTTCATGCGTCCGCAGCCGCACGAGATGGAGCTGCCGGGCCGTGTCTTCTGGTGGGAGTCGGCCGACGGAACCCGGGTGCTCACCTTCCGCCTGCCGTTCGAATACACCGTCTCTGGGCCCAAGCTGGCGGATCATATCCTTCGCTGCGCGGACGAGATTCAGCCGCCGATGACGGAAACGATGTGCTTCTACGGCGTCGGCAACCACGGCGGTGGCCCGACGAAGGAGAATCTGGCGCTGATCGAGCGGGTCAATGCCGATTCCCATTACCCGACCTGCCTGTTCAGCTCGCCGGACGATTTCTTCGACGCCGTGCGCGAGCAGCAACCACCGCTTCCGACCGTACAAGGGGATCTCCAGCACCATGCCAGCGGGTGCTACGCCGCGCATTCCGGTGTCAAGCAGTGGAATCGCCAGGCAGAGAACCTGCTGCTGGCCGCCGAGAAATGGTCCTCCGTGGCGAGCCAGGTCAACGGTCATCCCTATCCCGCCGCAGCGCTGACGCATGCCTGGAAGCTCGTGCTCTTCAATCAGTTTCACGACATTCTCGCCGGGACCAGCGTCGAGCCGGCGTACGACGATGCGCGAAGCGAGTACGGTGAGGCGATGGCCGTTGCCTCGCGCGAGCTGAATCAGGCGATCCAGTCGCTCTCATGGGCGATCGACATTCCGCACCAGGAGGAGATGACGCCGATTGTCGTCTTCAACCCCCACCCCTGGCCGGTGCGGGCAGGAGTCGAGCTGGAGTTCGGACGGCTGCCGTCGCCGGCGGCGTTGCTCGATGACGAGGATCGCCCCGTCGCATTCCAGAATGTTCAGTCGCTGGCGACGGTGACACCCGGATGGAGGAATCGTCTCGCGTTCGTCGCCGATGTGCCGCCGCTCGGATACCGCACCTACCGGCTTGCACAGGTCGGGGCCGCACCTGAGGCACCATCACTCGCCTCGACGGAAACAAGCATCGAGAACGGGCGACTACGGCTCACCTTCGACCCGGAAACCGGCTGCCTGGCGAGTCTCTACGACAAGGAACACGACGTCGAGGTGCTCGCTGGTCCCAGTGCGCGACCGGTGGTGATCGATGACGAGAGCGACACCTGGAGTCACGGCGTCCTCCGGTTCGATCAGGTCGTGGGCGAGTTCCGCGCCACCCGGCTGCTGGTCACGGAGTCGGGCCCGGTTCGAACCACGATGCGCGTCGAGAGCGCCCATGCCGGGTCGCGTCTCGTTCAGGAGTTCACGCTCTACAACGGCGGCGATTCGGTCGAGGTGGGCGTGACGGTGGACTGGCACGAGCATCACCGGATGCTGAAACTCCTTTTCGCCCCGAACCTCAACGGAGCCGAGACGACGTACGAGATTCCGTATGGGCATCTCGTGCGGCCGGACAACGGAGAGGAAGAATCGGGCCAGAACTGGATCGACCGAAGCGGAACCCTGGCTTGCCGGGATCTACCGTACGGCCTGAGCATCCTCAATGATGCGAAATACAGTTACAGCGCGACCCCGGACGAGATGGCTTTGACGGTGCTGCGGAGCCCGATCTACGCTCATCACGATCCCTACGTGCCGGAGCCCGACGGCATCTACAGCTACATCGATCAGGGGATGCAACACTTCACCTACGTGCTGCTGCCGCACCCCGGTGACTGGCGAGCAGCCCGGACGGTGCGCGGGGCGGCGGAGCTCAACCAACGACCGATTGCGCTGTTCGAGAGCGGGCACGCCGGGACATTGCCACAGGTGATGTCCTTCGTCGAGATCGAAGGGGAGAGCGTTGCGCTCGGAGCGATCAAGCAAGGCGAGGACGGGAACGGGCTTATCGTCCGCTGCTACGAGACGAGCGGTGTCTCGACTCGAGCCCGCATCCGCCTGCAAGGCTGGAGTCGTGAGATAGACGCTGAGTTCGGCCCGTGCGAGATCAAGACGTTCCTGGTTCCGGCCTCGCCGGACGTTCCGATACGCGAGGTGAATATGCTCGAGGATATCGACGCCGGATCTGTCTGATGCCGTCCACTTAGGCCCGGCTCAGGCGGCGGTTGGAGGCCGTGACTGGGCTGCGACGCGTTCGACATTGACGCGGTCCTGGTGCCGCAGTTTGAGCGCGTCGTTGTCGAAGGCGTCCCTATCGATCTCCACCAAGCACGTGCTTCCGTCGGGGAGAAACAGCCGCCAGATGCTATCCCCGACCGGAGTGTCGATGTCGGACAGGATCGCAATGGCCAGGAAGTCGGCAATCTTGGCGAGCGCATACATGAGAGTGGAGCCATCATCGCGAGTGCTTACCGCAAATCGAACGGGAAAGTCGCCTGGCTGGTGGTCTGGTTCGCGTTGATAGACAACCGTGGATGCAGGGTTCTGGAGCGCGGCAAGACTGCTCTGCGTCCCGGCAGGCACGACCTGAATGGTTGAGGTATCCACGCTGAGTGCTTGAGCAGTGGCGCGAATCAGACGATCAGCATCAACTTCTTGGTGCATAAAGACGTCGGTAAGCAGGTGCATTACGGATCCTCACGCATGCGCCAGATTGCAATCGCTTGTTCCGATGCTCGTCGGAGATGTTACGCATCGAGATTTCATGTAGAGATTGCTCGTTGGTCTCATTGTAGCGTGCGAGTGCTCGCAGGGCGTGAACGACGGGACGTTCGACAGGGGGGAGGGATCCGTTGCCTGAAACCGGAAACAACGTACCATTTGATTCCTGTTCATAGGTACGGCCGTTGACGGAGTAGCGATTTCGTTCCCGTAGCGCATGGCCGGTATTTATGAGTTCCACGTCCGCATCGACGTCGACCTCAGGCATGATGAACGTCGTTCTGTCTGCTGCAATCGTGCTTTTGCTGATCTGGCTAATCATGTGACGTTTGGCCGGCCTCCGGGCCGGGCCGTTCCGCGGGCGATGATTTTCGACCGGCGAACCCTCACCAGGCACTCGTGAGCATCCCTCTCAATCCTCGTCCCCCTGAGCCCGTTTCTTGCCTCTATGGAATCATATTACTCCGCCTGGTCGCCGAGGTAGACATATTCCTGGTCGAACGTCCAGTCGTGGATCGTCTCAAGCTCGACTTCCAGGCGGGGATGAAGCGGGTCGATCTGCTTGCTGAGGTGGAGATCGACCACCGCACGGTCGTCGAACCCGAGATTTGTGGCCAGCACATCGAGCGCGATCTTGAGGCCGCCATCGAGATCGCGGCGCATCGGGGTCTCGAAGTAGAAGGTGAGATAGACCCCGATCAGCGATATCGCGAGCACCTTCTCCTGCGCGGGGAGGATGTGTCCCTTCTCACGCAGTCCCGTGATGAGCTTGCCGGCATCGCGCTTGAAGGTCTTTGCCGGTTTGCTCAGCACGCGCCGCTTGCCGACCGTCACGTACTGGCTGTTGATGCCGGGCGGCAGGGGCAGCGTCAATTTCAGGGAAACAGGCGACGGAGTCGTCATCACATTGTTTGCAGCAGCGGTGTGATGTCGTCGCACATGCTCCAGATATCGCAATCCTGATTGGCAAGCACAACCAACGTGGTGTCGGTCTGCGGAAGATACCGCACCATGCCGCCTGCGCCGGCGTTGATCCCGTCCTTCTGCATGGTCATGACCTGCCCCGTCTCATCGAGGAAGAATTCGAAGCCGAATCCGTACATGCGGCGGGGTCCCGCCTGCGTCTCGATATCGACATGGGGGCGGAGCAGAGTCCGGGCGGACTCCGCGCTTGTCAGCCGCTCCTCTCGGAGGGCCCTCAGAAAGATATCCAGATCCATTGCCGTCACCGTGGCGCCGCCATCCGGCGAGCCGACTGGCGGGTAGGAGTAGATATTCTTCTTCCAGCTCCGGGTCCCGTCTTCCTGCACGACGGCCTTGTAGCCCTCGGCCAGATCGGCGTTCACGCCGTCCATCGCGCAGAAATCGGCGCCCGTCATCCCGGCGCGGGCGAAGACATGCTGGCGAACGTAGTCACGATATGCCATGCCTGTCGCCTGCTCGATCACGAGCCCGAGCAGCACGAAGGCGCAGTTGTTGTAGCGCACGCCGGTTCCGGGCGGGAAGTTCGGCTCCCTGTATGCAAACTGCGGCAGAAAATCGCGTGTGGTGCGGATCGCGTAATTCGGCTTGTCAACGAAGAGCAGCTCGTAATCCTCGCCGGCCTCCTCATCCGCATCGTCGGCGATGCCCGAGGTATGCGTGAGCAGGTGGAAGACCGTCACCTCGTCGGGAATGGCCGTGCCGGTGATGCCGAGAAAGGGCATGACACGGGTATCGAGCACGACCAGCCCTCGGTCGACCAGCTGCATGACCGCCGTCGCGGTAAAGAGCTTGGTGATCGAGGCCGTATCGAATCGGGTCGTCATGCGGTTGGGGACGCCGAAGCCGCGATGGGCGAACCCATACGCCTCATGAAAGACGATCTCTCCGGCGCGCGTTACCAGGCAGACGCCGGAGAAATCTCTCGTCTCGTGGTAGGCGCGCACGATGGTTTCGATCCTGGAGCGCATGGCACCTCCGTCATAGTGATGGCGGGGACGGCATATGCCATCCCCGCCATCAGGAGCGAAGAATCGTCAGGCGTCGGTCCGGCGAAGGTGACCGATGAGTTCGACGTGGTGCGTTTGCGGGAACATGTCGTATCCCTGCACCTCGACAAGCTCGTACCCACCGTCCAGCAGGCCACGGATGTCCCGGGCGAAGGTGGCGGGATCGCAGGAGACAGCGGCGATATGCGCGGGTTTCAGGTGAACAAGGGCGTCGATCACCTCTGGTCCGGCACCCGAGCGCGGCGGGTCGAAGACGGCGAGGGCGATCCGGCCAAGCGGTGAGCGGTCACCGGAAAGCCACCGCTCGACGGGTGCGGTGACGATGCGTGCCTGCTGCCCGGCGTGCTCGGCATTTTCCTCGGCATATTTCGCCGCTGCGGCGAAGCTCTCGACGCCGATCGTCTGTTTGAAGCGGCGAGCAAGCGGAACCGTGAAGAGTCCCACGCCGCTGTAGAGATCGAGCGCCAGGCCCGGAGAGAGTGCGGCCTCTTCGGCGATCCGGACCACATGCGCCATCATCTTCTCGGCAATCGGGATGTTTGCCTGGAAGAAGCATTCGGCCGAGAACCGGAAGAGCTCACCGCCGACCGTGCGCATGACCATCCGCGAACGGGCGGTTGACGTCGGCTCGAGCACGCTGCCGGTATCGCCCTGAACTGCGCGGTATTCGCGCGCAGCGGTCGGGACCAGGCCCGCCGCGACATCGTCCCGGAGCGTCGTGAGCAGCGTCTGAACCTCAGGCGTGAGCACCGGGCTCTCCTCGACATCGACCACGCGGTGACTTTGGCTGGCGAAGTATCCGACAGCGCCGGTGCGGTGATCGATCTGGAACTCGGCGCGCGACCGGTATTCCCATTCCTGCGGCGATGGCGTGACAAAGACCTCCGGGAGTGGATCGAGGCGCGCGATTCGCCGCAGGCTGTCCTCGATGATGCCGGCCTTGACCCGGAGCTGGTGGTCGTAGCCGATGTACTGGAGATCAAGACCGCCGCTGGCATCGAAATCCGCGACCCGCGGTTCGATCCTCATCGGTGAGGGCGTCAGGACCTCCAGGATCTCGGCGTGGAGGATCTTTCCCTGCTTCCGCATCACCCGGGCGCGAACGAAGTCGCCGGGCACGGCGCGAGAGACGAAGACCGTTCGCCCGTCGACGAAACCAATGCCCTTGCCGTCACCGACGATGCGGTCGATCTCAACGTTGATCGGTTCCATGTCGGGAACGGCGCGATCCGATGCCAGCTGGCGTCGCGGAGCGGGGTGGTTGCCGTGGCCGGAGCCACTGCGTCGCTCGCCACCGGGCCGTGCCGGGCGGGATGGCCGTTGTTGATTCGACTCGTTGCGGTCAGCGTCGGTACCGGTCCGGGAGGGCCGGCTCCGGCGATCGGCTGGGCCGTGAGATGGACGTGGGGATCGGGCGTTTCTGGATGGTGGCATGATGAAGGGCGTTTCTCTTCGTTGGGTGGGAGCGCGCCTACTCGTGGAGCATTCCCGGGATAAGGGCGACAAACGTGTCGCGCACGAAAGCAGAGATCTGGTCGTCTCCCGGCATCGTGAGCGTGATAGATGCAGGTGCCGGTGGAATGGCGACATGAAACGTGAGGAACGGGCAGCACAGTCGCTCGCTGGCGACGAAGTGCAGGACGCGATCAACGGTATCGTCGTCGTTGGCAAAGGAGAAGGCGATACCGGCGGTGGTCTCCACCACGTTCGTGGCCGTCACGAAGAGCTGTTCGCGTAGCCGGGTCAGCCGTTGTGCCTTGTCCGGTTCGCTCAATCGACAGGCGATGGAGTGATTGGCTTCCATGAGCGCCGCTCCTTTCGGTCCGCTACTCCTGCGTATTGTAGCGGGAGAGTGACAATGGATGTCGGATAATGGAACAGTTGCTGCGCCGGACCGGGTGCCGCAGAGGATGGCCTGATCAGGAGAAGGGGGTTTGATGCCTGCACGAGGAACCGAATCGATGGAAGCGGTCACGAGTGTGCATCCGCAGCATGGTGTAGCGCCGTGGCGGGTGGCGGTCCTGCTGTCGGGAGCCGGACGAACGCTTGAGAACCTGCTTCGCGTGATCGCGCGCGGTGATTTGCCAATCCGGATCGTGGCCGTTGTCAGTTCGGTCCCCGGCGTGCGAGGGCTGGAGGTGGCCCGTGAAGCAGGCATCCCGGTAGCGACCGTCACGCGGAAGGGCCATCCATCGGTGCAGGCCTACAGCGAGGCGATTTACGGGGCCATCACGCCGCATGCCCCCGAGCTGATCGTGATGGCCGGGTTCCTCCGGCAGATGCTGGTCTTCCCCGGTTGGGAGGGGCGTATCCTGAATATTCATCCTGCGTTGTTGCCGGACGCCGCCGCCTACGCTGCTGGCAAGGGACTCTTCGGTGAGCGCGTCCATCGCGCTGTGCTCGCCAACGGCGATCGCGTGACGGGGGCGACGGTGCATGTCGTTACCGATACGTACGACGAGGGACCGCCGCTTCTGCGCGTGGAGGTTCCGGTGCTCGAAGGGGATACGCCGGAGACGCTGGGAACGCGCGTCTTTCATGCAGAGTGCGATCTCTATCCCGAGGCAATCCGCCGGTATGTCGCAGCCCACCCTGAACTGCGCATTGGAGCAAGCGTCAGTTGCACGGAGGGTACTGCGAGCTGAAGTGGTCCGTCGTCAGGCGGGCAGCCGACGGAAGGCCAGATCGCCGAGGCGGATAACCAACTGACCGTCACTGCCACAGGTCGCATAGAACCCGCGCACACCCTGATGGAGGAAGGCGACCGCTTCCGAAACTGCGCGATCGGTGCGCTGGTCCCGGTCGTAGCGGAGGCAGAATCTGCTGAACTCGACGCAGGGCGCTGCGATCTGGACCTCCGTGAGGGGGACCTCGCCCTCGGCGGTCACGATCACGATGCCTGTCGAGACGCTTGCACTATCGAAGGTCGTGTCCGTCGCAATGAGGATGCTCTCACCAGCGATGCCGTCCACGAGGTGGTCGCCGAACCGGTCGCGCATGAGCGAATAGTGCGAGGTGAAGCCGACCGAGATGCCATTCTCACCCCGAAAGCGAGAGAGCTCGTGATCGCGATGGTGGACATCAGGGATGGTCAGATCCCCGTCGACGCCGGTCGTGCCTCCTGCATCCAGCAGGAGGGCGGAAACGGCGGTGATTGGTGCGGGCTCATACCACCGGTGCGGCTTCTCTCCCAGTTTCAGCGGGGCACGTTGCACCTGGAGGCGGACGATCGGCCCGAGGAGCTCGAGCCCTTGGTGGAGTTCGGAATGCGTTGCAGCGCCTGGCAGAGTCGACGACATCAAATTCTCCTAGTGGTCGCGCGTTGGTGATGAGTGATCGTTGCGATCGTACTGCATCTGCAGGCGCAACGGGATCAAGACCAGGATCAGTCCGAGCGCGATCATGGCGATGATGACCGGCCACTGATAAGGGCCCGGCAGATACAAGGCGAGACTCCAGCTCTTCGTGTTCGCGCCGATCAGCTTGAGGGTGAGCGGGAGCAACCCCTGGGGCACCAGCGGGAGCCAGCAGATCGACCAGCAGATCACGACCACGATCCCCTGCCAGCCGCGCGGCAACTTGGAGAAGGCGCCGCCTTCTCCAATCAACCCTGCTCGCTGGCGAATTGGGCGCCCGTAGCGCAGCAGCGTCAGCAATTCCGGCCCCCTGGTTTCCAGATCATGAATCGCGATTCGTCCGCCCCACCAGGCGACGAAGATGCCGGTCGCGATGCCGATCGGCATTCCCAGCCATTCGAGCAGCCAGTTGTCCAGCGACAGCCCGGAGAAGACTGTGAATGCCGCCGGGAGCATGGCAATGGCGACGAGGATCATCGCCAGGAACGACTGACCAGTGTTGTCGGCGGCGGCCATCAGGTTGCCGCTGCGTCGCGATTCCTCCGGAACAGGGACGACACCGCGGACGGAGATCACGATCATCGCCCCAGCTCCGGCGCCGAGCGCGGCGGGGAGCAATGCCATCACCCACGGCCAGGCCCAGGATTGCTCGCCCCACGCCGTGAAGAGGATCGTCAACCCGAGCGCGATCGGCGCGAACACGATCAGGAAGGCCGCCTGCTTGCCACGCACATCGGTGCGCTCGGCGTGAGGGGTCATCATCGTCAGCCAGAAGGAGCTTCCCTGCAATCCGTATTGATTGCAGGAGGTGGCGGCGGCCATGACCGCGATGACGACCCCCACCCACGGCACAAAGCTCGTCCAGTTGACGGACGCCGGAATCAGGACGATCAGGAGGCCCGAGAGCATGGCAATCCGGAGTTCGAGTGCGTTGCGCGGCTCGCGGAACCAGCTGCGCAACTCGCGGCCGATCGCTGCAGCGAGCGGGGTCGATGGTAGCAAGCTCTGGATGGGGCCGGGCAGCGTCAGGGGAGATGAAGGGTGCCGGGAGACGCGCGTGCTCAGTCTCCGGCGAAGCTGCTCTCCCCAGATCAGCAGGAGCACCGCGTTAATCACGAGAAGTCCGGCGAGTGTGATGGCCACCATCAGCCAGTGCGATTCGTCCGCCGCCTGGACGGCGACCGGACCCCACCCGGATGGCAGCATCCGCACCGTATCCGAGACACCTGCGGGGAGATCGTTGGTCACGAAGGAGCGCGGGCCGTCAAAGAGGTTGTGATTGCCGGCCAGCGCGGCGGGAATCACCCAGCCCACCGTCGCGAGCGAGATGATGATCGCGTACTGCAACGCGGCGAACTCCATCCCGAACCGGGACTTCATCGCGGCACTGGCGGCGCCGATGACGACCTTTGAGAGGAGGATGGCCATCACGAGCTGGAGCGTCATCGCCACGATGCTGACGAGCGCGGGAACGAACCCGAGTTTCAGCCCGAAAATGACAAGACTGATGAATGCGATCAGGGTGATCAACGGGCCGATGCCGACAAACGTGGTGACGAGGAGACCGGTTGCCAATTGCCTCGGAGCGATGGGTAGCAGCGCGAAGTGTTCGGGCATCAGCGGCTCGTCAGCGCCAGCACCCGTCTGGATCGGGGCCAGGATCCAGCCGAGCGTCCACGAGCCGAGCGCCATTGCCAGGAGCCCCGCCGTGATCGAGACGCTCTCTGATCGCCGCGTCGCGATCAGCAGTGTGATGATCGCGAGCACCAGACCCACCGCGGTTTTCCAGTTGATCAGCCCACCCGGCGCCCGGCGCAACGTGGTCAGCTTCATCCGGATCAGGATTCCAACCACATCAGTTCCTTTGGATCGCCGACGGTTCCGCGCACAAGGGAGACGAACTTCGCCTCCAGACTCATGGAGCCGCGCACCTCGCTCATGCGGCCGGACGCGGCGACGGTGCCACGCGTGATGATGGCAACGTGGTCGCAGAGATCCTCGACCAGGGGCATGACGTGGCTGGAGATGACAACCGACCCACCAGAGGCCACGAAGCGGCTGAGGATGGTCTTGATCGTCGTCGCCGAGACGGGATCGACGGCTTCCAGCGGCTCATCCAGGATGAGGAGTCGCGGCGCGTGCAGAAGGGCCGTGGCCAGACCGATCTTCTTCCTCATGCCGGCCGAATACTCCATCACCAGCGTGCGTTCCGCGGATTCGAAACCCAGGACGCCGAGAAGATCATCGGCTCGCTGCTTGACGGTCTCGCTGTCCATCCCCCGCAGGAGTCCGAGATAGGTCAACAGCTCGCGGCCCGTGAGCCGTTCGGGCATGGCAAAACCGTCGGGCATCACCCCCACCAGTTCCTTGGCGTGCAAGGGCTCCTGCCAGACATCGACACCAAAGATTTCGGCGGAACCGCCATCAGGACGGAGGAGTCCGACCGCCATCGAGATCGTGGTGGTCTTGCCCGCGCCGTTGGGGCCGACGAGCCCGTACATCGATCCACGTGGCACGCTCAGGCTCACATCCTGCACAGCGAACCTGCCGCCGTAAGATTTGCAGAGATCGGTGAGCTTCAGGGCTGGCGCCGAGGTAGGAGTCTGTGGGGAGTCGGGCATAGAAGACTATCTCGCAGGCGTAATCTCACATCGCAGCCAACGCGTGTGCTGGCACGAGCATTGTCGCATGGGCAGGGCAGACCGATCTGGGGTATCGGCAATCTTTGCGGGTGACCGATCGCAAGAACGTACTCAGACCGGTTGCGCGTTCCGGGCCCGGAAGCGACGAATCCGGGTGGCATTGCCGCAACCGCTGGCGCTGCAGTAGCGGCGGCTGCGGTTTTTGCTCGTATCGAGGAAGAACCAGTCGCAGTCGTCGGCCGCGCATTGTCCGATCCGGTTCGCGGCATCGGAGCCCAGCACCTCCAGCGCCGAGAGGGCAACGGGCCAGAGCAGCATATCGAGCTCGGTCCCCTCGCCGAGGAGCGCCACCACCCGGGCATCTTGCAGCTTCAGCTTCTGGTGGGCGCGAGCGGCTGCCACTTCCGTCTCAAGGATCGCGACGGCGTCCTGGGGAGCGGCGTCCTGGTCGCTTCCAAGTCGAATGGTCTGGATGATGGTGGCGATCGCCTCCCGGAGTTGCACGGCGCGCCGGCGCACGGCGGCGGCCTCCCGACCCTGCTTGCGGGCGAGACGCCGGAGCGACGTCACCACTCGAGTGTCGACCACGCCCACAAACGCACTCCATGCGAGCAGGTTCGCATAGCCCGGCGCGAGGTAGTCGAAGGTCGGGACGGCGCCGGGCCCATGCCGGTCGATGGTGTTGACGAAATCGAGACAGAGGGCGCCGCCGCGCGGTTCGCGGTAATCGGCCTGTGCAATCGGACCATTGGCCGCGACGGTTGAACGGGGCATCACGATTCTCCGGAGGTGTCACTGGGAGCGGTGGCCCGCTGTGCTGCAGTGGCCTGGGTTGGACACGAGTGTAACGGGTGAAACGAGTATAGCTGATCCGCGTCAACCACAACATGTGTGCTCGGCGCCGTCCGGAGCGTTCACTGTTCCGGGCCTTTACCCTCACGACGCCGGGGGTTCGAATCGTGGCGACTCGCGAGTCAGCATTGCGGTCGTCGGCGTTGTTGGCCACAGCGTGCCCAACTCGGTTGCCAGATCTGCGATCAGACGCGGGACATCTTCCGCCGCCGTCGGATGCATCGCTTCGGCGACGATCAGGATCTCGCGCGTTGAGTCGCGGATTGCGGAGGCGCCGCTCTGGCGGTTGGTCCATCGCCGTGCATGGGCGCTGCCGTCATCGTCCGCGAAAATGACCTCTCCCTGCTCCGGATGTTCCGTGTCCCCGGCGAATGTCTCGTACCGCTCGTTTCCTGTCGCCCGGCACACCTTAAGCGAGCCATTGATACGAGAGCGGTCAAAGACAGCGATCGGAATGGCGTACGCGAGCGAGACGGCGTTGCAGAGATCGATGAGCGGATGGATTCGGGGAAGTGAGCCCTCCTTCCGGAAGCGCCGGAGGAGCGATTCGGAGGCACAGCGGTACTGCGTCGGCTTGAGCCCCATACGTGAGAAGGTCTGTCGCCAGGCGCGAATCTCGGGAAGTTCGGACTCGGTCGCATGCGCGAGTCTGCCGGATGCAAGCCGGCTGTACTTCTCGATCCGCTCGTCCACCATGGTATCGGAAGCGATGCCATCGACCGCGATCACCCCAGGAACGAGTTCCGGAAAGTCGCGCCAGATCTCCTGTGAATGCTGAAAGAGCATGCATGTGCCTCGCGTTCGTGGAAGGGCGTCATTGGGGGAACGACATTGGGGGAACGACATTGGGGGAACGACGGGAGGGAGCCGAGTTCCCGCTGCTCGAACGGCGTCGGTGGGAGCGTTAGTGAGGCGGAGGCGCCACGTTACTCGCGGGCGGGAGAATACCAAGTTGCATGAGGAGATGGATCCCGTCCGAGCTTACCCAGTACTCGGCGATCTGTCCGTCTTCGACTCGCCAGATGTCACTGCCGCGAAACGTGATCCCGGTCCCTGGGGCAGCGGTCGCACCGGGCATGCCTCCGCGATAGCGGCCAGCACCGATCCAGCGGGCAGCGAGCCACTCATTCTGGATGATCGGACCGACTTCGATGGAGAAGGTGAGCGTCTCGAATGGGGCGCGCCCCATCTCGACCATCTGGACGACCCCTTCCCGCCCGAGGGCGTTATTGGGCGGTTGATGCACGGGGCAATCGCGGGCGACCAGCTTGTGCGCCAGGGACGTGTCGCCATTCCACATCGTCATCCAGTCGTCGTACATCTGGCGCATTTGCGATTCTCGATCCATGCCGTAATCCCCTTTCGCGATTCTACCGGTCAAGGCGTGTAAGTTCAGCCGTTGGTGGAGGAACGGGCGCCCGCCGCATGCTATTCCAAGCCCATGTCGAGGAGCCGCACGAAGCTTGCCGGGCTGACGATGCGCACGCCACCGACCGTACCGATCACGAGGAGATCCTTGTCTCCCGGGATGAGCAGATCGGCACCCTCGATGACAGCATGAGCGATGAGGTAGTCACCCTTCACATCGCGCGCGATCGAGGGAATCGGCGCCTCGATCTCGGGGACAATGGTCGCGCTACCTCGCAACAAGCGAATAAATGATTGGACATCATTGGGATCGATGCGAGATCGAAGATAGGGCTTGGATGCAGTCCTCATCAAGAGTTCGCCAATCGTCGTTTCGTTGACAACGAGTTCAAATCTTCCCTCAAAGAACGCATCGAGAACGAGCGTTGGCAGTCGGTTGCCAAGCGGATTCAGGAGATGACTGACAAAGACCTTGGCGTCAATGCAGACCTTCATTGTTTGATGTGACGATCGAAGCGGATCTTCCCGTCGCGGGCGAGATCCTCGAATACTTCGTGAGTGAAGCGATCCGCCAACTCGTCGATCTCCTCGTCGGTCAGGTCGCTGTTCCGGTCGCCGATGTGCTCGCTCAGGGCGCGAAACTCTGCGAGGGCTTTCTCCCGTCGCTGCTTCTCCCGCAACTGCTGCAAGCCTTGATACTCGTCGAAGGAGATGACCACGGCTTTCGGCTTACCGTGGGATTCGATGATCACTTCGGTGCCATCGTTGCTGACGGCACTCATGACCGATCCCCATTGCTGTTTCGCTTCATTGGAGGAAAGTGTCTTAGTCGTCACCATGGTTGCTCTCCCCATACATTGAATTGGCGGATGTCTGTCCCAGTCACATAGGGTATAACATCCTCCATTTGGGATGCATATACATCCTAAATAGAGGATGAAAACACGGGCAAGCAGCCACTTGCGCACCGCTGACCTTTGAAGGGCGTGTGCCTGACGGCTAAGCGCTTGTGCTCGCCGGTGACCCCTCGATCAGATCGCGGAGCGCCATTGCGATGGCGTCGGCAGGCAACTTGCCGTCTGCGCCGCTGTCGATATTGGCAAGCACGATGATATTCGTCCCGGACGCGAGATGGTGTCCGGCAAAGCTCTGGAACCCGGGGATTCCGCCGTTGTGCCCGACCATCCCACCGAAATTGACCACACCCAGACCGTAGCCGAAGCCCGTTATCTGGCCATCGGCCCGTGGGATCGGATCGAAGGTCACGCGCTCGCGCTGGAGCGATTCACTGATCGTTTCACCGGCGATCAATGATGTGAGCCACAGGTTGAGATCGCCCAGTGTGGACACAACAGCCCCGGCCGCACCGGCGATGGAGGGTGCGATCTCGGTCGCATCGGTGATGATGGCTGCCTGCTCCGCACCGACATCATCCGTGCGGCCCGGCTCGTCCGCCTGTGATGCGGGCGTCCGCTCGTATCCATGCGAGAACGGGTCCGGCAGCGCACCTGTTGCTGGCAGGCTCGTCTCGGTCAGGCGGAGCGGCCCGAAGAGACGTTGCTGAAGGGCATCGCCGAACGTGAGACCGGTCAGTCCTTCCACGATCATGCCAAGCATGATGTAGTTCGTGTTGGAATAGTGGAAACCGGCTCCGGGCTCGAAATACGGCTCATGTTTCCGTGCGATATCGAGAAGTTCCCGATCGGACCAGACTCGATCCGGTGTCGCGGCGAGGCCCGTGAGAATACCTTCCTCGGTGTAGTTGAAGATTCCGCTGCGCATCGAGAGCAGTTGACGGAGCGATATGCGATCGGCATAAGGAAAATCCGCCGCCGCTGGCAACATCGACGCCAGCGTATCGTCGAGCGCGAGCTTTCCCTCATCGACGAGCTGGAGGACGAGCGTGGCGGTCATCGGCTTCGTGATGCTGCCGATGCGGGTGTGCAGCTCGGGGCGCATCGCCTCGTTGGTGTCGCGATTAGCGACGCCAAAACTTGCAATCCACGTCTCTCGCTCCCGGGAGGAGATGAGAACGTTGACGCGGGGAACGTCATGCTTGGTCATCAGTGTGCGAATCGTCGTTTCCATCGTGTCGATATCCGGCCACGCCTTGAGAGATAGTGAGGTTGTCATGAGTCGATCCAGTTCCTGTCGCAGGGCCGAGTGGCCACAAAAGGTCGCGATGACATCTTCTCATGAACGCCATGGACCGGAGATATAGAAATTGGTGAGGGCGTGGCCTGCCGCAAGGTTCTGGGTGGTCAGGGCTCGATACGCGTGACGCCCGGATATCGCCCCATCTTCTTGTCGAAAGTGTAGATCTCGGTGAGGCCGGGCGCCTTCGTCAACACCGGATGAAAGCACTCGGCGAATGAGAGCGGCGTTTCCCTCACCCAGAGTGCTGTTGCCTCCAGAAGCTCCTGTTTGTGGTCAAGAACGAGTCCATTGAGGAGGAGAAGCTCGCTGAGAGCGTCCGCGATCTCCGGACATGGGGCCTTGTAGAAGCTGGTTGAGGATAGAGCGTCTCAAAGACGACTGTTTCTGATATATGCGCCCTGATCTCTCCGCGTGCGACAGCGTGCAGGAGGCGAGTAGAGCGAGGGGAGTGGTCCTCATGGTCCTGGAGCAAATGCCGGAGCAGTACGTTGGTGTCGGTGAATGCTTCATTCACCTTCGGTATCCATCGAAGCGACAACCTCTGCCGCGACCCCCTCTTCAAACGCTTGCCTCATCTCTTCCGGAGTGGGGGGAATCGTGCATATTTCGCGAGTGCGCCGGCCGTGCGCCGGACGATCTCCTGCCGGTTTGTCATGACGATCTTGCCGTCGTGGTGCTCGACGACAAGGACGTCGCCCTCCCTGAGATCGAGTTCATTGCGGATTTCGACCGGAATTGTGATTTGCCCTTCGCGGGTGATCTTGGTCGATAGCATGGTCTCACCCCCTTATTCGGCAGGGCGCCACTCAATTGATGGTGCTACGTGGCATCCATGTAAGAAGTCCGTCCTCGCGTAGTGAATTGTCGTTCCGCACGGCAAAAGGAGAGGAACCGTGGGATGGGCGCTGCATCAATCCTGACAATGGGAAGCATCAGTAGCATGTGCTCCCCGAAGAAAAGAGATGAGCGACGCAAGCGAACGATCAACTTCCCGTATCCGCGAGCGGCCACGGCCGATTGAGGCAGGCCGTACGGGGGAATCACGCGTCTGCTGAGGAATACCGGAGACTGCGAGAAGCGGCGGCTCGAGTGGGCGAGCGATCCGGACGACTACCGTGGGCAGATGATCGTGTCCGACGAGGTTGGCAAATCTTGCGTGATCGTGCGTCTTCGGTCCGCGGAGCACTCCGGTTTTCCGCGGCCGATCGAGGGCAGCGCGATGGGGCTGGACCCGATCGACAATGGGCTGGAAGCTGCGTTCGATTCCATCAAGGACGTCATTGAGGGCGAAGGCGGCACCGTCGTGCCGAACGCTGCGGGCTGACGAATGCTGTGCTCCTGTGCACATCCGGTACGGCGAACGGGGACGATGCAATCGCGTCGTCCCCGTTTGGCCTGTGCCTCGATTGCGCTCTAGTCAGCGGCGGAGTTGAGGCTCGCGCGGACCTTCCGGGCCGCGGCGACCATATTCTTCAACGCCGCGGTCGATTCCTCCGGCTTCCGGGTCTTCAGACCGCAATCCGGGTTGACCCAAACCTGATCGACGTCGAGCACGGTCAGCGTCGCGGTCAGGTTGCTCGCGATCTCCTCGGTGGGTGGGACGCGCGGGCTGTGGATGTCATAGACCCCTGGCCCGACTCCCTTGTCGTACCCCTGCTCCTTGAAGGATTGCAGCAGTTCCAGACCGGACCGCGCGTTCTCGATCGAGATGACATCCGCATCGAGATTGCTGATCGCCTGGAAGATGTCCCCGAACTCGGAGTAACACATGTGCGTGTGCACCTGCGTCTCCGGGCGGGCACCGGCAGCGGTGATGCGGAAGCACTCGACCGCCCAGTCAAGATACTCGGCCCAATCCTCACGGCGCAGGGGCAGCCCCTCACGGAGCGCCGCTTCGTCGATCTGGATCATGGCAATGCCAGCGGCGTCGAGGTCGTGGACCTCATCACGCATCGCCAGCGCGATCTGCTTGCAAGTGAGGGAGCGCGGCTGATCGTCGCGCACGAACGACCAGTTCAGGATCGTCACCGGCCCGGTGAGCATGCCCTTGACCGGCTTGTCGCTCAGCGATTGGGCGTAGGTGGCCCAGCGCACGGTCATCGGTTGCGGGCGCGAGACATCGCCGTAGATCACCGGCGGTCGCACGTAGCGAGAGCCGTAACTCTGCACCCATCCGTGCTGCGTGAAGGCGAAACCGTCGAGCTGCTCGCCGAAGTACTGCACCATGTCGTTGCGCTCGGGTTCGCCATGCACGAGCACGTCGATTCCCAGCGCTTCCTGATGGTCGATCACGGCCTTGATCTGGCCCTCGATGAACGACTCATACTCCGCGCGCGTGATCTCGCCCTTGTCGAACTTGCGCCGCGTTGCGCGGACATCACCCGTCTGCGGGAAGGAGCCGATGGTGGTTGTCGGGAGCTTTGGCAGGTGCAATCGTTCCTGCTGGATCTTCGCTCGCTCGGCGTAGGCGAGGACACGGCTGTCGGCGTCGGCTGGCAGGTTTGAGAGTCGGTCCTGAACCGCCGGGTTGCGGCGCTTCGGCGACCGCGCCGCCGCCTGCAGCAATTCCTTGTTTGCGGCGAGCTCGTCGGCGATCGCTTCGTTGCCCTGGGTCAGGCCCTTCGCGAGGATGACGACCTCATGCAGCTTCTGCTCGGCGAACGCGAGCCAGGAACGAATCTCCTCGTCGATGCCGGTCTCACGCGTGACGTCATAGGGAACGTGCAGTAACGAGCACGAGGTCGAGACCTGGATGCGGTCGGCATCGACGTGCCCGCTGAGACCGGTGAGGGTGGCGAAAGCGTTGCTGAGGTCGTTGACCCAGATGTTGCGGCCATCGACGATACCGGCGACGAGCACCTTGTCCTGCGGAAACCCGTGCTTGGCGATGAATTCGAGATTCTCGGGGCCGCGTACGAAATCCAGACCCACGCCATCGATGGGAAGATTGACGAGCGTTTCGTACGCCTCGCCGACGTGATCGAAGTAGGTCTGGACGGTGAGCTTCGTCTCTCCCTTGGCGGCGGCAATGCGCTCGTATGCCTTCGTCAGCGCGGCGAGCTCACCACCGGCGAGGTTTTCGACGAGGATCGGCTCGTCGAACTGGATCCACTCGGCACCCTCGGCGGCGAGTTTCTGGACGATCTCAACGTAGACCGGCAGCAGCCTGTCGAGCAGGGAGAGCCGGTCGAACGATTCGTCAGGCGATTTGCCGAGGAGGAGGAAGGTGAGCGGGCCGATGAGGACGACCTTGCCCCGGACCCCGGCGGCCTTGGCGGCAGCGAGGGCCTCGAAGGGCTTGGTGCCGGAGAGCTTGAACGTGGTGTCTGGATGGAGTTCAGGAACGATGTAGTGGTAGTTGGTATCGAACCACTTCGTCATCTCCATCGCAGGAACATCACGCTCACCCGTGCGGCCGCGCGCCATGGCGAAATAGGTGTCGAATCCGGGCGCATCACCTGCCCAGTCGTAGCGCGCAGGAATGGCGCCAACGAGACCGATCGTGTCGAGCACCTGATCGTAGAACGAGAAATCGTTGATTGGCAGGAGATCGAGGCCGGCGCCGGCCTGCGCTTCCCAGCCGCTGCGGCGGATATCGGCGGCGGTCGTCAGCAGATCTTCCTCGGTGATCTTGCCGGACCAGAACGCCTCAAGCGCCTTTTTCAGTTCACGGTTCTTGCCGATACGTGGATAACCCGGAATGGTGGCGACTGCCATGCAGACCTCGCTGCTCACTAACCTCGCGACGGAACTGCGATCCCGATGACCGCAGCGTGAAGCGAGGGCTCTTGAAGGTTGGGACGCCTGTGGCGCGGATGTCGAGTCCGGAACGATCATCGTCGATGGAAAGAGGATCCACCGTGCGCAGGTCGCCTCACCAATCCTCGCCGCCCGCGGCGGACGGGGAATACGTCAAGTATAGCCGCGAAGTCGGAATTCCCGGTGATATGGAACGTGAATCGTCGTGGCGATCGCCTGGGGCGGAGCGGGGAGGCGGAGCGGGGAGGTGTTGCTTCATGATCAGCGCGATGTCAGATCCGCGTATAATGGCGCCGTTACGATTGGCGCGCAGGGCGACGAGGGAGTGCGCTCGTTGGCCGACGTGCAGGGCTTGCCCGGCTACTCAATTGCCGATGCGCGCCTACCTGATGGACCGGCATGGGCACTCTCTGTTGGCCGCGACTCTGCGATGGGCGCCATCATCTAGCGAATCACGACGGGGGGCAATGTGGCGGACGATCTGCGTCAGGTTCTGAACTACATCGTGAACCGGTATGTCGTAGCCGACGATCTGCGGACCATCGATCGGGATACGCCCGTCACATCCAATGCCGCCAACGACGGTGAGAAGCTCGATGCTGCCCGGCGCGAGGAGGAACAGGCGGATCGCCTGGCCGACGCGTTCGGTCAGGGGCTCGTGCGCGCGTGGCAGCGGTTCGCGATGGGTGGTGACGAGATTCCACTCGACGACCGTAAGCCCGATGAGAACCGGATCGCCGACGCCCTGATCCGGTTCCTGGTCAGCTTCGATCTTGCGAGCTCCCGCACCGAGGCGACGAGCGCGCGAACCTATACTTACTACCTTTCAGTCGATTGGCCCAGGTTGCGGGACGTCGCCCTGGCGGCGGGGGTTGACCTGGATAAGGTGTTGACGAGGCAAGCCGAGCGACTTGCACACTGAGTTCGCCGTCGTCGGGCAACCCCTTCTCGCCTGCGCATGGTGTTGCGTTCAATCGGCATGCGCGGCCGTGTTTTTGCGCGTTGAACGAGAACGCACGACACTTTCTGGCACGATACGCTGTGGCGGTCAGCGCCGTGTCCGTCCTATTCAGAAAAGATAGCAATGACATCATCTTCCGGAGGCCCCGCTCTTTCGACATCGGGACCGACTCCATCGCGACTGCCGGATTTGGCGGCCGACCAGGCGTTTGCACGCAACATGGGCATTGCCTTTCGCAACCCACTCCTGTTGCGGCTGGCACTCACGCATCGTTCTGTCCTGCATGACTGGGTCAATGTCGAGAATCTCGACGCGACGTTGCAGAGCAATGAGCGGCTGGAATTCCTGGGCGATGCGCTGCTGGGTGTGATCGTCGGCGAGTACCTTTATCACGCCGATCCCCTGGCCGATGAGGGCACCCTCACACGTCGTCGTGCCGCCATCGTGCGGGCGGAGACGCTCGTCCGCTGGGCGCGCGAGCTCGACATGTCGGCCTATCTCTATCTCGGCACCGGTGAGAGCGTGACGGCGAGTGTCCGCGACCGGATGCTTGCTGGCGGCTTCGAGGCGCTGGTGGGTGCGATCTATCTCGACCGGGGCAGGGACGTGACGGAGCGCTTCGTGCATGATTTCCTGCGGCGCGATATCGATACGATTCTCGCGAACGAGGTGCTGACCAACCCGAAGGGGAAATTGCAGGAGGTCATGCAGGACCGGTTTGGGGAGCCGCCGGCGTATACCACGATTGCCGCCGAGGGGCCGGATCACGCGCGGCAGTTCACTGTCGCCGTGGTGTTGAATGACGAGCAGATCGGGGTCGGGCGCGGGCGCAGCAAGCGCGAGGCGCAGCAGGCCGCGGCTCGCGCTGCGCTGGAGACGTTGGGGGCGTCGCCGGAGGCAATTCCCGCGGCAGGCGATGACGCAGCCAGCCAACCCCCGGTGCACCTGGACGAATCCGGTCTTCCCGGAATCGATCACGATGCAGTGATCCAGCACCTGCGGGCGCGGCGTGCACTGCAATCAGAATCAGGGAAATCTTCAGATGTCGGTCGGCTTCACCGGCGAATCCGGGGCTCGGGCAAGCGGGAAGGATAGGCGACGATGGCTGGGGCATACGATCAGATCACGATTCTCGGCGGAAACTCGAACGGGCCGCTGGTCGACGACATCTGCGAGTACATCGGGATACCGCGCGGCCGGGCCGAGGTCTTCAAGTTCAGCAATGACAACACGTTTGTGCGGATCGGCGAGAGCGTTCGTCAGAACGATGTCTATGTCGTGCAGTCCTTCACGCGGCCGGTCAACGATTCGATCATGGAATTGCTGATCATGATCGACACGCTGAAGCGCGCATCGGCCGGACGCATCACGGCGGTCATTCCGTACTATGGGTACGGGCGAACCGACAAGAAGGACCAGCCTCGTGTGCCGATCACCGCGCGCCTGGTGGCGAAGCTGATCGTGCAGGCCGGAGCCGACCGTGTCCTGACCGTCGATCTTCACGCGGGACAGATCCAGGGATTTTTCGATATCCCGGTCGACGAGATGAGCGCGATGTTCCTGACCGCGCAGTACTTTGTCGAGAAGCGGCTGGAGAATCCCGTGGTGGTCTCTCCCGATCTGGGCAATACCAAGCGGGCGCGTAACTTCGCCGAGGTCTTGAGCGCGCCGCTGGCGATCATCGAGAAGCGACGGATCGGCAATGCCGACAAATCGGAGGTGCTCAATCTGATCGGCTCGGTTTCCGGCTGCACGGCGGTAATCGTGGATGATGAGATCGACACCGCGGGCTCGATCACGCATGCGGCCCGCGTCTGCATCGAAAATGGCGCGACCGAGGTCTATGCATCATGCATTCACCCGGTCTTCTCAGGACCGGCGATCGAGCGCCTGATGGCCAGCCCGATCGCGGAGGTCGTTGCCACCAACACGATCGCCGTTCCTGCCGAGAAGTGGTTTGACCGGCTAACGGTTCTGTCCGTCGCGCCGCTCCTCGGTGAGGCGATCCAGCGTATCCACACCGGCTCGAGCGTCTCCACTGCCTACAAGGCCGCGGGATCGTTCCAGACTCATCTCTCGCTGGTCACCCCTGCGTGAGCCCGGTCTGGCGTTCCTGGCAGCGGTCATGGTTGATCGCGGGGACACTCGTGATCGCCCTGCTGGTCGCGATCGTCCTTGTTGCGGGAATCTGGGCCGCGACGCGCGATCAGCCGCATACACCGACGCCGGAAACCGTCTCGCCGGCCTCTTCGGCAACCGTTTCTCCCGCTGCACAATCGCCGGATTCCGGAACCGCAACCACCGAGTCGGCGACCGCTGTCAGTAGCCCGGTGGATGCGTCGCTGCCCGCGGTGGGAAGCCTGCCGTGGTTCTTGCGGTTGGCCCCGGACCGACTTGCGAATGACAGCCTGCCCCTACCCTTTGTCGCCAGTTATGCCGACATCTCAGGCTGGATGGCGCAGCAGGGCATTGCGCGGCCATCCGGTCTCACAGACCCCGCGCTGGGGCGTTGGGAACGTCAGGTGGGCGCGCTCTCGTTGCCGACCAGCCTGGCGACCAGGGGTACCGAGGAGATCTGGCAGACAACCTACGGCTTCGATCTCACGCAAGTGGATCAGGTGCTGATGGTCGGCTCGGCCCCTGATTCCGTGATGATCCTGACCGGGGCGTTCGATCCGACCGCACTCCAGAATTCCTGGGTGAGCAGCGGTTACCAGGCGGTGAAGATCGAGGGGATGACGATCTGGTCGCTCTACCCGGGTGACATTATCGATCTCTCGTCGCCCGCCAGCCGTCCGGCACTTGGCAGCCTGAACAACGTCGTGCTGCTGGAGGACGGCACACTGGTTGCCGCCGCGAAGCTCTCGCGGCTCCAGTCTGTCCTCAAGGTGTTGAACGGGAACCAGCAGTCGCTCGCGGCGAATGCCGATATCCAGCGCTTGCTGTCGCCGATCGATGAGGTCGAGCAACTGGTGTCGGCGGTGATCGAGAAGGGTGAATTGCTGGAGACCGTCGTTCCCTCTGGTGATGCCGGTTCGGGCACGGATGCCCCCTCGCCGGTTGCGGATGAAACCAAAACTCCGGTCAGTGCGTCAATAGATGCATCGGCCACGAGCATGCCCAAGGTCAAGCTGACCTTGCTTGGCCTGCGCGGAGCCGGGGAGATGGGGTCGCTGGCGACTCCGGCATCACCAGTCGTGGCGACACCGCGACCCGCGAACGGCGCGGATCGCTATGAAATGGTGATGGTCCTCCTCTTCGACGACGAGGACGCGGCGCCGGTCGCCGAGCGCGCGATGCACGATCGGTTGGCGCGGGGTCACTCTACGGTGACCAATGTGGCGTTCAGCGATAGGTTGGCCAGTCCGCATTTCCAGACGTCTTCAGTGCAGGACTGGTCGGTACTTGTCCTGCATGCCCAACTCGTTCAGGGACCGGCGGACTGGGTACGGATCGTGGAAACGCGCGATCTTGAATTTGCATTCTGGGTGCGATCTCCCTGAGGCGATCGTAAGCCGGCGAGGCCCCATGAGCTTTCCGGCTTCGCACCGAAACGAGAGGTAGCAATGGCAGGGATCATCTTTACGCACAAGACCGGTCGGGCCCGCGAGCAGGAGCGACTGCGACTCAGCCGGCGGCAATTGTTGATAGGCTCTGCGGCGTTGACCGGTGGGCTTGCTCTAAGCGGCCCGGTCTCCGCACAAACGCCAATGGCGACGCCCGCGGGCGCCCGCGCCTCCGGGCCGTTGGGCGACCTGCTCGCGCTCATCCCCGCCGCACAGGCGACGAAGGCCGCGGGCGCTGGCGTTCTCTTCTTCTACGCCGATCTCGAATCGCAGCTGGCCCATTTCGGCATCCCGCAGGATGGAGCCGACCCATCGACCGAGATGCTGGAGGCGCTGCGGCCACTCGCGACCGCCTCGCAGGCCTTCAGCTACGCCATGGCGCCGGAGTTTGCCGAGACCTTCGGGTTCAACCCGCTCAACATCCATCGCACGCTGTACGCCGGTGCGCCACCTGACGACCTAACCTTCTTCAAGGGTGGATTCGATCCGGAAACGGTAGCGGTTGCCCTGGAGGCGAGTGGTTTCGAGCGGAAGCCCGCCGGCAGCGGGATCGATTTCTGGACCGTCGGTGAGGAGGGGGAGCTCGATCTCTCATCGCCGGTGAGCAGGTTCGGCGTCGGCGCGATGAATAACGCCGTGATCCTGAATGATGACGTTCTTGTCTTCGGCCGGTTCGCATCGGCGATCAAGTCCATCCTGCGACAGGCAGCGGAGCCTGGCCCGTCGCTGGCGGACCAGCCCGGTGTCGCGTCCGTGGTTGAATCGTTCTCGTCCGATATGGTCTCTGCGATTGCGGTGACCCCGAGCTTCCTGTCGACCTCGGGCGTGATGACGATGTCTCCGGAGCAGCAGAAGCAGTTCCAGGAGCAGTTCACCAAATCGGACGATGCTGTTGGCAAGATGCCGCGCATCGACCTTGCCATGTTCGGTGTCGAATCGGGCGGGAGCGTCGCGCTTTCCTCGTCCGCGACGCCTGCTGCGACTCCCGGTGTTCCTGTCAGCTCCCCGGCGGCGACACCGGTTGTGACGGCGGCGGGTGCTTCGCCGCTCCTTGAGGTTCGCCTGCATGCAGCATCGGCCAAGGATGCGGCACAGGTTGCCAAGGTCGTCGCCTGGCGATGGGAGCATTTCTCGTCGCTGCTGGCAGCCGGGACGCCTTACGCAGAGCTTTTGACGCTGGTGTCGGCGGACGTCTCACCGGTCAACGACCAGGTCGCTGCCATCGACTTCGATCAGGGCGAGCGCGCCGACCTGTGGCTGCGGCTCGTCACGGGGCGGGACCTGCTCCTCTTTGCGGGTTGAGCCGGGCAGCCCCCTTGATGATTCTGGCAATGTGAGAAGCGGCCAAGGCATTCGCCCTGGCCGCTTCCTGATACCTGCCTAGGTACGGTTGCCGGTGTGCCCAGTGAAGACGACGGTCTGCTTGACCGGCACGAATCCGACGCTGAGGTAGAGCGCACTCGATGCCGGGTTCGATGGTTCGAAGCAGATCTTGATGCGTTCCGCGCCGGCATTGGCGAGGAGATCGATGCCAGCGGTCAGCACGTGGCGGGCAAGTCCTCGTCGTTGATGCGCGACTTCGGTCCGCATGGGTTCGACGAGTCCCGTTGCGGTCTCGGGGTCGTGCCAGAACAGGCCGTACGCTGCAGGGTGCCCCTCCCGATCGAGAATGACGAGATCGAGCCCGGGGCGATACAACGAGGTTTGGACCAGACGGTAGGCAACGTCAGGTCCGTTCCGGCTGATCATATGATGCGGACTCGGCATCGTCTCTGAACGGCTGGCGAGCCGATACTCCTCGTGCAGCACGCTGACTTCTGGCCTGGCATCCGCCGCGATCCATGACTCGACCATCGCATCTTCTTCCTCGATCGTGAATCCACGACTGACGAGCACCTCACGGAGAATGTCATCATCACGGTCGGCTTCCAGTTCGATCGTACCACTCCCGGACTCGCGAGCGTGGGCAAGCCCGCGGTCGACGACGTGGGCGACCCAGTCGGGTGTCGCATCGGGCATGACGATCGGGCAGAGCGACGTATGACTGCTCCACGCGGTTGCGATTACCGCAGCTTCCGGACGACCGTGATCATCGAACCAGAAGAGCTGACCGATACTGTCGGTCGAACGCGGGGTGCGCCACCACCACTGAAGGTCGGCGGCCTCGAAGAGCCCTTTGGTGGGATGAGCCTTGCGAGCCCGCTGCAGGAGCGCTGTCACCGTTTCCAGATACTGAACGCCAGCCACATGCTGTTCTCTCATTGTTCTCCGAACCCTCGGATGGAACTTCGCAGTCGCGCCAGAGCGACGGCGGGCAAAGAGAGGGGAGCGCTGGTGTCCTGATGGACAGCGCTCCCCAGAGGTAGAACCATGAGGCGGATGAGGCTCTACGGGACAGGGTTGTCGTTCGATTCCCGCAGGCGACCGATTGCGTCGCCGGCAGCCGCGTTCAGCTTGTCTCGCGAATCGAGCACGTCGAGCAGGTCGCCCGCGTGATTCACGAGGTCCAGCATCGAATCGATGTCCCGCGGGTTGCTCCGCGCGCGTTCCAGCAACGCCCGCAGGTCGTTCGCACTATCCTGCTGCGGACGAGCTTCCTCCAGATCGCTGGCAATTGACGCGAGATCGGTTGATGGGTTGGTCGTGGACGAAGCCGCGCCCATGCCGAGTGCCGGAATGAGATCTCGTAATTCGTCGATCAGTTGCTCTGCCCGTGCCCTGGCATCAGTCTTGTCGTCGCGGGCAAACGCGGGGCTGAACGTCTGCGGCTCGGCGTGGGCCTCCATGCCGACCAGCGGATCGAGCGCATCCTGATCGCCAGCGGGTGCTCCCTCGATGCCGTGGAGAACGGGTTCATCGGCCCCTGCCGCTTCGTCCTCGGGCTGCAGACCGCCGGGAGCGCCTTCGATGCCCGATGGCGTGGCGTCAACCGCAGTCTCCGGGGTCTCGTCCTGATCGGGCTGCAATCCGCCCGGCGCGCCCTCCATCGGTGAGAGCGATGTGTCGAAATCGACCGGTTCGGACGCGGACTCGGCGTCAGCGCTGGTCTCCTCGTCGTCGGCATTCCAACGCGCAGCCCACGATGACAGCGTTTCGAGCTGCTCACCGCTCTCGTCGTCGCTCTCGATCGCGATCCCGCTCCCGTCGGCACTTGGCGCTTCTGTCTCTACGGCCGATTCATCGCTTGCCATTTCTGTGGAAGTCACCTCGGGAGAGGCCGGCGGTGTGGTGGACTCGCTGGAGACCTCGTCGTCCGTCGGTGTCGTGATGTGCGCGGTTTGCTCCTCCGAATCCGCCCGCTCCTCGGCGGGGTCAGAGGACTGCAGGGGCGCTGAGGACACATCCTCGTCCGCAGTTGGATTCGATCCATCCAGGTCGGCAGCAGCCTGGGTGTCGGCCGGAGCGTCGGTCGATGGCTGGCTTTCGCCGCCGCCCTCCTGCGCGCTTTGGCCCCACGACCACGAGAAGGTGGATGTGGCGTCGGCAGATGACTCGGCCTCGTGTTCGGCGTCGCTTGGCGATTCGTCAGTGGCCTCCGTCTTGACGGATGATCCCCACGACCAGGTCTGGGAGGCCGCAGGGGTTGGCGCATCTTCCGTCGACTCCGCGGCGGAGCTCGAGTCCGGTTCTCGCCGGTCCGTGTTCTGTTCGGTCGGAGCCGGGGATGTTGTCGTTGATTCCCGCGTATCGAGCCGCGAGCCACAGACTGTGCAGAATTTCGCACCGGGGCGGGCTACTGCGCCGCAATTCGAGCACGTTTCCATGTTGCCTCCCTTTGCCGCCGGCTCCCGGCGATGTCACCCGTATCGGACGTCGCACTACCTTGTCTTGGTGATGACAGCATACCGTCTTTCAGGCGTCCTGCTGCATTCGTCTCGCGACTTCTGCCCATATTCCGCGGACGCACCAACAATCGCACGCGGCCTGCCCCGTGTCGAAGGGGGAGACCCTGCTTTTCGGCTGGGTGGTAGCCGGAGGGAGATGCGGCCGCGCGGCGGGGGATTGGACCGAACCGTCCCATCCCTGCGAAAATACGTGGCAACTGGCGTGGTGTGGCATGGGTGTGTACTCATCATTCTCTCGCAGAGCAGGAAGCAAGGAATACATGGCGAACGTGTTGGTCGGGCACCGGGCGGTTGCGGCGAAACAACTCGCGGTCGGCGCGGCGGCAGCTTTTACGATGGAAGCGGACCAGTTGCTCCAGGTTGTTGATTTGCAGGGCAAGCAGGTGGCGAGTCTGACCGCGTTTGCCGGCGATCACCATGAGGAGCGGCTTTCGACGCCGGTCACGATGACGATGAATGCATCGCTGGTTCTGAAGACCGGAAGCCGGCTCTACTCCCAGCGGGGAACCGCGCTCTTCGAGCTTGTCGATGACAGCGTGGGGCGGCACGATCTGCTGACATCGCCGCTGGCGACCGAGGCGGACACGGCGAGCACCGTGAAATCGAAGGTCTCAACACTCGACAGCTTGCAGGCAGCGGCGGCAGATGCGGGGCTCGAGAACGCTGATGTGACCGATCCGGTCAATCTGTTCAAGCATGTCGTGATCAAGCAGCGGGGCGAACTGGATGTCCGGGACTCGTTCTCGGAGCGCAACGATGTTGTCGTCTTGCGCGCGCTCACCACGACAACGGTGATCGTCGCCAACGCGTACAGCGAGAAAAAGCCCGGGCTCGCCGCATCGCAGCCGGCAGGCGGGAAGCCGGGACAGCTCCTCGTTCGCGTGTACCGGTAGGCGCAGCGTCAACGGCGTTGGTCTCGATTGGTGGTCGCGTTCTCCGGTGATCTCTTCGTCACTTCGGGACTGCGCTCGAAATGACGAAGAGATCACCGGGGGAATGTCCGCTTCTCCCCCTGGTCTGCGACTGAGGACACGCTAGAAGAGCAGGAGCAGCAGGACCGCCGTCACGATCACGATGCCGATCCCGACTCCGGCAATGGCGATCAGGTCGGCCCTGGTCAGCAGGCGCTTCTGGTGATGGTCGAACGATTCCACGTCATTGCCTCCTTCATGCCCGGTCATGGCTGTGGCGGCGGGCGATCCCGGTCGCAGGCATTTCCCGACACCGGGATATCCCTCCATATGGTACCTATACCATGAGCATGCATCGATGGCGGTGCGAATGCCCGTCCCACCTCGCCATCGATTGCCCGGCAGCGGCCGAATCTGGTCGTGGTCTGCCGGGTTTCCTTCCCAGACAAGAGCAGGGGTATACATGACCACGCATAACGATAATCAGGACATCACGAACCATCTCATGATCATGGCGTATGGTGGCCCGGACAAGCTCGATGATGTCGCGCCGTATCTACTAGACGTGCGTAACTATCGCCCGACGCCGGACCACGTGACGGCGGAGATCACCGATCGTTACCGCCAGATCGGCGGGCGGTCGCCGATTCGTGAGCTTACCGAAGAGGAGGGCGTCGGCATCGAGGCTGAGCTCAACCGGCTCGCCGCGCCCGGTGAGCGGTGGAAGGTCTGGGTCGCGATGCGGCACTGGCATCCGTTCATCAAGGATGTGCTGGCCGAGATGGAGGCGGCGGGCGTTACGCAGACAGTCGGCCTGGTGATGGCGCCGCACTATTCGAAGATGAGCATCGGCGCCTACTTCAAGCGCATCGAGGAGGCTGGTTCGGCGATCGACGTCACACCGATTGAGGAGTGGCACCTGCTTCCGGGGTATCTCAATGCTCTGATCGAGCGAATCCACGATGCATTGGAGAAGTTCCCTGACGATGTCCGGGATAGCGTTCCGGTCATCTTCTCGGCGCATAGCCTGCCGGAGCGCATCAACGAGTGGAACGACCCGTATCCACGTGTCCTGCAGGAGACCGTTGCCGCGCTGACCGAGCGCCTGCCGGGACGACAATGGGAGTGGGCATACCAGAGCGCCGCGATGACGCCCGATCCATGGCTCGGCCCGGATGCGGGCGAGGTCATCGAGCGCCTCCATGCTGAAGGGCACGAGAACATCCTCATCTGCCCGATCGGCTTCATCTGCGAGCATGTCGAGATTCTCTTCGATATCGATGTCGAATATCAGGACCTGGCGAAGACGCTCGGCGTGCACCTCGAACGGATCGAGATGCTGAACGCGCATCCCTCGATGCTGCGCGGCCTGGCGGGCCTGGTCCGCGAGCGGGCGCTGGAGGCGGGGCTCGTGCGCGATGTTGCCGGTGCGGGTCAGGACAACAAATGACCGCGAATGCCCGGCCCCTGATCGCGGTCATCGGTGGTGGTATCACCGGGCTTGCCGCCGCCAACCGCCTTGTCGCGAGCGATCCGGACCGCTCTGTTGTTCTCTTCGAGAGCTCGGACCGGCTTGGCGGCAAGATCCGCACGGAGCGCGTCGACGGCTTCACGATCGAGGCTGGCCCGGATGCCTTCCTGGCGACCAAGCCGCGCGGGGTCGGGCTCAGTCAGGAGCTGGAGCTGGATGACGAGTTCTGCACGCCCGATCCGCGGAACCGTGGCTCTTTCGTCTTGCGCAACGGTACGCTGCATCCCCTGCCGGAGGGCCTGACCGGGCTCATTCCCACCAAGCTGCGGCCGATGGCCGAGACGACGCTGATCTCCCCACGCGGCAAGGCGCGGATGGCGCTCGACTTCGTGCTTCCCGCTCGCAAGGACGGTAGCGATGAGTCGCTCAGTGCATTCCTCAGCCGCCGGCTCGGACGCGAGGCGGTCCAGAACCTGATCGAGCCGCTGATGGCGGGAATCTACGCTGGAGATGCCAGGCAGCTCTCGGTCGAGGCGACCTTTCCCCAGCTCCGGAAGGCGGAACGCGAGCATGGCGGTCTGTTTCGCGGTGTCATTGCGGCGCGCCGGACGGCGGAAGCCAGCAAATCGGGAGCTGAGACACGGAGAACTGGATTCCTCAGTTTCCGCGACGGGATGATCACGCTGATCGATGCGCTTGTGGGTCAATTGCGGGCGGCGGGCGTTGCCATCGAGATGGAGACGCGCGTCGAGCACATCGAACGCCGCTCGGATGAAAGTGGCTACATGCTGACCATCGAGCGTGAAGGGGAGTCCACGCGACGTGAGGTCGATGCTGTCGTGCTCGCGACACCGGCGTGGGCAGCGGCCCCGCTGATGGAACCACTTAATGCGGACGTCTCATCGGCGCTGGCCGCGATTCCGCATGTCTCGACGGCCCTTGTGACCCTCGCCTTTTCGGCGAGCGCCCTGCCGAACCCCGACACCCTGCACGGATACGGATACCTCGTCCCGCGCACGGAGCGGCGCGACGTGATGGCGATGACGTGGCTCTCCTCCAAGTGGCAGGACCGGGCGCCGGAGGGGCAGGTCCTCGTGCGGGCCTTCGCGGGGCGCGCCGGGCAGGAGGCCGTCTTCGCCAAGACCGATGATGAGCTGGTCTCCGTGCTACGCGCGGAGCTCCGTGACGTGCTCGGGATCGACGCGACGCCGACGCTTGCGCGCGTCTTTCGCTGGGAGCGGGGGATGCCGCAGTACAACCTCGGGCATCTCGACCGCGTGCGCCGCATCGAGACTGGTGTCGCCCAGCTGCCGGGGTTCGCGATCGCGGGCAACATGTTCCGGGGTGTGGGAATTCCGGATTGCATTCTCTCCGGCGAGACGGCGGCGGACCGCATTCTCTCCTCGCAGAGGAACGCTCGGTGAGATTCGGGCCGACCTAAGCGGTCAGATATTCGGTTCACCGTAGTCCGGGTGGCGAATCGGGCCGATCTTGTCGAGCGGCCAGTTGCTGAAGATTGCCTTGCCGATAATCGATGACTCCTTCACCGGGCCGAAGCTGCGGGAGTCCGCGCTGTTCGTGCGGTTGTCACCGAGCACGAACACGCTGGCGTCCGGCACGGTCACGACGCACCAGGGACCGTGCTGACACTCGGTGATCGCGCCCTCGATATAGGGTTCGGTCAGCGGCTCGCCGTCGATGAAGACGATCCCCTCGCGAAACGAGACGGTCTCTCCGGGAAGGCCGATGATCCGCTTGACATACGGTTCGTCGGAGGCGACCGGTGGTGTCAGGACGATGACATCGCCACGTTGCGGCGGATCGAATGGATAGATCTCGTTCGAACCCGAGCGACTCTCGCCGGGAATGATATTGATCAGCTCGTTCAGGTCGAAATGCGCATAGGCGGTGCGATTGACGAAGAGGCGCTCGCCGTCGGCGAGGTAGGGTGTCATGCTTGCGCCGTCGACCTGATAGGGCAGGACGAAGAGTCGCGTCCCCCCAAAGATGAGCACCACGATCAGCGCCAGCTCGAAGAACTCCCGAATGAGCGAACGGTACCGCCGTGGTTCCTCGGGGAGATCGTCGGGTTGGTGCCCGGCGCTCGCGGTGCCGTCGTCGATGATCGTCGCTTCTGCAGGGATCTCAGGCATGAAGTGGTCGCTTCTCCCTAGCCGACGGGTATCCGTGGTTCCAGTATACGGCGCGCCACGACCTCGATGGTCCCTTGCTCGTCAGCCAATCCTGTGACAATGAGACAAATATTGATTCCGAGAGCGTCTGCGGGTAGTCTCGGTGGCAACAGTGGTGTACGGACACTGGCGTCAGCCCGCGGGTTCCCGTTCACAGGCGCTTTCTTGCAACGATCCATCGTTGCGGCCCGGATGAGAGGCAGGACGTGGCACAACGAACGGCGGGTTGGTCAGCAGGGCGGCGCGTTACCGGTCGTCCACGCTGTGGCTGGACATGGATTTCGCTCGCGTGCATCTTCCTCACGCTATGGCCGGTTGGTGCGGTGCCGGTGAGCGCCGCATCTGCGCTCTATTCTTCCCTCGACGTGACGCTTGGCGCAATGGCCCCCGAGAGCAACTTCCTGGCCGCTGAATTCAAGGGCGGCCGGTGCGAGGCCATCCATGGCCGCAACGCGGATCAAGAGCTGGCAATTGCGTCCACCTTCAAGCTCTATGTGCTCGGCGAGCTGACCCGCCAGATTCAGCTTGGAGATGCGAGCTGGGAGGAGCGCATCGCGCTCCACGATTCGATGCGCAGTATGCCTTCCGGCGACTATGCCTTCGCTCCGGCCGGGACGATAGTCTCCCTCAAGGAGCTCGCGGAGGCGATGATCTGGAACAGCGATAACACGGCCACCGACCACCTGATCGAGCGGCTGGGGCGGGACAATGTGCAGCGCGCTTTTGCCCGGTATGGGCACGGCAATGAGTCCCGCAACGCACCGCTGCTGCTGACGCACGAGATGTTCGCGATCAAGATGCAGCAGCCGGCGTCGTGGATGCGGGCGTTCGAAGCCGCTAACGATGACGAGCAGTTGGCGATGTTGAAGCGCGACATCGATCCGATCCGGATCGATCCCACCGGCGGATGGGGGCAGTGGAACGGCCCGACAGCGATCGACGGCATCGAGTGGTTCGCATCGGCTTCGGATCTCTGCCGGGCGATGGTATCCCTCTGGACCATGGGTGCCCAGCCCGGGCTTTCCCCAGTACGAGACATTCTCGCGGGTAATCGCTATGGGATCGCCGACACGGTTACCTGGCCCATGGCCGGGTACAAGGGCGGTTACGAATCGGGCGTGGTCAACATGACGTTCGTGCTGGAGCGCGCCGATGGCCGGGTCTTCTTCGTCTCGGCGGGATACAACGACCCCTCCGGGCTGGTTGATACGGCCACCGCGCGCTCCTACCTCGATCCGCTCTTCGCCTGTCTTGGCTCCGCCGACGTGGGGGCGTGCGGGAACTGACGTCGCGTGGATTCCCTTCCGCAGGCGGGCGTCAGTCAAGAAGGGTGGGAGCCTGGGCAGAGCGGTAGGCGGCGTCGAGAATGCGATTCGCGGCCAGTCCATCGGCCGGCGTCACGCGGAGTTGCTCCTCGCCGCGCCAACAGGCGAGGAAGTGCGCGAACTCGCGCGTGAAGCGGTCGCCTGGCTCGACATCGATCACTCGCATATCACCGTATGGACTCGCGATGCCGAGTTTGAGCGTGTCGTAGTCGAAGGTTGCCGTGCCCTTGGTGCCGTAGATGGTGAACGACCATTCGCCCGGCGGCGTGCGCCAGCTGGATTCGATCACCCCGATCGTGCCATCCGCCGTTTGCAGGGTCAGCACCGCCGTGTCATCGACCTCAAGTGCGGGTCCGAGATCGGTTTGCCGGGTGCTGGCAAAGGCGTGGACACCGACCGGCTCACCGATCAGGTAGCGAAACGTATCGATCGAGTGCACGCTCGTGTCCGCCAGGACGCCGCCGCCCGCGATGCGCGGGTTCGCGAACCAGGTCTTCTCCACATCCTTCTTGTGACCAGCAAAGCGGTTGCGCATGCTCATGACCGTGCCAAGCTCCCTCATGTCGATGAGTTCCTTGAGCTTCTCGATGTGCGGCTGGAAGCGATGACAGAAGCCGACGCTGAAGAGTGTTCCCGTCCATTCGGCGACGTCGACCATCGCCTGCGCATCTTCCAGTGTCCGCGCCATCGGTTTCTCGCAGAGCACCGCCACCCCGGTTTCGAGGGCCGCGATCACGAGGTCGCGATGAAACGCCGGAGGTGTGCAGACGCTGACGATATCGATCTGACCGCTGTGAATCAGATCAAGTCCGTCAGCGAATGCGTCCCCTCCATGCTCGGCGACCGTCGCCTCCAGGGCGGCGGGGATGGCGTCGGCGAAGGCGACGGGGGTGATGCCGTTGGCCTGCCAGGTCTTGATGTGCGTCTTGCCGATGGTGCCAAGGCCGATGATCCCGATTCTCGGCGATGATTTCGTCATGCGTGCAACTCCGCGTGATAGTCAGGGAGGTAACGTTTCTCGCCTCCGCACGTTTGCGCGGAAGGTGGCGAGGGCGTCCAACGGTTGATCAGGACAGGGCGCGGGGGCGGCCGCCGGCAGCATCATATCGCGAGAGTGCGCGAAAGGACATCGAGCGATGCCAGAGGCCCGAGACGACAGGTCGTCTCCCATCTTGCGTCTTTCGGCAATCCCGGTCATCGTTGCACCAGACCCTTCACGGACGCGGATTCGCATATCCGCAACGTCGCGCATGCGCAAAAGACGGGAGAACGAAGTTGGCCACACACAGGTTCCAGCCGGATCATTATCACAACACGATCGGCAATCATCCGCCGGTGCTGCGCATCGCGCCGGGAGATACGGTGATCACGACGACGGCCGATGCCGGCGGGCACGATGAGCACGGACGGCAGGTCGCCGGGCGGCCCAATCCGCAGACGGGTCCGTTCTACATCGAGGGGGCTGAACCCGGCGATGCCCTGGTTGTGCGGATCGACCGGCTGACGCCGAACCGCCCGACAGGCTACACCGGCGCGGCGTTGGCCCCGAATGTCGTGGACCCGGAGTTCGTGAGCCAGCTGCCGGATCTGCCGCGCTTCGACTGGCGCGTCGATGTCGAGAAGCAGACGGTGACACCAGATGTGCCGATTCCCGGACTGGAACGGTTGCACCTGCCGCTTGCGCCGATGCTCGGTTGCTTCGGGACGGCGGCGCGTGGCGGTCAGGCGATTTCGACCATGACCTCGGCCGAGCACGGCGGCAATATGGACTATCGCCGGTTCGCACCCGGCACCACCGTTTACCTGCCGGTGTTCGAGCCAGGAGCGCTGTTCCATGTCGGTGACGGCCATGCGCTTCAGGGTGATGGCGAGATCGTCGGCACGGGCATCGAGATCTCGATGGAGGTCGAGTTCACGGTTGATGTGCGCAAGGGGTGGACGATCGGCTGGCCGCGAGGCGAGGACGAGACGCACATCTTCACCGCTGGCAACGCCCGGCCGCTCGATCAGGCCCTGCAGCACGCGACGACGGAGATGGTCCGCTGGCTGCAATCCGATTACGGGCTCGACGTTCTGGGGGCGAGCGTCATTCTGGGGCAGTGCGTCGAGTACGAGGTCGGGAATGTCTTCGACCCCGCGTACACCATGATCTGCAAATTGCCGAAGCGCGTCCTGGCCATGCTTGCCGACGGCTGATATGGCCGGGCATAGACCCTTCTTCCAGGTCTGAGTCATGAATCAAACCCCGAGCGCGCCAGATGGCGCGCTCGGGGTTTGATTTGATGTTTGCCGTCATCACGAATATGGGCCTATCGCTCGGATAGATGCTCCAGGATAGCCTCCGTGACATCGGCGGTGTTCGCGGTGCCGCCCAGGTCGGGCGTCACCACGCCGGATGCCGTGGTCGCCTTGATCGCCCGCATGACGGCCTCTGCCTCGACAGTCAGTCCCAGATGATCAAGCATAAGGACGACGGTCCAGACGGCGGCGATGGGATTGGCCAGTCCCTTGCCGGCGATATCCGGTGCCGAGCCGTGCACCGGTTCGAACATGCTCGGCTTGCGGCGCTCGGGATCGATATTGGCGCTGGCCGCGATGCCCATACTGCCGGCGAGCGCGCTGCCAAGATCCGAGAGGATATCGCCGAAGAGGTTTGAGGCGACGACGACTTCAAGCGTCTCCGGGTGAGAGACGAAGCGCGCCGCCATTGCGTCCACGAGCCACTGCTCGGTCTCGACATCGGGGTACTCGGCGGCGACGCGGGCGAAGACGTCGTCCCAGAGCGGCATCGCATATTGCTGGGCGTTGCTCTTGGTGACGCTCGTCACCTTGTGGCGCTTGCGGGTGCGAGCGAGGTCGAAGGCGTAGCGGATGATCCGCTCACACCCTTCCTCCGTGAAAAGCGCGGCCTGGACGGCCACTTCAGATTTCGAGCCGCGCGCCGCGAGGTTGCGTCCGCCGATCCCGGCGTACTCGCCCTCCGAGTTCTCGCGAACGACAACCCAGTCGATCGTCTCCTGCGTGCCCTTGCGGAGTGGGCTATTGACGCCCGGCAGCAGTTGCACCGGGCGCACGCAGGCGTATTGGTCGAACCCCTGGCAGATCGCGAGTCGCAGTCCCCAGAGGCTGACATGATCGGGCACGCCTGGCCAGCCGACGGCCCCGAAGTAGATGGCGTCGAACGTCTCCAGCCGTGAGAGGCCGTCCTCATCCATCATGCGGCCGGTCTTGAGATAGTACTCGCAGCCCCAGGGGAAGGATTCGAACTCGAAACCGAGGTCGCCACCCGATTGCGATGCCAGGAGATCGAGCACGCGCAGACCCGAGGGCACGACTTCCTGCCCGATACCGTCGCCGGGAATGACTGCGATGCGAAAGGTTCTGGAGGACATGAGAGCGCTGCTCCGTCATGAGACGCGTGGGGAAGGGCGTCGGCTGGGCGGCTGAACGGGTCCTTACGCCGGCGTCTCGATCTTGAAGTTCGCGAAGTCCTCGAACAGGCTGATCAGCGAGGAGTGATCGAGATCGCCTCGCCCTGTGGCGGCCAGCGTATCGAAGAACTGGCTGACCAGCGCCGTGACCGGCAGCGGCACCGCGTTGTCGTGGCCGGTGGCGAGGGCGATGCCGAGATCCTTGCGGTGCAGATTGACGCGGAAGCCGGGGTTGAACTGATGCTGGATCATGGTCGGTCCGCGCATCTCGAGCACGCGGCTGGCGGCGAGACCACCGTTCAACACCTCGATGATCTTGTTCGGATCGACGCCCGCCTTCGCGCCGAGCACCAGCGCCTCGCTAACGGCCGCGAAGTTGAGGGCGACGACGACCTGGTTGCACGCCTTCACGATCTGTCCGGCGCCCGCCTCGCCGATGTGGACGATGGTCTTGCCGACAGCCTGGAAGATCGGCAGCGCGCGTTGGAAATCCGCTTCGCTGCCCCCGACCATGATGCTGAGAGTGCCGGCGATCGCGCCCTTGTCGCCGCCGCTGACCGGGGCGTCGAGCGCGGAGGCGCCCCGTGCCGTCAATGCCTCGGAGACCTCGATGGCGGTGGCCGGGGCGATCGTGCTCATGTCGATGAGCAGGCTACCTTCGTTCATCGTGTTGAGAAGCCCGTCGTCGCCGAAGACAACCGCCTGCACGTCGGGCGAATCGGGAAGCATGGTGATGATGGTCTTGACCTGCTCGCCGACTTCGCGAGGAGAGTTCGCGACGGTGACGGCAGACGACTCGCCGGCCAACTCGTCCACGGCGCCGCGGCTACGGTTGTGGACAACGAGCTCGTAGCCCGCCTTGAGAAGATTGCGGGCCATCGGCTTGCCCATGATGCCTACGCCGATCAGACCGATTCGTTCTGCCATGTGGAGCACTCCTTTGCGTGGTCATTGCACTACGCGGTTCTCGCCAGTTGCCAGCATCCTAGTCGGCAAACTTCGAAACGGTCAACTTGGGAACCGGAGTGCGATGCACGGTGACGGCGAATGAGGGGAGCAGCCGG
>JBARWF010000060.1:0-58198 GCA_049646645.1 Thermomicrobiales bacterium
TATGCCGGGGAACGGATTTCGCGGTACCCTGCACACAACATCCGCGGCGGGAATCGGCTCGGCGCGCTGAAGCACTCTCCTGTTCCATCTCATCGCCGTGCTTGGCCGGCGGCAGGAGAAGGAGTTCCTTTTGAACAATCGTCACCGGTCCACCTCGCGCATCTTCGGTCCATCCCATCTCCCCGGCATCGCTCCGGAACCGCTCCGGCACGCATCGACCACGGCCAGCGCTGCTCTATCGGGTGGCGGCGCGAGCCCCCTCTATCTCAAGAGCACGCTGCCGAACGGCGTGCGCGTCGTTACCGGGCCGATGTCCGGCGTGCGCTCGGCGAGCCTCATCTTCTATTACAACGTCGGCTCCCGCTTCGAGCCGGCGCCCATCGCCGGCGTCTCCCACTTCCTGGAGCACATGCTCTTCAAGGGCACCGAGCGCCGTCCCGACCCCATGATGATCTCCGAGGAGATCGAGGGCGTCGGCGGCATGGTCAACGCCGGGACCGGGCGCGAATCGACCTCCTACTGGGTCAAGGTTCCCAGCACCCACGTCGAGCTCGCCTTCGATGTGATGGCCGACATGCTCCGCAACTCGCTCTTCGCCGACGATGAGATGACGAAGGAACGCAAGGTCATCATCGAGGAGATCCGCTCCACCCAGGATGTGCCGGAGGACCTGGTCCACGATGTGATCGATGAGGTCGTCTGGGGCGACGATCCGGTTGGCCGCGAGATCGCGGGCAGCGAGGAAACCGTCCATAACACGACCCGCGACATCATGGTCGATTTCTTCCAGCGCAACTACACACCGGACCGACTGGTGGTCGCCGCCGGTGGCGATGTCCGGCATGAGGATATCGTCGCGCTGACCGAGCGCTATTTCGGCGATCTGGCCGCCGCCGGCGCGCAGGATACGTTCACACCGGTAACGGTGACGCAGGACGCGAAGCGGATCCGGGTGCTCAACCGCGAGACCGAACAGGCCCACCTCTGCATCTCGCTGCCGGCGGTTTCGTATCTCGACGACCGGCGCTACACGCAGTCGACGATCGAGGCGATTCTCTCCTCCGGCATGAGTTCCCGCCTCTTCCAGGAGATCCGGGAGAAGCGCGGGCTGGTCTACTCCGTCTACGGCTATTTCCGGGGGTATCAGGATGTCGGGCAGGGCGTAATCTATGCCGGAACCGATCTTGAGCGGGTGGACGAGACAATCGAGGCGATCGTCGGCGAGCTGAAGAAGCTGCGCGACATCCCGGTGCCCGCCGACGAGCTGGAGCACACCAAGACCTTGCGCAAGGGCCGGCTCCTGATGGGGCTGGAGGACAGCCGCTCCGTCGCCTCGTGGATCGGCAGCCAGGAGGCGACCTACGGCGAGATCAAGACGCCGGAAGAGGTCATGGAGAAGATAGACGCCGTGACCGTCGAGGATGTGCAGGCGCTGGCGCAGGAGCTGATCCGCGAGGACCGGCTCAGCCTCGCCCTGATCGGGCCGTATGCCGACTCCGACCACTTCGATCCCCTCCTGAGCCTGGGATAGCGGTGTTGCAATGCGTACGCCGAAGGAACGACGTTTCTCCAGCTTCGTAGGGTGCGACCTCGTGTCGCACCGATGGTCCGCAGGACCATATTCAGGAGCGCCCCATGCGTTGTTCCCGTCATATGGAGTGCGAGGGATCAGCGCATGAGCGAGCAAGCGGAGCCCAACAGGAACATCGTCTTCATCGATCCCGGGAGCGACTTTGGGATCAGGGATCTCCCGGCACAGGATGAGGATGCAGCGGCGGTCATCCTCGCTCCCGCTACCGGTGCTGGCACGATCGAGGCGGCCGCGGCGGCTATCGCCGAACTGCGCGCCGTCCCGAAATCGGGGCTGTTCGGTGCGTATGTCGATCACGATCTCGTCGGTGTCTACGGTCTCCAGCGCGACGGCATGGCGAACATGATCGCCCTTCTCGCCGTGCGCGAGGATCATCGCCGCCGGGGGATCGGCCGGGCGATGCTGCAGGACGCGCTGCGGCGCTCCGGCAAGCGCCCGCTCGTCGCCGAGACCGATGACGACGGGCTCGGCTTCTACAAGACCTGCGGCTTCAAGCTGGTCGGGCGGCGGGTTCACCCGTCGGGAACGGTCCGCTACCGCCTGGGATGGCACGCACCCGGACTCCGCTTCAAGGGCGGATCGAGCGGTGCCCTCACCCACCAGCCGCTCTCGCCACCGGTCGAGCCCGGAGACACCAAGCACGCGTAGCCCTGATTCAGCCACGACGACATGACTGAGGATGACCCGAAGGTGAACCAGACACCACAGCTCACTGCAACTCGGCGGTTCGGCCTGGACGAGATCGTTGATCTCGCCCTGAACGAGGATATCGGCACGGGCGATGTCACGACGCTCGCCACGGTTCCGGCCGATCGCCGGGCCAGCGGCACCATCCTCGCCAAGGAGGCCGGAGTGATCTCCGGTATGGAGGTCGCGCGCTTCGTTTTCGCCCGGGTAGACAACGATATCCGGTTCAAGGCGCTGGTTGCCGATGGCGACCGTGTCGAGGCACGGACGCCGCTCGCCCGGATCGAAGGCCCCGCCCGCAGCCTGCTTATCGGCGAGCGTACGGCGCTCAACCTGATGCAGCGGCTCTCCGGCATCGCTACCGTCTCTGCGCGGTACGTCGCAGCGACAGCGGGCACGTCGGCCCAGATCGTCGATACACGCAAGACGACACCTGGTTTGCGCATGCTCGAAAAGCAGGCGGTGCGCCACGGCGGTGCCCGCAATCACCGGTTCGGCCTGGCCGATGGCATCCTGATCAAGGACAACCATCTGGCCGCGATCGGTGGCGCGGACCGGATTGCCAAGGCGATCCAGGCGGCGCGCGATCACGCACCCCACACCTTGCGCGTCGAGATCGAGGTCACGTCGCTGGCCGAGCTCGACGAGGCGCTGGAGGCCGGCGCCGACATCATCATGCTCGACAACATGGATTCGCCGACGATGCAGCAAGCGGTCCAGCGCCGCGATGAGCTCGGGAACCGGGCCTTGCTGGAGGCATCGGGCGGGGTCACGCTCGAACGCATCCCGGAGATCGCCGCGACGGGCGTGGACCTGATCTCGGTCGGCGCGCTGACCCACTCCGCGAAGGCCCTCGACATCAGCATCGATCTCACGGTGCATGAGGCGTAGTGCGGCGTCCAGGATAATCGCCAGCATCGGCGCCTCGCGGAATCAATGCGCCCGCCCCACCCGAAGGGTGCGACTGCATGTCCGCAGCTGCACCGGCACCGATGGCCCGCAGCGAAGCGAGACCACCTGGGCCAAATCTCGACCGGTCCCGTGACGAGAAGGTTGCCGATTCATGCCCCCTCGGATATCGGCCTCCGGCCGATGGTCGACATCCTTCGACAGGCTCAGGACAAGCTCCTCGGTCGACCGCTACGAAGAGGACCCGGCCGCTCCGACCAGCCCACGCATCGAGGGGCTAGCGAGGTCATGCACGACTGCACTGCCCTCCCGAATCCGAACACGGGCATTGACGCTCGATCCGCTGTTTCGAACGGCAAGCACCGGGAGGAGCGTGGTAGGGTTCCGCGGGCATCTGACACAGGTTGCGACCTGTATCTTGCCCACGCACCCGGTTGGGTGTACTGTATAGTGTACGTACACCTCCACACGAGCGGTACTGCATGGATGCCGGGCGAGAATGCCAACACGAAGGAAACCAGTTCCGCGCGACCTGCGTTTACTTGGGTAACGCGCCTTCAGCGCCAATGGGAATGTACAGCGTCAATCGGGGTAATCCGGGCAAACGGGAGCACCCAGAACAGGTGACACCGCCACGGTCCGGCATGGCTGCTGTGCGATCTGGCGACCGCGAGTTGCATCATTCGTCTCATGCACCAAGTGGGGTGGAGCGAGAAAGGGAGATTCGGGTGAGGATTCAGGGGGCAACGTTGTGGTCGGGAGCCACGACCACGACGTCAACGACACGGGCCGTGAGCCGGGGCAGCGTGATCACCATGCTGGTCGCGATGCTGTCGCTCTTGCTGTCTGCCGCGATGCCGATGGCCACGACCGCGCAGAGCGCAAGCGACTGGTACCCGCCACAGACCGTCTACATTCCGGAAACCGGGCAGACGCTGGACCAGCTCTTCCTCGATCTCTGGCGGAACGCCGGGGGCGCGGACGCCTACGGCTACCCGATCACCAAGGAGATCACGCAGAGCAACGGCCACGTTGTGCAGTACCTCCAGTACGCGCGCTTCGAGTACTGGCCGGAGGGCGATGCCAACGGGAACACCGTCCTCGTGGCGGATATCGGCAACGAACTGCGTCCGATCACCCTGCAGCGCTCCGTCGCCGGCTTTGCAGCGGCCAAGCCGAAGCAGGATGGTGGCGCGGTGGAGACCGCACGGGCGTCCCAGGCATGGTTGCCGGTCGATGCCTCCAAGCTCAAGCTCGATGACGGTACCGATACCTATGTCGCGGAGACGAAGCACTCCGTCAAGGGTGACTTCAACGATTTCTGGCAGAACGTCGTCGGCCCCGAGTATCTCGGCAACCCGCTCACCGAGCAGTACACGCTGAAGGGCATGACCTACCAGGTCTTCGAGCGCGGTCAGCTGGCCTACACCAAGGACAAGGGTGTGTGGCTGGTTCCGGTCGGGCAGATGCTCGCCGACAAGTACAAGCTCGATCAGAAGGCGACACCGCAGGGTGATGTGCCGACCTATAGCGAAGATCTCTTCATTCCGCCCCCTGCGCCGCAGATCGCCAGCAACGATCCCGGCAATGGCGAGCTCTGGATCGACGTCAATCTCTCGACGCAGTACATGGTCGTCTACCGCGGCGATGTCCCGGTCATGGAGTCCTATGTCAGTACCGGGCGGCCCGGGTTCGACACGCCTACCGGCACGTTCTTCATCAATTCCAAGGTCGGCACCCAGACCATGGAAGGTGTGCTCGGCGGTGAGTATTACAACGTCCCGGACGTTCCAGATGTCATGTACTTCACGGATGTCGGACACGCCATTCACGGCGCCTACTGGCACAACAACTTCGGCGCGGTGATGAGCCACGGCTGCATCAACCTGCCGATGGACGTCGCGGACTGGCTCTTCGGGCAGGCGTCCATCGGAACCCGCCTCGAGATCCACTACTAGACGCATCACACGACAACTGACAGCCACTCCGGGAGTGGATGGGGAAGAGACAGGAAGGGGTGACAGGCCGAACCTGCCACCCCTTCCTGTGTTCCGCTGCTGTCTCACAACCGAGGATGACAGGAGTTTCTCCGGAGTAACCGTACGGATCACGCAACGATCGCGTTCCCTAGCCAGAAAGCATCCCTCATGAAAACAGAGCTCCTCTATCGACCATCATTCGCTGTCGCCCGCGTTGAGCTGGAAGCCGGAGAGGAAATCCGGTCGGAAGCCGGCGCCATGCTCAGCAAATCGGCGAATGTCCAGATCCAGACCAGCGCCACCGGCGGTCTGCTCAAATCGCTCAAGCGCGGCGTACTCGGCGGCGAATCCTTCTTCATGAACACCTTCCGCAGCGAGGGCGGTCCCGGAGAAGTCCTCTTCGCGCCTTCGCTGCCCGGAGATGTCGTCACCGTGGAGATCGGCGGCGCGACCAGTGGTTCCTCGCTGCTCGTCAACTCGGGATCGTTTGTCGCGGCGGAGCTCGGGGTCAATGTCGATACGAAATTCCGGGGCGGGCGCGGCTTCTTCGCCACGAGCAGCTTCTTCATGCTGCTTCTCAGCGGCCAGGGGCAGGCGATTCTCTCCGCCTACGGCGCCCTTCATCCCGTCACGCTTCGCGCGGGCGAGCGCTACACGGTCGATTCCGGCCATGTCATCGCCTTCGACGAGTCGATGCCGCACGAGGTCCGGCGCGTCGGCGGCCTCAAGAGCACGCTCTTCAGCGGTGAGGGGTTCGTGATCGAGATCGAGGGACCGGGCAACCTGCTCCTGCAGACGCGATCGCAGCAGGCCTTCCTCTCGTGGTTGATCCCGAACCTGCCCAGCAGCCGGAGCAGCAATGACTGACGTCCTTCTCGATCGTGACGGGACTGGCACAGGGTTTGCATGGCGGGCGTCAAGGAGCGGGTTCACCCGCGACCCGCAGCCCGCTCCTTCGGCACCACGAATGTACAGCACCCGACATGGGAAGGGAGACGACCAATGGCGAAGATCAACCCGATCCAGCTCCAGAAATACCTCCACGGCGTCAACTATCCGGCCAGCAAGCAGGACCTGATCGACGCGGGCAAGAAGAACGGCGCGGACGAGAACGCTTCCAAAACCCTTGAGAGCCTGCCGGATCAGAACTACAACACGCCTGCCGACGTCAGCGAGGCGGTGGGTCAGCTGACCGACTGACCGCTCGTCGTCATTCGAAACGCCCACGCACGGCCGCTGCCAGCCGTGCGTGGGCGTTTTCTTTCCACAGACAACCACGTTCCCTGACCATATTGAGCGGCCACTTGTCGAAGACCTCTTCGGAGCGCCACGCAAAAGCAACACGTTACGTTACAGACCCTCGGGGCAAGCACAGTTCGTCGCAACGCCCCGGTGAGAGATTTCTCAACGACGTGTACGTTCGAAATGACGAAGAGAAGGGTGCCCTTAGTCAGAAGGGGGCTTTGCCTGCTTGCGCTCGGCGCTGCCCGTCCAGGAGAGGGCCTCCGTCGCACTATCGAGGATCTCGGCAATACCCGAGGCACTCGTAAAGGCGAGGAAGAGCCGAGTGGGACCGGGAGCGATGCGCAAGCCATAGACGAGAAACGCCGAGACCCACATGCCGACACAGGTTGGGCAGGCGACGAGTTCCCCGATGGCCTTCCGCACGCCGCTGCCCTCGGCAACTGTCGTCTGACTGGTGCCGTAGCTGTCGGGCTCCGTGTTAGTGACGGGCGACCGCAATGGTTCGGTGACCTGATCGTAGGCCACGAGCCGACCGGCACGGAACGACGTGAGCCCGAGCATGGTCAAATCCAGCCCCGTGACCTTGAACGGCGTCACTTTTCCGTGGCCCAGCCGGGAGAACGCGGCGAAGAGCCCGAGAAAGATGGCGATCAACCCGTTGTAGGTGGCCCACTCCTGCCGTTTGCGATCATGCTGTTGCTCCGCCACGCTCTCCTCCTCCTGGTGGTAGGCCCGCCGCGCTTCCGCCTGCATGCCAACCTGCGGGCGCACGACATATGCCATGCGCCCGCATCCATCGGAAACACGTCAATGGATGCCTCCATACCGACGGCCAAGCCCGATCACGCGGTGCGGCGCGCGGGAAGCGGCTCGTCGTTGAAGGGGTATGTCTCCGGCACGTCCCCGCGCTCCCACTGCGCGGTGCGCTCCAGCGGATGGAGGGCATGCGTCTCGTCACAGTGCAGCACGGCATCGAACTGGTCCTTCAGGCGCGCATCGAAATAATGACTGAGCCGCTCTGTTTCGGGCCGGTAGATAACACCAATCGCCCGCTCCAGGCGTGGGAAGCGCAGCCGGGGATCGGCATCGCGCAACGGCAGCCAGAACGCATCGAGCCCGGCGTTCGCCACCTCATGGAAGAGCGCTTCGTAGCTTCCCTCCATCCCTGCACGCACGCGCTTGCGCTCGGCGGGTTCATCCCAGTCGCTGGCTGCGGTCACCGTGCCGTGATCCGTTGTCTGTCCGATCAGGAACGCCACATCGCCATGCCGTTGCCGCGCGAGCTGACCGAGGTTGAGTTCCCCGGCATCGCCCATCTCCGTCGCGCGAGCGTCACCGAGGTGCGAGTTGTGGGCCCAGACGACGATCTTCGCCGGAACGCCGTTCCGCGCCTCAAGGTGTTCGATCAGGGCGTCCAGCGTGTCCCCCATGTGCGTGTCGCGCAGGTTCCACGAGGAGACCCGACCCCGGAACATCGAGCGATAGTAGGCTTCTGCATTCCGGGCCAGCCGCGCGTTCTGCTCCGCCGAGAAGAACTCATCGTGCGCCAGGTGTCCGTCCCGCATCGCGAGATCGGCCATGTACCGCTGCAACTCCTGCAACTGGTTGACGACCTCATCCTCGCACGGTTCGGCGACGCCGACGCTGGTCGCGTAGCCATACGCCTGGGCGTCGTCCGCGAAATGATCGAAGCAGCTGTAACGGGCGCGGGCACGATCGGCAGCCTCGGGATCGACCTTGTCGAGATACGCAATCACGGCCCGGATCGAGGCGTTCAGGCTGTAGAGATCCAGCCCGTAGAAGCCGACTCGCGCCGTCTCCTCGCGCTGCCGGTCGTTGTGATCACGCAGCCAGCCGATGAACTCCCGGACCACGGTGTTGCGCCACATCCATTGCGGGAACCGGCAAAAATCCGCGAGCGCCTCGTCGGCCGACCGGTCGTCGCTCTGACCGCGCACGTAGCGGTTGAGGCGGAAGGCATCCGGCCAGTCAGCCTCAACCGCCACGGCCAGGAATCCCCGCTCCTCGATCAGGCGCCGCGTGATCGTCGCCCGTTCGGCGTAGAACTCCTCCGTCCCGTGCGAGGCCTCGCCGATCAGGACCAGCCGGGCATCGCCGATCGCATCGAGCAGGTCTCCAAGGTCGGTCGCCTCGCCGGTCAACGGTCGCGCCTCTGTGGCGATCGCGTCGACGAGCGAGGCCGAATCTCTCCTCCGGGACGAATGCCCATCACCGGTCGATGAGGCGACACCCGGCCGTCGCGCGGCCTCCGCAAGCAGGGTGCGCACCTCCTCGTCCGAGGTCGGCGAGAAGTCCTCGTACCACAGGCCGAGCGCGTAGAACGACTCCGGTGTCTCGCCGCAGACCACCCGATCCACGAGCCGGTTGAACGCGCGGCAGACCGATGGACTGGCCACCGGCACGGCGACGATCACCTCGTTCGGATCGAGCGTCCGGATCGCCTTCACAGCCGCGCGCATCGTGGTGCCGGTCGCCAGCCCGTCATCGACCAGAATGACGGTACGACCGCGCACATCGGGCGCCGGTCGCAGTCCCCGGTACTGGCGTTCGCGCCGGTTGAGCTCCCGCTGCTCGCTGGCGGTCACGGCATCGATCGCCCCCTGGCTGATGTTGTCGTGAATGATGACCTCGTCGTTCAGGACTTGGACGTTGCCGGTCGCGATGGCCCCCATCGCCAGTTCCTCATGCCCCGGCACCCCCAGCTTCCGCACGATGTAGGCATCCAGCGGTGCGTTGAGGGCCACCGCGACCTCAAAGGCGACCGGGATTCCCCCGCGCGGCAGGCCGAGCACAACGAGATCGTCTCGCCCCTTCAGGTCTTCAAGCAGTGAGGCCAGGTACCGCCCGGCCTCGCGCCGGTCATGGAATGGCAGGTTCATGATGGTTCCTCGCTTCCGAGTGGTGGAGATCGCTGCCTTGGGATCACTCGTGGCAAAACATGGGCCATGAACGCAGCCAGGCGGCCGTTTCCGCTCTCGGTCCGGAGGGGACCACATCACCATGCACGACCGCCCGGTGCGTCCGGGTTTGAATGAGGCCGTGTGCTAGGCTTGCCATAAGCGGAACCGCCGCTCCAGAGCGCGCGTGGCTACGGCCATGCAGCGGCCCCAGAACCATCGTCCGCGCGGCGATGGACGTGCGTTGGATGATCAGCACCGTGCGATGCAACCACTCCTTGGCCATGCACAGATGTCAGGAGAACAGGACGCGCTCCGCGCGCCGACCGCCCCTCACGACGCTCGGCATGCTGGGAATGGCAGCCCTGCTGCTGCTCATGCCCGCGAATTACCGCGCCGGTGCGGATACCGCCCACCCCCACGCCTTCTTCCAGGAGTGGCTGGACGAACTCACCGGCACGCCGCATACCCATGCGTCGGACCATCATCCGGCGACACCCTCCGACATGCCCGTCCCGGCAAGAACGATCTCGCCATTCCTGGCGGCCGATATTCCGCTGGCGGCCGCGGCCGATGCGGCGACCAGCGAGCGCGCTGCTCCACTGGCCGGCGTGCCGGCACATGCAACCGCCGCGCCCGATACGCCCTTTCTGACCGATTTCAGCCCCGCACTTGACCAGGGCAGCGCGATCGCCATGGCCGGCGTGCTCGTCGCCATGCTCCTGCTGGTGTCGATTCGACGCCAGTTGTGGTGCCCCGCATCGCATCTGACGAGCACCATCGCCCGCCTCGAACCGCCTCCCCCACGCCCGGTTCCCTGCATCTGATTTCGGCTCTGCGCCGGACAACCTGTGCGCCGCGGCGTTCGTAGGGTGCGACCTTGTGTCAGCAGCCGCGTCGGTACCGGTGGCCCGGAGGGCCATATCTCGATCGGTGCGGCATAGAGTCGCACCCTACGGAATTGGCCAGTACACCCAACGACATCACCTGTTCAGGAGTTCACCTACCATGACAACCATGTTCCGCTCGCTTCCACGCCCCCGCTTCATCGCCTTGCTCGTCGCCGCCATCCTGGCGATGACAAGCGTCATGATGCCTTTCGCCGCTTCCGCGCATGAATCGCGAACGGTCGCGACCGATTACGAGTTCGTCGTCGGCTTCGTCAACGAGCCCGCCGTCCAGGGGGAGATGAACGGCATCATCCTCGAGGTCTCCAAGGCCGGCGAGCCGGTCACCGGTCTCGACCAGACCCTGAAGGCCGAGATCATCCTCGGCGACCAGAAGAAGGAAGTCGCCCTCTCCCCGGTCTGGAAGGAAGACGGCTCCTACAAGGCCATGTTCATCCCGACCCAGCCCGGCGATTACACCTTCCATTTCTTCGGCACCATCGAGGGCACGCAGATCGACGAGACCTTCACGTCCTCGCCGGAGGGCTTCGACTCGGTCGCTCCGCGCTCTGATTACGAGTTCCCCGCCACCGGCAACTAGACCCGGCGCGCACATTGCGGGGCGGTTCATATGAGCCGCCCCGCCTCATCCGTAAAGGCACGTTATGTCTCTCCCATTTCGGGTGCGGGGCGCGGAACCGCCGCGGCGGCGATCCCGGCTGGTCCTGACCTGGATGCTCGGCTTCGTGCTGGTCATCATGGGCAGTCTCGCCACCCCCGCCGTCACCCAGGCGCACGCCGCTCTCAAGACCAGCTCACCCGCCAACGGTGGGGTCGTCGCGACCATGCCGGCAACCATTACCGCGACCTTTACCGAACGCCTCGAGCGCTCGGCAAGCGGCATGGAGCTCTTCGATAGTCAGGGCCAGAACGTCGAAGGGGTCACACTCCAGCCGGGCAACGACGACTACACTATGCTCCTCCAGGTACCTGCGGGTCTGCCCAATGGCACCTACTCTGTCCTCTGGCACAACCTCTCCAACGACGACGGGCACACCGCCCAGGGTTATTTCACCTTCACGGTCGGTACCGCCGCCGACGTCGCGGCCGTCGTCACCGTCCCGACGAACAACGTCGGAGACGGGCCGCCGCAGCTCCTGAAAACGGCCTCACGCTGGGCGGCGCTCGTGGGGCTCGCCGCGTTCCTGGCGACCTGGCCGATCTGGACGATCGTCGTGCGTCCAGCGCTCGCATCCGTCTGGCGGGAGGGACCGCAGTTCGCGCTGCGGATGAAACGCTATGCCCTGATCGCCGCCGCGCTCGCGCTGCTCGGCTCGCTCTTCGCACTGGTCGTGCAGGCGCTCGCGCTCACCAGCGGCACCTTCTTCGACAAGCTGATGAACACGATCGGCCAGACCCGCTTCGGCCATCTATGGCTGCTGCGCATCGGGCTGATCATGCTCTATGGGCTCATCCTCAGCGCCTGCGCCTGGTGGTTCACCCGCCATCGCAAGGTGGAGAACATCACGTCGTGGGTCGTGGCGATCGCCATGCCCATCCCGTTCAGCCTGATCGCCCATGCGTCGGCGCAGCCGGTCGGGCGCTCGGTGGCACTCGTCGCAGACATGATCCACCTGCTCGCGGCGGCTGTCTGGATCGGGGGTATCTTCATCCTCGCCACGGTGGTCTTCCCGCTGGCGCGCAAACTCGACCCGGCTCAGCGGCGCGCGATCCTGATCGTGGCGATCCCGCGCTTCTCCATGCTCGCCATCGTCGCCTGGCTCGCCATGGGCGTCACCGGGTTCTACGCGGGCTGGCTCCAGGTCGGCAACCTGCACGGTCTCACCACCACCCCGTACGGAAAATCACTGCTGGTCAAGCTGATCCTGCTGGTGGTCATCCTCGTGATCGCGGCGACCAACCTGCTCGTGATCGAACGCCATCTCACGCGCAAGATCAGCGAGCAGGCAACGACGCTGTGGAGCAAACGGCTGACCTGGGCCGTGACCGCCGAGCTCGTGCTGATTCTCGGCGTGCTGGGCGCGGTCGGGCAGATGACGAGCCAGGAACCGGCGCGTGATGTGCTGATCGAGCGCTCGAAGCAGATCTCCGTCTCGTTCCCCGATACCAGCCCGCGCGCCAAGCTCCTGCTGGCACCCGGTGTGGCCGGGGTGAATCACTTCCGGCTCGAAGTCGGTGGGCCGAGCCTGCCGAACGATACCGACGCCCTGCTCCGGCTCTCGATGCCCGGCAACGACAGCCTGGGAACCAAGGAGGTAACGCTCTCCCGCGTCTCAGGCAACGCATTCGAGTATCACGGCAGCGATCTCGGGATCGTCGGCGACTGGCAGATCAAGATGATCCTGCGCGAACCCGGCAAACCCCAGGTCGAAGGGACGGTGGACCACACGATCGGCTCGACGGTTCCCAAGGTCAATGTCCCAGGTGCTCCCTGGCGCTTCCAGACGACCGGCGGCGTTACGGGCCTGCTGCTGATGATGATCGGGCTCGGTGCGCTGGTCTTCGCCATCTACGCCGGTCGTACCCGGCTGCGCAAGGAGAGCGGCGGCCTCGGAATGGCGGCGCTCGCGCTCGGGTTCATGCTGCTCATCCAGGCGAGGGTCGATCCGATTCTCGCGGTCTCGGCCGGCGACGGCGCGATCGACCCGAACGACGTTGCAATGGTGGAGCGGGGCAAGGGTATCTACCAGACCAACTGCCTCTCCTGCCACGGCGCCGACCTGCGCGGGGATGGCCCGGCCGCGGCGGGGATGCAGCCGCCACCCGCCGACTTCTCGCAGCCGCACACGATGGTGCACGCCGACGGCGATCTGGTCTACTGGATCGAGAACGGCAAGCAGGGCACGGCGATGCCGGCGTTCGGCCGCGATCTCTCCGACCAGGATATCCGGGACGTGCTCTCCTACATCAAGAACCAGCAGAAGAACTTCGACAAGGCAGCGACCGTGCCCGATCCCGCAAGTTGCACGGTGCAGCCGCGCACGGTCGCCGAGCTGGAGGCACTCGTCGGCACGACGGCCAAGCCGGCCCCGGCCACCACCCGCGACCAGCAACCGTTGCAGCCAGCCTCCGATCCATCGGTGGATACGCAGACGCAGAGCCAGATCATCCAGACAGCGGAGGAGATGGTCGCCTGCACGAACGCGGTCGATACGATGCGGCGGCTCGCACTCTTCAGCGATGACAACCTGAAGGCCGCATTCCCCCAGGGCGTGACACCGGCGTTCGCGCAGATGGCATCGCGGACGCCGCAAGCGCTTCCCCAGACAAAGTGGACGGCACTGCTCGATGTCCAGAACGTCACGATGCTGAGCGACGGACGAATCGCCGCGACAATCGTGATCGATGACCCTTCCACCCACATCCACCCGGCCTACGTGCCGGGTGGCACCCCACCCGCCGCGGACGCCGGCGCCCAGAAGGCGACCATCGTCTTTGTGCGCGTCGGCGACCGCTGGTTGATCGACGAGATCAGCTGACGCGCCGTCCCGGGGACGCACAGACGAGCGTCGGGCGCCTTGCCAGAACATCTGATGTGACCGAACAATCCCCCGTAGACACAGCCCTTTTGGCCGCCCTTCTCACAGCGGCCACAAAGGTCGCGTCTACGGGAGCGTAAACACGCTTCTGACACCCAAGCGGTCCCCCCACCTCATTCCGACGCCCCCGGTGCGCTCGCTCGCGTCATCCCCCTGCGGTTGGATGCTCCCGGAGCGCGGTATGATCGACGTCATGCAGGAGCGGCGTCGATTTCGACAGGCGGGAAAGGACCCACGGCGTGACGGTGGACTCTGAGACAGGAAGCACGGCTGAACGGCGCGCGATGCCCCTCTCGGGAATCAAGGTGGTCGATCTCACACGGGTGATGACCGGCCCGTACGCGACGATGATGCTCGGCGATCTCGGCGCGGATGTGATCAAGATCGAGCGGCTGGGCAAGGGGGATGACACCCGCCTCTGGGGACCGCCGTTTGTCGACGGCGAGGCGTCCTATTTCCTGACCGTGAACCGCAACAAGCGGTCGCTGGCGCTCGATCTCAAGTCCGAGGGTGGCAAGGAGATTCTCTGGAAGCTGATCGACGAGGCGGATGTCCTCTTCGAGAACTTCTCGCCCGGCACGATGGAACGACTGGGTTTCGGGCAGGAGGCCGTGCTGGCGCGCCGGCCGTCGCTCATCTACGCCTCGATCTCCGGGTTCGGCCAGTCCGGTCCCTCCGGCGATCGCACCGCCTACGACCTGATCGTGCAGGGCATGAGCGGGATGATGAGCGTCACCGGGCAGGAATCGGGGATGCCGACCAAGCTCGGGATCCCGATCGCGGATATCGCCGGCGGCATGTTCGCGGCCTATGCGGTGATGGGCGCCCTCTTCGCGCGCGAGCGCGATCCGGAGCGGCGCGGGCAGTACGTCGATACCACGATGCTCGGCGGGCAGGTCGCGCTGCTCACCTACCAGGCGGGGATCTGGTTCACGACCAACGAGGTGCCGCGGATGCTTGGCAACCGCCACCCCATCATTACGCCTTACGACACCTTTCCGACCGCCGATGGCTATGTCAACATCGCGGTCGGCAACGATGCGATCTGGGCGCGGTTCTGCGATGCGCTGGGGCTTGACGAAGCGCGCGACGATCCCCACTTCCGGACCAATGCCGACCGCTGCGCCCACCGGCAGGAGGTCTACGGTGTCGTCAATACCGCTTTCTCCGCGTGGAAAACGGACGATCTGGTCTCGCTGCTTGACAGCGCTTCCGTGCCCTGCGGACCGATCCAGGAGATCGACCAGGTCTTCGCCGATCCCCAGGTCCACCATGAGGGACTGGTCATGCGCGTGCCGCACGCAACGCTCGGCGAGGTGACCGTCACCGGCCATCCCTACCATTTCCATGGGACGCCGCTCGAGATTCAGCACGGCCCGCCGGTGCTCGGGCAGCAGAGCGAGGAGATTCTTCGCGAGCTCGGCTACGGTGATGACCGCATCGCCGAGTTGCGGGCGGCGGGGGTCTTCACGCAGGCGGACCTTCCGGCCCCGGATGTGGCCGGGGGTGCCCACGGCGAGTGACGAACAGGATGCGGGGAGGGTTACTCGTTGCGCTCACCGCTCTGGTTGTGATTGCCGCCGCTGCTCGGGTGACCATGCCAGGTGCTCTCCGAAGCCATGCCCTGCCCGGAGCCAAAGCCACCCTCGGTCATGGTGCCACCCTCATCGGGCAGGCGATCCGGGCCGTTCTCGGCGATCTCGCGACGGGCGGCGGTTTGCAGGAGCTCATCGGCATGTTCGCGCGTGATCTCGCCCGATTCGACGCGTTTCTCCAGTTCGGCTCCAAGCTCGCGCTCGTCCATGTCCAGGCTGAGTCCGGTCTGGGGATCGCGGGCAACGTACTCGTTTGATTGGTTGGCCATTGCGGGCCCTCCTTCTGCTGGCTTCACGGTGTGCAGGCGGCGCTTCGGATGGGAAGTTGGCTGACATCGGTCAGCACGGCCGCACCGCCTCACAGCGGTGCGTGCACCACGCATGCCATGAATGCTCGTTACGTCATCTTGCCTCGCTTCCCTTTGCGGGAATGACAAGTACATGTAGTGAAGACACGATCAACACAACGGTGCAGCCAAGGGACTCGCAGGCTGCTTGATAAAACGGTTCACGGCGGAATTCCACAAGAATGCCGCCTCCCAGCGACGTGCTGGGAGGCGGCGGCATATACGACAGGTTGTCCTGATTGCGATCAGGAGGCGATGCGGCGTTCGTACATCCAGAGGGCAATTGGCACCAGCACGACGAGCGCGATCAGCAGGTAGAGCGTCACCATCCAGGCGCTATTCCCGACATCCGGATACCCGGTGAGCAAACCACGCGTGGCATCCAGCAGCAAGGTGAACGGCTGGTTCTTGGCAAACCCCTGCAACCATCCCGGCAGGAAATCCGGGTTGATGAACGTGCTGCTGACGAAGGTGAACGGAAAGATAAAGGTGAAACCGATCGAGTTCACTGCCTCCACTGTCTTCAGCGCCAGCCCGATGATGGCCCCGAGCCAGGCGAGGACGAAGGCCATCAGCAACATCAACCCGATCGCCGCCGCCCAGTCGACGATATTCGACGTGGGCCGGAAGCCAACCAGCAGGCCAACGAGAATCGTGATCGTGGTCGTGAAGAGCGCGATCGCCATATCGGCCAGAATGCGGCCGAGGACCACTGCCGAGCGAGACATCGGCAAGGAGGCGAATCGGTCCATCAGGCCTTCCTTCGAGTCGGTGGCCAGGCCGAGCCCGGTGTTCATGCCTCCGAAAACGAGCCCCTGGACAATGATGCCGGCAACCAGGTAATTGACCGCGTTGACGCCGCCCGGCAGTGTGGCCTGAACGGTGTCGGCGAAGATGTAGCGGAAGAGCAGCAGGAACATGATCGGCATGACGGTGACACCGATCAGCCAGTCGAGTTGCCGCGGAATCCTCTGCAGGTAGCGCCTGGCAAGTACCAGCGAATCGGCGATGACGTTGGCGGGACGACTTCGCCGAACCATCTCCAGATCGAGATTGGTCGAACGGCGTTCCGGCAGCGCCGGTGCCGTTGGGGTGGGTGCGGGGGCAGTCAGTGTTTGCTCGCTCATGCAGCACGCTCCTCCATGTTGCCGTTGTTCATGACGATTCCGTCCTCATCGGCACTGCGACCAGTCAGAGTCAGGAAGACATCATCCAGCGTCGGCCGCCGCAAACTGAGATCGGTGAGGTCGACACCAGCGGCATCGAGCTGGCGGACCGCTTCCGGCAGCCCCTTGGCCCCGGCCGCAAATGGAATCGTCAGCTGATTAGCATCGGTATCGATCTGTACCCCACCATCTCGATTGCCGTCGACGCCGGCAATCGCAAGCAGCGTCCGCTCGGCGAGGGCAATATCCCCATCCGCCGGGATGCTGATTGCCAGGCGCTCGCCGCCAAGTTGCGTCTTCAACTGATCGGCGGTGCCCTCGGCGATCACGCGCCCATGGTCCACAACGACGATGTTGTCCGCCAGCCGGTCGGCCTCCTCCAGGTACTGGGTCGTGAGCAGCACGGTCGTGCCGTCATCGACCAGCCCCGAAATCACGTCCCACATGTCGTTGCGGCTACGCGGATCGAGACCGGTCGTCGGCTCGTCGAGGAAGAGCACCGGTGGCGCGACGATCAGGCTGGCGGCGAGATCGAGCCGCCGCCGCATGCCGCCGGAGTAGGTCTTCAGGGTACGATCGGCGGCATCCGAGAGATTGAACCGCTCCAGCAACTCATCCGCTCGCGCCACCGCGGAACGATGCGTGAGCCGGTAGAGCTGCCCGAACATGACCAGGTTTTCCTTGCCGGTGAGAATCTCATCGACCGCCGCATACTGACCGGCGAGACCGATCGAAGCCCGGACCCGCTCCGGGTGTTCCAGAACATTGATACCGGCGACCTCGGCCGTACCGGCATCGGGTCTGAGCAGCGTCGTCAGGATGCGAACAGTGGTCGTCTTGCCAGCGCCATTGGGTCCGAGCAGGCCGAGCACGCTTCCGGTGGGGACCTGGAGATCGACGCCGGCCAGCGCCTCGGTCTTGCCAAACGTCTTGCGCAGCCCTTCGGCGCGCACAGCTGTTCCCTGACGGGAATGATTTCGTGCCATTCCGTTTCTCCAGAACGTGATGATGCGAGGGATCGCGAAAGGATGTGGTTGGGGTCGTGGTGGCGAGAGAGGTTGATCCTCTTCGCCTACTGCTCGCTACGGCTGCCCAGCATGGTGATCATTTCCTCCTGACTGATGCGTATGCCCTGTGCATACCGGTCGGGTCCCTGTTCCCGTGGCACCATCCACTCGCGTGCGCCCGGGAACACCTCATAGGCCGAGTGTAGCGACGAATAAGGACGGACCATGTCCGCATTCTTCTCCCAGCTCATGGGTGACTGGGAGACGTGGGATGCCGGCGCCCCCTGGTGGAACGCCCGGCCCGCGCTTGCCACACGCTCAATCCACGACTCCTTCCGGCACACAGGGCCTTTGACCGATCGTGAGTCTACCGGCGGGATGCGACGCCGGTATGAATTGAATGCGTCAAAACTGTGACGTTGCTTGCGCCGGACCGGCGCAACCGAGCGGACGTAGGTGCGAAACTCCGTTGCTGTCCTCCTGCCGCATGCTCCGCTGATGACTGCCCCATCCTACTCCGAGTTTCGGGCAAAATCAACCCCTCTTGTTAATATAATCCAACGTGATATTGATTTTATTGACCTCGACATTGTTTTTCCTGCGACGACTGCCTCGACTTTCTTCGATATTCCGGGCCAGAGAATCAAGCTCCGGGTCAATAAAACGTCGGCCCGGCCGTGCGTCGCGGGCGTCGGCAGGAGAAGACGCGCGTTCGCGTCGACTCTGTGGCATCATGGGGAGCAATCAACCAGCTGCGGGGGTCCGGGGGAGCCGGGCTGAGATCGCGACCATCGTCCGTCGCCGACCGCTGAACCTGAACCGGGTCATGCCGGCGTAGGAAGGCTTCTCAGATGCATGCGCGCACGCCCGTTCCGAATGTAAACACGCGACCACCCCGGCTCGGGCTCCGGCACGTCGACTCCCGCTACGTCGAGCAGGGACGCTCACTCCAGGCGCTGGACGACATCACCTTCGACGTGCACGACGGCGAGTTCGTCGCCCTGATCGGCCCGTCCGGCTCCGGCAAGAGCACCCTCCTCGATATCATCTCCGGCCTCTTTGCCCAGACATCGGGCGAGGTCCTCCTCGATGGCGAAAACCTGCCGCTGAAGGCCCGCCTCGGCCGGACGGCATACATGCGCCAGCGCGACCTGCTGTTGCCGTGGCGGTCCGCCCTCGATAACGCGGCCCTCGCCCTCAATGTGCACGGCGCATCCCGACGGGAAGCCCGCCGGATCGCGGCGGCGCGATTCCCGGAATTCGGGCTCGCCGGGTTCGAGCATGCCTATCCCGCCCAGCTCTCGGGCGGCATGCGCCAGCGGGTCGCCTTCCTGCGGACGGTGCTCGCCGAGCGCCCGTTGCTGCTGCTCGATGAGCCGTTCGGCGCGCTCGATGCGCTGAACCGGGTCGCACTGCAGACCTGGCTGCTCGATCTCTGGGAGCGAGAGCGGCGGGCTGTCCTGCTCGTGACGCACGATGTCGACGAGGCGATCTTCCTCGCCGACCGCGTGGTCGTCCTCTCGGCCCGGCCCGGCCGCGTCGCTCATATCGAACCAATCGACCTGCCGCGCCCACGCCACCGCGAGTTCGTCACCACCGACCGGTTCCTCGAACACCGCGCGGTGCTGCTGGACGCGCTGGGCCTGCTCCATCACCCCACGCTCTCCGGGGGAGGGGCGCAATCATGACCGCCCTGGGCCGCGCTGCCAACCGCTGGGTCTGGCCGTTGCTGATCCTGATCCTCCTTCTCCTGATCTGGGAGGCGGCCGTGCGCGTGGCGGACACGCCGCGCTGGATGCTGCCGCCGCCATCGGCGATCTACGACTCGTTCCGAACCGATCACAGCCTGCTCCTTCGTCATACCCGCGTCACCCTGGTTGAAGTGCTGATCGGGTTCGGCCTGGCGCTGGTGGCCGGCATCACCGTCGGCATCGCCATCGATGCCTCCCGCGTGCTGGAGCGGGCGATCTACCCGCTCATCATTGCCAGCCAGACCATTCCGATGGTGGCGCTCGCGCCGTTGCTGCTCATCTGGTTCGGCTACGGCCTTACTCCAAAGGTACTCATCACGGCGCTCGTCTGCTTCTTCCCGATTGCGGTGAATACGGTCGACGGGCTGCGCGTGGCCGACCGCGAGACGCTGGCGATGCTTAGTTCGATGGGCGCGAGCGCCTGGCAGCGCTTCCGGCTGGTGAAGATTCCGGCCTCGCTCCCATCGTTGTTCACCGGCGCCCGGATCGCGATCACGTTCAGCGTGATCGGCGCGGTCTTCGGCGAACTGGTCGGCGCGAGCGAGGGTCTTGGCTACCTCATGCAGCGATCGGCAGCGCAGTTCCAGACCGCCCGCGTCTTCGCCGCCATCGTGATCCTCTCGCTGATGGGCATCGGCCTCTTCTCGCTCGTGACCCTGCTGGAGCGCGTACTCCTGCCCTGGCGGCGCTTCGTCACCGAGAGCGAGCGGTAGGTCCCCGCCGCCGTTTCACGCCTGTCGAACACTCCCCCACGATCGGCGGGAATTCCCGCCGAAGGAGCTTTCCATGAACATGCCTACATCGTCGTTCAGTGTCCACTTGCGCGCGGTTGCCGATCCGATCTGGCGGGCACAGCACGACCATCCCTTCGTGCGAGGCATCGGGGATGGCACGCTCGATCCCCCGAAATTCGCCCACTGGCTGCGTCAGGATTACCTCTACCTGATCGACTACAGCCGGCTCTTCGCGACGGCGGTCCTGCGCGCCCCGGATCTGGCGGCGATGACGCGCTTCTCCTCGCTGCTGCACGCGACGCTGACGCACGAGATGGAGCTCCACCGCTCGTACGTGGCGGAATTCGGCATCACGGTGGCCGATCTCGAACGCGAGACAAAGGCGCCGACGACGCAGGGATACACGGATTTCCTGCTGCGGACGGCGACGGCGGGCGACTACGCGGAACTCCTCGGGGCGCTGCTGCCCTGCACGTGGGGGTACAGCGAGGTGGGGAGTGAGCTCGCGCGGCGAGGGTTGCCGTCCGATGAGCGCTATGCCCGGTGGATCGGGATGTACGCCGATCCGGAGTTCGCGCAGCTTGCGGACTGGTGCCGCGCGCTGACGGACGAGGCCTGCGCGGGATTGCCCCAATCGGCGCTGGACCGGGTGGAGGCGGCCTTTGTCACCGCGAGCCGCTACGAGCTGGCCTTTTGGGAGATGGCGTGGGTGGGTGAGCGCTGGCCGGACGAGCACCCGCAAGAGATGTCATGATCGTTCGTCTGTCTCTGCCGATTGCTCGGAGGCAAGAAGCGCAACGAGCGTGAGCTGGAGCGAGGGGATACGCGTCTGCACGATGCTCCAGAGAAGCCGGTAATTGACGGTGCCCTAACCTTGCGTGATACGGTTTCGCGTGTCCACGATTTTCCGAAAGTCCGGGATGAGGCCAGCGATCTCAGGGTCGTATGCTTCTGCCTGCTTCAGGGCCTCCCCGACGATCTCGACCAGCTTGTGAACGATAAGCATGAGCCCGCGATCGCCCAGAAAGGACGATTCGGTGGCATCCCGGCAGAAGTCCTGCAACTCCTGACACGCGCGTTCGGCATCATGCAGCCGCTGCAGCGTCTCGATCTTCAAACACGGTCTCCCGGGCGGCGTTCACGGCCTTGCGAAAGTACGGATTGACAATGGAGTCCTCGGTAATCAGGTCGACCGGTCGACCAAAGAGCGTTTCGAGCGCATCGGCGAAATCGAGAAAGCGATCGGCGACGGACCGCTCGTACGCCCCGAGATCGACGATGAAATCGAGATCGCTGGATTGCGGATCGAATGTGCCCTTGACAGCCGATCCGAAGACATCCAGCCGGCGAATCGCAAACCGGCGGCACAGAATGGCAAGATCATCCTTCTTCGATTCAATCAGGGAGATCATCAACCGTCACCTCCTTCCCATTCCATGATGAACGACCGACTTCGCCCGATACACCGCCATGTGTCTCCATCGTATGCACGCTGCCACGGCTGTCAACGCGATCGATATGGCGGCGCTCGGCGTTCAGCAGGGCGAGCGCCTGCGCGATCAGCGCGCGGTTGGCGGGGTCGTTCCGCCAACGGGAGACGCCCGAGGGATGCGGCAGTGGCACGATCGGGATCTCGCCGTATCCGAGATCCGCCTGGTACCGCGCCCCGACGAGCCCCGCGAGCGGGAGCTTCCGAACGCCCGGAATCAGCGCCACCGCGGCCAGCCGTCCCAGAGTGACGATCAGGTCGGGCCGGACGAGGGCGATCTCGCGATCGAGATGCCCCCGGCAGAGTGCGATCTCGGCGGCGGACGGCGCGCGATCCCCCTTGCCGCCGGTCGCCTTGCCGGGAAAGCACTTGGTGAGACTCGTCAGGTACCACGTGTCGAAGAACGTCTCCTCCGGAAATCCCGCCTGCGCCATCCAGCCGCGCAGGATGCGTCCCGACTGACCGCTCCAGGGCACGTCACGCGCGTCGGCCTGGGCGCCGGGCGCCTGTCCGACAATCATGAGCCGCTGTCGCGCGTTCCCGCGAAAGACCGGGTGCGCGGTCGCCAGGAATCCCGCCTCGACACAGCGCCGGCAAGCGCGCATGGCGGCCTGATATCGCTCGAGCTCGTCATTCAACTGGGCGAATGGCTGTTTCATCGGTACCATTGGGGGCGCATCGCGTTCTTGTCTTCGCCGGAGCCACGTTCACCACATGACTGATTCGCTTACTTCATCAAAGATCGCACAGAACCCCACGCCGAAATCGCGCCAACCCCTTCGGGAGGGGCTGGCGCCCGCCGAAGTGATGGGCTCGCCCTATTTCCTCGTGATCGTCGCGCTCTATGTGACCTGCCTGATCACCGCGAATATCCTCGCCGTGAAGATCCTGCACGTCGGCCCCTGGGTTGCCGACGCCGGCACGTTGACCTTCCCCGTCGCCTACATCGTCGGTGACATCCTGACCGAGGTCTACGGCTACGCCACGGCCCGCCGTGTGATCTGGCTCGGGTTCCTCTGCAACCTGCTCGCGGTCGGCATGATCCAGCTGGCGGGGGTGATGCCGGCCGACCCCTCGTGGGACGGCGGCGATGCCTACAGCCGGATCTTCGGCTCGACGCCGCGCATCCTTGTCGCCTCCGCCTGTGCCTACCTCGTCGGCGAGTTCGTGAACTCCTACGTGCTGGCGCGGATGAAGGTCCTCACCAAGGGCCGCTTCCTCTGGACGAGGACGATCGGTTCGACGATCGTGGGTGAAGGGTTGGACTCGCTGATCTTCGTGATGATCGCCTTCGCCGGGACGATGAGCGGCGGCATTCTCTGGCAGATGATCTACACGAACTGGATTCTGAAGACGGCCTACGAGACGGCGTTCACGCCGGTCACGTACCTGGTGGTGAACAAGCTCAAGCGGATCGAGGGGATCGACGCCTTCGACCGGGGGACGAACTTCAACCCGCTGGCCGTCGGCGCCGCCCGCTAATTGTCAGCACCGACCGAACATACTTTGGATGTCGCCAGCATCTCTATTCCAATGACATCGTCAGGTGTTTCAATGTAGCGAGTAGCTCCGGGATTCTATCGGTCACGGCCTCCCAAACGATCTCGTCATCAACAAGATCGTATCCATGAATAATGCGATTCCGCATGCCATGACTTTCTGGAGTTCGGGAATGCGAGACCCGAGATCCGGTTGCGCCCTCACCGCTTGGTTACACGCTTCTCCGATGATCGTCAGCAGGCGTTCTGTCACGAGCTGAAGCTGCACATCGCCCTCATAGTCGTCAAGCGTCTTGTCCTGCACGAAGCTCACGATCGTTTCGCATGCATCAAGCGCGTCAAGCAGCCTTTGTCTCGCTCGCTCTGTCATAGATCGGCTCCCGACTCTCCTCGACGGACTGGCGAAAGCGTGGTCGCTTGCTCAACGCGCGTTCGGTGAGTAAATCGACCTTGTATCCCAGGAGCGCTTCCAATGCATCCGCGAGGTCGAGATATCGCTCCAGATATCCTGGTCCACGATCCGCAAAATCGACCACGAAGTCCAGATCGCTGGTCTGCGGGTCGAACGACACCTTGGTTGCCGAGCCAAAGACGTCCAATCTGCGAACGCCGTAGAGTCGGCAAAGCCGGGCGATTGCCTCGCGCTGTTGTGCAATGAGCTCGATCATGGTGCCTCCCGGATGCCGATCACGGCATCGTGCCCTCTTCCTTACCGGATCGCTTGCGGGCGAGTTCCCGCAGTGCGTACTCCGTGCCTTCGAGACTCGAGGTCGCGGCGGCCAGCCCGCGCGACGGCACATCGCGGTAGATCGTGTGCAGCCCCTTCGGCGACCCGGTATCGATCGTGTACGCCTCGTGCCAGATGCCGACGAGCCCCGTATCGCCCACCCCGTGGTTGTACTTCTTCCAGACTCCGGCGTGCTTGAACGACGGGTCCTGCGCGTAGTCCAGCAGCGTCTGCATGTCCTTCCAGTACTGGAGGACGGTGAACTCGCGGCCATCACGCCAGCTTGTCGACCAGAGCAGCCCGCACTGCGGCCGGGCATGCTGCTCCCGGACGATCCTGCGCAACGAGCGCCAGAGCGGCAGCCACCGCCGGAGCTCCGACCAGCGGTTCACGCGGAGCCCGAACATGAAGATCACCGTGCCCGCCGGCGGGGTGGCGATATATCGCCCCCGGATAACCGCTCCCTGCCCTACCTCTGCCGTCGTTTCGCTGCTTGCTGCCATCGTCGCCGCACTTCCGTCGCTGATCCGCGTATCGTTTTCCCCACGTCCCGTATTGCGTTCATTCTGGCACGTTCGCCGGGTTCCTGCGTATGGCCGACAGGCACTGAACCGGCATTAGGATGAGGTGGCGCGCCGGCGGACCGGTTGCGGTCCCATCTCCCGGGCCGAGCGGTGGGCGGTGGCCTCGGCCATGCCAAAGGGCGGCATGTTGACGTAGATCATGTGCGAGGTCTCGGGATCGACGACATAGGCCTCGTGCCAGACCCCGACAGATGGGTTCTGGTGCCCGACTCGCGCATTGAAACGCTGCCAGGCGGGGAGATGCTTCGCGTCGCGCGCCGTGGCGTAGTCCATGAGCTGGTCGATGCTCGCCCAGTACTGCTGCACCATCACCGAGCGCCAGCCAACCCAGCTGTTGAATCCGAGGAGACCGAGTTCTGGATGCTTGCTCAGCTCCGCAAGCATCGGTCCCATCGCCGTGAAGACCGGACCCCACTTTGGCAGGTTCCAGATCTGGTTGACTCGCATCCCGATCAGGAAGACGACGGTGCCCGGCGGGAAGTCGGCGCGGTAGCGACCGGCTTGAGGGCCATTGGGGGGTGATGTCTCTGTCATCGGGAATCTCCCGTCTGGTGTGACGTGCTAACTGAGTGATCGGCGATGTTGCGGGCCCGGAAGAGGTGCCAGGCGAGATAGAGCGCCATGGCGACGATGACCACGGCGCCCGCCGTGGTGAGTGCCGTCCCCGCCGAGGCTGCTCCTTCCTTGCCGATCGCCATGTGCAGAAAGAAGCCGCCGGAGACGCAACCCACTCCCAGGGCGTAGACGAGCCAGGCCCACACCTGCTTCCGGTACGTGAGGGTGGTGTGATTCAGAGAATTGCTGTAGAGCAGGCCCACGGCGGTGAGCACGCCAGCATGAGCATGGCCGGCCCGGAAAAATCGCTCCTGGAAGGGTGAGAGCTCGTCGGTGCTGGCGAGCATCCGGAGCAGCGAGTAGCCACCGAAGATGACAGCGACGAGCAGGATCCACGAGAGCGCTGCCAGCAGGTTGCGGGGGCCCGGTCGCGCGAGCTCGCCATGTCGTTGGGGGAGCGGGATTTGGCTCATGGCGTTGACCTTTCGTTCTTCAGGCGATCAGCAACCCGACAGCGAGCGCAATGACGCTGACAGCGAGTAGCACGGCGCCGGTCGCGGTGAGTGTCGTCCCGGCCGAGGCCTCGCCCGGCTTGCCGACCATCATGTGCAGGAAGAAGCCACCGGATTGGGCGAGGCCGCCGGCAAATGCGATTGCGAAGAGCAGCACGCGGACCGGGTTTGCGTAGTCGGTGCGGTCGAGGTAGGCGACGAAAATCAGCGAGAGAAGGAGAAGCACGCCGGCGTGGGCATGCCCGGCCCGAAACTGGCTGAGCTGGAAGGGCGAGAGCCTGTCGCCGGCATTGAGCAGTCGAAGGAGCGAGTAGCCGCCGAACATGCCGGTGACGAGGGCGATGAGGCTGATTGCGGCGAGCAGGTTGAGTGGTTGCGGTTGCATATCTTCAGGGGGTCCCCCGGGTAGGGGAAATTAGATACATAGTGAGTAGTCACTACTAAATGCGGCTAATGAATCACCTGTGTCGGGCCATGATGACCCTCCCGCCGCGCCGGATGGCACAGCCGGGCGACCGGCCAGCAAGTGAACCCGATCAGCCTCGCTTCCGCGCTACGACGGCGGCGACAGTGGCACCTCCTGATACGGCGGCAACACTCCGGAAGGGTGTCCGCTGATCGAGCCATCGGCCTCCATCGGGATCATCAGGAAGGCACGGGCCCAAGGCTCTGTCGCCACGTCGTCTCCGGCCCGGATCGAGGCGGCGACCATCAGCATCATGCCGTAGGCAAAGTGCTGGCGAACCGCGTCGATGCCGGCACCCGTCGTCCGCCAGACCCAGTCGAACATCTCCTTGATCCCGGTGTGCGCCGCCTCCCGGATCTCGTCGTCCTCGGCGGAACTGAACGCCTGCAACACCAGCCGCAGATCCACGACGTCCTCGACAAGACCGAGAAATGACTCGCCCATCGCATAGAGTCGCTCGCCGGGTGTTGGCGGCTGCGCACGGTCGGCCCGATCGAGTCGATCGTTGGCCTGCACCCAGGTCGCGACGATGTTGGCGCAGACCTGTTCGAAGGCGGCCAGGAAGATCGTCTTCTTCGTGCCGAAGAGGCGCAGCACGTAGGGCTGCGAGATGCCGGCCGCGGCGGCGATTCGCTCGGTGGAGCCGCCGTGATAGCCGAACGTCGCGAACTCGACGATCGCGGCGGCGATAATCTCCCCCCGGCGCTCCTCGGCCGTCCTGCGTGTGCGTGGCGTTGCCGCCGCGCCCCGATCTGTCACCTGCCCCCCCTTTCTCATCACTGCAAGGCACCGGATAGTGCCTCCATGCCCGTAATGGTTGTGAGTCTACACTAACAAGCGAGAATGTCAACACGGATGCCCGATGACGAGCGGAGATCGCATACTGCGGATACTATGACGAGCACAACGTGCCGGGACGACGCCGATCCATCTCGTGTGGACGCATCGTGCCCGTCAGTTTGCATGTTCCCAGCGATGATGCGGGAACGTCGTTCGAAGCAAGGAGTTGCGTTTGCAATGAGGACCGATCCCTCGCGTTCCCGATTTCCCCGCGTCACCCTCGGTGACGGCTCCGGCGAAGAATCCGCCGCCCCCCATCCGGCCTGGCCGCTGGCGCGCCCGGACTACGCCTCGCTCGAAGCCGCCGTGCAGGGCGAGGCCGCCCGCTGGAATGTACCGGGCATCTCCGTGGCGGTGCTCCACGAAGGCGCGATCACCCCGGTCGCGGTCGGCGTCACCAACCTTGAGACCCGGCAGCCGATGACGACCGATACGATCTCGCAGATCGGCTCGATCTCGAAGGTCTTTGCGACGACGGTCGTGATGCAACTGGTCGATGAAGGCAAGATCGATCTGGATGCCCCGGTGACCACCTACGTGCCGGAGCTTCCGCTGGCCGATGCCGCCGCCCGCGCCAATCTTACGATGCGGCACCTCCTCTCCCACACCGGCGGGTTCGAGGGCGATCGCTTCCTCGATTACGGTCGAGGGGACGATGCGACGACCAAATCGATGCTGGCGATGGATACCCTCCAGCAGTGGTTCCAGCCGGGCGAGCTCTTCTCCTACTGCAACGTCGCCTTCTACCTCGTCGCCCTCGTGATCGAGCGCGTGACCGGTGAGGTCGCGGAGACGGTCGTCCAGCAGCGCCTCTTCGATCCGCTCAAGCTGGAAGGTGCAACGTACTTCGCCGAGGATGCCATCACTCGTCCGCACGCGATCGGTCACTTCCTGAGCGATCGCAACGCGGGCCCGAAGATCGCGCGGCCCTACTCATTCCCGCGTCACGTCAATCTCTGCGGGAACATCGTAGCAACGGCCACCCATCTCGCCCGCTTCGCGCAGATGCACATGAACGACGGCGAGCTGGACGGCGAGCGCATCATCTCTCCCGAATCGGCGCAACTGATGCGCACACCCTTCATCGATGCCGGGGCGGAATACCGCACCTACGGGCAGGGCTGGTGCATCTGGGATTACCCCGACCTGAAGACGGTCGAGCACGGCGGCGCCACGATGGGGTTCCGCGCGCACCTGACCACCGTGCCGCAGAAGGGCTTCGCGATCGCGACGCTCACGAACGCGGATAGCGGTGCCGCGGCGATACAGGATATCGAGGCGTGGGCGCTCGATCACTACCTCGGCTTTGCCCGGCCCAAGCCGGCGGAGACATCTCGCAAGAAGCAGGAGCTGGAGAGATTCACCGGCATCTTCTCGCGCCACGATACGCGAACCACCGTCACGCGGAGAAAGAAGCACCTTGAGGTCTCGGTGATCGATATCGACGAGCGGACCGGCAAGGAGGAAGAGGAGGCGCGCACCTTCTCCCTGGTGCCGATCGAGCCGGCGGAGGCGAATCGCTTCCAGGTGCCGGAGGGACCGTATCTCGGGATGGTCGTCGATTTCCTCGAATCGCCCACCAAGGATCATCCGGATCGCCTGCTGATGCGGGTGGGCGGTCGCCTCTCGGAGCGCTTCGGCGCAGCCGGCGCCGGTGTCGATGGGGAATCCGACAAGGGTGACAAGGACACGAAGAAATCCGGCAAGAAGAAATAGCGGACAGACCGCCTGGCATTGCTTGGCGGATCCTACAGCAGAAATCGGATTGATGGTAACGACGATCCGTCGCGGATCAGCGTGTCTCCCCATCCGGCGACGCCGGAGACCGGCCCCACGCGCGTCCACGATCGGCCTGGTAATCCGGCCGATGCCGCAGACTAGCTGGCGGTTCGCCGCGACGGTTTCGATCTCGGCTCTAGGGAGCAACGATCCCATTATCAGGGCTGATTGGTGTATTCCCGCCAATCAGCCCTGACGGTCTACCGGCGGCTGCGGCGGTTAGCGGCCACACCACTCGCAACCAGCACTCCAGCTCCAAAGATCAGGGCCCAGAGACCGGTCGTGATTCCTCGAGCATCACCCGTTCCCGTTCGTGGCAAGGACGCGACGGGCGCCGGCTTCGTTGGAGTCGCTGTCGGCGTCAACGAGGCAGGCACAAGAGATGTGCTTGTGGACGCACCGGTCGGGACTGACGTCGGGACATTGGTTGGAACGCTGGTCGGATCCAACGTCGGCACGTTGGTTGGAACCCGAGTCGGCTCAAGTGTCGGCACGTTGGTCGATGCCGCTGTTGGCTCAAGTGTCGGCACGTCGGTTGGTGCCACTGTGGGCTCAAGTGTCGGTACATCGGTCGGAGCGTCGGTTGGTATCAAGGTTGGCGGGATTGTCGGGATATCCGTCGGTACCGTGGTGGGTGCCGGTGAACAAGCGCCGAGCCCCGCGGCAAGGTAGAATCGCCCGGTCCATCCCTCGTAGATCGTGGCCGTTGCACTGACGTCGTGGACATTGAGTCCAGGATCGACGTCGGACACATTGAGCCAATAGCCACGAGTGTCATCCGAAGTGTCTGCCCAGTGCGTAGCCTGGTAGATCACGCCGCCAACGGAGACGTCAATAGTCTCAGGCGCGTCACCGATATTCGGAACGTTGGTGATGTAGAACGTCCAGTGGTCCTGTACACATCTATAGTCGCTGACATCCGCCTGGATCGTCATGCTCTGTGCGGACACGCCCGCAGGCGCGGTCAGCAGAAGAATTGCTAGTGCCAAGGCGGCGACACCGACAGCATGTCTGACCTGTTTCACGCGATCGCTCCTCTCCCAGCCCGAATCGAGCCGCATCCGAGGAAAATCGCCCGCGGTGCGACACGCGCGATCATCCAAAGGGGCACGACCTCATCTGACTGCACTGGCTCCTGCCTCGATCCTAGGCGAGAGATGATATTCTGTCAATATATGTAATCAACTGCGACCGCGACTCAGGGGTACGTGCATCCGATTCTTCGAGCGATCTTCGGTCCCGATAGCCTGATACCGACGACTGGGATCTGGCCCGGTCGCTTCTATCGCCTGACCTTGATAAGGTATGCAGATTGGCGACAAGGTGTCGCACCGACAACACGAACCACACGAAGAAGGAGCTTTCGCACCGCATGGCAACCACAACCGTCAAGACCAAGGACGCCTCGGAGAAACCCGCCTGGCCGCTGGGTCGCCCGGACTACACGTCGCTCGAAGCCGCCGTCCAGGGCGAGGCCGCTCGCTGGAACGTGCCGGGCATGTCCGTCGCCGTGCTGCACGATGGCGTAATCGATACCGTTGGTGTCGGCTTCGCGAGTATCGACACCAAGCAACCGGTCACCCCGGAGACGATCTTCCAGATCGGTTCCATCTCGAAAGTCTTCACGACCACCCTTACGATGATGCTGGTGGATGAGGGCAAGCTGGACCTCGACACGCCCGTCATCGAGTACGTTCCGGAACTGCCGCTGACCGATCCGGAAACCCGCGCGAAGCTGACGCTGCGCCACATCTTCTCGCATTCCGGCGGCTTCGAGGGCGATACCTTCACCGATACCGGTCGAGGCGATGATGCAGCCACCAAGGCCGTCGCCGCCTTTGGCGATCTGAAGCAGTGGTTCCCGCTGGGCGAGCTCTTCTCCTACAACAACAATGGCTTCGTGCTCGCCGGGGTCGCGATCGAGCGCGTCGCCGGCCAAACCTTCGAGGATCTGATGGTGGAACGGCTCTTCAAGCCACTCGGCCTGGAGAGTTCCGTCTTCTTCGCGGAGAACGCGATCACGTATCCGCACGCGGTCGGGCATTACCTGGCCAAGCGGGAAGAGGGCCCCAAGGTCGCGCGGCCCTATGCCCTGCCCCGGCAGGTCAACGCGGCGGGCGGCATCATCGCGACCGCGAGCGACCTGATTCGCTTCGCTCAGATGCACATCAACGGCGGGGAAATGGACGGCACCCGCATCCTCTCCCAGGAGCTCACGACCCTGATGCAGCAGCCGCGCATCAATTCCTGGGATGAGCACACCAGCTTCGGCCAGGGATGGTACATCACCGAATATCCGGATCTCAGGATCATCCAGCACGGCGGTTCCACCATGGGCTTCCGCGCGATGCTGCGGATCGCGCCGGAGCGCGGTTTTGCCATCGCCCTCCTCACCAATGGCGATAGCGGCTCGCGCGCCTACGATTCGGTCACGAACTGGGCGTTGGAGCATTACCTCGGTTTCGAGACGCCGGTCCCGGCCGTCGCCGATCTCTCCGGCAAGAAGCTCGATCGCCTCACCGGTCTCTACGGGCGGCAGGACACCCGCATGGAGGTCAGGCGGGATGGCCGCACACTCCGCATCCGCGCCTACCAGATCGACCCGGAGACGGGAGAGGAGAAAGAGGACAGCCCGTACGCCGCCAGTGGCGACATCGTCCTCGAGCCGATCGAATCGCCACGACCGCACGATTTCCGCGTGAAGGACGGCCCGATGGCCGATGCGATCATCGACTTCCCGCCTGCCCCGCTTGCCGACAATCCGGATCGCCACGTACTGCGGTTCGGGGGGCGTCTCGCCGAGCTCCTGGAGCCGATCGAGCCCGATTCGGCCAAGAGCGGCAAGAAGGACAAGAAAGACAAGAAAAAGAAGGGCAAGAAGAAGTAGGGACCAACGACGCCGAAAAGTCGTCGGTCCACCCAGTACCCGCACGATCGCCGGCACCTTTGGCTCATGAGCGGGCGGCCCCCACGGGGCACCGGCCCGCTCACCCCTTCACCTGCATTCATCGCGTTGGCCCGGCTGATCCCGGCCCCATGGAGAAGCATCACCGATGGCATCTGCCCCCACGAAGAGCGCCAGCGCGCAGGAGACTCCGTCCTGGCCGCTGGCGCGCCCGGAGTACACCTCGCTCGCAGCGGCGGTTCAGGGTGAGGCCGCCCGCTGGAACGTCCCGGGCATGACGGTCGCCGTGCTGCACGATGGCAAGATCGAGGAGGTTGCAACCGGGATCGCGAGCATTGCCACCCGCCAGCCCGTGCGCACGGACTCCATTTTCCAGATCGGCTCGATCTCGAAGGTCTTTGCCGCAACCCTGGCGATGACGCTGGTGGACGAGGGCAAGCTCGATCTCGACGAACCTGTCATCACCTACGTTCCGGAGTTGCCGTTCGCCGATCTGCCAGTGCGGCAAACGATCACGATGCGGCATCTGCTCTCTCACAGTTCGGGACTGGAAGGCGACCTCTTCGCGAACCACGGGCGGGGGGACGATGCCGCGGACAGGGCAATCACCACGCTGGAGCATGCGACGCAGTGGTTCAACCCGGGCGAGCTCTACGCCTATTGCAACGCCGGGTTCTACATCGTCGGGCTCGTCAGCGCGCGCCTCGCGGGCACGACATGGGAGGCCGCGCTGCAGGAGCGGGTGCTCGATCCGCTGAAGATGGAGCACACCGTGCTCTTCGCCGACGATGCGATCACCAGGCCACACGCGATCGGGCACCGGCTCAATGCGCGGGAGGATGGCTTTACGATTGCCCGGCCCTACTGGAACCTGCGGCACGCGACCCCGGCGGGCGGCGTGATGTCGACCGCCAGCGATCTCCTGCGGTTCGCGCAGATGCACATGAATGACGGCGAACTGGATGGTACCCGCGTCCTGAAGCCGGAAACGGCCCAGCTCATGCGGGTGCCATACATCCAGGCCGGGATCGGCGAGAGCTTCTACGGCCAGGGCTGGGCACTCGACACCCACGATGGTCTCATGGAGATCGGCCACGGCGGCGCGACCGATGGCTTCCGCGCCAACCTGACGGCGATTCCGGAGAAGGGATTCGCCATCGCACAGCTCACGAACGGCGATCCCGGCCGCACGGCGATGGAGAGCATCGAGGAGTGGGCGCTGGGGCATTATCTCGATCACCAGCGGGCGGAGCCGGAGCCCATCACGTTGAAGGCCTCGGAGCTGAATGCCGTGAGCGGGCTTTTCTCCCGGCACGACAGCTCCACCTCGATCGTCCGCGACGAGGACCGCCTGATCGCGACCATCGCCTCGATCGATCCAGACGGCGGTGAGGCAGGTCAGACGCAAACGCTCACGCTCGTACCGATCGCGCCGAAGAAGGCACGAGCGTTCCGCATTCCCGATGGCCCGTACATGGGCGTGATCGTCGAGTTCATCGATAGTCCCACCACGGACGATCCGGATCGCCTGTTGGTGCGATTGGGCGGCCGCCTCTCGGCGCGCGCCGGAAGCGAGCTCAAGCCGAAACGTGCCCGCACGACCGCGAAGCAGGCCGCCAAGGCATAAGGAAATCGGGACCAGGCGGAGCCGTCCACGTTGAATCCACCGCGGGTCATGGACTTGCGGTGGATTCCCCGAGGAGGTCCCGCGATGACTGTTGCCACGTCCACAACCACGTCCACTGCACGAGGCGCGATGCCGGCGCCGCTTATCCCGATGATTTCAGCGAGCGCGATGGCCGAGGTCGACCGGCTGATGCTGGACGACCTCGGCGTGGAACCGCTGCAATTGATGGAGAGTGCCGGCTTCGCCATCGCGGACTTCTGCCGGCGGCACCTGCTTGCCGGAGGTGTGCCGGGCGCTCGCATTCTCGCCCTGGCGGGAACCGGCGGCAATGGCGGCGACGCGATGGTCGCGGCCCGCTGGCTGGCGGTATGGGGCGCTGCGCCGACCGTTGTCCTCTCCAAACCAGCTCCGGACTATGCCGGGATCGCCGCGCATCAGCTGGCCACGGTTCAGCGGATGGGTCTTCCCATCCTCGATCCGGCCGGGGGCGAGGAGCAATCGCTGCCACCGGCTGATCTCATCCTCGACGGGCTGCTCGGATTCAGCGCCCACGGTAATCCGCGGGGGCAGGTCAGCACACTGATTGAAGCCGCGAATGCGCACGGCGTGCCGGTGCTCGCCATCGACCAGCCATCCGGCCTCGATGCGACGACTGGTGAGATCGGCACACCGTGCATCCGCGCCGAGACGACGCTCACGCTGGCGTTGCCGAAGACCGGGCTAGGAACGGTGCCCGCGGCGGCGGTGACGGGCGCGATCTGGGTGGCGGATATCGGCGTCCCGACCGCGATCCTGCGACGGGCTGGCGCCGATCTCGACCGCCCGCTCTTCGCTAGCGGGCGCTTCATCGAATGGACGGCCGAGCGCCGACCGCATCCGTCCTCCATTTCATGAGAAATCAGAAATCCGAAACCGGTCCCAGTATGAACGATCCCGATTTTCCGTAGATGCGGCGGGCCGGGCCTATTCCGGACGCTCGACCTCCGGCGTATCATCGCGCCCGGCAAGCTCGTTCCAGAGCTCGAAATCGGTCTCGCGCTTGGCGATGATCCGGTTGCGGGCGTCGACCTCCTGCCCGCCGATCGCCTTGAACGGCCCCCGTTCCCGGTCGTTCAGGTCGAGGTAGATGGAGCCCTGCTCGAGCTGCGTGCCCGGTTCGAGGATCGAGAGCCGGGAAAGCTGGGCTTCGTTCAGCTCGGGGAACTTATTGACGATATCCTTGTCCGCCGACGCGGGCTCCGTCGCCTCCACCTGTTCGCGGCGGATCGATGCGGGCGTCTTCTTGGCAAGATCTTCGGCAAAGCTCTCGTCGGCCGGTTCACCGCCGGTCGGATTCGTCAATGCCTCGCGCTCCACATCGTGGGTTTCAGCATGGCGCGCCGCCCGTCCTCCCTGATCGGAGTACGGCTTGCGGGCGTCGCCAGGGCTGTGATCGTCGGACATGAACTGCTCCCTTCCTGTTGCATCATCGCGTCTCACGCCATTGGCGCAATCGCGGTGCCAGCACCAGGGAATGCCGGGAGGCAGCGTCAATCGGCGGGCCGCCCGGAGCCGGCGTGAGGCTCGATGCGGTAGGCGCAGACATGCGCGCCGTTGATGCGATGGGCGATGCGCGTCACCGCCGCCTCGGGCAGCGCCCGTTGCAGGAAATCGAGCTCGCTGCTGCACGCATGCTGGTACCGCTGGGCTACGGTCAGGACCGCGCAGTTATGCTCGGTGATGACGAACGATCCGTCTGCCTCGACCTGGAAATCGGCCAGATACCCATCGTCGTCGAGAATCTGCGCCACTGCTCGCACCTTGTCGCTGAACGAACATCCCGCGGTGCGGGCCAGCGCCTGATCGAGCCGTCGTTGCCCGCGGCGGGCGAAAAGCCGCGCCACCATCGATGGATCCTCATCCTCGATATAGGCCAGCAACTCGTTAGTGAGTGCGCCGTAGTCGCGGGGAAAGAGCGCATCGCCCTCCGGCGTCAACCGGTAGTTATGGCGAGGCCGGCCCGGCCCGGCTCGCTCGACCTCATGCGCGATGAGACCGGCGGTTTCCAGCGCGACGAGATGCTGCCGTGCGCCGCTGGTCGTGATCTGCGTCAGCTGCGCCAGCCGCTCGGTATCCGCGATGCCATCACGTTTCAGGATTTCCAGCATCAGGCGCCGCGTTTCCGGCAGCGCCCGGATCGCGAACTCCTGCCCGGTGCGTTCGGCGCGCGCCGCGTCCAGTGAGGCGGATTCCACATCCGGCGCGGCGGCCGATTGCGCGGAGTGAAGTGTGTCAGGGGTTGTCATCGATCTGCTTTCGCCGTTGTCTTTGGCCTTTCGCCGAACGAGTGTCCATGCGATGACATAAGTATACCGGGCACGTCACGGGGCGAGCAATAAAACGAGCTATTACTTGCTTTACCTGGTCGCCTCTGCTACGGTGCGTCCACGCCCGGCGAGCCCGGGGCCGAATCGCGGCCGTCCGCGTGCGCCCGATGCGAGCGATTCACGCTGCGCACTCCACACCGATCAGGGTCAACGACGATCGTGCAGAGTATGATGAAGGGATGCGCCCCACCTGGGTAGGTGGGGTAAGCGACTGTTCTGGATCGGTCTTGAACTAAAAAAACACCTCCACGAGGAATCGCATGAGAACACGTGGTAAGGGAATCGTGATGGCTATGGTCATGGGTACATGAGCAGTAATCTGGAAAACTTGATCGACAATGAAGCCGCGGCAGTCGCGATCGAGATGCAGGACGGCGGGCCGCGGGAGGTTCCCGAACCCGACCGGACGGAGCGTCGCGGGGCCTTCAGCGCGCTGGAAGTCCCGAGTTTTGCCCGCTACTGGACAACCCTCTGTCTCTCGATGACCGGCACCTGGGTCCGGATCACGGCGATGGGCGTGCTGGTCTACGATCTCACCGGCGATCCCTTCAAACTCGGGCTGATCAGCTTCGCCCAGGCCGCGCCCGAGCTGATCGTTGGCCCGATCGCCGGTGCCTATCTCGACCGCGTCGACCGGCGCAAGGTGCTGGTCGCGATTCAGCTCATCTTCATGTCGATGATGTTGCTGATCACCACCCTGATCGTGACGGATACCATCGCCTTCTGGCATCTGATGGTGATTGCGGTCGTGATCGGCACCACCACCGGCTTCGACTGGCCCGCCCGGCTCGCGCTCGCACCCACGCTCGTCGATCGCTCGCGCCTCCAGAGCGCCGTCGCGATCAACGCGGCCGCCTTCAACGGGGCCCGCGTGCTTGGACCAACGATCGGCGGCTGGATGATCGGCGCGGCCGGGCTCGCCTTCTGCTTCGGCTTTACCGCGATCTCCGCGCTCCCCTTCGCCCTCATCCTGCTCACGCTGACGACGATCCGGCGGCCGACAACCGTCGACGCGCCGGAACATGGTTCCGAGAGCCCGTTCAAGACATTAATGGAGGGCTACAAGTACATCTGGCGCACCCCGGATATCCGCGGCTTGCTCTCGGTCGATATCGTGCCGATCGCCCTCGGCATGAGCTATTCGACCATGGCCCCCGCGATCGCGAAGGACGTGCTGCTGTTGCCCGAAGGCGGGCTCGGCTGGCTCCTGGCGGCGAATGGTGTCGGCGCACTGGCAGGCACACTTATCGTTGCCTTCTTCTCCGGGGTTCGCGGCCGGGGACGACTCGTGATCTTCGGGATCGGCGCCTTCGGTATCATGCAGATCATTTTCGGGCTCTCGGGAAGCATCTGGATCTCGATGCCAGCGATTCTCGTGCTCGGACTCGTGTTCTCGACCTACGGCACGCTGAACGACACCTTGGTGCAGACCAATATCGATGAGAGTTACCGCGGCCGGATCGTCGCCGTGCAGACGATGCTCTGGGGGCTGACGCCGATCGGTGGCCTGCTGGCCGGCGCACTGGCCGGCATGTTCAACGTGCAGTGGGCGGTGGCGATCAACGGCATGCTCGTGCTGCTCTACGTCCCCTATCTCTGGCTCCGCACGCCGGTACGGCACGTGCAGTAGGCAAGGGAGAGGAACCCGGATGCCTGCCACGCTCCGCTATTATTCAGACGACATCGCGGGCGGCAAAATACCACCGCAGAGCTGCCCCGCGCACCACCACTGCGCATGACCACGTCCTCCGCCACGCGGCCCGCAACCGAGGACAGGAAAGGCTCGACCTGATGACCACTCCTTCATCGCAACACCCATCACAGGACGGCATGCACGATGTCGCGCCCGCTCCCGCCGACACCGCGGCGCGCGACGTCATCCACAACGCGCCGGACCCGGATCTCTACCTCGATGACGATGCCGGAACCGAGAGCCCGATCTTCGTGCGCAGCGAGCCGCGTCCGGTTCGCATCCTCGCGATCGGTGGCACCACCAGCGCGAAATCCTGGAGCCTGGTGCCGCTCGAAGCCGCCCTCAAGCGCGCGCAGGAGGCCGGTTGTGAGACCGTGCTGGCGACGGTCTACGATCTCAACCTGCCGCTCTTCCACACCGAGTGGAAACTGGAGGATTACCCGCCAACCCTTGCCTGGCTACTGGAGGAGGTCCGCAAGGCGGATGGCCTCATCATCTGCTCGCCGACCTACCACGGCACGATCTCCGGTGCGGTGAAGAACGTACTCGATGCGCTGATCTTCCTCGGGTGGGACAAGCCGCCCTATCTCGGCGGCAAGCCGGTGGGGGTGATGGCCTACGGCGGGATGACGGCGATGGGCGTGCTCCACGCGCTGACCACCACCGTGCGCGGGCTGAAGGGCATCACGATCCCGACCCATGTCGCGGTGCCGGAGCGGGCCGTCGACCGCGCGACCGCCACTATCAGTGACGAGCGCATCAACGACCGCATCGACCTGATGATCTCCGAGCTGGTCTCCTTCTCGGCGCGGTTGCGCGTCCCACACGTGGCGCCACGCGCGCGTCGCCCCCTGACGACGGCCACCGCCACCGACATCCCCAACACCGTCGTCCCACACTGACGCAATCATTCCCTCAAGCAGCCGGGCGATGGGCTACCGTCATTTCGGCAGCGCACCGGAGCGCAGTCGGGAAATCGCGCGCTCCTAGCAATCCCACCATCACAGCCGGAAACAACGGCGGCCGGAATTCTTCATTCCGACCGCCGTTCGCATGTGTTCTAGGGCATAATGCCGTCATTGAGGGGCATGAACAGGAGAGAGACATGATTGACCGGAAACGCCGGCCGGCGGGTGCCGTGCGCGCAGTCAGCCTATTCGCCATCTTGGCGCTCGTATTCACCAGTTGGCAGACCGTGGCCGCATCGCCGACCGCCCAGGAGGCAGCCAATGGTGGGTTGTGGAGCATGGGCATCAGCGCCAGAACGGTAGATGATCGGGGAAACTTCAACCATACCGTTGGTGCACACTTCACCGTGACCACGGAAGACGGCGAGTATATCGGCGAATGCACGCTTGCTGAACCACCCAAGACGGGCGCCCCTTGGTGGAACTGTCGGGTGGATGTGCCAAGTGACCAGATCTCGCTGGTGTGGGAAGATCCCGATTCGGTCCCGGCCGGATACGCCCCCGTCGAGAATCCGATCGCGTTCGATCCGACGACGTATGAGACGGGTCCGCACAACATCGGCGTGTTCTTCGACAACATGCCGGTCGATGGAGGCATAAGCCCGAGTTCCGGCACCGGCCAGACCTCCGATGTCGCGATCTGGACGAAGGAAAACGGCGCCGGCGCCTACGATGCGTGTTATGTCCTCGTCGATTTCAGTGATGTCGGCTGCGACGAGAACGGCGACGGGAAAGTCACCTTCATGGAAGTCCCGGTCGGTACCTACACGGTTCACCAGACCTCCGATCTCGGCCCCAACCGTTTCGTCCCGGACTTCACGATCCAGGTCACGGGCCAGATGTCCGCGGATGGCTGGGAACCCTTCACGGCGACCATCGTCACCACCGGCACCGACACGCCCGACCCCGCGATCAGGGGAGCCGGGGCCCCGCCGGCGCCCGCTTCGATCGATATCTCCCTCATCACGCGTGACCCGGACGATGGACACCTCCTGACCGGCGCCTGTTACGTGCTTGTCGGTTTCAGTAACGAGGGCTGCGACGAGAATGGCGACGGGCAGGTGACGTTTGATGCGATTCCAGCCGGCACCTACACCGTCCACCAGACGCAGATGCCAGCCGGGTATCCGGCGATCAACGACTATGACATCAGCGTCGAGCCTCGCTTCCCGGACGTGCGGATAGGATTCATCGTCAAGCAGGCACCGAAGCAGAATGACTCTGGCACCCGCAATGTCTCGATGGTGCTCGTCGATAGCCGCACGTTCACCAAGGTCGTGTCCCCCATCTGCGTGCAGCTCGCCGATGCGAGCGAGGTCGGTTGCGACGAGGATCTCGTCGATGGCCAGGTCGACTTCCTCGATGTCCAGTTCGGAACGCACGAGCTCGCGTTCAGCAAGCTCCCATCCGGCTGGGAGATCCTGGGCGGAGGCCAGAGCGGTCACTCAGCTACCATCGGGAGTGGCACCGGCCCGCAAATCATTTACATTGCGGTCTATGTCCCGGATGGCGCTGGGACCTCGTCCTCCCTATCGGGCCCATTGGACAGCTCGATGGTGGGGATGGAGTGGCGCGACATGGTGATCGGTTGCGACGATCCTGTTGCCTGCTACGGGGCGAACATCGCCGTGACCAGGGACAGTGCCCCCATCGGCAACTGCTCCATTACAACCAATCCGAACGATACGAGCCACGTGCATGCGTGCTCAGTGAGCGTGCCAGTAGGCGTCACTGTGACCATCCATCTGGACGAAAGCACACTCGCTGCCGGCTACAGGGCAGCGCAGAACGACATCAGATTCGACACGACAGACGTCGGCAAACGTGCTTCACATGACTTCGTCTTTCAAATCGTGGCAGCCGAAACGTCCTCAACTTCAGGTGCTTCCGGCTCCAGTGGTTTGGTGGGTTCCGCGCAAGAAACGTGGAGTGCCCCAGTGGTGGCGTGGATTTGCGAAGATCCCGCCGCCAGCGTGTTGGACTGCCGCGGTGAGGCGGGGATCACGGTCAACATCTCCCTCGCGTCGGGGGAGCTCGCGGGCTCCTGCACAACCGGTGCCCCAACGGCGACCCCGTGGGGGAAGGCGTCCTATTGCGTGGTGAACGACCTCCCATTCAACAGGGATTTCGTTGCCAGGCAGGATCCATCCACCATTCCCGCCGGGTACGTGCCTGCCCAGGAATCCGTCGAACTTCATGTAGGTTCCGTGAGTCCGGTTGGGTTTGAAGACGTCGCCTTCGCTTTCCGAAACAACCGTGACACAGCAACGTCCACCGGATCGTCGAGAGTTTCCGTTTCTGACAGCTCGGCCAAGGCAACGCTCCAGATGACGTTCCGGGGCTGCCCGGAGTGGTTCAACCCGAGCACCGATGACTTCTTCGCCAACTGCACGATCCCGCTGGATGCGCCGGATGCCTCGATCATTGTCTGGGGCGGCGACGGGCAGGGAGGCATGAGCATCACCGCACTCGACCGGCAACACGATGGTGCCTATATCTACAACGCTGGTCCCAGCACCATGCATCTTCAGCTCAGCAAGATGGCGCCGGTCGTCCGCGATGGTTACGAGGTCGTCGGTGCCGACGGGGTGAATGGAGACACCTACACCGTCAACCTCGTCGATGGGGAAACGCGAGAGGTCTTTGTCTTCTACTACTTCGAGTGACCGCAGCGTACGCAACGTGGGGCCGTGCGGGCTCACTCACCTGGCCCCACCCCCAGCCTGAAACGCACAGTCATCCGCCACACGAGCAACTCGAATGCAACGACGTCACTCGTCTTGGTAGAGAAGATCGCGGTGATCGAGCGATCCCGTCGCCTCCTGCCAGCCACTCCGGAGTCCACCCGATGAGTACATCTACCGTCGTTCTCGATGCGCTCCACGCCGAGCGAAACGGGTACCTGGAAACCATCGGTCGCGTCAGCGGGCAACCTCGCGAAACCGAGATCTGGTTTGCGGTGGATGGAAGCACCATCTACCTGCTCTCCGGCTATCACAACCGCAAGGACTGGGTCCGCAACCTCACGAAGACTCCGCGCGTTCGCTTCCGGATCGCCGATCAGTGGTTTACGGGCACCGCGCATGAAGTCACCGGCGATCCCGCAGCCATCCGGCATGCCCGTCCACTGCTCGCGGACAAGTACTACGCTGGCGACCTGAACGACTGGGCGCTCACCGGCACTCCCTACGCGATCGATCTGGATGAGGGGGACGTCACGCCACCTCTCGACAACACGCCGCGCACCGGCTTCATCGAGGCGATCGGTCGTCGCAGCGGCGAGCCGCGCCAGACCCGGATCGGCTTCGCGGTTGATGGCGCGCGGCTGGTCATGATCTCGTCCGCCGGTGCGGGGACGGACTGGGTCCGAAACTTGCGCCAGCACCCCCATGCCCGCTTCCGGATCGGAGAAACCTGGTACACGGGAACTGCCCACATTGCCACGGATGACGATGACGCCGCGGCCGTTCGCCAGGCGATGACGGCGAAATACACCGGCAGCAGCGTCGGCACGGCGTGGATCGAGACGGGACTGCCCGTCGTGTTCCAGATCGAGCGCCAGGCATAGGGCCGCCCTCTCCCCAAGGCTACGCTGGAATCGCTCCAGAACCGTCCTGCTCGCCTCTTGCGCTGCCGCTCCTGAAGCCCGCCTTGACCTGACGCCGGTGACGGTGGATGCTGGAACGCAGAAAGAGACGTACGCGCAGGGGCATGCGAGACCATCTGGAGCACTGATGACGACAACCACTTCCCTTCCCACCGATCCCACATCGGATCGCACCGGAACCGCCCGCGACACGACCTCCCATCCGCCCTACCCGACCACCGAGCGACAGGCGGAGTTCATCGCGCTGGCCAACGACCTCGCCACGGTCGCGGCGGCCAACGCGTCCCGCCACGACGCCGAGAACACGTTCCCCTTTGATACCTTCAAGGCGCTCCGGGAATCGGGATTCCTCGCGCTGACCGTGCCGGAAGAGCTCGGCGGGCGCGGCGCGAGCGCGCTGGAGGTGATGCTGGCGCAGGAACGGCTGGCACGGGGGGACGGCGGTGTCGCCTTCGGCTCTACGATGTCGCTCATCAATATCGCGGGGCAGGCCGCCAACCGCACCTGGCCCGACGAGCTCTGGGAGCGCTTCTGCCGGGATGTGGTCGAGCACGGCGCGCTCATCAACAACATCGCCAGCGAGCCCGATCTCGGCAGCCCGAGCCGGGGCGGCATGTACGCCACCACCGCGCAGTGGACGCGGGACGGCTGGATTATCAGCGGGCACAAGGCCTGGGCCACGCTCTCCCCCGCACTGGACTACGCGGTGGTGATGCTGACCACAATCGACGAGCAGGGTGAACGGGCACGCGGCAACATCCTCGTGCCGATGAAGCTGCCGGGAATCACCGTCAAGGAGACCTGGGACAATCTCGGCATGCGCTCCAGCGGCAGTCACGATGTCGTGTTCGAGAACGTCCTCGTCCCGCTCGAGAACCTGCTCCCGGCGCCGCAGGGCGCACCCGGCGGCGCGACGAGTCCGTGGAGCCTGGTCACGAGCGCGGTCTACCTCGGGATCGCCACGGCCGCCCGGGATTTCGCCGTCGATTTCGCCCAGCACCGCGTCCCGAGCGGGCTCGGCAAGCCGATCGCCGAATTGCAGACCATCCAGCACCGCATCGCCCAGATCGAGCTCCTGCTGCTGCAATCCCGCTCCGTGCTCTATGGCACCGTCGAGACATGGGACCGATTTCCCGACCAGCGGAAGGCCATTTCCTGGCAGTTCGCCGCCGCCAAATACACCGTGACCAACAACGCGATCGCCATCACCGACCAGGCTTTGCGCGTTGTCGGCTCGGTCGGCCTGCAGAAGAAGCATCCGCTGGAGCGCTATTTCCGGGATGTCCGGGCCGGGCTCGGCAACCCGCCGATGGATGACATCGCGCTCACGCTCATCGGCAAGAACGCCCTCGGCGTCTCGTAGGCACGGCGGTTCACGGACTGCCCGTCATTCGTATAGATCGTCCTGTGTGTCGAGCCTCTTCTCCGCACCGCTGATACCCGCAACAGGATTCAGGAGCGCCCATGTCCACGCCCCCATCACCTGCCCCGGAAACGGCGCAGGACGTGACCTTTGAGATCGGCAACTTCGCCGGCAACCCGGCGATCGAGTCGCTACGGGAGCAGAAGCCGCAGATCTTCGCGCAGGTCCAGGCCTACTACGAGGCAGCGGTCGAGCCCGCGGCGCCCGGCGAGATCAGCCTCGGGGAGCGCGCGTTCATCGCCCAGCGCGTGGCCGCCGGTATCCCGAGCCCGGTTCTCGCCTCCTGGTACCGGCAACGCCTGGCGGCGCTCGGCGAGGAGATCGACGAGTCAACGCCCCGCATGCAGGCGATCCTTGCCCGGATCGCCCTCGTCAACACGAACCCGGATGTCTCCACCCCCGAGGATATCCAGGCATTACGGAATGCCGGGCTGAGCCCGGCCGCCATTATCGCCCTCTCCCAACTCATCGCCTTCGTGCATTACCAAGCCCGGCTGCTCGCCGGCCTGTCCGCCCTGGGAGCGCAATCATGACCGACGCGACCGCGGAAACCGTCCGCCAGACGACCTTTACGCAGGCGATCCTGGGCTGGCAGCCGTGGATCGAGACCGTCGACGAGATCGACGCCACGCCGGAGCAACTCGCGGCGGTCGACGCGCTGGCCAAGGCCCGCCAGAGCCGCGCCTACTGGGCGACACTCGCGCACGACCCGGAGACCTTGCGCACGCGAATGGCGCTCTTCAAGGAGATCATCACCGGCGAAGGCGGTGGTCCTCGCTCCGACCGGGAACTGGCGGCGACGGCGACTTCGCGGGTCACGAGCTGCATCTACTGCGCGTCGGTTCATGCCCGTGCCTATTCCGGGCTGGTGAAAGAGCGGGAGACGATGCAACGCCTGCTCGATGTCGGGCCAGCGGCCAAACTCGGCCCGCGCGAACGGGCGATCGTCGATTATTCCGTCAAGCTCGCGCTGGAGCCGGATACGGTGACGGCCGAGGATCTCGCACCGCTGCGGGACGTGGGATTGAGTGATCTCGAGATCCTCGACGTCACGAACGCCTCGGCGATCTTCGCCAATGCCAACCGGCTCATGGCGACATTGGGCGAGGCCCGCCGTTCAGTCGCGAAGTAGTCGTCAGGCCATCTGAAACGACGGTTAGCCACGCCCTGTAGACGCGGCCCTTGTTGGCCACGTCTACGGGGTTCATTCGACCTGTTCCCGGTGTCGCGGCAACGTTCTCGGAGGTGGGGTGCCTTCCGGATACATGATTCTGGTCGGAGGTCAGGATGATGTATCCGGGAAGATCGCGACCAGCCAGAACGGACCGCTCTTGTCCGCGGCAGCGGGTGTCGCCTGGCCGACGGCGCGGGGATAGACCGCGATTCCCGGCCCGGCCGCCTGCGCCAGAAGTTGCCCCGGCGTCGGATCGCCCTCCTTGTGCGCGGGAATCGCCAGCACCGCCAGGATGTACGTCCCCTCCGCCAGCGTGAACGGCGCGACCTGATCCGGCTGCTCGTCGGCCTTCACATCGGAGACGAGCGGCAACTCGACAATCGTCATATCGGCCGGTTCGCCGTTCACCTCGGCCGCTGCGAACTGCTCGCCTTCCGTGATCGCCAGTGCCGAGCCCCGATCCGCCTGCCAGACCGTTCCATCCTCGCGCAGGATCGCCACCGGGTTGTTCACGGCCACGACGAATCCACGATGGACGGCGATCTTCACGCTGCTATCGGGAAAGGCCGGCAAGCTCGTGGCCTGCCAGCGATAGTCCCCGGCTGCCAGCGCCACGCGGTTGAAGGCGATCACCTCCACGCTTGCCGGGACGCCAGGCAACACCGGAGGCTGTCCGGAACTTCCGGGGGTCCCCTCCTGCGCGGCGGCAAGGGACGGCATCACCAACGACATCGCCAGCAGGAGTGTCACCACGAGCCGCTTGCCGAACGACCGGATCGGAAACGTCTGAGGATGTGTCATGACTGATCCTTTCCCTGAAGCGTCGGGGGCCAGAAACGATGCCCGCCCCGCCGACTCTCGCCCCTTGCCGATTCGGCCTCGCCTCGTCACCCATGGGTTGTCCTCACCATCTCACGCCTCTTCCGCCATGTCACGCCTCTTCTGTGATTTCGAGTCCTCCCTCGTCATTTCGAGCGAAAGCCTGCCCTCGCCGTGCGACGCAGCGCAGCCAAATGGGTCGAGAAATCTCGCTCGTGGGCGTTGCAATCGACAGTGCTCGCCTCCTCGGGGTTGGGCCACACCGCCGATCCGTGGCGTGCCGTAAAGAGATCTCTCGACTTCGCTCGAGATGACGGAAAAGGGTGAGGGATGACGAGACGAGAGCGCCGGGATGATGGGAACGGCCCGGAATGACGGAGAAGACAGGCGCTGATGGAGGGTGAAGCGAGCCACCGAAGAACGAAGGGCGGCAGCCCTGCAGGAATACGGGGTACTGCCGCCGCAAATCGCAGGAGCGCGCCATCCTATGGCCCGGCGCCCGCACCCGCATCTACCCGCACGGCCTGCACGACCGTCCGGCTGTTGTACTCGCTCACGGCGGGATCCCACTCGCCGCTGCAGGTAATGAGCGTCAACGTCTCGGCGTCGCTGCCCTGCACGACCACATTCGGGTTATCGTCGTTCGGCATCTGGCGCACGGCCGTCACCTGGTATGTAAAGGTGCCGCCGTTCCCGTCCGACACCTCGATCAGGTCACCGGGCTTGAGCTCCGACAAGCGGAAGAAGACGGCCTCCGGGAATCCCCACCAGTTCAAATGCCCCGCGATCACGACGTTGCCGCGCTCGCCCAGCCGCGCCGTCTCCTTGTACCAGGTGACGACCGCCTCGTCCGATGGCTCCTGCATGACGCCGTCGAGAATCTCCTTCACCTCGACGGTCGCCTCGACGTCGATGCTCGGGATCCTGACCGAGACAGGTACCGCGCCCCGGGCGCAGAGCGCGCCCGGCTGCGGCGTGGCGACCGGCACCGCCGTCCCACCATCGGCATTGGAGAGGGCAGGACAGGTGATAGCCACTGGCGTCGAGCCGCTGTCTTCCTCCACTGGCGTGCCGGTGGGTGCCGTGTCGGGCTGGATGATCTCGGTATCCTGCTCCCGGTTTGTGCTGCTCCCATTCTCCGGATCAACGCCGGTGTTCGGATACTTCGACGGCGTCTTCACCGGCACCGGGGTCTTGCCCGGCACGCGGCAGTTGTAGACGGTCACGACCGTCTCCTTACCCTTCGTCACGGGCACCGTGCCGTCCTTCGTGTTCAGCACATCGACCGGCTTGCCGTTGCCGTCGAGTTGCGTTGCCGTCATCTTGCACGGATTGCCGCCGGATTCCCTCACCAAGTAGGTTCCGGGAGCGAGCCCGGTCAGGGCGATCACACCGGTCGTGCCCGTCGTAGCCGTCGCCACCCCCGTCCATGCCGATCCGTTCCAGACCTGAATCTGGAAGGTCGCGCCGCCCTCGAACGTGTCGCAATCGACCGCCGCCGTGAACTGCAAGCCGCTGCAATACTGCTTGTGGATCGTCAGGTCGCCGGTCTGCGGATCGGGCTTCGGCACGTTGAACCAGTTGCAGACGATCTTGTCGCCATTCGCGACCGTGATACCGAGCGTGAAGCCGACCGCGAGCGGTATCGGGTTGACCCAACTCGTCGAGGCACCTGTGCAGTTCCAGACGAATGCCTGCTGGATGCCCGGCGGCACATCTTCCTTGAGCGTGTAATCACCCGACGGCGTGCCGCCGAAGAAGACCGCACCGGGGATACTGTCGCCGGTCCTCGTCTGCAGCGGCGGCTGTACGCCGGCATTGTCGGTGAGCGTGAAGTTCACGCCGTTCATCGCAGTCGCGCACTCTATGGGTGGATTGGCGCCGGGACGGGTGTAGTCGTAACCGGGCGGGCATTGCCATTTGTAGACCGTGATATCGCCCATGCCCCGGCAATTGGAGACGGTGACCACCGTTTCCCGCCCCTCGGTCACCGTCAGGCTACCATCGGGATTCAGCGCATTGATGGTCTGGTTGTCCTCATAGAGCATGGTCGCGGTGACGTTGCACGGCGTGCCGCCGACTTCCGTGAGCTCGTAGGCGCCATTGGCGAGACCGGTGAACTGGAGGGTGCCCGAAGCATCCGTCGTGCCGGAGCCGACCGGTGTCACGCCGGTGCCAGTCCGCATGGCGAGGTTGAAGTTCACACCGGTTGTCTGCGGCGTGCAGTCGGCATCGGAGGTAAAGGTCGGGCCGGAGCAGAATTGCTTGTGGATGATGACGGTGCCACCCTGTGTTTCCGGCTTGGGCACGTTGTACCAGTTGCAGGTAATCGCCGTATCGTCGAAGCCGACCTGGAGCGACATGATGCCACCCGTGACGACCGGCTGGATCGTCGTCGAGGTCTCCCCCCTGGTGACCTCGCAACCGGTCACGAAGACGCGCTCAAACGCGGGAGGGATCGTCTCCGCCAGGTAATAGATGCCCGGCATCGTGCCCCCGAACCTCACCGCTCCCGGAATGCTGTCGCCCGTATTCGACTGCAGGGTTGGCTGCACGCTGTTGATATCGGTCAACGTGAACGTGATGCCATCCTGCTTCGTCGGGCAATCGACGGCGGGGTTAGCGCCCGGAAGCAGCTCGTTGTAGCCGGACGGACAGGCCCACTTGTGGACAGTGATGTCCGCACCGGTGCTGACCGCGGCGCAGAGGGAGACGGTCACGACCGTCGTATGGCGATTCGCCACCTCGATGATGCCGTCCGTAACCACAGCCGTGAGCTGCTGGTTGGTCTCGCTGATCTGCTTCGCGAAGACATAGCAGGGCGTGAGACCGTTCAGGACAAGCTGGTACCGGCCGATCGGGACGGTGCTGAAGGCGTGGGAGCCGCTCGCATCGGTCGTCCCCGAAATCAGCAGACCGGGCACCACATCGAGCTGGAAGATCACGACCTCGACGCCGGTTGTGATCGGCGCGCAGTCAGCATCGGAGGTATAGGTCGCGCCGGTGCACTGCTGCATGACGATGGCAACATCCCCAAACCCGCTCGGCGTCGGCGCCACGGTGGGATTCGCCGCCGATGTCACAGCTATCGTCGCGGTGGCAGTGACGGTACCGGTGGACGTCGGTGCCGGCGTATCCGTGGGTGTTGGTGATGGTGTCGGCGGCGCGTAGGTTGGGGTATCTGTAGGTGTCGGAGATGGTGTCGGAGGTGCGTACGTCGGGGTATCAGTCGGCGTTGGAGAGGGAGTCGGTGGCGCAAAGGTGGGCGTATCCGTCGGGGTGGGGGTCGGGGTTGAGGCAGGAGGGACGTTGTACCAGAAGCACGTCAGCGTTTCCCCGGCCCCAACCGGACCGGTGACGGTCGATCCGGGCTGCATGAGCGCCCGCATGGGACCGACCGTACACACATTGAAGCTCTCTCCCAACGCCGGGTCCGGCTTCTGGGTTAGCGTGATGGTGCCGGGATTGATAGATGCAAACGACGCCTGCCCCTGACCATCATCGCCGGTCGTCGCCTCAAGGACTCCCGGAACCGCCGCCACGGAGAGCGTGAAGGTGATGCCGTTCGCGGGAGAGACGCAATCGTCCCGAATATTCGCACCCGGTGCCTGGCTTTGATAGCCGGGAGGGCACAGAAACGCGTTGATGACGACATTGGCCGCCGGCTCCGCGGTTGGCGTCATGGTCGGCGCCGGGGTCTCGGTCGGTTGCGGCACTTCGGTCGGGAGTGCAGGTTCCTCAGTGGGTTCCATGCACTGCCCCGAGTCGGAATCGAACACCATTCCGGGATCGCAGCCATCATCCTGCGCGGCAACCGGCAATCCGGGTTGCGCCAGCGTCGAGAGCAGCGAGCAGAGCAATGCGACCAGCGCGAGCACGCGCCATCCGTTTCCTCCACCACGCGACGTTCCGCGCCTCCGTCGTCCCCTCGCTCCCGTTCCGGGTCCACCTGATCCGGTCATCGCCGCCGCTCCCTGCCGATGCATGCTACATGCCCACGCCCAAAACGCCGCGGGCATCACAACGAACGAGTTGTGGACGATGGCCGGAGGTACGCGAAGCAGGAACCCGAATGGGTTCCTGCGCGTCATGACCCGCATATCGTCACCATCCCACAATAGTGATCCTCACCGAAAAGGGAATAGGTAGAACTACGCATTTCTTGTTGCGTAGTGCGTTCATTTCCGTCATTTCGAGCGCAGTCGCTCGAAATGACGGAGGGCACCGGTCAATCGAAAGCGCTGCTGTACAGCCAGACACCCTGACGCAGCACGGGTTTCACTCGGTGCTAGGTTATCTCACCTGCGCCAAGGCTTGCGCATATACCCTATGGGGGTATAATGGGGGTATGAGAGGATGGACTGGCGGGGAGGAGCATCGCTCTCCCCGCTCAACGATTGGCAAGAACGGGTATGGCGACAGACAAGCACAGCGAGCGCCGTCACGGTGCAACAGCTCACGACCACGACCACGAGGCCCACGCCGGGCATGATCACCACGACGGCATGACGATGGATCACGGCACGCATGGCGGCCATGATGCGCATGCCGGCCATGGTGGCCATGACACACATGCGGGTCACGGGGCGCATGGCGGTCATGAGGGTCACGCGGACATCTTCCGGCGGCGGTTCTGGATCAACCTCCTGCTCTCGATCCCGGTCGTGCTCTACAGCGAGATGGTGCAGGACTGGCTCCATTTCTCGATGCCGACCTTTTCCGGCAGCGACCTGATCGCTCCGGTGATCGGGACGATCATCTTCTTCTACGGCGGCTGGGTCTTTCTCAGCGGCGGCTGGAGCGAGCTGAAAGCCCGCCAGCCAGGCATGATGCTGCTCATCTCCCTCGCAATCGTCGTGGCGTGGGTGGCAAGCCTCGCCTCCACCGCCGGCTGGCTCGACCTCGAGTTCTGGTGGGAGCTGGCGCTGCTGGTGACGATCATGCTGCTCGGTCACTGGCAGGAGATGCGGGCGATCGGGCAGGCCCAGGGCGCGCTGAGTGCGCTCGCGGCACTCCTGCCCGATGAGGCGGAGCGGGTGAGCGGCGACGCGACCGAAACCGTCCCCGTCGCCGACCTCCAGACGGGCGATGTGGTACTGATCCGGCCGGGTGGCCGTGTGCCAGCCGATGGCACCATCGTCGAGGGCGCCGCCGAGCTCGATGAGTCGATGATCACGGGCGAGTCGCGCCCGGTCGACAAGGAGACCGGCGACAAGGTGGTCGCCGGCACCGTCGCCGGTGGGTCATCGATTCGCGTCCGGGTCGATGCGCTGGGCGAGGATACCGCGCTCGCCGGGATCCAGCGGATGGTGGCCGAGGCGCAGAATTCGCGCTCGCGGGCCCAAGCGCTTGCCGACCGGTTTGCGGCAATCCTCTTCTACATCGCGCTCGGCGCGGGCATCGTCACCTTCCTGGTCTGGGCACTGCTCGGCGACATCAACGATGCGATCACGCGGACGGTGACGGTCCTCGTGATCTCCTGCCCTCACGCACTCGGGTTGGCGATCCCGCTGGTGATCGCGATCTCGACGGCGATGGCGGCGCGGCAGGGCATCCTCGTCCGCGACCGGGTCGCGCTGGAGCGGATGCGACAGGTCGACACCGTGCTCTTCGACAAGACCGGCACGCTGACGATGGGTGAGCACGTGGTGCACGAGGTAGCGACGACCGGCCCTGAGAGTGATAAGGACGACCTGCTGGCGCTGGCGGCGGCGGTAGAGGCGGACAGCGAGCACCCGCTGGCCCGCGCCATCGTGAACGCGGCCACGGAACGCGGTTTGACCATTCCGCGCGCCACCGGTTTTCGGGCGAACGCGGGACGCGGTGTCGAGGCGTCAGTGAGCGGGACAGCCGTTGCAATCGGCGGACCGGCCATGCTGCGCGACCGGAATCTGACCATTCCGGAGACGCTACGCGACCGTGAAGCGGCCTGGGAGGCGCGTGGCGCGGCCGTCCTGCATATTGTGCGTGACGGCCACATCATCGGTGCGCTTTCGCTCGAGGACCAGGTGCGACCGGAATCGCGGCAGGCGATCGATGCGTTGCACCGCGAGGGCATCCGCGTCGTGATGATCACGGGCGACGCCAGAGCCGTCGCGCAGGCGGTCGGTGACGAGATCGGTGTGGACGAGGTCCTTGCCGAGGTGCTCCCGGAGGACAAGCAGGACGCCGTGCAGCGCCTGCAACGGCAACGGGCGACAGTCGCGATGGTGGGCGACGGCGTCAACGACGCGCCGGCTTTGGCGCAGGCGGATGTGGGGATCGCGATCGGGGCCGGCACGGATGTCGCCATTGCCTCGGCAGGCGTGATCCTGGCATCGAGCGATCCGCGGGCGGTGGCCGGCGTGCGCCGTCTCTCGAAGGCGAGCTACACGAAGATGCTCCAGAATCTCGCGTGGGCCGCCGGCTACAACGTGATCGCGATTCCGCTCGCCGCAGGTGTCCTTGCGCCGATCGGCTTCACGCTCAACCCGGCGGTGGGGGCGGTACTGATGAGCCTCTCGACGATCATCGTGGCGTTGAACGCGCAGCTTTTACGGCGGGAATCGCTGCGACCCGGCGACACGCCGCGAACTGCCGCTGCATAACGAGTGCTGGCTCTCCGCCCCTCGTTACCTTCCTTCGTAGCGGTCGACCTCGTGTCGACCATCGGCCGGAGGCCGATATCCGAGGGGCACGCATCGGCAACGTGCTCGTCACCGGACCGGGGATATGGCCATGCGGGCCATCGGTGAGCTAACCCTTCGGGGTCGGCCCCTACGGACGGGCCTACGGACGGGGCGGGGGCATCGGTCCCGCGATGCGGTCGGTCCGGTGCCGTCGTGTCGTAGGGGCGGACCCCCGGAGGGGTTGTCCGCCCGATCGAGCGGAGCCCGATAGCCGAGGCGTCCCGGAATCGAGGCGTTCCGGTCATCGAACCGGTCGGGATATGGCCCTGCGGGCCATCGGAGAGAGACAAGCTCTCTCCCTGCGAGGTATCCGGGTCCTCCTTCTTCAGGCGCGGAGGTCGGAAGACGCGCCGCGGGCTCGCGGTGTCAGGTAGCGACCGCCTTCGACGCGGGCCGGTTCGGTGAAATGCGCTGCCAGATGCGGGATGTACTCCAGGAAGAGCGCCTCGTGCCCCATCCCGATGTGGTTGAAGAGCACCAGGTGCTGGTGGATCTGCCCCATGTCGCCGACGTGGGGCACGACCGGGATCCCGAACTGCCGCGCGAGCAGGCTGACGGCGAGGAATTCGCTGACCCCGGCCACGCGGGTGCAATCGACCTGCACGAAGCCGGCGGTGTTCACCTGCAGGTAGTTCTTGAACCCGATCCGGTTGGCGACGTGCTCCCCGATCGCGAGCTTCGTCGGGGCGATCGCCGCTGCCAGCGCCTGATGAGCCACGACATCGTCCGGATGCGTCGGTTCCTCCACCCAGAAGAGATCGAGATCGGCGAGCTCGGCGCAGATCGCGAGCGCCTGCGGCAGCGTCCACTGCTGGTTGGCGTCCACCATCAGGCGGACGTCGGGGCCCACCGTCTGGCGGACCAGCCGGGCCCGCGCGATATCCCGCGCCGGATCCTTGTGGCCGACCTTGAGCTTGAGCGCGGTGAAGCCGTTGGCGACGGCATGCTCGGCATTGGCGCGGATGCGGTCATCGCTGTAACCGAACCATCCGGCGGATGTGTCGTAGCCGGGGTACCCGCGGTCGAGGATACCCATCCGCTCCTCGCGTGTCGGAAGGTAAGCGGCGAGGAGACGCGTCGCCTGCTCCGCCGTCAGGACATCTTCGAGGTAGGAGAGGTCCAATGTGGCGACGAGCTGTTCGGGGGTGAGATCGAGCAGCAGTTGCCAGAGCGGGACGCCGCGTGATTTGGCCCAGAGGTCGAAACAGGCGTTGGTGATGGAGGCGAGGGCGAGATGAACGACGCCCTTGTGCGGCCCGAGCCAGCGCAGCTGGGGGTGATTGGCGAGAGCGCGTTGGGTCTCGCCGAAGGCAGCCATCAGAGATTCGATCTCCTGGCCGACGAGCGATGCGCCGAGGAGATCGATGGCCTGGGTGACGAGCTCATTGCCCCCACCAAGGGTGAAGGCGAGACCGGTGCCGGTGAGCGTCTCGTTCGTATGGAGCCTGGTCACAGCGTAGGCGTAGACGGGATTGGTATGCACGGCATCCGAGCCCTCGCCGGGTTGGAGCGGGAAGCGGCGGTCGTCAGTCGTGAGCGCGGTGATGGTGGTTGGCATTGACAAGATCCTTTCAGAAGACAGCGGCTCCACCGTCATTTCTCGACTTCGCTCGAAATGACGTTAAGAGGGGATCAAATGACGGAAAAAGCTCGAAATATCGTCCCGTTGATCACAGGGCCATCCGGGGGTCGGAGGCGACACGGGACTGGGCGAGGGCGAGCGCATCCCGCACGGAACGCCGTTCGCGGAGAGCGGCGTCGAGCAGCGGCCAGACAGTCTCCTCCAGCAGCGGGTAGGTCGCCAGCGGCGGAAACGAGATCATCGACGTCGCGATCGTCTCCGCCAGCAGTTTTCGCCGGTGACGCTCACCGGGTGATGTCGCCTCTCTTTGGAGGATATCGGTGACATCGCGCCGCGTGGGAACGGCGCCCCGCCGGCCCTCGATCAGTTGGGCATCAACACCCGTCAACGTCCGGAGCAGGGCGAGCGCGGCGGGAACATCCCGGCAGGAGCGGGTGAGCGCGAAGGAGTGCGATCCCGAATAGACCCGGCGCAACCCGGCCGGTCCGAGCGGATAGAGCGCAACATCGAAACGGTCGGCGACCGTCGAGCGCTCGGGATCGCCGATCAGGCCGAAGGAGCCCGGCCAATCCCCGATCATCGCGACCTCGCCGCGCATGAAGGCGGAGGTCACCTCAGCAAAGTCCCAATCGAGTGTCGCAGCGGGCGTCACGCGGCGGGTGACGTGGAGATCGCGCAGGTAGCCGAGCGCCCACCGGGCGGCATCCGATGTCAGATCCGGCTTGCCCTCCCCATCGAAGAGGCCACCGCCAGCAGAATTGAGCAGCTCATAGAACGCGCCAAAGAGACCCGATGGCTGGCCGGTAAAGGCGAAGCCGCGGCGATTCGGCGGTGCGGTGAAGAACGCAGCGACGTCCGCGAGCTCGTCCCAGGTGCGCGGCACGTCGAGTGGACGTCCGTGCTTGGCGGCGAAATCGGCCTGCATCGCGGGATCATCGAACCAGTCTCGCCGGTAGGCGAGCAGCCGTGTATCGGTGTGGCGCGGGAGCTGGATGAGCTCGCCCCGGAAGCGGCATTGAGCGAGCGGCGCCGGCAGGAATGCCGCGTGCTCTTCTTCCGTGAGCAGATCGTCGAGCGGCAACAGCGCCTCCGCCTGGGACGGCGCGTATTTGATATGCGTCGAGATCAGGTCGAAGGGGAGAGCATCGCCATCCATCTCCGCCTGAACGAGCGCGTTGAGCGGGGCATGCGGCAGCCGGGCCACAATCTCAACCTCGATCCCGGTCTGCGCGGTAAAGACCGGGATCACATCGTAGAGCGGGGCGTAGGTCGGGCCGTCGATCAAGGCGACGCGGAGGGTCGTCATGACGCGACTCAGGCGAGGTCGAGCTTGACGACGGTCGCGAGCGGGTCGATCAGGGCGGCGGGGACGGTGACACGGACGATCCCTCCGGCGAGGTGATCGCCATCCTGATCCATCTCCAGCGGCTGCCCGGTCGCGAGAACGGAAGCAGCGCGGACAGTACGACCAAGCCCGCGCACGCGTATCACATCGCCGTTCACCGGTCCGAAGAGAAAAAGGTAGATGGCCCGGTCATTGCCGGTCGAGGGGCCGTAGAAGGCGCCTGGCGGCAGCCCCGGCCCGGCCTCGAGGATCGATTCGCCGTTCGCCCGCATCCAGTCCGCGATCACACGCCAGCGAGAGGCGAGTTCGGGTGCGATCTCCCCATCCGGCGTGGGACCGACGTTGAGCAGCAGGTTGCCGCCCTTGGCCGTGACCTCCGCCAGCGTCGCGATCAGCTCGATCGCGGATTTGTAGGCGCGGTCGCGCGCATTGTAGGCCCAGGTCTGGTTGATGGTGAGACACGTCTCCCAGGCGTAGTCGGGCGGCGAGACCGGGACGTGCTGCTCCGGGGTCACGTAATCCGCGAGCTCGTCGCTGCCGATCCGGTTGTTGACCACGCATTGCGGCTGGAGCTCGTGAATCATGCGCTCCAGCTCGGCGGAGCGCCATTCCTCGGGCGTATGCTCCCAGTGGCCGTCGAACCAGAGGAGATCGATCGGCCCGAAATTCGTGAGCAATTCCCGCACCTGCCCGTGCATGAAGGCGAGGTAGCGTTCCCAACGGGCGGGATCCTCGGCAATCGTACCCGGTGAGCCGGGCGTGTAGCTGGATTCGGCGCGCACATGGTGCGAGTTCGTCAGTTCGAACGGGTAGTCGGGGTGATGCCAGTCGCAGAGCGAGAAGTAGAAGCCGACCTTGAGCCCGGCGGCGCGACATGCGTCCACATGCGGCGTGACGAAATCGCGGCCGGCGGCTCGCTGCACGCTGGAGTAATCGCTCAACTTCGTATCCCAGAGCGCATAGCCGTCGTGGTGTTTGGTGGTGAGCACCATGTAGCGGGCGCCCGCATCCTTGGCAAGTTGCGCCCACGATGCGGGATCGAAGCGCTGCGGGTCGAAGTGGTCCGCCATGGATTCGTAGTCGGCCCAGGGCACGGTGCCACGAAAGAGCGGCCAGGAAGCCTCGATGCTGCGGAGGCTATACGGCCCCCAGTGGATGAACATGCCAAAGTGATCGCGGCGAAAGGCGTCGATCCGGGCGGTCTTGGCGTCGGACACGGCGATTGACTCCTCCGAGTTTCATGTTGCGCGCCGCGTCGCGGTCAGGACGTGGCGATCGGCAAATAGGGTGTCTGCTGGCCGGAAGTGTATACAGTATGCGCCGGGTTGGATAGAGGGGCCATCGGAGCGTTCCGGCTCCCGCCCTTCTCATGTCCCTTGTCATTCCAGCAGCCGCGCCGGAGTAAGGCCGCAGACCGGGCGGAAGAAGCCGGTTGCAGGGGGATCGCCCTCAACTCCCCCCCCAGACGGCCAATGGTTATGCATGCCGGAGCATGTTCCCGGGACCGCAGGGTTGAGAAAAAGCATGCGTTTGGTACAATCGGATCACTGAGGGGAACCAACGTCATAGGCCGCCTGCTTCCCCGGGGTCCTGCCAAGAACCGGTACGCTTGATTTCCCCGCGATGTTCCCATCATCGTGCAGGGCCCGGAAGGGACCAACTTGCATTCAACTTTGCCAGGCTCCAACGACGAGCAGGATTTCGTGCCCCTGTACTTCTCACCGCAGCGCAAGCCATGGGGACGCTGGGTCCTGCGGGCGTTGCTGCTGACTGGCGCCCTCGCGTCGGCGGCAGTGGCTGCAGCCGTGCTGGTCTGGGCGATCGCCGTCGACGGTCCGATCCCCACGCCGCTGGTGCTCACGATGGCGGTCGGCCCGTTCTTCCTCGTCGTTGCGGGAGGAGCCCAGTTCAGGTCCACGCGCATCGCCCTGCTCGCCAGCCTGCTCGCCTTCGTCCTGGCTCTCGCCAGCTCAGCCCAGTGGTGGACCGTCGATCGTGAGTTGGCGACGCGCTCCGAGCAACTCCGCATCAGCGCGCTGTTGGCAGGGCCGTCGTTCCTGCTCATGCTGCTCGCCCTCCTGCTCTACCGCACCCGACCACGCCGGATTCGCTTTCCGCGCATGTGATCGCCGCGATCCCGTCCTTGCGCGGCTGTGCTAGGATGATTTCATCGTCGACAGACGCGCTGCATGCGCCGCATGAAAGCGACAAGATTATGGATAACGCCTGCTGTAATCACAGCCACCCCAACAACCGCGGCCATTAGGTCCGCAACCGCTCTTGCGATCTGATCGCGTCCCGCCGACGACCGTCGGTCCGGGATGAGGTCGTGCGTCCCCCACCGAGCGTGGATGCACTTCCCGGCCTCTATCAGATCGATCCGAATCCATCTCGGCAAAGCGAGTGTGCATGTGATGATGCAGGCAGTTCCTGGCATCGCTGTGCGTTCGGAGCAATCCGAACGGGCAACGGCGTCCCGGGCGATCGAAGCGACCAATCTCACGAAGACCTATACCTTCCATAAGCAGGCACCCGGCCTGGCCGGCGCCTTCCGGAGCGTCCTGCGCCGGAAAACGGAGACCCGGCTCGCGGTCGACCGCGTGAACTTCACGATCGAGCGAGGCGAGATCGTCGGGTTGCTCGGTCCGAACGGCGCGGGCAAGACGACCACGCTCAAGATGCTCACCGGCCTGCTTCACCCCAGCGGTGGTGAGGTGCATGTCCTCGGCTACCGGCCGTTCGACCGGCAGACCGAGTACCTGCGCCGCATCGCGCTGGTGATGGGGCAGAAGACGATGCTCTGGTGGGATGTGCCGGCAATGGAAAGCCTGCTGCTCCACAAGGAGATGTACGGCCTCGGCGATGCGGTCTTCACCGAGAGCGTCGACGAATTGGCGACGCTGCTGGATGTGCAGGATCTGCTGCGCGTTCAGGTCCGCAAACTCTCCCTGGGCGAGCGAATGAAGATGGAGTTGCTGGCGGCGCTCGTGCACCGGCCGCAGGTACTCTTCCTCGACGAGCCGACGATCGGCCTGGATGTCGTCGCCAAGGCGCGGGTACGCACCTTCCTCGCGGATGTGAACCGGCTGCGTGGGACGACGATCCTGATTACCAGTCACGACATGGACGATATCGAGGCGCTCTGCTCGCGCGTGATGATCGTCAACCACGGTCGCATCGCCTACGACGGCGGG
>JBARWF010000061.1:0-7042 GCA_049646645.1 Thermomicrobiales bacterium
GTCCTCTCTCTGTCTCCGTGCAGGCTCGCGTCTGGTACCCTGTGTCGACGACTCCAGCAAGCATGACGATCAGTGGGACGCATCCTTGAACACTCACCCCCCCTCTCCACAGGCAGGCCGCCGGATAGTCGATGTCGCCATCCTCGGTGGCGGCGTAGCGGGAAGCGCGCTTGCGCTGACACTGGCGCGCGACGGATTCGATGTCGCCCTCGTCGAACGCGAAGCGACCTTCCGCGACCGGATCCGGGGCGAGAGCATCCATCCGTGGGGCGTGCGCGAGCTGACAAACCTCGGGCTCCGGGATGTCGTGATCGACCGCGCCGGGGGGCAGGAACTCCCAAGATGGACCCGCTACCGCGACGGGCAGGAGAGCGAATCGTTCGCGTGGGCGGAGCTCTTCCCCGGCAGTCCGGGTGAGATCAGCGTCCGGCACCCCCGTCTCCAGCAAGCCCTGCTCGACACCGCGCGCGAGGCCGGCGTCGATGTCTACCGGCCAGCCACGGCCGAGCCCAGGCGCGCGAACGGTCGCATCGGGCTCACGATCACCACCGATCGGGACTCGTTCGACGTGACCTGCCGGCTCCTGGTCGGCGCCGATGGCCAGCGCAGCGCCCTCCGCACGTGGATCGGCGGCACAGGTCGCCGCGACCCCATCCACCACGCGATCGGCGGCGCCATCGTCAGCGGTATCGACCTGGCGCCGGATTCGGCCCACCAGGCCTATTTCGATGAAGGATTCGTGATGATCTTCCCGCAGGTGGGTGGCACGAACCGTCTCTACTACATCTGCCCGACCGAGGTCGCCGAAGCGCAGCAACGAGCCCCACAGCCCGAGACGATCATGGCCAGTGTCGCATCCGTGCTTCCCCCCGGCGCAATCGGCGAATGGACGAGTGCGGGGCCGGCCGGCTTCTTCCCGAATGCGGAGATCGTCGCCGACCGCATCCATGCGGAGAGCGTGGTGCTGATCGGGGATGCGGCGGGATCGAACGACCCGAGCCAGGGGCACGGCCTCTCGCTCGTCTTCCGGGATATTCGCGAGCTCCGCACCCTTCTTCGCGAGAGCAGCGATTGGAGCGAGGTCCCGGCTGCCTACGCCGCGCATCGCACGGCGTATTTCGACGTGCTGCACCAGCACGCGCACTGGTCCGGCCCGCTGGTCACGGAATCCGGACCGGAGGCGGATGCGCTGCGCGCGCGGGTCGCCGCCGCCCGCGCCATCGATCCGACGGCCGGTGGCTTCGCCGCGATCTTCGCCACTGGCCCGGATGGGCTCGTCGCCGACGAGGCGGCCAGGCGTCACTTCCTCGGCGAGGACCTCACCGCCGACCAGTATTCCACCTGAGAAGGTGCCCCAGACCCGACCCTTGCCCAAGCGGCACGAATCCGGGCAGCTATTCACGATACACAGTCCCCCGATTGGTGCGTCATGCGCCGAAAGTTCTATCAGCAGTGTACGTACGTCCCGGAGAATCGACTTCCGAGTGGACTCTTAGTCACGCCTGGGCGAAACCGGGTAGCGCCTCCAGCGTTTTATTGGTACAGTCGGAATCGTTCGACTGCTCTGGCTCCGCTCGCGGAGCGATTCATCGCTTGGGCCGATAGTTGCGACGTGGGGACAGCAACCGAAGCACCAACGGTGCGATCGATGAATGGCAGTGCCGATATCTATGAACCCGCTGGGGGTTGGAGGAGAAACTATGCGCCGGATGTTGAGCCGCGCCGTGATCGCAAGCGGCATTGCCCTGGCGATGTGCGCGCCGATCGCTGCTCCGGGAACACTCGCCCAGTCCGCGTCTGTCGCGGCATGGGCCACGATCGACACCACGCATCCCGCGCCGGGTTGCAATGTCGGCGTTGTCGTCGAACTGCATGAGGATGGCGCTGCCAGCGCCGGCACGGATGTCTCGCTGGCATTGACGGTCGACGCAACCGGAGACGTGGTCGGCAGTGATCGCGGCGTGACCGACGACTCCGGCGTTGCCTACCTCAGTTACGACACGTCGAGTGCCGCCGCGGGCGACAAGATGTGGCTTGAGCTCCATGTCAACGGCGCCTACGTTGGTGGCAAGACCGTCATGGTCGATGGCGAGAGCTGCGACGGCGATGTGCAGGTCGTCGATTTCAGTGGCGACGTCCCGGTCAGCTCGACCGACAACGTCGATGCTGGGGCGAGCAGTGCGAGTGCCGAAAGCAGCGGCGCCGTCATTATTCCGAATATCTCCGCCTATCAGCAGCAGCGGCCACTGAGCTGCGAGTATGCCTCGCTCTCGATCGCGACCGGCGCGCTGGGCAACTGGATCTCCGAATACGACTTCGATGACATTGTCGGCTGGAACGATAATCCGCACTGGGGTTATCGCGGCAACATCAACGGCGTCTGGGGCGGCACGGACGACTACGGCGTCTACGCCGAGGCCCTGGTGCCGGCGTTGAACCAGTTCGGTTTCAACGGCGAGGTCTTCTACGGGGGGCACGAGAACCTGATCAACGCGATTGATCAGGGCAAGCCGACGCTCGTCTGGATCGGCCTGTGGGGCGATCAGAGCATCTACCCGACCGCCAGCGATGGCACGACCTATCAGGTGACCGCCGGCGATCACGTCGTGGTCGTCTATGGCTACGATGATGGCGGCGTCTATGTCTCCGATCCGGGCACGGGGACGCTTCACTACTACGACTGGGGAACCTTCGATTCGATCTGGAGCGTGATGGACCAGATGGCCCTCGCCGTTTCCTGGTAACGGCACCCGGCCGTCCGATGAGATCACCGCAAAGAGGCGCTTCCACTGGAAGCGCCTCTTTGCATCCCCGGCTGCGCCATGCACCGGCATCCAACGTGGCCGCGACCACCGGATGCCAGGAGGAGTTCATCGCATGATCCCTCGTCGCGATCGACGTGTCGGGCTTATCTTCGACGACCGATACCTGATGCACAATTCGGGACCTTATCTGATCGGCTACCGCGAGCCCTACCCCTTCGCGGAGCCGGTGCCCCACCTCTCCAGCCCGGCCATCGTCCTGCGCTCGAAACATCTGCTCGATCTCTTCGGGCTGGCGGACGTTATGCAGCGTATCCTCGCCTTCGAAGCGGACAACGCGATGCTGGAGGCGTATCACACCCGGGAGCACATCGCCCGCGTCCAGGAGATCGCCAAGACGGGCGGCGACACCGGTGTTGGAGCACCGATCGGCCGCGGCGGAGACCGCATCGCGCGGTTGGCGGTCGGCGGCGTGATCGCGGGAGTCGATGCCGTGATGCGGCAGGACGTGCATCATGCCTACGCCCTCGTACGGCCACCCGGTCATCACGCGGTATCGGACCGGGGCATGGGATTCTGCGTCTTCAACAATGTCGCCGTGGCTGCCCGGCACGCACAACGGGTGCATGGCGTGGAAAAGGTGGCCATTGTTGATTGGGATGTGCACCACGGCAACGGAACCCAGGACGCCTTCTACGACGATCCCTCGGTCCTCTTCATCTCCATTCACCAGGAAGATCTCTTTCCCGTTGGCTGGGGCGAGCTCGACCAGGTGGGCGACGAGGCCGGCGAGGGAGCAACCGTCAACGTCCCCCTGCCGGCGGGAAGCGGCAATCGCGCCTACTTCGCGGTAATGGACCAGATTGTGGAGCCGATTCTCCGCCAGTTCGCACCAGACCTGATCATGGTCTCCGCTGGCCAGGATGCGAGTGTGCAGGATCCGTTGGGGCGGATGTCGCTGACGACGGCCGCCTACCGCGCCATGACCCGCCAGTTGCGCGATATCGCCGACGAGATCTGCGCGAGTCGGCTCGTCATCGCGCTCGAAGGCGGATACAGTGACATCTACGCGCCCTACTGCTCGGCCGCGATCGGCGAGGGATTGTGCGAGGGGATCAACGGTACCCTGCCGGTCGAGGAGCCCTATGGACCCCGAGCGGAATCGATGCCTCCCTCCCGCATGATCGGGCTCGATTCGCAGGCTGCCATCACGGCAGCGCTGGAAGCGCACCGCCGCTTCTGGCGACTCTGAGCGCCGAGGAGCGGGGGGATAACATGCTGTCTGCAAGGTCGGCCCTTGTCCAGGTCCGGGGCGCTCGCCTCTCGCTGGGTTGTCCACTTCCCGTCTCCCTGCACTTCGTTCAGGAGACTGTCCCTCGGGAAATGTCAATTGCCAGAAAGAGAATTGCCCAATCCCAAAAGTTGATTTAGGATGATCCCGTTCGTTCAATGTGCATCGAACGCTTTCATGCGCACGGAAATTCGGTGATTGTCTGGTCGCGGCTTGCCGCGGGCGGAGGAGCACCGAACTGCTGTGTAGGCACCTCTGCGGCATTCTCTATTCCAGGAGCAAGGGATACTACTGGTGGACAGCGATCCTCAATCGGCACTCGGACACATCAATCGCGGTATCGCCGCGCATCGGGAGCAGAACAACGACAGGGCAAAACGGCATTTCGCCCAGGCGCTACTGATGGATCCGGCGAGCGAGCTGGCATGGCTCTGGTTCGCCGAAGTCGCTGACGATCCGGAAGAACAACGCTACTGTCTCAATCGCGCCCATCACATCAATCCTGACTCTATCGGCAACGCCAAGCGGAGCCAACTCTCCGGCGTCAAGCCGAAGATCCCTCAGGAGATCTCAGATCTCGACCACCCACCGGTGCCCCCCAGCTTCCGCACGCCCTCCTCATCGATCCGTGTCGTCCCCCGCGTGCGCCTGCCACACGCTCGCGTTCGCCCCGTGAGAAAGCGAGAAGCCGATGCCGGGCGGGAGCCGACCGCACGATCGGCATCCGCGCGCACGACCTCGCCATGGTTGTGGCTCACGATTCTGCTGGCCCTCATCCTGGTCGGCGCGATCGCCATTGGATTCTGGGCGGTCCAGGACGACGGTCCAGAGCGCTTCGTAGCGGTCGTCGGCCCGATGTCCGGTCCAAGCAGCCCGGTCGGGGACCAGATGGCCAACGGTGCCCAGCTCTCGGTAGATGCCTTCAACCGCACGCACAAGGGCATGAAGCTCGGGTTGCTCGTCTTCGACGACGAGAACAACCCGGATCTGGCGGTCGAACGGGCGAAGGAGATCGTCGACGATTCACGTATCCTCGCGGTCATCGGCCATGGAACGAGCTCGACATCGCTCGCTGCATCGCCCATTTACCAGGAAGCAGGGCTCGTCGCGATCACCGGGCAGGCAACCGCCGATGAGCTCGCGGAGAACCCGTACTACTTCCGCACCATCTTCAACAATTCGACCGAGGCTAGCCTGCTCTCGACCTACTTGCAGCAAGTCGTCAAAGCCGACACGATCAGCGTCATCGTTGGTCCTGGTCTCTACGAGCAAACGCTGCACACCACGCTGAAATCCGATTTCGCCAGCAAGGGCACGATCAAGAACACCTGGGAACTGACAACCGAGAATCGCGACGCCGCGATCCAGGCGATCGTTGACGGCATCGCGAAGGACTCGGACGCTGGCACCATCGTCCTCGCGCTGACTCAGGAAGATGCGCATGATGTCGTTCTGGCGATCCGGCGCAATGGACTGAACCCGCCTTTGTTCGGCAGCGAATCGATCGGCAGTAATCGATTTGCCCAGTTGTTTGCCGACGAGCCGGAGGAGCGCGCGACTCCGGGATTCTTCACCGAGGGGATCTACGCCATCTCGCCGCTCATCTACGACAGCGTCGGCGGTGATGCACTGGCGTTCGACAGGGCCTATTTCGAGGCCTATGATTCATCGCCGGGCTGGCGCGGTGCCAAGGTCTACGATGCCGTCACCGCCGGTGTCACCGCGATCAGGAACGCCTCACTCTCCGGAAAGGCGAGCGACATCGCCAACGACCGTAAACTCGTCGCCGAGCAATTGCGCGCCATCAATAGTCAGGAAACCGCCTTGCGGGGCCTCTCCGGCCTCCTCTATTTCGAAGCGAATGGCACCGCGCCGCAAAGCTTCTCCATCGGCTTGTTCAAGCAAGGCATCCTGACAAGCGCACCGATCCAATACCGCCTCGTCGAGAATCCCACCCAATACGATGTGGACGCGGAGATCAAGGCCGGTCGCGCTGTCCAGGTCGGCGACGACCTTTACCGGCAGTACCGTGTGGCATACGTCGGTCTCGAGATGATCGAGCTCCGCGACCTTGATACGGCGAAGCAAACCTACACCGCTGATTTCTTCATCTACCTCCGATACCTGGGTGATGATGCCCCGCTCGATGTCATCTTCACCAATGCAACCAACTCCGGGCTCGGCCTAGGCGATCCGCTCGAATCGTCCACCAGCGCCGACGGGCTGAATTACAAGCTCTTCCGCGTGCAGGGCACCTTTGCCGAACCCATGAATTTCGAGAGCTATCCCTGGGACCGGCACGATCTTACGATTCGGCTGCAGAATCCGATCCTGACGCAGACGGATATCGTCTACGTTCCCGACGTCGCGGTTCTGACCATGCCGCAGAGCGAGCGCCTGGTCAGTGGATTCGATCAATCACGTCCGTTCAACCGCATCCCGAGCTGGACCGTTGATGGCGTCGACTTCACGCAGGTCGCGATCACGTCGACCGCGGACGATTACGACACAATCGGACTCGTCCAGTTCTCGGAGTTCCGCGCCGGCATCGATCTCGGCAGGAACGTCGTCAGCTTCCTGATCAAGAATCTGCTGCCGCTCGCGCTGTTGGCGCTCGTCACCTACATCGCGCTCTGGTTCCCGGCTGAACAGGCGGGAACGCGCATCAGCTTCTCGATCACGGCACTGCTGACCTCATCCGTCATGCTCGGCGCGATCTCGAACCAGTTGCCGGACATCGGCTACACCGTGTCGATCGAGTGGGGATACTACCTCTACATCGCACTGGCGGCCATGCTGGTGCTGCTCAATATCGCGGTGGACCGCAGTTACAAGGCGAAGCGGTTTGCGCGAGTCAAGAAGCTCGATCTCCTGATTCGCGTGATCTACCCGACGGCCATCCTCATCACCGTGGGTATCTACTGGTTCAAGTACGCCTGACCGGTCTCAGACTCCCAGGCAGACACATGAGAAGGGCGAGGTCTTGTGA
>JBARWF010000062.1:0-51835 GCA_049646645.1 Thermomicrobiales bacterium
TCTCAGGGTTGTCGGTCCGTCGCCAGTGGCGATCCAGTTGGAATGCGTTATGCCCTCTTGATCCAGACGGTCATCGGGCCGGCACCCCGGTTCGCCCATGCGTAATACGGAATCGCCGTGAGGCTGATCTGCGAGCGGCCTGCCCGGTCACGCGCGGCCGCGCCGAGCTCCCGGTAGAGCGCGCCCTCCCAGCCCGGCGCCGCCGATTCGACCTCCGCATCGGCCGTCAGCACCATCACGTCGTTGAGCAGCTCCGGTCGCTGCGCCGCTACAATCGCGACCTCATCCGGCAGCACGAAGTCGCGCACGTCTCCGATCGGATTGTCCGCGGCCTCGACACAGTACAAAAGCGGACCGCGCAGCAGGGCCACGCGCCCGGCATCGTCTCGCACACGGGGATGAGCGACCACGCGCCGCGCCGGCATCGGGAAGCGCAGATGCACGACATCCCCGACCTGCCAGACCCGGCGGATCATCGCGTACTGCCCGGCAGCCGTTTCCGAAGGCGGCAGCGGCTCACCGTTGATATCGCCGGTCGCGCCCTGCGCCCATGACGGAATCCGCAGGTAGAGCGTGAAGTCACCCGCCTCATGCAGGTCGGCGATCTCGATCGCGACATCACCGTCCCACGGGTAGCGCGTCGTCTGCTTCAGCGTCACCGCGCCGCCCGCGTGCAGCGGAATGGTGGCGGTGCCATCGGCGTAGAGGTGCGTCCAGACCATGTCGTGGCGACCGTCCGATTCCGGGAAGCGGCGCGATGTCACCGAGTAGAAGTAGCCCGGCAGTTGGGCCAGCACGCGCGCGATATTCGGCGGGCAGCAGGCGCAGCCAAACCAGGGTTGGCGCCGGTGCGTGCCGTCGTCGGCCAGCGGGTTCTGGTAGAAGTAGGATTGCCCGTCGAGCGAGAGTCCCGGCAGGACCGCGTTGTAGAGCGCATGCTCGATGTAGTCGGCGTAGCGCGTGTTGTCCTCGACCTCCAGCATCAGCATCCGCCACGCCCACATGATGGCGCCGATCGCCGCGCAGGATTCGGCATAGGCACGCCCATTCGGCAGCTCGAAGTCCTTGCCGAAGGCCTCGCCTTCCCAGCGGGATCCGATGCCGCCGCTGATGTACATCCGGCGGGTGAGCATGTTGGCCCACATCCGGTCGAGCGCGGCGCGAAGCTGCGGGTCTCCCTGCTCCGCGACCAGATCGGCGGCCCCGGCGTTGAGATAGACCGCCCGCACGGCGTGGCCGACCATCACCGACTGATCGGCGACCGGAATCCGATCCTGGTGGTAATCGCTGCCGCCGATCCTGCCGTGCCCGCGCACATCGATGAAGAAGCACGCCTGATCGAGATACTTCAGGTCGCCGGTCGTGCGGTAGAGCTCGATCAGCGCCAGTTCGATCTCCTCATGGCCATCGGCCTGCTCACGCTTGCCCTCGGATTCCGGCCCGAAGGTCGCGCAGATCAGGTCGGCGAGGCGCGTCGCTATCGTCAGCAAGCGATCGCTCCCCGTCGCGCGATGATGAGCGATCGCGGCCTGGATCAGGTGGCCGGCGCAGTAGAGCTCGTGCATGTCGCGCAGGTTTGACCACCGCTCATCGACGCGATCGACCGAGAAGTAGGTATTGAGGTAGCCGTTCTCGTCCTGTGCCGATGCGATGTGCCCGATCGCGATGTCGATTAGTTCGCGAAGGTCATCGTCGCTGACGGTATCGCCGGGCTCCGCCGCCGCCAGCGCCGAGCAGGCGGCCTCCAGCCATTTGTAGACATCCGAGTCATTGAAGTAGATGCCGTCGAAGGGGCCATCGAACGTGCCCGCCACCCGCTCGAAATTGCGGAAGCGGTTGGTGGTCACCAGGTGCTCGAACTGCGAGGGGATGGTGAGATCGCGGTTGATGCGAATCCGGGGAGCGAGGAAATCATCGGTCAGGCGGACATTGCCGAGGGGGACGGGGCGGTGCCGGGCGTGGGCGCTGTGGCTGGTATCGACAACGGGGGCGTCGTGCGTGGCGGTGGCGGACGTGATGCCTGTGGAAGAAGCCATGGAGTGATTCCTCTCTGCCGGGTCGAAGTGCATCGTCGTGGTCGGCCGGAGTGCCTGTTGTCCCGATTCTCGCACAGGAGCGATGCGGAATCCCTCGTCGTCCATTTCACATAGGGATGAGCCGGGCGTTGTATCAATAGCCGTCGTTGGCCCCGATACACGCCCCTCTCCTTACCAAGGATGCACGATGCCACAGTTCTCGCCTGATTCTCGCGTCTCACGGTCCGGTGTCACCCGCCGCATGCTGCTTGGCATGACGCTGGCGGCAGCATCGAGTCTCGCGATCGGCGCCCGCGCCGGCGCAACCGAGGACCCGAGCACCCCGCCGAACCGGCCGGCGCATGCGAGCCAGACGCGATCGGAGCTTCTCCGGCTGCTCGCCATGACGCCACCGAGCGTGTTGATTCAGGAAGAGGGCATGGCCGCCCAACCGATGTTCGCCTACGTCGACGTGCGGGCGCAGCTTGCCACACTCGGGGTGAAGCCGTACGAGGGAGCCGGCAGCGATCTGCCGGAAGGATTTTTCAACGCCCTGAACGTGGTTCCGGTGGAAACCGAGCCGTATCGCTTCGCGTTGTCGGAGGAGTTCATCGATCTCTTCGGGTTCAGCGCCTTCAGCGCCGAGCGGACGATGCTTGTCGGCAGCGCCCGCCGGCAGGCGATCTTCCTCCAGGGCGGGATCGACCTGGAGGCGCTCCCACGGCATTGGGAGGCCGCCGGGTACAGGCGCAACACGACCGCGACCGGTCAGGAGGCGTGGACAAACGGCGAGAACGGCGAGTTCTCCCCGGACGATCCGGCCCAGCGCATCACGATTGGGCGGCTGAACAACGCCCTCATCATGGAAGACGGCACGCTCGTCTTCACGCCTCGCTTCGATACGCTCGACGCGATCGCGACACTCGCGGCCGGGGGTGGCGACTCGCTGGCCGGCACGCCGGGGCTGGCGGAGGCGCTTGCGACATTGCAGGATGATACCGTCGCGGTGATGGCGACGGCGGGTGAGGATCTGTCCGCGGGCCGAATGGTCCTCCGCGACGCACCGGTCCCGGAGTCCCTTGCCGACGCCGATGCCGAGTTCGGGCCGCTGCCCGCTCCGCAACTGCTCGTGATGGGGCTGACGGCGGGCGTCAGCGCGACGCCGGCGGGCGAGGAACCAGCTCATCGGGGATTCGTCCAGAGCCGGCTGGTGATGGATTCCGTGGACGATACAGATCTCGCGACGGAGATCGTGCCCCAGCGCTGGGAGACGTTGACCTCGGCGATCTCGGATCGTGCCTATGCGGATCTGCTCGCCGTGCGCTCTGCCGAGCCGCTGGAGACGATCGCGGCTGTCGACCTCGATATCGTGGGACCACCCGGGGCCTGGAAGTCGATGGTCTGGGCGAACGACCTGCTGCCCTATGCCTTCGATCCGGATGCGGTGGGATAGGTCGCCGCCTTCATGCGTCGCGTGTATCCTCCAGTCATGAGTCCGGATCGCCGCATGGGCGGCCATGATTCGGTCAGCAACCAGCATTGAGGAGCACGATGGACGCGATTGCAGAGCTTCCCGAATACGTCGATGTCGTTGCGGCGGCGGCCCGGATCGATGGCAGCGCGCATCAGACGCCGGTACTGACCTCCCGGATCGCCGACCGGGAGCTGGGCGCCAGCGTCTTCTTCAAATGCGAGAACCTGCAGCGGATGGGAGCGTTCAAGTTTCGCGGCGCCCTCAATGCCCTCTCCCAGTTCGACGATCAGCAGCGGGCGGCGGGTGTCGTGGCCTTCTCATCGGGCAACCACGCGCAGGCGATCGCGCTCGCCGCGCAGGAACTCGGCATCCCGGCGACGATCATCATGCCGGAGGACGCGCCGGCGATGAAGGTCGCCGCGACCAGGTCCTACGGGGGCGAGGTGATCACCTATAACCGCTACACCGAGGACCGGGAGGCGATCGGGCGGGAGCTGGCGGCTTCGCGCGGGCTCACCCTGATTCCACCGTACGATCACCCGGACATCATCGCCGGGCAGGGCACCGCCGCGAAGGAGCTGATCGAGGAGGTGGGCGAGCTGGATGCGATCCTGGTGCCGATGGGCGGGGGCGGCCTGCTGGCGGGAACGGCGCTGGCGACCAGGGAGCTCTTGCCGAACGCCGAGATCTACGGGGTGGAGCCGGCAGCGGGCAACGATGGGCAGCGCTCCTTCAGGGGCGGTTCGATCGTGCGGATCGAGACGCCGCAGACGATCGCGGACGGGGCGCAGACCCAGCGGATCGGCGATCTCACGTTCGCGATCATCCGGCGCGACGCCACCGATATCCTGACCGCGACGGATGATGAGCTCGTGGCGGCGATGCGCTTCTGCGCCGCCTACATGAAGCTGGTCGTCGAACCGACCGGCGCGCTTGGCTTCGCGGGCTTGCGGGGTGCCGCCGAGCGGTTTGCCGGCAAGCGCGTCGGGGTCATCATCAGCGGGGGCAATATCGACCTCGCCCGGTACGCCGCCCTGATCGGGTGAGGCGACGGCGAGGGCGGATCGGTCTGTGCGAGATCGCCTGCGCATTCTGGCCCTCTCCCTTACGTCATCCTGAACGCAGTGAAGGATGACGGTGAAATAGTGAAGGGGGCGCTCAGGCACGGAGCGAAGAGCGACGAAAAGCCCCGAGGTCGAGACCCATGAGCACGACCTCCTCACCCTGCGGGAAATAGCGAAAATCCTCCACCAGGGGCACCCAGCCGCGCGAGCGATAGAGGCGCATGGCTGGCGTGTCGCCGTGACGCGCGCTCAGGAGGGCTCGGGCTTGCGGCACCGCGTGGAGCAGATCGTCGTGCAGGCGGCTGCCGATGCCGCGTCCTTGCGCATCCGGATGCACCGCCAGTTCGGCGAGCTCGAACGCATCTTCCAGCCAGTGCTCCTGGCGGTTCCGGGCCAGCGCTGGGCGCACCAGCTCGTGCCACCACTGACCCGGCTCACCCCGGTAGCCATAGACGAACCCGAGCACATTGCCGGCCCCATCGAGCGCGAGGCGCCCCATGAAGCCGGGGTAGCGGCGGTGCCGGTCGAGGGCGTCGGACAGGAATTGCTCGCCCTCCGCCGCATCCACCTTGAACGCCGCGCTGTAGACCTCGCCGATCGCATCCCGGTAGCGGTCGAGTGCGGCGGCTGTCAGCGGCACAACCTCCGGAGAACCGGTCATGCCTAGAGCTCGAAGCCGATGGCGCGCAAGAAGGCGAGCGCGATCACGGCGTGGCCCGGCAGGTTGGGATGAATCTTGTCGTCCGCCCAGTCCTCGGGCGTCGTCGTGGCGAGGGCGGCGTCGAACGCCTCCTGCGTGCGGATGTTGATCGTGCCAAACTCGGCGGCAAGCCGGCGGGCGACCTGCCCGTAGTCGTCCATCATCGCGCGCATCGGGTTCGAGCGGTCGGCGTCGATGATATAGGGCTCGGCGACGATCAGCTTGCAGTTTGTGGAATCGACAGCCTGCCGCAGCAACGAGCGCAGCGTCGTCTCGTACTCGTCGATTGGCACCGCGCCGTTGCCGCCGCTGTCGAAGGTGCGCCAGACATCGTTGATGCCGATCTTCACGCTCAGCCAGTCCGGCTGCTCGGCGATGACATCCTTCTCCCAGCGCTCGGCGAGATGGCGGACGGTATTGCCCCCGATTCCACGGTTCTCCCAGCGCAGGGCGCGCTCCGGGTACCGCGCGGTGACGAACGCCCGCACCAGGTTCATGTACCCATTGCCGTAGGGTGCGTTGGCATCGCGCCGCCCGCAATCGGTGATGCTGTCGCCGATGAAGAGGATCTTCTGACCTTGCTCGAAAATCACACTCGCTCTCCTGCTGATGCCTGCGACCGATACCAATCCTGTGATCCTGTGGCGCGTATCGTAGCAGCAGATCAGTCGAGGGAGAAACCGAGTGCGCGCAGGAACGCGCTCGCGATGACGGCGTGACCGGGCAGATGGGGATGCACATGATCGTCCGACCAGTCGGCGGGAGCCGTCGTCGCCAGCACGGCGTCGAAGGCGGCGGTCTGGCGGACGATGCGGGCATCGAACCTGGCGGCGATGCGCCGCACGACAGCGCCGTAGGCATCGATCATGGCGCGCATCGGATCGGTGCGGTCGGCGTTGATGTAGAGCGGATCGGCCACGGCAAGGCCGCACCCCGTGCCGTCGACGGCCCGTTGCAGCAGGGAGCGGACGGCTGCCTCGTACTCGTCGATCGGTACCCCCTGTTCCGGGTGGTCGCCGAAGAATCGCCAGACATCGTTGGTGGGAAACTGGATACAGAGCCAATCCGGTTGCTCGGCGACCACGTCCTTCTCCCAGCGTGCGGCGAGGTCGCGGACGGTGTTGCCGCCGATGCCGCGATTCGCCCAGGTCAGGTCCAGTTCCGGATAGCGCGCATCCACAAAGGCGCGAACCAGACCCATGTAGCCGTTGCCGTAGGGGGCGTGTTCCTCCCGCCGCCCGCAATCGGTGACGCTTGCCCCGATGAAGACGATCTTTTGTCCGCGCTCGAAGATCATGATCTCGATGGTCCTCCCGTGTTGTGGATGATACGGCCTTTGTCATTCGTAGGGAACGGCCCTGTGCCGTTCCGATGGCCCGCAGGGCCATATCCCCGGATTGGGCACCGGCACGTCGAGGTCGGACAACCCGGATATCGGGCTTCGCCCGATTGGAACGGCACAAGGCCGTTCCCTACACATATGCATCGATCCTTGCACCACGCGGGAAGTTGCGAGATTTTGACCGAATCACCTATGCTGGCGAGCATAGCGGCGAATGGGCTTTCCCCGCGTTTCCGTATCTGTCCCGCGCGTACTGCGATTTGGCTGGAATCGCGGCACCATACACTGTGCGGGATCGTGCTGAACTCGTCGCACCACGCGGTCGCCGTCAGCTCGCTCGTTCGCTGGGCCCGCTCGCAACAACACGTATGGTGTTCCTCATGCCTCACTTGGCGGATCGCCCTCTGCACCTCGTGCTTGGGGGTATCTCCCACGAAATGAATACCTTCTCGCCGATGCCGACCGCAATGTCGGATTTTCTCCGTCGCACCTCGCTGACCGGTGAAGCGTTGCTGTCGTCCGCCCGCGGATCGGACAGCGCACTCGGCGGCGCGATCGATTCCGCCCCGCGGAATCACGTGCTTCCGGCGCTCTTCGCCTTGGCGACACCGGCCGGGCCGGTCACATCCGAGACCTTCGCCGCCCTGACGTATGAACATGTCATGGGACCGATTGTTCCCCTCGATGTCTTCTCGAATCCTTCCTCTCCGCCAGCGGAGACGGTGTCCCCGTCCTCCCGGCTCTCGCGGATGGCCGCCTGTCCGGCGTTTACCGAGGTGACGCCTCGTGCCTGGTAACTTCGGCTCGTCCGATTCCAAATGGAGCAGCGAGCGTGAGCGCAAGGAGCGCGAACGCCAGCGCGAGGCGCAGAAGGAGCTGATGCGGCAGGCGCGGCTCGAGCGCGAGGCGAAAGAGGCCAAGGAAGCAGAGGAGCGCGCCGCTCGTGAAGCCCGCGAGGCAGCCGACCGTGAGGCGATCGCGAACGCGGCCGGTGATCGCGGGGAGGGGATCGGACCCCGCCGCAATCTCTCCGAGGAGGAGCGCCAGGCAATTCGTCGCCTGCGTGGTCAGGTGCCCGAAGGCGATGAGGAGACCGGGGGTGCATCGACGGGCGAATCGTCCGCGCGCAGTGGTGGCGGGCGTGGGGTCGGACGCCGCTGGCGGTCACAGGTCGAGGGAGCGGCGAGCGGTGGGCAACCGGCATTGCCCGATCTGCCGGGCGATGAATCCGGCAATCGCACCCGCGGCCGGAATCTTCCCAGCACGCGCCTGATCATCTTCGGGGCGGTGCTCTTCCTGGTCATGGCCGCGATGGCGTTTGCGCCATTCGGCCCGCTCGGTGGCGGCGGGGGCAAGCCGACGCCGACGCCTTCCCCGACGGCGGTCATTCCGGAAACCAGCACACTCCCCTCGATCAATGGCACGCCGCAGAAGCAGCCCACCGCGCCTCGCGACAATCAGGAGGTCGTCTGCATCGACCCTGGTCATGGCGGCTGGGATTACGGCTACCAGCGCACGTGGCAGGATGGCACCCCGCAGGGGCCACCGCTGAACGAGTCGGAGCTGAACCTTGGCATGGCCTACATGCTCAAGGAGCGGCTCGAATCCGAGGGTATCACCGTCGTGATGACCCGCACCGGCGGCGAGGCGGTCAACATCTACGGCGAGGACGTCAACGGCGATGGCCGCACGATCTTCGATGGCGGGGACGATGCCGCCCGCAAGCAGAACGGTGACTGGGACGAGATTCAGGCGCGCATCAATGTCTGCAACGACGCCCACGCCGACATCATGATCTCGCTGCATCTCAACGGAACGCGGGAATTGCCGGATGCGCGCGGGTACGAGGTCTACTTCACCACCTATCCGACGCGTCCGTTCGGTCAGTTGAGCCAGCAGCTTGCCGAGTCGGTCTACCGCAGGATGTTCCAGGCGATGAACGACGCGGGCTATACCGGCCAGGCGCGCGGGCCGAAGGACGATTCGGAGCTGGAGGCTGACAAGTATACCTACGGCGCCGCGGAGCATCTGCTGCTCACCGGGCCCGCGGTGGATAAGCCGGACCGGAAGCTGGTTCCGAGCAATATGCCGGGGATCATCTGCGAGCCGATCTTCCTCTCGAACGAGGACGACGCGAACTTCATTGCCGATCCCAAGAACCAGCAACTGCTGGTCGATGCCTACGCGGACGGCATTCTCGATTACTTCAAGAAGAACCCGGGATAGACCCACCATTGTTCGTGATGGTCGTAGGGGGCGACCCGTGTGTCGACCCGATCGGGCGAAGCCCGATATCCGGGGCGTTGTCACGCTCAACGGTCATCCGGAGACGGGTTGTTCGATGGGCGGCCGGTAGTCTACCTTTGGCGCACAAATCGGCGCGGGTGAGCAATCGACGAGCCGGACGACGCCCGCCCACGATTGACAGACAGGAATGATTTCGTGACAGACACTTCTCCCGAGCACACCAACGCCAGCGTTCACGATGATGACGCGCGGGAGCCAGAGAACACGTCCAACACATCTAGCGGCGCCCGCCCGGCAGCGCCCCGCTCGCTCTCCCGCCGCCATTTGATCGCCGGCGCGGGCACCGTTGCCGGGGCGACCGCCTTGGGCGTGCTCGGCGCGAGAGGGCTGCGCGGCGCCGGGACAGCCGCCGCGCCCACCATCGCCCCGACCGCCGAGATCCGCTTCGCGCAGGAGGTCGTGAGCACCCCGACGGCGGTGGCGACACCGGCCCCGCCGACCGCTTCCACGGTCCAGCTGCCGAACGGCACCGCATTGGTGACCTCGCCCCGGTTGCCCCTGCACGGGATCGGCGCCGATCAGGTGCAGGCCCTCTTGCAGGGAGCGATTTCCAGTTGGCGGGAGGTGGGCAGCCCGATCAACCTGCCGGTCTCTCCGCTCGCGATCGACGGGGTCGTGCCCGATGGCATGAAATCCCCGAAGATGGTGAGCGACTACGCCGCGCTCATCGCCGAGCTGAACAAGACGCCGGGCGGGGTCGCCGTCGTGCCCCTCGACCAGATCGACTACCGGGTGAATACGCTCGCGCTGGGCGGTGTCGATCCGCTGGCCACCGGCGATGTGGTGCGGATGGCGGTGACGGGCGACATCATCCCCGGCCGTAATGTCGCGATCCACGCCCGCAAGTACGGCGACTGGACGCATCCCTTCCTCCAGGTGAAGGATTTCCTCGCCGGCTTCGATGTCACGGTCTCGAATTTCGAGTGCGTCATCTCCGATACCATCGCGCCGCCGGAGGAATCCGATCCCAACACCTTCGACTTCATCGCCAGCTCCGATGTGATCGCGGGGATGCGGCTCTCCGGGATCGACGCGATCAGCCTCGCGAACAACCACACGGCCTGGAGCTCGAACAAGGACGCGGGGACGGGACCGTTCGTCGAAATGCTGAACATCCTCGACAATGCCGGGTTCCCCTATTTCGGCGGCGGGCGCGATCTCGACCAGGCGCAACTCGGCTGGGAGACGACGGTCGGCAACACATCCATCGTCTTCATCGGCATCGACGGTGTGACGGCGAATGCCGATTATGCCGGGCAGGCGGGAACGGTGGGCGAGGATGTCGGCACCGGTTTCGCCGGGGCGAAGGCCGGAAAGGCGGGCACAAACCCGCTCGACATGCAGGCGGTGACGGCGAAGATCTCTAACCTGGCCGGGCAGTACGATATCGTCATCCCGTACTTCCACATGGGCGACGAGTATCTCTGGCTGACTCCTGACTGGTGCGTCGAGGTCGCGCATGCCGCGATCGATAGCGGGGCGACACTGGTGCTGACGAATCACCCGCACCTGATCCAGGGGATGGAGATCTACAAGGAGAAGCCGATCGTCTATTCGCTCGGCAACTTCGTCTTCGACCAGATGTTCAGCGTCGATACCCGCACCGGCTACATTCTCGACCTGACATTCCAGGGGAACAAGGTCGTCGGTCTGCGCACGCACGGGTTCGAGATCGAGGATTTCAACCAGCCGCGGCTGATGTCGGCTGGTGAGCACGCGGGCCTGATGGATCGGTTCTGGCGCTCGACGGACATGCGCGCACGGCAGCAGACGTAGCCTGACCGGTGTTCAGAGCGGTGCGGTGAAGGCGGGACCTAACGCGAAATCGCGTCGTCTTTTCATTGTCATTCTGAACGCAGTAATGGGCCGCTCCGCTCGATTGCTGCGCAATCGCCTATCCAGGATCCCCGTGCGCAGCGCAGCGAGAGCGCATCGGCCGAAGGCCGAGTCCTCGGTATCATCGAGGGCGACGGCTATGCCGTCGAGTGGTTGTGCTTCGCACGGGGATCCTTCATTTCATTCAGGATGACGTGGTATAGGACGGGCCGTTCAATGGAGAAGCGTTTCGGCCGGCCCTACGGCAGTTGCCCGTCCCGATCGACCAGCCACACGCCATCGACGAGCCGGAACGCCATCTGCCCATCCGGGTTGAGCACCTGCTTGCCATCGACCTCGAACGCCTTGACGATGTCGAGGAAGACATAATCGCCGGCCTCGGAGATAGCAACGTTGCCGTTGATATCGATCGCGCGCGGCGCGGTGCTCGCGACATTGCCCGGCAGCGACATCATCTCGGTGCGGTCGGCGTCCACTTCCTCGCGGGCGTCGAGGATCTCGTTCAGCGTCGGCTTCGAATAAGCCGTCCGGATGCGACTGTTTCCGTAGATGTCCTCGCGGATGAACTGCTCGGTTTCGATCGCCATCTGCTGGTAGGTCTTGCCCAGCAGCTTGCACGCCTGCCAGCTGCGATAGGTCTGCTCGATCTCGTCGACCGTCACCTGGTCGATCGTGCCCGGGCTTGCGCTGGGTCGCATCTCGGGGGCATCCATGTCGGGCTTGTGGTTGCCTGTGCTCGCCGGCGGTGTGCTGAGAATGGAGATCACCTCCTCTCGCGAGCGTGCCGGGCCCTCGCAATCGTGAATGGAGAGCGGCCGGGCGGACGACTCGGTCACGGCAGGCGTGCCGCTCACCTGCGGAATCTCGATCGCGGGCGTCCCATCGTCCTGCATCGCGAGCGCGGTGGGAGCGGCGAGCGCGCTCCCGGCGGCGGTCAGGCTCAGCACGACGATGACGCTGGCGGCGGTCTTTCGGAACATGTGAGGTCTCCTCATCGGGGTATGGTGCGAGACGAAGGATCAGTCGACCACTGGTGGCATCGCGCTCAGTGTCATCCAATCAGCGACTTTCCACTGACCGTCAACGAGCTGGAAGCTGACGTATGCACTTGGCAATCGGCCAGTATTACCAGAACTGCCGCTCAGCAGGCTGGGGTTTGTCCAGACGACCGGGACCGAGATGAACGTGTCGTTATCGCCGGCGAAGTAGGCGCCGGAGTCAGGGTCTTTCCGGAGGTCGGTCGTATCGATAACCCAGAGGTTGAGGTTCAGCCCGGATTCGCTGCCCGGTGCCCCCTGCGCCTGCTTGTCGCCATGAGCTGACTTCGCGTTGTCCAGTTCGATTCGTCCGTCCAGCACGCCATTGATTGTTTCCTCCGAGTACGGCGTGTCGATCAGTTGCCAGGTGCCCAGGACTCCCCCATCGTCGTAGAAATCGGTGCGGATGAACTGATCGGTTTCGAGTGCCGCGGCCTGGAAGGTCTTGCCGAATCGCGTGCACGCCTGCCACTGGCGGAAGGTTGCCTGGATCTCGCCGAGCGTCGCCTCGTCAACGGTGGATTCACTGTAGGGCGGTTGCGAGTTCCCCTCGGCGGGCGGGGTCGAGAGCACCGCGACGACATCTTCCCGGCTGCGCGGCTCGATCACGCATTCCGAGGGTGAGACGGGGTTGCGCACATCCGACCCGACCACTCCGGTCAACTCCGTCCCCTGTGGCGGCGTATATGGAGCACCGTCGGCGTTGGTGATGGGTGCATCGCCCGTGTAGATCACATCTGACGGCACATCGCGGGACGGGGTGGCGCTGGCAGTGGTGCTGTTCTGGTCCTGCGTATCGGCGGTGGCATCCGGCGTCGACTCCGCCGCCTGGAAGGCGATCTCGGTGCGTGGTGGTTGCGGCTCCTGGTCGTTCGTGAAGATGGGAACGGCGGCGTAGATGCTGAGCCCCAGGAGCAGGGCGGCAGCGATGCCGGAGAGCGTGGACATGAGCATTCTTCTCCTTCTCGAAGCGGTTGCGGCTGTGGGCCGGAGTGGGACCGGCGGCGTCATGTCCTGCTGCGGCGCCGGTGGGAGCTGACGGACAGATGGAGGGGCATCGGGTTCGGCGGACGGGTTTTCACCGCTGGTTTCGGAGGGAAGCCCCCCGAGCGCGGCGAGTGCGAAGAGGTGGTCGACGGTGGTCTGCATCCCGGCGTCGAGGGTGTCGAGCGCGTGCTCATCACCACGGGCCAGCGCATCGAGCGCGCGGTCGAGCATCTCCTGCGGGTCGTCTTCGCCGGAAAGATCCGGATGGATGTGATCGTCGTGTGGGTGATTCATGCCTTTTCTCGCTGGTCGGTCGACAGGTGCTGGAGATGCGTGCGCAGCTTGGCGAAGGCCCGGTACTGCGCGCTCTTGACGGCGTCGGGATGCATGTTCAATCGCTCGGCGATCTCGGCGCCGGTGAGGCCGTGCAGCCGCAGCAGCACGATCTCGCGCTGGTTGGGCCGCAGTTGTCCGAGCGCGGCGTGAAGCTGGGCCCGCGCATCGGCCGCGATCACATGCTCATCGAGACTTCGCTGGTCGGCGGCGATGAACTCCGCGTCGGTGAGCGGCGCGGTCGGTCGTTGCCGGCGATAGCTGTCGATCACGAGGTTGCGGGCGATCTGGTAGAGCCAGCCGCGAAACGCTCCCGTCTGGAAGCGGGGCAGGGCGGTGAGGGCGCGGGTGAAGACCTGACTCGTGAGATCCTGGGCGACCTCGGTGTTGCCCTGCACCTTCGTCATGATGAAGGCGTGGATATCCCGCGCGTAGCGCTCGTAGAGCAGCCCGAATGTCTCGGGGTTGGCCTGCGCGCGCCGCACGAGCTCGTCGTCGGTGAGCGCGCTCACGTCGTCGTCCATATCCGCATGCCGATCCACCGCCCGCTCATCGACCTCCTCCTTTGGTATCGCCCCGTGATTCCCCATGTGATCGGTATCCGTCCGTTCGTGGTCTGGTGCCGTTGCGCCACGGCGTAACCGGTTACACCCAAGAGAACGCGGCTTCTGCTGGAAAGCGTCGAATTGGCGTTTGGTCATGGCTCGCTGCCGGGCGCGTGTGTCTTCATGGTAGGTGAAGGGCGTGGATTGCCTGAGAACGACGGGAGGGTGCCAGAGGAAATCATCCGATCGTAGGGGACGACTTGGATGCGCAGAGGCAATGTTTCGAACCTGAACCTGCATCCAATGTCGTCCCGCCGGGGGGAACGCCCGCTCCGTCGTGGCATGTCAATGCGCGGCACCGGGAGGACAGATGGGTTTCATCCGTAGGGGAGGACTTGCGGCGGAAAACAAACGTTCACAAGGCGAACGCGCCGCAATAGCCTGCCCTCGCCGTCCGTCGAAGCGAAGCCGAATGGGTCCTCCCGCGGGGCTACGCCGGAACCGCACCGATCAGGCGAACGGGTTCCTCGACCGGCACGCGACTCATCTGTCGCTCCGTTGAGGGAACCGGTTCCCACATCGCCCTCGTGCGGGACCGGGCGATGTGGGATGATCGGAAGGAGCCACACCGTTGCACATCGTCGCGAGCATGCAGGAGCAGAGCAGATGGCCCGAATCAAACTTGCCTACATCGGGGGCGGCAGCACGCGGGCGCCGGGCACGATGTCGTCGCTGATCAATCAGGGAGAGAACTTCGACGGGTCCGAGATCGTGCTGGTCGATCTCAACCCCGAGCGCCTGCACCTGGTGAAGCAGCTCGCCGAGAAGCTGGTCGTCAGCCATGGGCTCGACCTCCGGATTAGCGCCACCACCGACCGGCGAGCGGCGCTGACCGACTGCGACGCCGTGCTGAGCAGCTTCCGGCCGGGCGGGTTCGAGGCCCGCGTGCAGGACGAGCGCATCCCCCTCCGCCATGGCGTGATCGGGCAGGAGACGCAGGGGCCGGGCGGGTTCTTCATGGCCTTGCGCTCGATCCATGTCCTGCAACAGATCGTGCAGGAGATGGAGGAGCTTTGCCCCAGTGCATGGCTGATCAACTACACCAACCCGATCAACATCGTCTCCGAGGCGATCACGCATCATTCGCCCATCGCGACCGTTTCGCTCTGCGAAGGTCCGATCATCTTCCCGCGCGGCATCGCCCGCGCCGCGGATCTCGATCCCGACCGGCTCGATGCCACCATGATCGGGCTCAACCATGCTTGCTGGTCGACCCGGCAGGTCTACGATGGCGAGGACGCAATGCCGCTCCTGCGCGATGCCTACGAGCGCAAGCGGCACGATCCGGAGGTCGATCCGCGTCGCCTGCGCATGCTGCGGCTGGCGGTGGCGATGGGGTCGATTCCGGCGGACTATTTCCAGTACTACTATTTCCGGGATGAGGTGCTGGCCGAGCTGGAGGCGAAGCCGACGACGCGGGCGGAGGATATCCTCGCGCTGGTTCCGGACTACTGGTCCCACTACCACGAGCAGGCCGATGCCGCCGCGCCGGAGCTCGACCCGAAGCGGTCGCGCGGCGGGATCCACGAGCTCGAACTGGCGATTGACGTGATGGACGCGATCTTCAACGACCGGGGTGAGGTCTGGCCGGTCAATGTGCCGAACCGGGGCGCGATCGCGGACTTCCCCGACGACCGGGTGGTCGAGGTGCCGGGGTATGTCGACCGCAACGGGATCGTGCCGTTGCAGCAGGGGCATATGCCGCCACAGGTGGTGGGGCTGGTGAAATCCCTCGGCGAGTATCAGTCACTGGCGGCGAAAGCGGCGTGGAGCGGTGGCCGGCGGGAGGCGATCCAGGCGCTGGCGGCCAATCCGCTCGTGATGGCGCTCGACAAGGCGGAGGTCCTGTTCGACGAGATGGCGGCGGCGCACCGGGCATACCTGCCGGACCGGTTGGTGGGATAGGGAGCGCTATCGGTAGGCCGCACCGTTCTATCGTTTTGAGAGAACCGTCTTCATCGCGCAGTCCTGGCCGCCATTCTGAGTAGAGGGTCAATGTTGAAAAGCCCCGTACCATGTCATCCTGAACAACGTGAAGGATGACGGAGAAACGTTGATATTGGCCGAAAATACGATCGGCGGCTGCCGACCGGACGCGATATCGTCGACGTGAAGCGAGGAAAGACGCATGCGACTGATCGTGGCGGATGACGAGGCGGGGATGAGCCGGGCAGCGGCGGACCTCTTCTGCGAGGCGGTCGCGGCGAAGCCATCCTCCTCCGTACTCGTGGCCACCGGCAACACGCCGATGGGGATGTATGCCGAGATCGCGGCGCGGCAGGCGGTTGGAAAGTACGACTGCGGCCAGCTCCGCGCGATCCAGCTCGATGAGTATCTCGGGATTCCGGCCGGCGACCGGCGCTCGCTCTACGGCTGGATGCGCCGCTCCTTCATCGATCCGCTGGGGATCCCGGATGCGCAGGTAATGCGCCTGGCCGGCGACGCTGCCGATCCGGATGCCGCCTGCGCCGCCTTCGCGACGGCGATCCGGGCGGCTGGCGGCATCGATATCTCGGTTCTCGGGCTCGGGCCCAACGGTCATCTCGGCTTCAACGAGCCACCGTCGGCGGCCGATGCGCCGACACGGGTCATCACGCTGACCGAGGCGAGCATCGAGAGCAATGCCGCCTACTGGGGCAGTCGCGACGACGTTCCGCGCCGGGCGATGACGGTCGGCATGGACGTGCTGCTCGCGGCGCGGCTGACGATCGTGGTGGTCTCCGGCGAACGCAAGCGCGAGATCCTGCAACGAATGATTGCCGGACCCGTCTCGCCCGACGTTCCCGCCTCGCTCTTGCAGACGGCTGGCAATGTGGTGGTCGTCGCCGATCGCGCCGCCGCCGGTGAGCTGACAACGACGCCGGATGCCGCCGGAGTACCCCGATGACCTACGTGCTCGGGGTGGATGGTGGCGCCTCGAAGACGATCGCGCTCGTCGCGACCTCCGAAGGGGAGATCGTCGGCAGCGGCCGGCGTGGCGGCAGCAGCATCTATGAGGGCGAGCCGGCCGCCATGCTCGCGAATGCGGTCGACGCCTGTCATGACGCCCTGATGATGGCCGGGATCATCGCGCCGCAGGTCTCGTCGAGCGTCTTCAGCATGTCTGGCGCTGACTGGCCGGAAGATTTCGCCTTGATTCGCGAGACGTTTGCGGGGCATGGGCTTGGACGCCGGATGACGGTCGTCAACGACGCGGTCGGCGGGTTGCGAGCGGGGTCGGCCACGGGACCGGCGGTCGCGGTCATCTGCGGCACCGGCGCCGGGACCGCCGCGCGGGGCGCGGATGGCCGCATCTGGCATTCCAGCTTCTGGCAAGGTGGCGGGGGCGCCGTCGATCTCACGCGGCAGGGGCTGCGGGCGGTTTACCGCGCTGAGCTGGGCACGGCGCGACCGACCGCGCTCACGGGCGCGGTGCTTGCCTTCACCGGATTCGAGACGGTCGAGGCCCTCCTGCACCACCTGACCGCCCGGGAGAGCGTGCCGGTCCTCCGCTACGCGGGGTTTGCGCGCGTGCTGCTCGATATCGCGATGGACGGCGATTCCGTTGCCCGCAAGATCGTCTCCGCCTTTGGCCGGGAACTGGGCGACGATGCATTGGCCGGCGCGCGCCAGGTCGGCATCACTCACCTGCCCTTCACCCTCGTGCTTGGTGGGAGCGTCTTCAAGCACCCGGAGCCGTTGCTTGCCGGGACCCTGACTGCCCGCGTGCGCGAGGTCGCGCCAGCCGTGACTGTCGTGCGCAGCACCTTCGAGCCGGTCGTCGGGGCGCTGCAGCTGGCATTCGATGAGATCGGCGCAAGCACGGCGACGAGCGCGGCCATCGCGCGCTCGTGGGAGAGGCATCGCGACCGGGTGCTCGCGATACCCTCTCCCTCTACGGACGCATCAAATACACGGTGATATCGAGCTTGTCCTCGGTAATCTGAATGTTCCTGTCGTCGCCCAGATTCAGGTGCAGACCGTCGGTCTGCTCGATCACGGCGATGCCCGATACCGTGCTGTCACCCGCAGCCGCGAGCTGGATCACGAGTGCGCCGGCGTGTTCGGTGCCTGCGATCTGGCCGCAGGCGACGATGGTGCCGTAGTCGTCGGCGCTGGCGTGGACGGCGACCACGTATGGCGTCGCGGTCAGGTCGTCGAGACTGGCGGAAATCTCGGACTGCGAGACGGCGACCGGCGAACCGGGATTGGTGCCGACAACCGTGGGAGCGTCATCGCCGCTGCCCCACGGAGTCGCGTCCTCGAGCATGAACGCGGGCTGTCCAACGGGCGATGTGCAGGTGCCCTGGTGGATGGCGACGGGACTGACAGCATTCGCGGTCGTGGTTGCCGGGCTTGGCGTGGCCGCCTCCTGGGCGGCGGCCGGACCGGCCGTGGTGCCGGCGAGCGTGAGCGTGACGAGCGCGAGGGCAAGCGAGCGGCGCAGCGCGTGAAGCGGGAGGAACTGGCGCATCGGACGACTCCTTGTGGAGAGCGGATGGTAGTCCAGAACAGTTCTTGCCAGTGATCTTACATTTGCCGGCGATGGACGTTCCAGTGTCAGGATGGGGTCATCCCGGAGGAGAATCCCCGCGGAATGGGGAGAACTGCCACTTTCCGCTGGGGACGGCGAGCCGCTATGATGGCGGTGAGGATGTGCACGATCGATCGACCTTCGATTGGCGGCGCAGACGGGGCCCCACCACATTCTTGGCCGTTCGCGTTAGCCAAATGAGGAGAGTCTCATATGTCGTTTGTCGATCGCACGATGAACCGTCGGCAGGTCGCCATTGCCACTGCCGCAGGTGCAGTCGCAATCTCGGGGGCGGCCGTGCTGCGGCCCACCTTCGCGCAGGAAGCATCGCCCGAGGCCTCGCCCGCCGAGGGTGGACCTGCCATGCCGCCCCTTCCCGAAGGGGCCACGGTGGTCGCCGAGGGGCTGTGGAACCCGATGGACCTTGCCTTCGGGGACGATGGCACGCTCTACATTGCCGAGTCTGGCGTCGCCGGCGGTGGCGATGAGGGGCCAGGAGCCGCGGCAACGCCGAATCCGGATGGCACGCTGCCCATGGGCCCGGCGCCCCTGGTGCCACCGCAGGTCAGCAAGGTCGCCGCTGATGGCACCCAGTCTGTGCTGACTGCGGAGGCCGGTGGTGTTGGCATCGACGTCTTTAACGGCGAAGCCTACGTCTCCGCGGGTGGCGGGTCGGTCGGCTCCGGGTTCGCGCCGCAGCCGGAGGAGAACACGGTTCACGCTGTCAATCTGGAAACGGGCGAAGTCCGCCTCGTGGCGAGCCTCGGCGAGTACGAGGTCGAGAACAACCCGGATGGCACGGATGTCAACCCGAATCTCTACGGGCTGGGCGTTACCGCCGACGGCACGATCTACGTCGCCGATGCCGGTGGCAACACGATCTACGCGGTCGATGCGGAGACGGGCGACTTCTCGCTCTTCGCGGTCGTGCCGAACCTGACCGATCTGACCGGCGCCACGCCGACCGCCGAGGAAGCGGCGATGCAGCCGGGGCCGCGCCAGCCGGTGCCGACGGGTGTCGCGATCGACGCCGGTGGTTACATCAACATCTCGCTCCTGAGCGAGGGGTGGAATGGCCCATCGATCCTCGCGTACGCACCGGATGGCACCTATGCCGAGGGCGTCTCCGGGCTCTCGATGATCGTCGATATCGCGCTGGGGCCGGATGGGCTGCTCTACGCGAGCCAGCTCACGGCCGATTTCAGCGGTGAGATGCCGGCGCCGGGCAACGTGCTCCGGATCAATGCCGACGGATCGGTCGACCCGGTGGTGGAGGGGCTCCTGCTGCCGCACGGTATCGCTTTCGATGCCGATGGCAACCTCTTCGTCTCCGTCAACTCGGTCATCTCCGGCCCGGACGCGCCGCTTGGTATGGTGCTGCGCTTCGACGGTGTCGCCACCCCGGCGTAACCCCGGATCGCTTCGACGGACACCGACACGACGACACCGGCACAGGGGCAACGCTCTGTGCCGGTGTCGTCTTTCGAGCGGGGGCGTCGCTGAGTTGTGCATGACCACGTATGAATCGTGACGAGGTGCATCGATGAATCACCTGATCCCGATCGAGCTCATGGGCAGATTCGATGTCGGGCCCGCCGGAAGCTTTGCCCGGATCGTCAACGGCGTGGAGCATGGCCTGGCATCTGTCTCCCTGATGATGTCCGAAGTGCAGCCGGGGGAGGGACCAGCCCGGCATCGCCACGCCTACGATGAGGTCTTCGTCGTGGAGGCGGGGGACGCTCGCTTTCTCATCGGTGATGAGGTCGTCGATGCCACGCCCGGTCAGGTCGTGCTCGTGCCGGCTGGCATCGCGCACAGTTTCGCCAACACTGGCGATGATCTCCTCCGGCTGACAGCGGTCCACGTCGCCCCGCGCGTCGCTATCGAGTGGCTGGATGAGCCGGCATCCTGATGCCTGTCGCGGGCGAGAGTGTTCCCTATGGCGCCGGCGTTGCCGACGAGAACGACGCTTGCTGGGCGTTGTTCCAGACGTCCGCGCCGCAGATCGCCTGACCGGTGAAGGCGGCGCGCCCGATGGCGGGCACGATCCGCTTGTCCGCGTTGATCAGCCGCTGGTGGCTGGCGGGATCACGATGGGCCGCCAGATCGCGATACCACGCCAGGTAGTCGACAAAGGCCTGGTGATACGCGGTTGCGGGTGCGGGCGGCGTGATCGCCCGGACGTGCGGGATCAGCTCATCCAGTGATGCGACAACGGTCGCGGCCTGCGTCTCGCTCAACGCGAGCACATCGTTGTTGACAGTGCGCAGGATCGCCAGTCCGTCGTTGCCCTCGATCAGGGCGGCGAGTTGCCGGAAGTAGGGGACGAGCTGATCGCATCCATTCCCCGCGGCGGCGGGTGACGCATCTGGCGTGGCGATCGGCGTGCCGGTGCTGGCCGTGATTGGTATGGAGCCGGTGAGTGGGGCCAGCAGAAAAAGTAACGTGGCGATAAGGCCACCCTTGGTCATCATCACGGTCTCCGGGCTGGGGCACAGTGCAAACACAACGCTGCTGGGACGCTTGGTCGGCAGAGGAATTGGCGGTTACACTGTACCCGAGATTACCACCTTAATACAGAGGAGTATCCGTGGCCAATCGCAACCTCGCCGAGGCTAAACGCGCCAAGAACGACGAGTTCTATACTCAATATACCGATATTGAAAAAGAGATCAATGCCTATCTCGAATATGATCCCGATACTTTCCGAGGTAAGACCGTCTACTCCAACTGCGACGACCCCTACGAGAGCAACTTCTTTCGCTACTTCGTCCTCAACTTCCGGCGTCTCGGCCTCGCCCGATATATCGCCACCAGCTACAAACCATCCCCCATCGCCAACACCCAGCTCGACCTCTTCGGCAACGATGTCACCCTGCCCCCTGCCAAGGGCCGCCCCAAGATCGCGGCCAATCGCTTCATCATCAACGACGTCGGCGATATGGATGGCGATGGCCAGTTCAATCTCAGTGATATCGCCCGGCAGCTCCTTGCCAACACGAACAATGAGTGGGCTCCACTGCGGGGCGATGGCGATTTTCGCAGCGATGAGTGCATCGCGCTGCTCGCGCAGGCCGATATCGTGGTGACCAACCCGCCCTTCAGCCTGTTTCGCGACTACCTTGCTCAACTGATCGACCATCGCAAGCAACTGCTCATTATCGGCAGTATGAACGCCATCACCTACAAGGAAGTCTTTCCACTTATCAAGGGGGACAGGCTATGGCTCGGTCCGACTATCACAAGTGGTGATCGAGAGTTTCAGGTTCCTGACAGTTATCCTCTCCAGGCGGCAGGGTTTCGTGTGGACGAAGATGGGAGGAAATATATCCGGGTGAAAGGCGTCCGTTGGTTCACGAATCTCGAACACGGTCGTCGTCACCAACCGCTCAGCCTCATGACAATGGCGGACAATCTCAAATTCAATAAGAAGATGCAGGGCAAGACCTCCTACAGTCGCTATGTTAACTACGATGCCATTGAAGTTCCCTTCACCGACGCCATTCCCAGTGACTACGAGGGAGCTATGGGTGTGCCAATCTCCTTTCTTGACAAGTACAACCCAGACCAGTTCGAGATTCTTGGATCTAGCCGTACTCTCGGAATACCGATTTCCGAGGTTGCGCCCAAAGGCACTTATATGCATGGTGGGCCACGATTCTATATCGCCGAGCCGAGCGGCGAATTCTTGTATACCCGGCTCTACGATCGCATCGTTATTCGCCACCGGAGGAGTTTATAACTATGCACACCACGCTCCAGCAGTATCCAGTTGAAGACATCTGCCGGGGGTTTGTGTACAACGAACTGGAGGGGCGTGGGCTCTTTGGGCTCGCCGGCAAACTGACCATCCAGCCCGAATACCAGCGCAACTACATCTATGCCGATGGCAAGCGCGATGTCGCCGTGATCGATTCGCTGCTCAAGGGGTACCCGATCGGGCTCTTCTATTTCAACAAGCTGGATGACGGCAGGCTGGAAGTCCTCGATGGTCAGCAGCGGATCACCAGCGTCGGTCGCTTCATGACCGGCAAGTTCGCGATCCGCGACGAGAACGGCAACCATCAGTACTTCAGCGGCATGGCGGCAGACAGACAGGAGAAGATCAGGAACACGCACCTTCTGATCTACGAGTGCCAGGGCACGGAAACCGAGATCAGGGAGTGGTTTAGGACCGTGAATATCGCCGGTGTCCCGCTCAACGACCAGGAACTGCTCAATGCGGTCTACTCCGGCCCGTTCATCACGCTGGCCAAAGCCGAGTTCAGCAACAGCCAGAACTCCCAGGTTCAAAAGTGGAGTTCCTACATTCGCGGTACGGTGAATCGACAGGACTTTCTCGAAACGGCTCTGAGGTGGGTGAGCGAGGATAATATCAGCGACTACATGAGCCAGCATCGGAACGATGACAACATCCATGAGCTCAAGACCTACTTCAACACCGTGATCGACTGGATATCGGCGGTGTTCATCGATGTGGAAAGTCACATGAAGGGTCTGGAATGGGATCGCCTCTATCGCACGTATCATCGCACGGCCTACGATCCCCAAACCGTCCATCAGCAGGTGCAGCAGTTCTACGCTGACCCCTATGTGCAGGACAAGAAGGGCATCTTTGAGTACATTCTCGGTGGTTGCACCGCGCCGCGGTTGCTCAATGTCCGCGTGTTCGACGACGCCACTAAACAGACGGTGTATGCCAGACAAACGACGGCGGCCAGGGAAAAGGGTGAGTCGAACTGCCCGCTCTGCGCTATCGGGCATGATGCTAACCGAACCAAAATCTGGTCGCTCAAGGAGATGGACGCCGATCACGTCGAAGCCTGGAGTAGAGGTGGCGTGAGCGATCTCTCCAACTGCCAACTCCTTTGCAAGACCCACAACCGTGCCAAAGGTAACCGGTAGGTTGAACGCAGGCATGAAATCGGGCGCATGTCTATCCCTGTTTGCCGTTGACATGCTGCCAGAGCCTTCCTACAATCGCGGCACGAAAAATCCGCATATCCGTCAGACATTCGTGCTGCGACAGGCATGTTGCCCAGGCGAGAGATGTCTCGACTGTGCTCGACATGACGGGCGTTGTGTGCCACGACGTAGGAAAGGACATGGATGCATGCCGCTTCCGGAAATCGCCGGTGTCGTGCCGATTCTGGTGACGCCATTCGATGAAGACGGCCAGATCGATGAAGCGAGCCTGCGCTGCCTTGTCGATTTCTGCCTCGACGCGGGGGTGCATGGGCTGGGCATCGCCCTTGGCAGCGAGGTCTACAAGCTGACCGAGGCCGAGCGGGATCGGGTGATCGCCGCGGTCATCGATCAGGCAAATGGCCGCGCGCCGGTGATCGTGAACACCGGTGCCGCCGCGACCGATCTCGCCGTCTGGTACAGCCAGCGGGCGGAATCGCTCGGGGCCTCGGCGGTGATGTGCACACCGCCGGCTGGTGGCTTCTCGGCCAGTGAGGTGACCAGCTATTACCGCGCGATCTCGGATGCGGTGTCGGTGCCGGTGATGATCCAGGACACCGCCACGACACCGGTGCCGGCAGCGCTGATTCGGGCGATCGGCGAGACCTGCGAGCGCGTGCGCTACGCGAAGGTCGAGAGCACGCCGCCATCACTGCAGGTCTACAACGCCGTGCAGGCGAACGGTGATGTGGTGGCGATCTTCGGTGGCGCGGCCGGTCATGCCTTTCTCCAGGAGTTGCGCCGGGGCTCGATCGGGACGATGCCGTGGCCGAGCACGCCGCACGCCTTCGTGCGCGTCTGGGATCGCTGGCAGGCCGGGGATGTGGCGGGCGCGACCGAGGTCTTCGAGCAGCAGATCGAGCCGCTGCTGCGGATCGGAGCCGGCTCGCTGGGCGGCGGCCACCTCATCCACAAGGAGGTGCTGCGGCGGCAGGGGGTGATCGCGCACAGCCACGTCCGGCGCCCGATCGAGCCGCTGGATCCGGTGACGCTAGAGGAGCTCGATGAGGTCTGCGCCCGGCTTGGGTTCACGCAGGTCGCCTGATCCCGGATATTGCGTCGCACGAGAGAGTGAGGGAAACGTGAAGATCGTCGATATCGCGGTGACATCGTTCCGGACCGAGGTTGATCGCTACCAGAACGGGACGCCGCTTCCGAACACGCCGGTCGTGCAGACGTTGACGACGATCACGACGGATGCGGGGATCGTCGGCCGCTATCTCGGCGGCAAGGGGCATGGCGACCAGGATGGGCTCGATGCGGCGGATATCGCGTACATCGAGCACCGGATCAAGCCGATGCTGGTCGGGCAGGATCCGCTCGACCGGGAGAAGTTCTGGCAGTGGCTGTGGGCGGCGAAAACCCCGGAGAACCTGATCGGCGTGATCGACCTCGCCCTCTGGGATCTGGCGGGCAACCTGGCCGGCGTTCCCGTCTACAAGCTGATGGGTGGCTGCCGGGATCGGGTGAAAGCCTACGCCAGCACCTATCCGAACATGGGATCTCCCGAGAACTATGCCGAGCACGCACTCGCATGCCAGCGTCAGGGCTACACGGCCTACAAGATTCATCCCTACTACTACTGGGACCCGGCGACGGGCAAGGCGGTGCCCGGTCGCCCCTCGCACATCGCCTGGGATATCGAGGTCTGCCGGGCCGTGCGGGATGCGGTCGGCGACGAGATGGTGTTGATGTACGACCCGTGGGGCACCTATCACACCTTCGAGGAGGCGGTGCAGGTCGGGCGCGAGCTGGAGCGGCTCAACTTCTATTGGTACGAGCATCCGATGCCGGAGCACCGGGTCGAGCCCTACATCCGGCTGGCGCGGGAGCTGACGATTCCCATCTGCTCTCCCGAGATCCTGGAGGGGCATGTCTACACCCGCGCCGACTGGCTGCATCGTGGGGCGTCCGATATCAGCCGGATCGATGTCCTGCGCGGGGGCATCACCGCCGCCAAGAAGACGGCGATCGTCTGCGAGGCGTACGCGGTGAAATGCGAGATCCACATGAGCGGCGTCGGGAACCTGCATGTGCTCGGCTCCACGCCCGAGGATACCTGTGAGTACTACGAGCGGGGATTGCTCGCGCCGGGTGTCGACTACGATCGCCCGCTGCCCTACCTCCGCGCCTCGCTCGACGCGATGGATGCCGATGGCTACGTGACGCTGCCGACGCGTCCCGGCCTGGGCTACGACCTCATCGAGGAGTACATCGCGGACCACCGTATCGAGCGGTGATCGGAATACAGTGGCCGCAGGGCTGCTCCGTACGCGCAAGCCGTGTGTCCGCCCACGTTACCCCGTGAGAAGGGCTTCTGCACTCAAGGCGGCCGTAGGGGATGCCGGGGGCGACCCGTACGAAGGACGCATCCTCCCGCATCCACGAGCGCCGAAAAGGCCGGGAGATCGTGGTTCCCCACACGCTCCCGGCCCCTGATCAATGCGCGCGGATTCGCCGTTACGCGCCGGTAAGGGCGGCCTTCACGTTCTCCGGAGTCAGCGGCAGGCCGCGCACGCGTGCGCCCGTCGCGTCGAAGATCGCGTTGGCGATCGCCGATGAGACCGGCACTGTCACGGGTTCGCCGATGCTCTTGGCCGGTTGGTCGGGCCGATCCACGATGATCGTCTCGATCTCCGGGACTTCCGGGAAGGTCAGGATCGGATAGCTCGCCCAATCGTGGTTGGTGACGATCTTCCGGTCGAAGGCGATCTGTTCCTTCAGGCCCCAGCTCATCGCCTGGATGACGCCACCCTCGACCTGATTGGTGAGCCCGTCGGGATTGATGACAAGCCCGCAATCAATCGCGCAGGTCATCTTCCTGACGAGCACCTGGCCTGTCTCCTTGTCCACCTCGACCTCGGCGACGTACGCCATGTAGGCGGAGGATGGGCCTTGCTCATTCGTGTACAGCGCGAAGCTGACGCCCATGCCGGTGCCGCTCGACCCGATATGCGAGGTCCAGCCGGCGGTATCCGTCGCCTGTTGGAGCACGGCGATGGCGCGCTCGTCCTTCAGGTGCTGCATGCGGAAGTCGACCGGGTCCATCCCCGCCTTCTCCGCCAGCTCATCCATGAACGATTCGAGCGCGAAGATGTTGTAGCCGCTGTAGACGTTGCGCATGTAACCCGTGCGCAGCAAGGGACCGGCGTTGTACCCCTCCAGTGGCATCGTGCCGACCTGGTACGGGGTCGATTCCATCGCCATCGCCGCGATCCGCGGATCAGGATGGACGCCACGGACAGCGGTCCAGACACGACCCCACAGTCCCTCGATCTGGCCTGTGTCGCTGAGTCCCGCCTCCAGCGAGACGACCTGTGGCGGCCGGTACTGGCTCCACTGCACCTCTTCCCCGCGTGACCATTGCAGGCGTACCGGGGCGCCGACCTCCTGCGAGAGGATGGCCGCTTCGACATCGACCTCCTGATCGTAGTCGTCGCGCCGGCCGTAGAGGCCGCTGCTCGGGCCGCCGTGGACGCGGACCTGCTCGCTGGTCTCGTAGCCCAGCGCCTGGGCGACCATCCAGCGGCTGCCGAAGGGCCACTGGGTCGCGGTCCAGACCTCGGCCTTGTCGCCTTGTACGTCGACGAGTGACCAGGCTGAACTGATCGGCCCATAGTTGATGTACGGGCCGTGGTAGGTCGCGGACACCGTCTGCGCAGCGGTCTTGATCCCGGTCTGATAGTCCTGCAATCGGGCATCGTAGTCGTCCTGCAAACCGATCGGCTCGCCGTTCTTCTGTAGCCAGTCGTAGAGCCCGTCGCTATCGACTGGCAACGTCTCGGCGACCTCCCACTCGGCGGTCTCGCGGAGCTTGTCGACGGCGCGCAGGGCCTGGTCCTCCCGCTCGGCAACTACCGCGATGAAATCTCCCGGCATCGTTTCCAGCCGCTCGACCCGTTCGAGTCGTTGGTCGCCCGGGTACTGGATCGGCAGCACGGCAACGATGCCGGGATCATTCGCAATCGATTCATCGTAGGACGTGAGCTTGGCCCCGTAGGCCGGAGCGCGCAGGATGCGGGCGAAGCGCATGCCCGGAACGCGCGCGTTTTCGTTAAAGTCGCCAGGCGTCGCGGTGAGCTTGCCCGGGATATCGATGCGTGGCACCGGGGTGCCGACGATGGTGTAGGTGTCCGGGGCCTTCAGCGGCGCCTCGTCGTCGATGGTGGTGGAGAACTGTTGCCCACCAATGAGGTCACCGTAGGAGACCGTTTTCGTGGGATCGGCAGTGACGGAGACGACGCCCTTCTTTACCTGAAGGTCCGCCGGGTCGACGCCGAGCTTCTTCGAGGCGAGCCCCAGGAGCGTCTGCCGGGCGGTTGCGGCGGCCTTGCGCATGACGATCGAGGCGACGCCGATGGTGGTGCTGGCCGAGGTGATGCCCTGGTTTGGAACGATGTCCGTATCGCCCGAGATCATGGTGATCTGCGTGAACGCGACATCGAGCTCTTCCGAGACGATCTGGCTCAGCGCCGTGAGCACGCCATTGCCGATCTCCAGCCGGCCGGTGTAGAAGGTGACATTGCCATCGGCCGCGATCTCGATCCAGCTATCGACATCCGGCGTCAATTCCTGTTGCGCGGCGGCGTCGAAAGACGGGTTTTCGGGCATCGCCGGGGTGGCGCGGTGCGTGGCCGGCGTGCTTTGGGCGCCGGCACGATTCGCCCCGAGGGCTCCGGCGAGGCTGAAGCCGACAACGAGGGAGCCAGCGCCCCTGAGCAGGCCACGCCGGGAGACGGTGGACGACGAGGTCGCGGAGGTAGGTGCTTCCATTACGCGGTCGCTCCTTCGCTGGCGAGCCGTTGCACGGCGCGGAGAATCCGGGTGTGCGTGCCGCAGCGGCAGAGATTCGCCGCCAATGCCGTCTTCACCTCGTCGTTGGTGGGGTGCGGATTCTGCGCCAGAAGCGCCTTCACCATCATGATCATGCCATTGATGCAGTAGCCGCATTGCGCGGCCTGCTCATCGATGAACGCCTGCTGGATGGGATCCGGCGCATCGAGCGTCCCCAGCCCCTCCAGCGTGGTGACGTCTTTCTCTCCCACCACCGAGAGCGGGGTCAGGCAGGAGCGCGTCGGCGTTCCATCGACGAGGACGGTGCACGCACCGCATTGCATGAGCCCGCATCCAAACTTGGGCCCGTTCAGTTCAAGCTGGTTCCTGAGCACATAGAGCAGCGACGTCTCCGGATCGGCGTCGACATTCCGGGGCTCTCCGTTGACCTTGAGGTTTATCTCTGGCATGGTGTCTCTCCGTGGAACGTAGCGCACGACCGGAGGGTGAGCGACGCTGGCTGGAACTCGACGCTTCCCTGGTTCGTTCTCTTCCATTGACCCGTTGGACCACTCAGCGGGATTATACGGTGTGCGTGTCAATGTTGGTATAGCTGGAAATCTTTGCGGGGCGCTGGCGGCCTGGGCCGGTCCTGATGTCGCCTACCTGAACGCGGATCTCATCCCGCAGCATGCCAAGGACGGCAATCCGGAGCCGGTCGACGACGCAATCGCCGACGATGCCGGTGATTTCGCCGAGAACTCGAAGACGACCTGACCAGCTATGCCGGCGCGCTTGAGCAGACCCTGAACAGGACCTTTTCCGCTGCTATGGCAGGCGGGCGGTGAGGTCGTCTCCGAGGATGGCACGAAGGCGGCCTTGAGTTCGCCGGAAGGGCTGGAGGCCCTGAACTTCGTCGTGACGCTCTTCAACGACGGATTCACCAACCGGGACGAGGCCGTGACCGCGGCGGCGGCGGACGCCGGTGTGGCGCTGGAGGGCAAGGTCGGCGGGCTATGGCCGGTGATAACGCCGCCGCGATCAGCTTCGTCCCCAGCGTCATCGTCTTCATCCTCTGCCAGCGGTATATCGTCCAGAGCATCCCGGTGGCAGGCATGAAGGGCGAACGGACGGCGGGAGACAGGGGAACCGCATCGCCAGCGCTTGCAGGACGATTCGTGAGAGAAGGGATAACGTGGCAACAGCGATAACGTCCGGGCGACAGAAGCTGACCATCCGGACCGTGGAAGAACTGGATGACGTCCTGAGCCGGCCATCCGCCGGCCTGATCGCGGATTTGGCGACGCTCGATGGGGACATCATGGTGATCGGCAGCGCTGGCAAGATGGGGCCAAGCCTGGCGATGCTCGCGCAGCGCGCGCTGCAGGAGGCCGGGAATGGCAGGAAGGTGATCGCCGTCTCCCGGTTCTCGGATGCGGCCACCCGCGCCACGCTCGATGCCGCCGGGGTGCAGACCATCGCCGCCGATCTCAGCGATCCGGACGCGCTGGCCGCCCTGCCGGATGCGCCGAACATCGTCTACATGCTCGGCACCAAGTTCGGCACGACCGGGCGCGAATACCAGACCTGGGCGACGAACGTCTACCTCTCCGGGCGCGTGGTCGAGCGGTTCCGGCAGTCGCGGTTCACCGTCTTCTCGTCCGGGAATGTCTACCCCTTGCGCCCGGTGACACTCGGCGGGGCCGACGAATCCGTCGCACCGGAGCCGGTCGGTGAGTACGCCCAGACGTGCCTGGGGCGGGAGCGCGTCTTCGAGCACGCCTCGCGCGAGTACGGAACCCGCGTCTCGATCTTCCGGCTGAACTACGCGATTGACCTGCGCTACGGCGTGCTCTTCGACATCGCGAGCCAGGTCCTGGCCGGGAACGCGGTCGATGTCTCGATGGGCAGCGTCAACGTCATCTGGCAGGGAGACGCGAATGCGATTGCCCTGCGGGCGCTGATGCTGGCGAGCAGCCCGCCACAGATCCTGAATGTGACCGGACCCGAGAATATCTCGGTGCGGTGGCTGGTCGAGCAGTTCGCGCAGCGCTTCGGCGTCGAGCCGGTGATCACCGGGGAGGAGGCATCCACCGCGCTCCTGAGCAATGCGAGCAAGGTGTTCGGCCTCTTCGGCTATCCGGCCATGCCGCTGGCGACGATGCTCGATCTCGTGGCGGACTGGATCAAGGCGGGCGGGCCGACGCTCGGCAAGCCGACGCATTTCCAGGAGCGCGAGGGCAAGTTCTAGCGAGGACCTGCTTGCCAGTGAACGGCACGGTTCGATAACGGGGGCTTCGGTTCGTTCGTAGGGTGCGACTGCATGTCAGCAGCCGCGTCGGCACCAATCGGGCGCAGCCCGATATATGGGGCGTCGTTGCCTGGTGTGGCCTTCGGCGGAATGGCCCCGGACGGAGTATGGCCCTGCGGGCCATCGGTGCGACACAGGGGCGCACCCTACGGACAAACGACCTTGGGTTTGTAAATTCATGGCATCGGCCAATCGTTCGGTGGTTCAGCGGTACAGCAACGGGAGCAGGGTTGGAGAGATGAGTGAGTTCGCGACACTACGGCCGGAGATTCATGACCGGCTCCACGCGGGGGTCGTTATTCCGGCGCATCCGCTCGCCCTGAAGGCCGATCGCACGCTCGATGTCGCGCGGCAGGCAGCCCTGACGCGGTACTACCTCGCGGCAGGGGCCGGCGGCGTTGCCGTGGGCGTGCATACCACCCAGTTCGCGATCCGCGAGGCCGGGCTCTATGAGCGGGTGTTGCGGATCGCGGCGGAAACGGTCGGCACCACATCGACGGCGGACCCGGTGATCAAGATCGCCGGTGTGGTCGGGCCGACCGCCCAGGCCGTGAGCGAAGCCGGGACGGCTGCCGCGCTCGGCTACGATGCCGCCCTGCTCAGTCTCGGTGGCCTTACCGACTGGAGCGAGGACGACTTGATCTCGAACGTCATCGAGGTTGCGCGGATCTTGCCGGTCTTCGGCTTCTACCTGCAGCCGAGCGTCGGTGGGCGTCACCTGAGCTACGGATTCTGGCGGCGATTCGCGGAGATCGAGGGTGTGGTGGCGATCAAGATCGCGCCCTTCAACCGCTACTGGACGCTGGACGTTGTGCGCGCGGTGGCCGAATCGTCGCGACGGGATGAGATCGCGCTCTACACCGGCAACGACGACAACATTCTCCCCGATCTGCTCACGACGTTCCGGTTCGACGTCGACGGTGAGCAGGTTGAGAAGCGGATCGTCGGTGGCCTGCTCGGGCACTGGGCGGTCTGGACCGAGCGGGCCGTCGCGCAGCTGGAGGCGTGCCATCGCGCCGTGGCAGCGGGCGATGGCGCGGCGATCCGCGAACTGCTGACGACCGGTGTCGGTGTTACCGACAGCAATGCCGCCTTCTTCGACGCCCCGAACAGCTTCCTCGGCTGTATCGCCGGGCTGCATGAGGTGCTGCGGCGACAGGGGATGTTCGAGGGACGCTGGTGCCTCGATCCCGGGGAGGACCTGTCTCCAGGGCAGCTTGCGGAGATCGACCGCGTCTACGCCGCCTACCCGGAGCTCAATGACGATGCATTCGTAGCCGCCCACCTGGCGGAGTGGCAGAACGCCGATCTGCTGGCGACGGAGTCGTAAGAAAGCGCGGTACTGGCAGGGCGACTGCGTGGTGCGCGATCAGGAGAACGCCTTCGGGAGCGAGCGGCTGGCACACGAGGTGACGCTGGAGCGCTACGCGATCCTGGCGTAGCTGGGCCAATCTCACCTTGGAAAATTCGCACAGACACGGATCTTCCAGATGGTTGCAACATACAAACGCATAGGGAGCGGCATCTGCAATGGGAGCCGTTCCGCATTATGACGCGGGGAAAACTCGACCCTCAATGTTCTATCATGCGGGATAACCACGGTTTCATGGGACTGCCGGAACGCGTGCAACTGCGTGAAGAGGATGGATGCGATGATGCGAATTGCCTCGGCCCAAAGTCCGATCATGGCGGATCCCCGTCAGAATGGCGAGCACATCCGTGCGCTGATGCGAGATGCTCATGCCTCGGGAGCGCGGCTCGCGCACTTTCCCGAGGGGGCACTCTCCGGGTACGTCAAGTCGGAGATCCAGGACTGGAATGAGGTGGATTGGGGGCTCGTGCAGCGCGAACTCGATCTGACCGCCCAGTTGTCGGCTGAACTCGGAATCTGGACGGTACTGGGAAGCAATCATCGGTGGTCGCCATCGCAGCGGCCGCATAACAGCCTCATCGTTATCTCGGACACGGGGGAGGTGCACGCCCGCTACGACAAGCGGTGTTGTTCCTTTACCGAGCTGACGGATTGGTATACGCCGGGACGCTCCCCCGTGGTGTTCGAGGTGGATGGCGTGCGCTTCGGGTGCGCGATCTGCTTCGAGGTACAGTTTCCGGAGTTGTTTCTGGAGTACGAGCGGCTGGATGTCGACTGCGTGCTCTACTCGGCATACACGGACGAGCCGATGTTCGGTCTCCTCGCGCGGGCGCATGCCGAGACCACCTGTATGTGGGTGAGCGTGTCGAATCCGGCCCAATGTAGTGGGCCCGGCGGTGTCGCATCCTGCCTGATCGGGCCGGACGGCGAGGTCATCGCGTCCTGCCGTGAGGATGGCGACGCGGCAATTGCCCTGGCCGATCTCGATCGCAACGATCCGCGGTTCGACGTCGCGCTCAATCAGGCCCGGCCTTGGCGCCGGGAGGTCCGGGCGAATTACGTCGGGATCCCCGCCTGAGGACACGACAAACCTGGCGTCCGAACGCTCGGACGCCAGGTTTGTCGTGTCTGGGGATTACCAAACGGTGATGCGCTCGTCCGGCGGCAGGTACATCGGCTCGCCTTCGGTGATATCGAACGCCTCGTAGAACTGCGTCATGTTGCGTGCCGGCTGGACGCTCCGGACCGTCGACGGGGCGTGGCTGTCCGACGAGACGAGGTAGCGGGTGTACTGCTCGGTCGCCTTCTCGCGCCAGGTGGAGGCGGCAGCGATGAAGAAGCGCTGCTGCTGGGTCAGGAACCACGGCTGGTTCTGCTGGCCTGCCTGCCCGATCTCGACCAGCATTGCATCGTAGGCCGTCTGCAGACCACCGAGATCGGCGACGTTCTCCGTCACGGTCAGCTCGCCATTCACATGCAGGCCGGGCAGCACTTCGATGGCGCTGTACTGGTCGGCGACCTGGGCGTTCAGCTTGTCGAATGCCGCGCGGTCCTCATCGGTCCACCACGGCGAGATGTTGCCGTAGCCATCGAATTGGGAGCCAGACTGATCGAACCCATGCGTGATCTCGTGGCCGATCACCCAGCCGATCGAGCCGTAGTTCGAGGCGGCGTCCGCTTCCGGATCGAAGAAGGGCGCCTGCAGGATGGCAGCGGGGAAGACGATCTCGTTGGCGGTCGCGTTGTAGTAGGCATTGACGATGAAGGGGGCCATGCTCCATTCGCTGCGATCGACCGGCTTGCCGATCTTGGCGAGGTCCTGCTCCTTGGCCCAGGTATCGACGCTCACGAGTGAACTGTAGAGCGAGTCCCCGATACTGACCTCATCGTAGGACTTCCATGTATCCGGGTAGCCGACCTTGACGGCGAGGAGATTCAGCTTCTCGATCGCCTTCTGCTTGGTCGTGTCGCTCATCCAGGCCGAGTTGAGGATCCGCTGCTTGAAGGCGACGATGATATTGGCGACGAGCTCCTCGATCTGCGCCTTTGCCTCGGGTGAGAACGCAAGGTCGACATAGGCCTTCCCGAGCGCATCGGGGAAGAGACCCTCTACCAGGTAGAGCGCGCGCTCGTCGGCCGGACGCCGGACGGAGACGCCGTTGAGCACCGGGCCGTTGAACGAGAAGGCGATCTCGCCAAGTTCCGTCGTCAGGTACGGCGCGGAACCCCAGATCAACTGCACGGCCAGCAGGTTGCGGAGGGCATCCGGCTCGCTCTTGGCCAGCAGGCCGGAGAGGCCGGTGAAGTACTTGATGTCATCGACCGACATGGAGGTGACATCGCTCAGTCCGAGGTTGGCCAGCCAGCCGGAGAAATCGAACTCCGGCACGAGCTGTTCGAGCTCGGCGACCGTCTTTGGCGTGCTGTAGAGGGCGGGGTTGGCGGAATATTCCTCCGGCGTGGTGAAGATCTTCGCCATCTCGGTCTCGAGGGCGAGCACCTGCTCGGCGGCGGCCTTCGCCTCGTCCTCGCTGTAGCCGATCGCGACCAGCAGCTTGGTGGTCGTCTCCACCCACGCCGTGCGGACAGTCTGCATCTCGTCGCTGTCATCGAGGTAGTAGTCGATGCTCGGCAGGCTCAGGACCGGGCTGCCGAGATAGGCGACATTCTGCGTCGCATCGGTGAACGATGGCGCGGCGTAGATGTTGAGGATGCCCTGCATGCCGTCGGCGACGGCGTACGTCTTCTGGTACTCGAGCCCCTGCTCGATGGTGGTGATGGCATTGATGTGATCGAGCACGGGTTGCAGCGGCGTGACGCCCTGTGCGTCGCGCGCCTTCATATCGAGCGCCTGGGTATAGACCGTCTTCACCTTGCCCGTATCAGTGGAGGGATTGGCCTCCAGCTCGGCAATGACCTCGTTCAGTTGCGCGGTGACGAGATCGTCCAGCTCATCAAACGTGCCATAGCGTGGGGAATCGGCCGGGAGCTCGGTCCGGTCGAGCCAGCCACCATTGGCGAACCGGTTGAAATCGGTGCTGGGATCGACCGAGAGATCCATATCTCCGATCTGGATCCCGTGGCGGACGACCGCCACCGGCGATGCGACGGGCGAGGCAACCGGCGATGCCTGGGGCGATGCAGACGGTGTCTGCGCCAGGGCGATCTGACTGCCGGTGCTGAGCAGCATGAGCAGGGCAACACCTGCCAGCAAGTATTTACGGAGTCGTTCGTTCACGTCTGCCTCCCGGATACAGTGCGAGATCGACAACGCGCCAATGAGAAGGAGTATGTCGTGGCCCAAGCAGAGGTTGAATACGTCGCATTGTAGAGGAAATATTCCCGTTTGCGAACCGTTGTCGCCATCCAATCTGGGGGTCACCTGCGGGCGGAAGGGATCGGCCCCGGCCCAGCACCGGGGCCGATCCCTTCCGCCGGTAATCAGCGGCTCAGTCCTCGGCCGTTGATGTCCGGTGACGCGGTCAATTCCGGACGAGTGGAAGGTAGACAGTCACGATCGAGTAGGGGCTCGCATTGACCTTCAGCGTGTAGCTGCTGTACTCGCCGTGATAGCCCGGCGGCATGTTGGTGATCCGGACCGTGTGCGTTCCCACCGGGATATCGAGGAAGTCGATCTGCCCATCCTCGTTCTCATCACACCCGATCTCGCTCTCGCCCACGCGGAGGCATGCATCCGCTCCGGTGATGCGCGCACCGGTCGCCTTGTCGACGAGCACGATCGAGAGATTGCGATGGGAGGCGTCGTTCTGGTCGGGGGCCTGCTTAACGATGAACGCCTGGGCTGGATCATCGCGGGTGATGACGATATCGAACGGCCGGACCTGCGGATAGCCCGCCGGTGTCAGCGTCTGGCGCACGGTGTAGGTGCCGGGCGTCACGTCCTCGTAATCGACCTGGCCATCGCCATTCTCGTCGCAGCCCTCGATGCTGGCGCCCTCGATGATGTAGCACACCCCGGTCACCAGCTCACCGTTGTCCGGGTCCCGTGTGACAAGCGCGACGTGAACCTTCCCGGTAGATGAGCGCGATGAGCCCGAAGAAGAGTTCGAGGATCGGTTATGAATGAACTCGTAGCGGCCGGGCCCGTTGATCGTGATCGTCTGGGACGACGCCTTCGCATAACCATTCGGAGCGCGGGTCTCGATCACTTCCCACGTCCCGACGGGGATGTCATCGAAGGTGACCTGACCATCGTAATTCTCGTCGCACCCTTCCTCGCTGTAATCCCCGATCACGAAGCATGCGCCGGGCAAGGACGCGCCGGTCCGTGCATCGGTTGGCACGATCGCGATGTCGACGAGCCTGCCGCTGCTACCGGAGTTGCCGCCGGAATTGCCCGAACGCGGGGCGAGATAGACCGGATAGGTCTGCTCTTGCGGGGATGGGCGCACGTAGATTCCGTATTCGCCGATCGAATCGTTGATCGAGTAGTAGCCCGCGGCGTCACGAGTCTGGCGAATGACGTAATTCCCCGGAGCCATGTCCTGATAGCTGATGTATCCGTCGCCGTTCTCGTCGCACCCCTCCTCGCTTGCCCCGACAAAGACGAAGCACGCATCGTAGATTGGCGAGCCGCTTTGGAGATCCAGGGGTTGCAGATAGACGGTCACTCCGCCGTCACTGGCGCCCGCGCTCTGCCACAGGACTCCGGTCATCGAGGAAATGACGAGCAACACCGCGGTCACTCCACGGCGAACAGCTGATCCCCACATAGATGTGCTCCCTCTCCTGACGTTTCTCTCTGTCAGGCGCATGTTCACCGAGATGTGATTGTCCAGTCCCGAGTGACGCCATCATACCCGTTGAGCGCCCAGAGGCAACCCGCGGCGGGCGCGGATGTACTGGAAAGGTTCCGGGTCGGGAGGCTACATCGCGTGCTCTCTTGCAGGGGGACGGTGTGCGGGCGCGCTGTGCAGCGTGGAGGAGAACAAGAAGCCGGAAGCGAAAGCTTCCGGCTTCTGCCGTCTGGTCTTGGATGTGTTCGATGTCAGCGGACGGGGGCGAGGTCCGAGTCGGCGCGGGCCGCGAGAATCGTCGGCGTCGGCAGCCGCATGCTGCGGGCGGCCCGGCCGAACTCGACGATTTCCGCGGGCGCGATATCCAGCGCCTGACTCAGGCGGCGCGCGATGTGCGGGCGCGGCCCGGACTTGCCCAGCTCGATCTGGGATACCGTAACCCGTGCCACCCCGGCACGATCGGCAAGCAATTGTTGTGACATATGCTTGCGTAGCCGCGCTTCCCGAAGCGTCAGCATGCGTCGCTCTCCCTCTTCCCTCATCCCACGACGGCTCGCTGGCGTACGGGGTACGGGCTGTCAGCGAGCCGGATCGGAAACCCGATCTCTCCCACGCCCAATCCTAAACTGCCAGTACTGGCGCGGAAAAGGTGTCCGTTCGGCTTTCCGGTTGGGCAATACCTTCACGCAACAATTGCGCGTGTTGTCGCATCCGAACGGACGCACTGCGCGGACAGTACGTTCACGCAAGCCGGTCGTCGACGCGGGATGACCGGTTCGCATGGCTGCGACGGAGGATCGCCGGCGTGGACCTGTTGTCACGGTTTCTGCTCGCGGATGCTTGCAGACAGGGCCGGAAATCTGCGACAACCATGCGGACGAGATGTGGCGGATGATGCTTCCGCCCGCGAAGCCGGCCGATAATCAGGAGGAAAGATGATGGCGGATCCACGATTGGTGCGCTGGGCGCAGGCGTTGACGGGATATTCGGTGGACGTCCAGCCCGGACAGACCGTGGCCATCACGGGCGGAGTCGCCGCCGCGCCCCTGCTGCGGGAGATCTACCGGGATGTCATTGCCCGGGGCGGTTACCCGGTGATGCTGCCGTCGCTCGACGGCATTGCGACGGACCTGTTGCTCAATGGAAGCGACGATCAGCTGAACTTCATCACCCCGGTCGAGCGGTTTGTGCGCGAGCAGGCGGATGTCGTCATCAACGTGCTGGCCGAGACCAATACCAAGCGGATGTCGGCGATCGATCCCGAACGCCAGACCCTCTATCAGGGCGCCCGGCGATCACTGTTCGAACGCTACATGTCGCGCGCGGCCGAGGGCAAGCTGGATTGGACGCTGACTTTGTATCCGACAGATGCGTACGCCCAGGACGCCGACATGGAGACGGAAGCGTACGCCGATTTCGTGCTCGCGGCCTGCAAGCTCGATCGCGACGATCCGGTCGGCGCCTGGATCAAGCTCCGCGCCGAGCAACAGCGCCTGATCGACTGGCTCGATGGCAAGTCCGAGATCCACCTGACCGGGCCGGATACCGACCTGACAGTGAATGTCGCGGGACGGACGTGGATCAATTCGGATGGCAAGCGCAATTTCCCGAGCGGCGAGATCTTCACCGGGCCTGTGGAAACCTCGGCCACCGGACACATCCGCTTCTCCTTCCCGGTCGTCACGGGCGGGCGCGAGATCGAGGATATCCGGATCAGGTTCGAGAACGGCAAGGTTGTGGATGCCACCGCCGCCAAGAACGAGGAGTACCTGATCCGCACCCTCGACACGGACGATGGAGCGCGCTACCTGGGTGAGTTCGCCTTTGGCACGAATTTCGACATCCAGCGCTTCACACGCAACATCCTCTTCGACGAGAAGATCGGCGGCACGGTGCACATGGCGGTCGGTGCAGGCTACCCGGAGACCGGGAGCAGCAACAAGTCGGCCGTTCACTGGGACATGATCTGCGATCTGCGGCAGGGCGGGCAGGTCGATGTAGACGGCCAGCCGTTCATGCGAGATGGCGAGTTCGTGATCTGACGCTCGTGCCGGACTGCATCGTCCTGCGTACGAACGGCGGTTTCCGCCTTTCTCCTCTGTTGTCGTGGGCAACACTTGGACGTCGGTCGGGGCGTACGAACGGCGCCGGGCCAGGGGCCGGATTCGTTGGACCAGCCCTCATGTCGAGCGAGCCGTCGTTTTCGAGACTGCCCGATCCCGTCATGTCGAGCCCAGTTTTCCGTCATTTCGAGCTTGTCGAGAAATCTCTTTCGTGGGGATATGGAAGGAGCCATGTTTGCCCCTCGCGTCTGGGCCAGGCCGCTGGCGCTTCGCGCGTCGCAACGAGAGATTTCTCGACCCATTCGGCTCCGCTGCGTCGCACGGCGAGGGCAGGCTTTCGCTCGAAATGACGGATGAGCGATGGGGGAGTCTCGGCTCAGCCTTCGTCCGTGAAGAGGCAGAACGGGTGTCCCGCCGGGTCGAGCATTACGCGGACGTGTTCCTGCGGCTGATACCCGGCCTCGGTCGCGCCGTGTTCCCGCGCCCAGGCGACCCCTGCCCGGAGGTCGTCGACCACGATATCGAGGTGCATCATCATCTGTTGCTCGCCGGGGACCGTGGGCCAGACGGGCCGGATATATCCTTCTTCGTATTGAAACGAGAGTCCCGTCCCGCCGTCGGGCGGTCGAATCATCGTCCAGGTCGGCTCGCTCTCCACGACGGTCCACCCAAGCAAGCGCGCGTAGAACGCGCCCAACGCCTGGGGATCGGGTGCGCCGAGAACCGTGGCTGAAATCCTCATCTGTGGTTGTGGTCGCGTCATGGGCTTGCTCATCCTTCCAGATCGCACCGCGAGAGATCACGCGCGGTGCAATAGTGGCGTCATGGGCGAGGCGCACGCAGGATGGATGCCGGGTGGGTTCGTAGTGCAAGAATCGGGAGGAACGGTGAGGCGGTCTGCCGGGCCGTGGACAGAAACCGTGCATCCCCTGCTGCGTCACCGGCACGCCGCCGGGTTCGATGGGGAGATCCCTTGGATCGCATCGCACCGGCGCGAGCTGGCGGCCCCGGATGCCTCGGGCGCGTGACCGCCGGCTGGGGGCACCGTTTCTCGTCGCCGCACTCGCCGCCGTGCTGGAGTCGGCCTGACCCATCGCGTACTATCGTTGCCGGTGAACCGTGGGTGATTCAGGGACAGCGTGGGGCGCATGAAAGACAGTATCCAGGATCAGATGACGACGGCCGCCACCATGCTGGCTGGGGGCTGGGCCGCGCTGCCCGCAACCGGGGACGTGCTCGTGATTGGCGGCGAGGCGGCGCTGCCGCGGACGATCCGCGCGATGCGGCCCCAGGCGCGTGTCGTCTGGATAGCGACCGATGTGCGGGAGGTATCGCTCCAGGACGATGCGGACATTGATTGCCGGCAGGAGCTGTTCTCGCCGCTGGGTGATAACGAGCGATTCGAGGCGGTATTGCTGCCGGGGTGCCCGGATCGCGCGCTGACCCGGCGCTGGCTGCTGCTGGGGCAGCGGGCGCTGGCACCGAACGGTGTCCTCTTGCTGGCGGGTGCGAACGGGGAGGGGATTCGCGCGCTGATCGCCGATGCCGCGGCGCTCTTCGGACCGGCTGTCCGCGAGGACTACCGGCAGAAGCACCGCATCGCGCGCTTCATCCGGGACGACGCGACAACCGGTCATCCTGCGTGGGCGGTTTCTCCGGGCATCGCGCCCGCCACCTGGCAGACCGTGACGATCCCCATGCGCGGCGAGTCTCTATCGTTGGCGACGCTGCCCGGTGTCTTTTCCGGGGATCGGCTTGATGCGGGAACGGCGCTCTTGCTGGGCCACCTTGGTGAGGCGGTCGCGCCCGGTGCCCGCGTGCTGGATGTGGGGTGCGGAGCCGGGGCGATCGGGTTCGCGGCGCTGGCACTGGGCGCCGGGCACGTCGACATGAGCGATGTCAATCTGCTGGCGGTGGCCTCGGTTCGCGAGACCATCCGCGAGCAGGGAATCGCGGATGCACGGGCCCTCGCGGGTGATGTCTACGATGCCGTCGGGAGCGAGCGGTACGACCTGATCGTGAGCAACCCGCCATTTCATCAGGGCAAGACCATCGATTACGACATGCCGGAGCGCCTGATCGGCGAGGCGGCTGCGCACCTGCGTCCCGGTGGCTCGCTGCTGATCGTCGCCAATGCCTTTCTCGCCTATGAACGGCTGATGAATCGGCACTTCCACGATGTTCAGACCATCGCCTCGACGCGCCAGTACCGCGTTCTCCGCGCGTCGCGACCGCGCTAACCCATCCGGATTATCCATGAAGGGGATTTCTCCGTAGATGTCGGCGCCGGGCGATCATGCTGGACTGGGCGAGAGCCGTTCGATCGTCACGAATGATCCCGGCTGATCTCTATACGAAGACGCACCCCTGCCCGGAAAATGCTCCGGGCAGGGGCGCGAACGCACTGCGTCGATTGGTCGTGGCTGTGATTACCCGACGATCAGCTTGCCGACCATGCCCGCTTCGGCATGACCGGGCACCGAGCAGTGGAAGGGATACTCACCGGCCGGGAGGTTGATCTCCACCGTGGCTGTGTCGCCACCGTTCAGGAGCGGTGTTCCCAGATCCTGATCGATCACCACGAAGTCGTGCTGGAGCACGCCCTTGTTCGTGACGGTCACGGTGACCGGGGTGTCCGCGGCGATGGAGAGCTCCTTCGGCTCGAACGCGATGTCGACCGCGGCGATCTCGACCCCGTCGCTCGCGGCGGCGGGGGAAGCGCCTTCCTCGGCCGGGGTGCCGGCGCTCTCCGGCTGGGCTTGGACCTCGCCACCGATCTTGAGCGCGATCAGCTCGGCCTGCGGCTCGGGAGCCGGGCTCCAGGTATCCTCGGACGGCAGGAACGGGCCACCCGACGGGATGAAGAGGTAGTCGCCGGAGACCGCGAACGGCGCGTTGATGCCGGATGCCGTCTGGTAGCTCCAGACCTGGCTGCCGTCGGCGGTGCTGAACGCGCGGGCGACGCCATCGAGGCCACCGGTGAAGACGAGGTCGTTGACGACGAGGGCGCCACCGAGCGTGCCGGTCGGCTGCGCGACATCCCAGAGGATCTCGCCGGTGGCGGCATCGAGCGCCACTAGCTGACCAGTCGCGGCGCCGAAGTCGGTGCGCGAGGAGTCGGCTCCGCTCGCGTTGAAGTAGGTTGGCATGTTGTAGATCGGGGCGTAGAGGACGCCCTCGGCATAGGCGATCTGGGTCTCGACGCCGCCCAGGGTGCCCGGGAAGACCTCGACGTACTCGTCCTCGCCCAGCGCCATCAGGTCGGTGTCGGTCAGGTCGTCGTTCTGGTGCTTGCCGACCGCGGTCCGCCAGATCTCCTCACCGGTCTCCCGGTTGACGGCCACGACGAAGCCATGCTTGCCGGCGGTGAAGACCACCGGCGTCTCGGCGCCGTCGATCGTGATCGAGGCGAGGATCGGCGAGAGGTGGTTGTCGAGGTCGAAGAGGTCGAACGGCTTGACGTTCAGGAACCAGTCGTAGGAGGCCGTCGCCGGATCGATCCGCATGATCGCGTTCGCAAAGTCGTTGTCGCCCTGGCGGCTGCTGCCGGCCGGGAAGTCCTCGGTGCCCGGATAGGGCGAGGCGTTCGCGATGGCGACGTAGAGGTTGCCGTCCTCGTCGATGGAGGGCGGATGCCAGAGACCACCACCCGAGTTGACGCGGGCGTTGTGCCAGAGATTGTCCGTGGTGGTGTCGAAGTACCAAATGACGTTGCCGTTGTTGAGGTCGAGCGCGTAGATGACGCCGCGCTGCCCGCCCAGGTAGGATCCGACGCCGCTGTTGATCGGCACGGAGCTGACGTAGACGGTGCTGTCGTAGATGAGGGGCGCCATCGTGATGCCCTCATCGAGCGGCCCCTGGATGGAGGTCCGCCACACTTCCGATCCATCCTCGGCCCTGACGGCGACCATCTCACCCGTATCGCCGAGCGAGAAGGCGAGCAAGCCATAGCCGGCGGCGATGCCGTTCGGGCCAATGGTCGGCACGGAGTACTCGTTCCGCCAGATGACCTCGCCGGTCTCCTTGTTCAGGGCGGTGACGTTACTCTGCATGTCCTGCAGGTAGACGGTGTTGTCGACGACGATCGGCACGGCGGTCAGGGCGCCGTAGACGCCGGCGACGTCGATCGGCAGACGCCACGCGTCACCGAGCTGGCCGATGGTCTCGCTGGAGATCCCGGAATCCACGGCGTGGCGCGTATTCGAGAAATCGCGGTTCTCGGCCGGCCAGTTCGTGCTTGCACCGAATTCGGGGGGAACGGCATCACCCAGCGACTCCGGGGTGCGCGTCGAGCCCATGCGGCGACGCTCGGTGGTCGGTGTCGCCGCCGGGGTGGCATTCGGCTCCTGTGCCAGAGCACCGGCACCGCTGCTTGCGATCAGGGCCGCGCCCGCCGCGACGCCCGCACCGTAGCCCACCAGCTTGCGCCGGTTGACCTTGCTGCTTGCCACGTTCTCCATCGCCTGCGCGGCATCGCGCGTGATATCAGAGGAACTCAAGACCTAAAACCTCCTGGAGCGCACAGTAACTCTGCCCGCCGCATCAATGTGACGGACGAGTGTCCTGCTTCATTGCGCACGAAAATGACGATCCTCTGTTCTCAGGGATCCTGCTCTAGCTTTATCAACATTCGTCGATTAAGTCAAGGTTCGGGATAGGCAGTGCTACACAATGCTGATACTGGATCAGGATTCCGGCGTGGCGGCTGGCACACTGGTCCATTTCGGGACGATCGTCGATCGCCACTCGCTCATCCGCTCCAGCAGCGTCGCCGGATCGGTCTCGGCGAGCACAAGCTCGCGGTGAGCGGGCTGGATGAAGCCCTCGGCGGTGGCGTCATCGAAGAAGGCGAGCAGCTTTTCGAAGAAGCCGTTGATATCGAGCAACCCTACCGGTTTGCGGTGAATGCCGAGTTGGGCCCAGGTCAGGATCTCGCAGAACTCGTCGAGCGTGCCGAAGCCGCCGGGGAGGGCAATGAAGCCGTCGGCATGCGCTTCCATCGCCGCCTTGCGCTCGTGCATCGAGCCGGTGACGTGGAGCCCCGTCAGCCCCCGGTGCGCGAGTTCCTTCTGCATCAGGGCTTCCGGAATGAAGCCGATGACCTCGCCCCCGGCCGCCAGCGCCGCGTCGGCGACCACGCCCATCAGCCCGACATCGCCGCCGCCGTAGACGAGGGTGAGCCCCCGCCGCGCGATCTCGGTTCCGAGGGCCGCCACCGTCTCCCGGTAGACTGGGTTCTCGCCGCTGCTTGACCCGCAAAAAACGCAGACTGATTTCACGGTTGTCGTCTCTCTTCGTGCTGGCCACAGGACCTCGTGCGTATCCCTCACCATTTTGGAACGGCGGGACGAGCCAGCGCCATGTCCCACCCGCCGGTTCACGAGAAGATAATCTTCTGCTGGCCGATCGTGGCAGCGAGAGTCTTTCGGCGACGATTTAGCGTAGAGTCGTGGCATGCGTGCGACATTGGGAGACAGTGTCCATGCAAACACCCTCCTTTCAACGTCACTTCGAGCGAAAGCCTGCCCTCGCCGTGCGACGCAGCGGAGCCAAATGGGTCGAGAAATCTCTTTCTCGGCGCGCCACGCATCGGGCTGCGGTCCGAACACGAGGGGTGGGAGTCGCGCGGCGGCGGCACGAACGGTCCACAATGAGGAGTTGCGAATGGGAACGGTGGAAACAGCAAAGGACTGGACATTCGACGAGAGCGTGCGTTCCCGCGTCGATCGGGTATTCGCGAGGTGGGATTCGACCGCGACACCGGGCTGTGCGCTTGGCATCTATCGCGAGGGGGAGATCGTCTATACCCGTGGCTACGGGATGTCGAATCTGGAGCATGGCATTCCCATCGCCACGGATTCGATCTTCCATATCGCCTCGATCTCCAAGCAGTTCACCGACATGTGCATCGCCTTGCTGGCGGCGGAGGGCGCGCTGAACGTCGATGACGATGTGCGCCTCTACGTGCCGGAGGTGCCGGATTTCGGCCCGACGATCACGATTCGCCATCTCATCCACCATGTGAGCGGGCTGCGCGACCAATGGTCCCTGCTCGTGCTGGCCGGGTGGCGGGAAGAGGATCTCGTGACCGAGCGTGATGTGATGGAGCTGGTGACAAGGCAGACAGCGCTCAACTTCGAGCCAAATACCGAGTACCTCTACTCCAACACTGGCTACACGCTGCTCGCCATCATCGTGCGGCGGGTCAGCGGTCGCTCCCTGCGGGCGTTCGCGCAGGAGCGGATCTTCGGCCCGCTCGGCATGACACGGACCCACTTCCACGACGATCACAGCGAGATCGTGCCGGGCAGGACCCAGGCCTACACGCCGCGCGCCGGAGGCGGTTATCACATCTCCATCCCCGAGTTCGATGTCGTCGGCACCACGAGCCTCTTCACGACGGTCGAGGATCTCGCGAAGTGGGATGGCAACTTCACCTCGGCACGGATCGGCGGGCCGGACCTGATCGCGCAGCTCCAGACGCCCGGCACCTTCGCCGACGGCACGCCGATGACGTACGCGTGGGGCCTGATGGTCGACACGTATCGTGGAGCCCGGCAAATCGGGCATGGTGGCGCGGATCATGGCTATCGGTCGGACTACTTCCGCCTCCCTGAGTTCGGGCTGACGGTGACTGTGCTCTCGAACATTTCCGATTCCGGCCCGCATCAACTTGCGCAACAGGTCGCCGACGCCGTTCTTGGCGACCGGCTGGCACCGGCGACCGGCGCGGCGGCAGCGTCAGTCGTGCGCGAGCGCATTCCCGCGATCATCGAGCCCTCCGCGCTCGCCGGGGTCTTTTACGACGAGCATGATTCCTACCTGACGCTGACCAGCCGCGATGGCAAGGCGTGGATCGAGCTCGATGAGTCGCTGGCCCTTGCGGACGCGGGGAATGGCCGGTGGACGCTGCCTGCCCCGTGGAATCTCATGATCCAGGCCGGGGATCAGGTGAAGGAGGGACAGGTCCGTCAGCTCCAGCTCTCGTTCGCCGGGGCGGAGACCCGTTATACACGAATTGACCCTGCCCATCCCTCGGCCAGCGAACTGGACGCCTACGCCGGAACGTACTGGAGCGACGAGCTGATGGTGCCGTACGAGGTCGTCGCGGACCACGCGAGTGGAACGCTCACGGTCCGCCGCCGCAAGCACGAGGATCAGACCTTCGTGCCCCTGGCCGAGGATGTCTTTGGGCGGGGCAGTACCCGTTTTGGGGCCACGCTTACCTTTGAACACGGCAAGCGGGGTTCGATCGCCGGGTTTCGTTTCACCGCCGGGCGCGTGCGTAACCTGCGGTTCACCCGTCGCGACAAGTAGGAGGTCTCCGGAACGGGGAACCGGGGTATGGTCGATCCGTAGCGGCTTCCTTACGGACCACCATGGATTGGGTCACTTCGGGTCTCGTGGCGGCCGATCTCGTGTCGACCGCTACGAGACGTGCGGTGACCGGTTCATAGTGTCAAGGCCTATCTATAAGGATGCCGTCAGGAAGGCATTCGCCAATCGTCCGATCAGGCGCCCGTTCGCGCCTCGACGTGGTTGAGCGGCTGCACCGGGGCTTCGCCGCGCAGCACCGCCACGACGTTTGCGATGGCGTGGGCCTGCGATTCCTGCCGGCTCTCGCTCGTGCCGCCACCCAGATGCGGGGTGATCACGACGTTCGGGAGCGCGTAGAGTTCGGGCCGCACGTCGGGCTCGTATTCCGTCACGTCCAGCCCGGCACCGGCAAGCCTGCCGGATAGGAGCGCGTCCGTGAGCGCCGCTTCGTCCACGACGCCGCCACGCGCCGTGTTGATGAGCACCGCGCCCGGTTTCATCATGGCGATCGTCTCCGCGTTGATGAGGTGCGTGGTCTCCGGGCTGAGCGGCACGTGCAGCGAGACGACATCGGACTGCGCGAGCACGTCTGGCAGGGAGCATTGCGTCACGTTGTCGTCGTGGATCGACGGTCGCGCCGTGCAGAGGACGCGCATGTCGAACGCGGACGCGACCCTGGCCACGGCCTGCCCGATCTTGCCATAGCCGACGATGCCGAGCGTCTTGCCATTCAGGGAGGTGCCATCCCAGCGACCGGGCTCGAAATGGCGCCACTCGCCGTTGCGGACGTGCGCGCTCCCCTCGGCGAGACGCCGCAGGACCATCAGCATCAGCCCGATCGTGACCTCGGCGGTCGGCGCCGTGAACGCGTCGGGGACGTTGGTCGCCCAGACGCCGTGTTCGGTCATCGCCTCGAGATCAAAGTTGTCATACCCGCGCGACATGTTGGCGACGATTCGAAGCTGCGGGCTGCGCGAGAGCAGATCCCGGTCGATCCTGACATCGCCCTGCGCCAGGATCGCGGATACCGTTGGAAGTGACTCGGCAAGCGTCTCTTGCGAATCGGCACGGGCAGTGGGGCCGGGGAGGCGGATGATCTCCGCAAACGCGAGCGGGGAGAGCATGTCCTCCCGGGTCGTCATCGTGACGATAACGCGCGGACGATCGGTGGTGCTGGAACGCTGATCCTCGGGCTGCTGGGTCATGCGGCGGCTCCCTTCGCGCAGATGGGCAGATGATGCGTCGTTGTACTCGACGCATCATCTGCGAAAAAGACATTCCGCGCCAGTGGGCCACATGTCGCACCAGATCGTCTCGTCACACTTGCCCACCCTTGTCATTCCGAGGGAGACCGCAGGTCGAGCGGAGGAAGTTGCTAGCTGGAACAGCGCCTCGCCTTCCAGCCTCATGGCATGGGACCGGGGTGCCTCGTGCGGCGCTCTTCCCGGCAACGCGCGTCTGGGAGCGACCGCTCCATACGGCGGAACGCCCCGTTTGCCGACAATTTCCTCCGCTCGGCATTCTGCCTCGCTCGGAATGACATAGGAGCATCAGGCATGAGAGGAACGTCAGGCACGATTTGGGAGGGCGAGCGAAGCGACGCTCGCCCTATCGACTTCAGGCGAAGAGACTGCGCCCGGTGCCGCAGAGATCGGAGCGGTATCCCGTCGCGAGGCGGATGTACATCCGCTGGATGCGCTCGCCCACGGTCTCCCACGAGAAGCGGTCGGCGCAGGCGATTGCACCCTCACCGAGCCGGTGCCGGAGGGCGTCGTCGGTCAGGATGCGCTGCAATCCGTTCGCCAGCGCCTCCGGATCGGAGTGGGGAACGAGATAGCCGCTGCGCCCATCCTCGACCGTGAAGCGCAACCCGCCGACATTCGAGGCGACGACCGGTGTGCCGCTCGCCATCGCCTCGATCGCGACCAGCCCGAACGACTCGTAGCGGGAGGGCACCGCGACCACATCCGCGGCCCGGTAAAAGATGGCGAGGCGATCGTGCGGCTGCGAGCCGGCAAAGCGAAGCTGGGAGCGAAGCCCAAGGCGCTCGGCTTGCGCGGCCAGTGTCGTCAGGCCGCCGGTCGGCGCGCCGTCGTCATCGAGCTTGCCGCCGGTGAGCACGAGCATCGGGCGCTGCCCCTCGTCTCGCAGGCGGGCGAGCGCGTGGAGGAGCGTGTTGAAGCCCTTGATTGGGTCGACCCGCCCCGCGCTGAGGATGATGCGCTCATCCTGTGGCAACCCGAGCTCGCGGCGGGCGGCGGCCTGGTTGCCGGGCCGGAAGAGGTGCAAATCGACTCCCGGCGGCACCGTGCAGACCTTGTCAATGGGTGTTCTCATGTACCGGATCAGATCATCGCGTTCATCGGGATTGGCGGCCACGAGCCCATCGGCGAGGTCGATCAGCTTGCGCTCGGTCTCCATGCGCAACGGGATCTCGCGATCGGCCGTGGCGGCGACGGCATTCTTCATATGCGCCGTGGTGTGGAACATCAGGAGGTGGGGAATATGCCAGTAGCGTTGCAGCAGATGGGCCGCCCAGCCGGAGAGCCAGTAATGGGCGTGGATCACATCGTAGCGAACCTGATTACGGAGTGAGTAGAGAGCCGCTTCAGCGGCGAATTCGTCCAGATAGGCGAAGAGCTCGTTCTTGGGGCGGGGTTCGGGGGGGCCGGCGGTGATCTGGATGACATTCACGCCGGGAACGACTTCGGTGATCTCGGGGGTGCGGGGATCGGTGCGGCGGGTGAAGATATCGATGGGGAGCCCCTGGCGGGAGAGCTGGATTGCGAGGTTCTTGACGTACACGTTCATGCCACCGGCGTCGCCCTGGCCGATGCGGTCGAGCGGCGATGTGTGGAGGCAGATCATGGCGGCGCGGCAGACGGGCTGGTCGGTCTCGTAGCCGAAGACCGATGGACCCGTGTATTCGAAGATCGACACGGTGGTCATACCTTTCGATGGTTGGTCACTGATGGAAAGCGGAACGACGATCACGGGCACGGATCAGTACATGTAGTCCGGGATGATGATCCCTCCTTCAGCTTCGTCGGCGGCGCGCTGGCTCGTGGCGGCGCGTTGATGCTTCTGCAGGAAACGCCACGCTTTTTCCAGGGCACAGTCGAGCGACGATTCCGAGAAGAGCGTCGGCGGGAAGCGGTTATCCGTCGCCCAGACCCAGACGGCTGGATTGACGGAGGTGAACGGCTGGCCATCGATCTCGGCGTGGACCATCCCCGTCATGACCCGGATATGGGGAGCGATCGCGACGAGCTCGGCCACGGCGCGGGAAACGTCGTGAGCGTCGGCATGATCGATCGCAGGTGGGGAGGATTGGCTGATAAATGGGGCAATGGGTGTAGGTGCGGAGGACATCGTGTGTCTGGAACTCCTTCCGAGCAATCCTGGTTGCAGGAGACATGCCGCGGCGCGCACCGCCTCTACGTGGTGCGGGTTCTATTCTTGCCGATTGGAAGCAACTTGGCAAAAGGAAGTACGGCGCGCCGGTCAGCGCGGCGGTGCCGTCCATGCGATGAGCAGTGGCCCGTGGTCGCCATAAATCGGATCGGTTCGGGGAAGCGCGAGGGCAGCGATGTTGGCGTCGGTGCGCGGGCGCTCGTCCGCCTCGCCGGTGTTGACATCCCAGAGCTGGCCGGGAGGATACGCGCCGACCGCGACCAGATCGGTGGAGGCCGCGACGTTCCGGAGCGCGACGCCGGCGGGAATCACGATCGCATCGCCGGCCTGCATCAGAATCACGATTCCCTCCTCGCCACCGAGCTGCAGCTTCGCCGTGCCAGCGGCCAGCCCGAGGATCTCATGCGCCGTGCTGTGATAGTGGTGATAGGGGAAGATGCCGTTGCGCCAGGCGTATCCCCAGCCGTGCGCCTCAAAGTGGGCCTCCATCGATCCTGCCGGGTCGTCGGAGTCGAGGTCGACCGCGTGCGGATAGTAGATCACCGGCAGGTCCGCATTATTGGGAAAGACCCCATTGCCACCGATGAGATGCATCTCGACGTTGTAGGCGGCGAGGTGCCGCGCATCGGCCGGGCTTTGGTTGCTCATGAGTTGCGCGTTGTCCTTGCTTGTCTGTGGTGGTGATCGCGAGCGCTGGTTGGCGGTCCGGCGTGCGGCCTGTTGTGCGTGATGCCGCGACGTCTCGCGAGCATGGTGGTTGGCGATGGCGCGAGCCGGAATCCCGGCGCTCTCCGGGCGATGATCGCATGCTTTGCACCTTCGCATGAATCGCGCAGCCGTCAAGTCCCATGCCCGTATGGGGGGAGGGCGGGTTCATGTCCTGCGGTGATTACACACGTCCACGCTTCCCTATGAGATCGTATCGTTGCTCGACCGGTGAGCCCGACCCGGAATGTGCTCGAGGAGCAGAGGGTCTCAGCCATGTTCGGCCCGGTTCGCCTGCTTGTGGTCACCGCACCGTGAGCGGGCGCCTTTTGACAGATTGCGGGAATGACGGGGCCGGGCAGCCGGTTCGCGCCTGTGGTGCCGATGTTCGTTCACGCGGGTGCGTTCCATGCTAGGATGCAGACCACAACCCGGCGGGCACGAGTGATATCCTTTGAGTCATAGCGTTTGTGCCCGGCAGATGAGCATGAGCGGGCGGTATCGCGCTCGCCGAGACCAGGTGTGTTGGGTCATAGCCATGAGAAGACGACCGGCGATGCCAGCCGATCCAGCCTTGCCGAAGCAGGCCGGCGAACCCGGAAGGTGAGCGCACGGCGCGACGAGGCGCCGTGTATCAGCGCGGTTGGAACCCGATCGATCCCACGATCCCTTGTCCAGAATCCGGAATGACGTAATCAGCTCACACTCGACGTTGAGGAGGACCTATTTCATGTCAGATTCCGCGACCGCAACCGTTCATGAGACGGAACACCCGAAACCAAACGGTCTTGAAGGCATCGTGGCGGCATCGACGGCGCTGAGCCATGTCTTCGGGGAGGAGGGACGGCTTGTCTATCGCGGCTATGACATCCACGAGCTCGCCGGCAAGACCTCGTTCGAGGAAGTGGCGTACCTGCTGTGGATCGGTCATCTGCCGAATCAACAGGAGCTCAGCGCATTCTGCACCAAGCTGGCGGAGAATCGCTACCTGCCACAGGAGGTGATCGACGGGCTTCGTGTGCTGCCGCGTGACGCCCAGCCAATGGATGCCCTGCGGACCGGCGTCTCCCTGCTCGGCGCCGTGCTGCCGGATGTCTTTGGCGAGATCCCGGACCAGGATGAGGCCATTGCGCTTGCCGCCCGCTTCCCGGCGATTCTGGCCGCGTTCTTCCGCCTCCGGCAGGGATTGGAGCCGGTCAAGGCGCGGTCGGATCTCAACACCGCCCAGAACTACCTGTACCAGCTCTTCGGCACCGAACCGGATGAGAAGCACTGGAAGCCGCTTGAGACCTATCTCATCCTGCTGGCCGATCACGGACTCAACGCTTCGACCTTCACCGCGCGGGTGATCGCCTCGACGGAATCCGACCTCTGCTCGGCCATCACCGGGGCGGTCGGGGCACTGAAGGGCCCGCTGCATGGCGGCGCGCCCTCCAAGGTGCTCGACATGCTGAACGAGATCGGTTCGGAGGAGAACGTCGAGGCCTGGATCGACAACGCGCTCGATCAGGGGCAGCGGCTGATGGGCTTCGGTCATCGCGTCTACAAGGCCGAGGATCCGCGCGCCGAGGTGCTGCGCGGGCTGGCGGAGACGGCCAGCACGCCCGAGTTCTTCGCGCTCTCGAAGAAGACCGAGGATGTGGCGCTGGCGAAGCTGGCGGAGCGCAAGCCGGGGCGGCGGCTCTACACGAACGTCGAGTTCTACTCGGCGGCGGTGCTGGCGGCGGTCGGGCTGCCCGGCGACATGTTCACCCCGACCTTCGCCGTCTCGCGGTCGGTCGGGTGGACGGCGCACGTGCTGGAGCAGGCGGAGCACAACCGGCTCATTCGCCCGCAATCGGAGTTCGTTGGCAGCACCGATCTCCATTTCGAGCCGATCGAAAAGCGGCACTAGCGACGATGGAACGCCGACCCTGCAGGGCCGGCTCCGACGACATGACAGAGC
>JBARWF010000063.1:0-21094 GCA_049646645.1 Thermomicrobiales bacterium
TTCGGTCTCAGCGCCGGGAGCGGCAGTCGCGGCCTCGGCAGTGGCGGCACCATTGGCGCTGGCTCCGCTTCCCGCACCCGCTTCCAGCACGCCCAATACCTCACCGACGGTGACGGTATCGCCCTCCTGATGCTTGATCGAGCTCAACACACCGTCGTCTTCGGCGGTGACTTCGAGATTGACCTTGTCTGTCTCCAGCTCAAGGATCGTTTCGCCGCGACTGATCTCGTCGCCCTCACCCTTGAGCCATGTGCCCACGACCGCGTCGACCAGCGACTCACCCAGGGGCGGAACCTTGATCTCGATTGCCATACGTCTCTTCGCTCTCCAACATGCAACGTCGCATCATGTCACATCCGCCCCGGAGGGCGGCGGGCAGCGCCTGATTCTCCGGCCCTGCCCCTTGCCGCGGTGTGTCCCCACTCCCCGGCCGCGGCGAACTCACTCGCCGGAGGTCGTCGCCGCCACCGGCTGCTTCTCCGACCGGCTGCTCTCCGGCTTTCCGACGCCGTTGCGGTGACCGTTCGTGCCGTTCTTCGCCATGCCGGCCGCTCGGGACGGCACATCGGCGAACGCGGCGGCCACGATCACCGCCTGCTCGTGGTTGTGCCGATCGAGCGAGCCAACCGCGGGACTGGAGCGCTCCGGACGCCCGATGTAGCGCACCGGAATCCGGTTGCCGAGCAGTTCCTGGATGCGCCAGCCCATGAAGCTCCACGCGCCCATGTTCTGCGGCTCTTCCTGTACCCAGACAATCTCCTGGAGATTCGGGTACTGGGCAATGACATTGCCGATCGCCGTGTGCTGGAAGGGCGCGAGCTGCTCGACCCGCGCGATCGCCACCTCCGGCGACTTCGTACGCAGATCGCTGCTCTCGAGATCGACCACCACGCGGCCGCTGCAGAAGATCAGCCGTGTCACCCGGTCGCGGTGATCTTCCGCCAGCGGATCGTCGATCACCGGCTTGAACGTGCCCTCGGTCAACTCGGCCGGCGATGAGGCGGCGAGCGGATGACGCAGCAGGCTCTTCGGTGTCATCAGGACGAGCGGGCGGGGATCGCTGTCGAGCCGCGCCGCCTGGCGCCGCAGCAAGTGGAAGTACTGCGCGGCGGTCGAGCAGTTGGCGACGCGGATGTTGTCCTCCGCGGCGAGCTGCAGATAGCGCTCGAGGCGGGCGCTGGAATGCTCCGGCCCCTGCCCCTCATAGCCATGCGGCAAGAGCAGCACGAGGGACGGCTCCTGCGCCCACTTGGCGCGGGCCGCCGCGATGAACTGGTCGATGATGACCTGGGCGCCATTCGCGAAGTCACCAAACTGCCCTTCCCAGAGCACCAGTGCTTCCGGGGCATGGACGGAATAGCCGTACTCGAAGCCCATCGCCGCGTTCTCGGAGAGCGGGCTGTTGTAGATCGCGAACGACGCCTTGGCCTCGGGCAGGACTTCGAGCGGGGTAAAGGTCGCGCCGGTCTTGCTGTCGTGCAGTACAAGATGGCGCTGGCTGAAGGTACCTCGCTGGGCGTCCTGACCGGTCATACGGATGGGGTGGCCATCGGCGAGGATCGCCGCGAAGGCGAGGGCTTCGGCGTGCGCCCAGTCGATCTTGCCATCGGGCTCGTCCAGCACACCGGCGCGCTTGTCCCATTGCCGCTTCAGCTTGCTGCTGGGCGAGAAGCCCTCGGGCTGGGCGTGGATGCCGGCCTGCAGCGAGCGCAGCAATTCGGGCGAGATGGAGGTATCGACCTCACGCCGCCCGATACGGGGCGCGGGCTGCTCCTCCTCAAACGCCTCGGTGCCCTCGGTGATGCCCTTGCGGATCTTGGTCAGGCGGTCGAGAACGCGGCGCTCCATGGCGCTGACGTCGTCGTTGGTGACGACCCCTTCCTTCACCAGCTGATCCGCCAGCTGCTTGCGCAGGGTCGGGTGCTTCGCGATCTTCTTGTAGAGCAGCGGCTGGGTGAACGCGGGCTCGTCGCCCTCGTTGTGCCCCCAGCGGCGGTAGCCGACCACGTCGATCAGGAAGTCCTTGCCGAACTTCCGGCGGTAGGCGGCGGCGAACCGCGATGCCATGAGACAGGCGAAGGCATCATCGGCATTGACGTGAATCACCGGGATCTCGAAGCCCTTGGCGAGATCGCCCGCATAGAGGGTCGAGCGGGAGTCACGCCAGTCGGTGGTGTAGCCGATCTGGTTGTTGACGATGATGTGGATGGTGCCGCCGACGGTGTAGCCCTTCAACCCGGAGAGATTGAGGGTCTCGGCGTTGATACCCTGACCGGGGAAGGCGGCGTCACCGTGGAGCAGGATCGGCAGCGTTCGCTTGGGATCGTGCGGCGGTGGGCCAGGATGCGTGCGATCGTCCTGGGCGGCGCGGGCCATGCCGAGCACGACCGGGTTCACGAATTCGAGGTGGCTCGGATTCGGCGCGAGGACGACGGGCACCTTCACGCGTTCGCCCGTCTCCGGATTGCGCGAGAGGCGCGCTCCGAGGTGGTACTTCACATCGCCGGTGCGGATATCCTCGCCCGTCTCGGTCTCGGCGTTGGTCCGCTTCTGCCCGCCCTCGAAGGCGGCGATGATCGCGCCGTAGGGCTTGCTCAGGATGTGGGCCATCACGTTCAGGCGGCCGCGGTGAGCCATGCCCATCAGCACCTCGACAGCGCCCGCGGAGGTCGCATCGTCGATGATCCGGTCGAGCATCGGGATCAGGACATCGTTGCCCTCGATCGAGAAGCGCTTCTGCCCGAGATAGGTCTGGTGGAGGAAGCGCTCGAAGACCTCGACCTGGGTCAGCCGTTCCAGCAGCTTGCGCTTGTCGGCGGCATCGAGGTCGTCGGCCCGGAACTCCCGCGATTCGACGGCGTCGCGCAGCCAGGCGCGCTCCTCGGCGACCTGGACGTGATCGAAGTCGAAGCCGGCGCGGCTGGTGTAGGCCGTTCGCAGGCGCGCGATCGCTTCGGCGGCATTGGCGGCGCCGTCCGCGATGCTGCCCTCGACGACACCGGCCGGAAGCTGCTCCAGATCCGCCTCAGTTAGACCGTAGGTCTCCGGCAGCAACTCGGGCGCACCCTGCGGCTCGCTCCCGAGCGGATCGAGGCGAACGGCGAGGTGACCGTACTCCCGGATTCCGGTTGCCAGCGCGATCGCCGCCGCAAGCTTGGCGACATCGACCCCGGTCGCTGCAGGCGATGTCGCCGGCGTGACAGGGGTACCGACCGGAGCCGACATCTCGGGAAGGGTTGGTGGGGGGGAAGATTCAAAGAAATGCCGGGTTTCAGCATCGACCGAGGTGGGGTCCGCCACATACCGGTCGTAGAGCTCCAGCACGTAGCCTGCGTTCGGCCCGAAAAACGCGCTCAGGTCGCTCATTGGTCTGTCCGTTGGCTCCTTGGGCAGGCGTGGCCGGTAAGAACCACACCCATCCTCATCGCGAGCATCGTCGCCATGACATCGACGGTGCGACAGTCGGGGAAGGGGACATGCACGCGAGAAGAAACCTCAACGAACGAGGGCTCTGCCGACGCCACTGTCCCGGCCCGTACGTCAGTAGAGAGCATAGCATAACCGGGTCCGTCGCCGACATTGCTTTTCGCACATTGGCAGCCCGAAGCCGGCATATTATTCGCCTTGTTTCTGTGACGATTTTCACAATCACATGCCTTTCGCGGCGAAGGCATGCATGAACGATCGTTTGTCCGGAAATCTTTGATATGGCGGCACCGTAGTGGGGCGAACACATCATACCTCTCCTTACGCAAGGACGGTACCGTGGCGCGGAAGTGCGCAAATCCACAGCGCTCGTCGGGGCACGAGCACGATGCTTGCGGCTATTCGGCCAGTGTTCGGCGCGAGAAAGGAGTCGGCGCACGGCAGATTCGAGAACGATCGCCATCGTGATCGATAGCGATACCGACCGGGAACCTGCTAACCTCGCGTCGATTACTGGACAGCGCAAGCCCGACCTTGCCTGCAATACGGTGATTGAATGGGTGGGGGGGAAAGAAGACATCCGCGACGCGGAAACGATCATTGCGAAAAAGAATCCGTCGCTCACGCTCGCAGAAGTGAAAAAGAACCTTGGCCAGGACGATGAGGATCGGCGCCGCTGCCGATAAGGCACCCGGCATCGTGTCGCCCGCTATGCGACTGAGTAGGTCATCTCGACGCCGCCGGGTTTGGCGGGATGGATATCGAGCGTGAACCGCAAGTCCAGTCGTTCTGCCAGAAGTCGAAGAGTGCTGACGTCAAGATCCTCTTCGCCGTCCTCAAGCGTACCCACAACTTCGGGATCGACCCCTAGCCTGGCGGCCAACTGGTCGATATCCAGCCCATGCTCATGACGATACCGGATGAGGCTCGTATCCACTTCACGGGCGAATGCCGTGCGCTCCCAGTACGCGCGAAACTCGGGATCGGCCTCCAGATTCCGGTTGATGACCTCTTCGACGGATGAACTTCGGGCTCGCACCTTGTCGCGGTCAATCATGGACTGTCTCCAATTCCTTCATTCGTTTCTGTACTATGGCGACCATCCGACGGACTCGCGAGGGTTGCTCAACGCCTCGGGCCCGATTGCAGCAACGACAAAATAGTGAGCACCAACTCGCTGGCAGAACGCGCGCCACGCAGAGCGTCCGTGACGAGGCCGAAGTTCCCGCAATGAGGCCCCCTTGACCTGGCTGCTATGCGGGTATCCCAGGCCATCGCCAAGTTCCTGCAGCTTGGCGAATGCATTCTGCATCGCTCCCCGTTCCGAGGTGGGGAGGAGAGCCAGTTCTTCCTCAGCTTCTTAAGAATACGCACTTCTACCATGGTCGGATTAGAGATGTTGCCGTGTATTTGGGCTCTTCATCGCAAACAACACATCGACTGTCCGGAGAAACGTCAGCCGCAGATAGGAGGAGAATCGCGGCGCAGTCGTCACGCCGTCGTGAAACCGTGGTGCACCCAGTCGAGCCGGGTACCGGTTGACTCTCCGGGGTGCGGTCGCTAAGCTGGGACGGCATTGGCATACCCTGCCCGTGCCCACGACAGTCGCTCGTACTCACCGGAGGCTCCTTCACATGACCGCTACGACATCCCCACGCGCATGCCGGATGAGCCGCTCTCGCCCCGGTTGTGGTTGCTAGCGTCGCGTCCCCCGCTGGTGACGTGACGTCCCGCCCAACCTGACGACACGGTCGTCTCCTCCGCATCGCGCATTCAACCCTCCCTCGTGACGCATCCGTCGCGGGGCAGTTGTCGTGTTGATTGCCATCCGGAGACGTTCATTCGTGTCATCATCCTTTCGTTTCCTGGGCCAGTACCTGCGCCCGCACCGCCTCTCGCTCGTTCTTCTGGGCTCGATCCTCGCGATCACGATCGCGGTGCAGATCGTCACCCCCTTCATCGCCGCCCGCTTCATCGACCGCGCGACCGGCGACGCTCCGCTGAATGGGCTCATCCTGCTCGCTCTCGCCACCATCCTGCTCGCGCTCGCCGGGCAGGGTCTTGCCGTGCTGGAGACGTGGGTCGCCGAGCGCGTGAGCTGGGACGCGACGAACACGCTCCGCCTCGATCTCGCCGCCCATCTCCTGCGGCTCGATGCCTCGTTCCATTCCGCCCATACGCAGGGGGACCTGATCCAGCGGGTCGATGGCGATGTCGGGACACTCGCCCGCTTCTTCTCGCGGTTCATCGTCAATGTCATCGGCAACGGCATCCTCATCCTCGGTATTCTCGGCTTCCTCTGGGTCGTCGACTGGCGAATCGGGCTCGGCCTGACCGCTTTCGTGGCGATCGCCCTCCTCGCCATGCTCCGTATCCGCGCAATCGCCACGCCCGACTGGGCCGCTGAGCGCCAAGCGAGCGCGGAGTTCTACGGCTTCCTCGGGGAATATCTCGATGGGTTGGAGGACATCCGATCCAGCGGCGGCAGTGCGCAGGGGTTCGTCCGCCGTCGCATTGCCGAGCTGATGCGCGGCTGGCTGAAGATCACCACCCGCGCCCAGATGTGGGGCTACGCCATGATCGCGACCAGCCAGGGTGTCTTCGCCCTCGGCATGGCTTTCGCGCTCGGCGTCAGTGCCATGCTCTTCCACGCCGGATCGCTCACGCTCGGCACCGTCTTCCTCGTCTTCCGCCTCGCCGACATGCTGCGCGGCCCGACCGAGCAACTGCGCGATGAGGTGCAGGATTTCCAGCAGGCCGATGCCAGCCTCGGACGCGTCCAGGCGCTGCTGGCCGAGCAACCGCGCATCGTCGACGGTCGCGGCACGCCGTTGCCGCCCGGCCCGCTCGCCGTGGCATTCGACCATGTGACCTTTGGCTACCAGCCGGATGCCCCCGTTCTCCACGACGTGAGCGTGCAGGTGGAACCGGGACGCGTCCTCGGTATCGTCGGGCGCACCGGAAGCGGCAAGACCACGCTGACCCGGCTCGTGCCGCGCTTCCTCGACCCGGTCTCGGGCACCGTCCGCGTCGGCGAGGTCGATGTCCGGGAGACACGGCTCGCGGAGCTGCGGCGGCGCGTCGGTGTCGTCACCCAGGATGTCCAGCTCTTCGACGCCAGCCTGCGCGACAACCTGACCCTCTTCGCCGATCGCGATGCCGTTCCCGACGAGCGACTTCGCGCGGTGCTGGCGGCGCTGGAGCTGGGCGACTGGCTGGCAAGCCTGCCGCAGGGGCTCGATTCCCGGCTCGGTGCGGGCGGGATCGGGCTCTCGGCCGGTCAGGTGCAGGTCCTGAGCGCCGCCCGCCTGCTGCTCCGCGATCCCGATGTGGTGATTCTGGACGAGGCCTCCGCACGGCTCGACCCCGCCACCGAACGGCTGGTACATGCCGCTCTCGGACGCCTGCTGGAAGGGCGAACCGGCATCATCGTCGCCCACCGCCTGGCCACGCTCGCCTATGCCGACGACATCCTGGTGCTCGTCGATGGCGAGGTGCGGGAGCACGGCCCGCGGGAACTGCTGACCGCCGATCCAACGTCGCATTTCGCGAGGCTCCTGCGCCTCGACACGCTTGAGGAGGTGGCGCGATGAGCACAACCACATCCACGCCCCCAACGACATCTCGCACGCTGCCGACGCACAAGTACCTGACGCGCATGTGGCGCTACGCCCCCTGGACGTGCCTGACCCACGGCCTCCTGTGGGACGTGATGAACTTCTCGTCCCTGCTGCCCGGTCTGCTGGTCGGGCTCTTCCTCAACACGCTGGCCGGGGAATCCTCCCCGGTCGGCGGCGTTCCCATGATCGTCACCGCGCTGGTCGCGTTCGCCTTGGTACGCACGGCGCTCTGGCTGGCGGGAGGCTACGTCGAGATCCGGATGCGCTTCCTGATGAGCGGGCTGATGCGCATCAACCTCCTGCGCCATATCCTGCGGCGCCCGGGAGCCGTGGCGCTGCCCTACTCGCTCGGTGAGACGATCAGCCGCTTCCGCGACGATGCCTACGCCGCCGAGGACGTCATCGACTGGACCGACGAGATCATCGTCCACGGCGTGATCGTTCTCGGCGCGCTCGGCGTGCTGGCGTGGATCGATCCCCAGATCACGATCGTCGTGACGATCCCGCTGCTGATCGTAGTCGCCGCGACACAATGGGCGAGCACGGCGCTCACACGCTACCGGGAGGCGAGCAGCCAGGCGACGAGCGATGTCACCGGCGCGATCGGCAGCATCCTGGCCGCGACGCAGGCGATCCAGGCGGCCGGCGCCGAGGAGCGTGTCATGACCCGCATCGCCCAGCTCAACGCACACCGTCGCCGGGCGATGCTGACCGATGCGGTCGCTACCCGCGCCATGGGGTCGATTGCCGGAGGCGTCACCAGTATCGGCACCGGCATCGTCATGCTCTTCGCCGCCAGCGCCATCCGCGAGGGGAGCATGTCGGTCGGTGAGTTCGTAATCTTCATCACCTGGCTCGGGTTCGTCACCGACTTCACGACCGATCTCGGAAAATACCTCGCCCACTACCAGCAGAGCGGTGTTGCCTTCCAGCGGATGGACGTCCTGCTCGGCGACGCGCCGCCACAAGCGCTGGTCGCGCATACCCCGCTCCACCTGCACGGCCCGCTCCCGGCGGTTGAGATCCCCACACGCAATCCGGGCGACCGGCTCCATCTGGTGGAGGCGCGCGACCTGACCTACCGCTACCCTGATGGCTCCGGCATCGCCGGGATCGATCTGCACCTGGAACCGGGGACGCTGACCGTGGTGACGGGCAAGGTCGGCGCCGGCAAGACGACCCTGCTACGCACATTCCTGGGCTTATTGCCCCCACAACGCGGGGAGATGCGCTGGAACGGCGTCCCGGTGGAGGAGCCCGCCGAGATGATGGTGCCGCCGCGCGTCGCCTACACGCCCCAGGTACCGCGCCTCTTCAGCGAGACGCTCCGGCAGAACATCCTGCTCGGATATCCTGACGTTCCCGCGGCCCTGAAGGCAGCGGTCCACGGGGCGGTGCTCGAGGACGACCTGCGCGGGCTGGACGCGGGTCTGGATACCGAGGTCGGCACGCGGGGTGTCAAGCTCTCGGGCGGGCAGATCCAGCGCGCGGCGGCCGCGCGCATGGTACTTCGCGATCCCGAGTTGCTGGTGATCGACGATCTCTCCAGCGCGCTGGATGTCGAGACGGAACGCACCCTCTGGGAGCGCCTCTTCGCGCAGGGAAACGTGACCTGCCTCGCCGTCTCCCACCGGCCGGCGGCGCTCCGCCGCGCCGATCACATCATCGTGCTGAAGGAGGGCCGGATCGAGGCCGAGGGTACGCTGGACGACCTGCTGGAGCGCAGCACGGAGATGCGGGCGCTCTGGCATGACCTCGACCACGATCATCCGGACGCGCCGGATGATCTGGAGACATGAGGGGAATACGGAATGATCAGCCGCGCAGCCCTTCGCGCTCGCGCTGGTCAAGCATGTAGCCGGGATCGAAGGTGAGCTTGCGCAACGCGGGCGCCTTGCGGTCGAGCACCCGCCAGACCGGTGTCACGTCGGTGAGCGGGACACCGCGCTGGTGCTTCTCGTTGGCGGCTTCGGCCACGATCCGCAACATGATCGTCGTCGTCACCGGGCAGGTGTAGTCCGCGTCGTACTGCCTTGCCAGCTGTAAGCGAAGCTCCCGGGGCGAGATGGCCTGTCCCTCGGGGATGGCGCGGATGGCCTCGTCGATCATCCGCGCCGAGGGGTAGAGCATCAGCTTGCCTGGGATCATGCCGCGTCGTCCTTCCGGCACCGGCCTGATATCGACCTGATCGGACGCGTCACGCTGGGCAGCCCATGATTGCGCATCGTTCATGGCGTACTCCGTTCGGGAAAAACTAGCCGATCGGGAAGGCGATATCGACGACCTCGTCATCCGGACCCGCGTTCATGAAGTCCGCGAAATAGACCTCGCGCGGCGGACCGGCCATGGTCTTCCCGTTCTCCGTGATCCATTGCTCGACGGCATCATAGGCCATGAGGATCTGCGGATACTCCACCAGCGACTTCGCGATCCGGGTAAAGGCCTCGCGATGCGCGGGCTCGATCCGCGTCGGTGCGTCGAGCGCGCCGGTATGGTCGGGATGAATGGGGATACAGACCTCGACCGGCCCGTCGCTCTCCTCGCTGACCTCACCGTAATAGATGATGAAGGCATGGCCGGCCACGCCGCCATGTCTGGCTGCCAGGCCATGCAGGCGCGGCATGCAATCGTCGAACCAGTCCGTGAGGCCATCGACGGTGGTATGCCGCTGCTCGGTCAGCACCCGCTGCTCGGGAACCTCGCGTTCCTCAATCGTCAACATGTCGAAGCTCCTCTTCTTCCCGGCAAAATCGATCAGCAGGTACATGAGCATGTCGCGCTGCGCGGCGATGCGCCGTTCAACCGCCTCCCAATAGGCAATCAGCACGTCACCGCGTCGGGCCGGTGGGGCCGCGATGACGTTGGCAACATCGGCGAGAGGCATGTCGAGCTGGCGTAACCGGGCTATCAGCCGGGCATCCGCAAGCTGGCTCTCCCGATAGCGACGATAGCCGTTCACCGGGTCGACCGCGGCCGGCCGCAGCAATCCCAATTGATCGTATATCCGGAGCGCCTTGGGCGAGAGCATCGAGCGGCGGGCGAACCCACCGATGTTCAACTGCGGCACGCTCTCTGGAGCACCACCGTCGTCCCCGGCACGATCATCACTCATGTCGCCCTTTCCTTCCCGGCCGACCATCGACCGGTGCTCGCTACTCTATGGCTTGCCCTTGGGGGAAGGTCAAGCGCCGCTTCCCTGTGCCGTCACTTGCCGCCCCACACAAAACGGGCCAGCTCTGGTTGCGCCGTCCCCCTCCGCGACATACGCCATACTCAGCGGGGTATCTGCGTCGTTCAGGCGATCACAAGGAGGATCAGTGGTCACACCGCACCCCATCCCAACGCTGCACGGCGAGCGCATCACGCTGCGCCCATTCACGCTCGCGGACGCGCCCGCCGTCCACGAGCATCTCTCTCGGCCCGAGATCGCCGCAACCACCGCCAACATCGACTATCCGTACCCGGAGGGCGCGGCCGAGAGCTGGATCGCCACACACCAGCCGGAGGCCGCAGCCGGCCATGCCCTGACCTGGGCCCTCACCCGCAGGGACAGCGGAGACGTGATCGGCGCGATCGGCATCCATCTCGCCGGGAAACACGCCCGCGGCGAGATCGGCTACTGGCTCGGGGTTCCGTTCTGGAACCAGGGGTACATGACGGAGGCAGCGCGCCTGGTCGTGGCCCACGGCCTCGAGGTCCAGAACCTGCATCGCATCCAGGCGACCTGCCTGCCGCGCAATGTCGGCTCCTCCCGGGTCATGGAGAAGGCGGGGCTGACATTTGAGGGCATCCTGCGCGATTATGTCCAGAAAGATGACCACTTCGAGGATATCGCGATGTATGCGCTGATCGCGTCAAAGGTCTAGACTGGGATACAGTCTTCCCGGAGCACCGTATCAATGGCGCAGCCGCGTGCGGCGCCTTCACCTGAGCGGCTTGTCCAGTCCGGATTGCAGGAAGAGGAGATGCAGATTCATGGCTACCGACCCCGTTCGCCGGATTCAGCAACGCGACTACCAGACCGATATCGATCTGCACGTCATCGATCCTCTCACCAAGCTCGCGAACCTGCCGGCATCGCTCGATGCCCCGTATCTCACCGTCAGCCTGGACTGGACGCCCAGCTTCGACGATCCCGGCCGGATGCCCGCCGAGGAGCTTCGCGCCTCGGAACGGCGCAACCGTTCCACCCAATCGACCAGCCGCCGACCGGCCCGCACATGGTTCGAGCAGGAAGCGCGGAACCTGCTGGCCGGCCTCGACCAGCGCTCCGCCCAGTACGCCCAGCTCGAGGCCGATATCGCACGCGTCAACCGGTTCCTTGACAGCGAGCTCGATCCCGCCGCGAGCGGCGTCTACATCGTCAGCTGCGACGCGCACGGCATCTTCGAGCCGCTGGCGCTCGGCGTCCCGGTCGAAAACTTCTTCGAAACCGGGCCCATGCCCGCGGTCGAGATCCTCGCGCACGTCGCCGAGGATTACGCGACCTACGGCATCCTGATGTGCAGCCAGCAGGAGGCGGAGCTCTCGTTCGTCACGCAGGGCGCACGGGACCGGGGCGTCTATCTCGACAGCAATCTCTACCCGCGACGTCACCGTCAGGGCGGTCCCTCCGAACGCCGATTCCGGGCACGTGCTGACGAGCGGCAATCGGCCTTCGCGCGCGCTGTATCGAACGAGGTCAGCAGGGCGCTGCGCGAGACGAAGGTCGAGGTGCTGGTGCTCGTCGGGAGCGAGGTCTTCGCCAACACGCTGATGAACGAGTTCTCACCGCAGGTCAAGGAACTGGTTGCGGGAATTATTCCCATGCACCTGCAGGGCGATTCCTCGATCGGCACGCTGGTCGAGGCCACCGCGCCCCTCGCGCTGGAGGCCGAACGCGGACGCGAGGCGAAGGCGGTCGCCAGGCTGCAGGAGCAATTGGGCGGCGGGCTGGCGGTCGCGGGAGCGATCGATGTCCTGCGGGCGCTGCGCGCGCATCAGGTCAGCAAGCTGATCATGAACGAGGACTTCACGGCATCGGGGTGGGCTGATTTCGGCTTCCCGCTGCGCGGCGTCGGGCCGGTGCCCGACGAGCACCCAGCCGGCGGCGACGTGAAGCACATCGTGAGTGTCGATCTGCAGGAGGAATTCGTGCGACTCGTCCTGCAGTCCGGCGGCGCAATCGAGTTCGTCCACACGCAGGTCCCGGTGGAGATCGACCCGAACAAGCCGCTGCCGCAAGCGACGGGTGAGCTTCCGCGCACGGACGCGGCGGTCGCGCTCGACAGGATCGGCGGGGTGGGCGCGCTCCTGCGCTTCGCGATCTGATCCGGAGGTACCCCCCCACGGGAGGACATTGCGGCGCGTCCGCCCGGTGAACGTCCGCGTTGCCGCATCCTAAAGAATGAGCAGGCCCTCACGCCCCATAGCCTGTCATCCTGAGCTGGTCGAACGATGACAGGCTATGGGGTGTGAGGGCCTTCGGAGGATCAGCGGTCGGTCGATCGGGATCACCAAGAAGACCGTTCGGTAGAGACGCGATCAGCTCACACGCATCCCACGCCTGACCCAGCGATGGGAACAAGCTACACCGTGAAGAGCGGTTCCAGCCGGGCGAGAATAGCGTCGAGTTCCCGGTGATTCTCAGCGTCGAGTTTGCCGGCTCCGGCCACCCGCGTCGCCGCCGACGCGATGATCCCGCGACGACGCAGGATCTCCTTGTAGATCGTAAAGGAGTACATCGCCTCGTAGTTCAGCAGTGGCAGCAACTGCGTGTGCAGGTCCCGCGCGCGCTCGGCGTCTCCCGCTTCCAGCGCATCCCAGACCTGAACGTGCACATCGACGACCTCGCAGGCGGGCATGCTGCCGGTCGCGCCGCGCCGGTATTCCTCCAGCAGGTAGCGGCCCGCCATGCCGCCCATCATGCCCTTGACCGCATCCCCGGCAGCCTCGGTCACCGCACTCATCACCTGCGGCGCGAGCGCGGTCTCCTCCTTCAGGTAACCGACGCCCGGAATCTCCGTCAGCAAACGGGCCAGCAGCGAGACCGGCATCGGCGTCCCGACCGGGGCGACGTAGTCCTGGATCCAGACCGGCAATCCATCCGCCGCCCGCGCCACCGCCCCGTAGAAGGCGAAGATCTCATCCACAGGCGGGTGCTTGACGTAGGGCGGCATCGCCATCACCGCGTCGGCGCCCGCCTCCCGCGCATGCCGCGCGTAGAGCTCGGAGGATGCCGTGCTGACGCCCGAGACACCGACCACGACGGGAATCCGGCCAGCGACGTGCGTCACCGCGATCTCCGCGACCTGTAACCGCTCGTTGTCGGTGAGCGCGATCGCCTCGCTGGCATTGACCGGCGTCAGGATTCCGGCTGCCCCGGCGTCGATGCAGAAATCGAGGCAGCGCGTCAGCGAGACCTCGTCGATGGCGCCCGTCTCCGTGAAGGGTGTCGGTGGGATCGCGTAGATACCCCGGTTCATGCGTTCGTGCTCCTCTCTCCGTGCAACATCGTCACGTACTCGGCGTCGCCGATGATGTGCTGCGCCAGTTTCGCCTCGTCGAACTCGATGCCGAGTCCCGGTCCGTCCGGTATCCGGAGCACGCCGTTCTCCGGATGCAGCGGCGCCGTCAGCAGATCGTCGCCGAGCGGGTTCGGCGAGCCAGGAAACTCGAAGATCAGGAAGTTCGGCGAGGATGCCGCCAGCTGCGCTGCCGCCGCAACGTGAACCGACGTTCCCATGCTGACGTGCGCCGCCCACTTCACATTGTGGGCGCTGGCGACAGTCGCGATCCGGCGCCCCTCCGAGATGCCGCCAGCCCGGCAGATATCCGGCAGCAGGATGCTGGCCGAGCGCTGCTCCAGGCGACGGGCGATCTGCCAGCGGGTGCAATCCGTCTCACCAAGCGCGAGCGGGATATCCAGCCGCGAGACCAGGTAGGCGTAGCCGTCGCTATCCTCGGGCGGCAGCGGATCCTCCAGCCAGTAGACGCCCATCTCCTCCAGGGCCCGCCCGACGAAGAGCGCGTTCTCGAGGCTGTATGCGCCGTGAGCGTCGACCAGCAGGTCGGCCTTGCCGCGCACGGTGTCCGCGATCGCCGCGACACCCGCGAGGTCGCTGTCGATATCGCCGCGCCCGATGGACGCCTTCATCGCGGTGTAGCCCTCATCGATGAAGTGCCCGGCATTGGCAACGCGATCGGCGACCGTGGCACCGGGGATACCGGACGCATAGGTGGGCAGTGTCGTCCGGATGGGTCCGCCGAGAAGCGCGTGGACGGGCATGCCAAGCAGCTTGCCGGCGAGATCCCAGAGCGCGATATCGACGCCGGAGATCGCCTCCAGCTGGTAGCCCGCGTTATGGCCGCGGAGTCGCATGCTTCCGAACATCCGCTCCCAGTGCAGCTCGGTCGCGAACGGCGACTGCCCGATCAACAGCGGGGCCAGCACATCCTCGATCACGGCCTTCGTCGCGCGAGGGCCGAGCGGCGCGTGCGCCTCTCCCCAGCCGACGGTGCCATTGTCACTGGTGATCTTCACAAGACAGGTCTGGGCCTGTGGCGGGTAGACACAGATGTGCAGATCGCCGATCTCTGCGAGGGCGCGGGGATGGGTCGATTCAGGCGTGGCACCGGTCGGTGTCCGCAACCCGGCATCCCGCGCGTAATCCTTGTTCCCGACCAGGATGAACGCCTCGACCGCCGCTATCCGCTCGTTCGCCATGCCTTGCTGCCTCACCTCTGGTCACGCCAATTCCGTGGCGATCACCATACCCGAGCAGCGGGTAGATGGGAACTCCCGTCATGCGTACGGGCGGACCCGTACGCATGACGGGAGCTAGGCGCGACACTCGTGCGCGGCGCGTTCGCGCTGGATGGGCGGACAAGGGACCGTGCCGTAGGAACAGAAAACGCAGCAATCACCCGTCTTGGGGCGCAGTTCCGCCCCGCATCGACGGCAGGAATAGCGAATCATGCAGGTATCCTCGGGCATCGTTTCCTCGTGGCGATAGCCGCAGGTGGGACAGGTCACGATTGACGTGGAGATGATCGTCGTCATCGACGAATGTCCTTTCCGATTGGCATGCCGCCATCAGCTCCGCATCAGGCGGCGGCACGGCGACCACGGAGGACGATCCAGCGACCGGCGAGCCCGATGGCGAACATGAGCAGGCCGCCCATCACTGCCTCGACGGGCAAGGTCGCCACCAGCACCAGGCAGCCAACCAGTCCAAGCACGTTGAACGCGCGGGACCAGCGCCGCTGATCGCCGGCCTGCGTGTAGGCCGAGGCGTTCGCGATGGCGTAGTACACGAGCACGCCGAACGATGAGAACCCGATCGCACCGCGCAGGTCAACCGTCAGCACGAGAGCGCTCACGACGATCGCCAGCGCGACTTCGGCATGATGTGGGACCCGGTACCGTGGATGCACGCCGGATAACCAGGTCGGGAGATCGCGATTACGCGCCATCGCCAGGCTCGTGCGGCCAATACCCGCGATGAGCGCCAGCAGCGCGCCCAGGCTCGCCACGATCGCCCCAAGGCGCACGATCGGTGCGATACCGCCGACACCGGCACCCTCAGCCGCGGTCACCAGTGGCGCGACCGCACCGGCAAGTCGGTCCGGGCCGACCGCCAGCAACGCGCTCACCCCAATCACGACATAGACGGCGACGGTGATGAACAACGCGAGTGGGATCGCCCGGGGAATCGTGCGCTCAGGATCGCGCACCTCCTCACCCAGCGTCGCGATCCGGGCATAGCCGGCAAAGGCAAAGAAGAGCAACCCCGCCGACTGCAGGATGCCGTAGATCCCGCCATGACCCAAGTGCGACCAGCCACCGATGTTGCTGATTTGCGGATCACCGAAGAAGAGGATAGCGATCACCACGATCGCGAGGCAGGTGAGCGTGATCGATACCAGCACGCGGGTCAGCAGCGCGGTCTTGGTCACGCCCCGGTAGTTCAACGCCGTCAACCCCGCCACAGCCGCGACCGCCACCAGCCGCTGCGCCCACCAGGGGTCGGGGATCGCGTAGGAGGCGAACGTGAGCGCCATGGCGGTGCACGATGCCGTCTTGCCGATGACGAAGCCCCAACCGGCGGTGAATCCCCACCAGGGGCCCAACCGTTCGCGGCCGTAGATGTAGGTCCCGCCCGAAGTCGGGTAGACGGCCGCCAACTGTGCCGAGGCGATCGCATTGCAATAGGCAATCACGGCCGCGAGCAGCAGGCCGATCAGGAGACCACTGCCGGCGGCTTTCGCGGCGGGGCCGAACGCCGCGAAAACACCCGCGCCGATCATGGAGCCCAGCCCGATCACCACCGCATCCGTTGTCCCCAGATCCCGCCGCAGCGCGATCTTTCCGCTCACCATCCCTGCATGGCCCCGCATATCTCCGCTCATGCCCTCATTGTCAGCTCGTCCTGGGTACGTTCACGTCAGGCGTCAGGAGCATAGCGCTCCGGTTACTCGGCGGGCGGGAAGATGATGTCGTCCACGAGATAGCGACCAATTTCCTCCCGGAACAGGAAATACTGCTCGAAATCGCTCCCGTCCCCGATCTGCGAGTGACCCAGTACGCGCGCGCCGACCCGCCCATCCGGGAGCACGACCACATCCTGCACCGCGAAGGACTGCCACTCATCGGCGGACATCGCCGGCAGCGGCGTGGCGAAGAGCTCCACCGCCTCGGGCGCAATCCCCTGCTCGACGAATGACCGGGCCATGTAGGCGTCCGTATAGAGCGCGAAGACCTGTCGGAACGCATTGGCGTTCAGGCAGGCAGTCACCTCGCGCACGGTGGCAGTCACCGCCGCCACGGTCTCAGCGTCGGCCGGGGTCCCCTCGGGCACGACAAAGGCCGTTGGACTGGCGATCACCTCTGCCGGCGTCGCCGCTTCCGGGGTAGCGGTAGCGAGAAAGGATCGCAGATCGTCAACCGTACGCGGCGTCACCGTGCATTCGGAAGGATCGGGCGTGACGAAGTCGGGAGCAGGGGTTGCGTCCTGCGCGTGGACTCCACGCGGCGACAGGAACATGACCAGGAGAAGGATCGCGACGGGAAAAAGACGGTTCATCGTGCATTGCCCTTCATGATACGGATGCGATCGCCGGTGGCGGATGTCATACGCAGCCCACACCTCACTGCCGGTGAGATTCCGCCCGATGCCACCGATCACGGCGGCAGACTATCCGGCTGGTCGACGTGGTACCAGTATCATGGATCATATCACCGCACATGCCAGAAACGAATCGAGAAAGGACACAGCCATGAATGAATCCCAGCCCGCCAGCGACCACGGCCACGACGACAACCGTTTGACGGCCTACCTCTGCGTGACCTGCGGCACGCAATATCCGCCGAGCGCCACGCCGCCCGAATCCTGCCCGATCTGTGAGGACGACCGCCAGTACATCTCACCGAACGGGCAGCGTTGGACGACGCTCGATGCCCTGCGCACGGATCACACCAACCGCTTCGACGAGATCGAGCCGGGTGTGACGCGCATCGTCACCGAGCCGAAGTTCGGGATCGGGCAGCAGGCCTACCTGATCGAGACACCGAACGGCAATATCCTGTGGGACCTGATCGCGCTGGTCGATGATGCCACGGTGGCGGAGATCCAGCGCCGGGGCGGGGTGTCGGCAATCGCGATCTCCCACGCTCACTACTACACGACGATGGTCGAATGGAGCCGGGCGCTGGGCGATGTGCCGGTCCTGCTCCACGAGGCGAACCGCGCGTGGGTAATGCGCCCCGATCCGGCGGTCCAGTTCTGGGGGGATGACACCATCGAGCCGCTGCCCGGTGTCACCGTGATTCGCACCGGCGGTCACTTTCCGGGCGGCATGGTGCTGCATTGGAATAACGCGGGGGTGGGTGACGGCAAGGGCGTGCTCTTCAGCGGCGACATCGTCACGATCGTAGCCGATCCCCGCTGGTGCACCTTCATGTACAGCTATCCCAACCAGATCCCGCTCGATCCGGCGACGGTCGCGCGGATGGCGACCCAGCTCGCGACCTATCGCTTCGATCGCGTGCACGACGCCTTCGACCGGCACATGACCACCGACGGCAACGCCCGGATCCAGCGCTCGGCGGAGCGCTACATCCAACACGTTCAGGGCCACGCCGGCCCCGCCATCGCGTAGGCCCGCAGTCCACCGGGGATGGATTCCGTTTGTTTGTAGGGTGCGACATATAGTCGCACCCTACGAACGGTAACCAATACGGCTCAGATCAGCTCTCGGCGGGGGAGCCCTCCGGCAACGCCGGTGTTTCCGTTGGTGCGGGGAGCGCGGAGGTATCCTCACCACCAATCCGCTGGCGCACCGTTCGCAGCTCGTTCCGGATCGAGGTCAGCTCGGTATCGAGCCGGGAGAGCTTCTCCTGCGAGGCTCGCACGAAGCGCGTGTAGGGCGCGATCGCATCCTGGATCCGGCCCACCGAACGGTTGAGCTCGTGCTCGAACTGCTCGCGCATGACCTCCGTCAGCCGCTGCTCCAGCTCGGTCGAGCGCTTGTGGAACTCGGTCTTGGCCTTGCGCCGGCGCGCCGGCAGGATCACGAGCCCAAGCCCGGCCACCACGCTCGCCGCGAGAATCCCCGTGACATCGACCGCCGCCGTGCTCGCCGCCGCGACCACCAGCGCGCCGAGCCCCACCGCGCCCGCCTCGGTCACGGCCACCGTGGCCACAGCATTGCGGACGCTGAGCGAGAGCTCGTGCGCATGGGCATCGAGGTCGTAGCGATCGACCTCCTCCTGCGCGCGGCGGGAGACGGTTTCGAGCATCGAGCGCCGGTCATAGCGGAACTGCCCGCCGACCTCCCCCATCAGCTCATCGGCGTACTTGTTGAGGCGACGCCGGTCGATGTACTCGTTGACCGCCTCCCACACACGCAAGTCCTGCTCGACCATCCAGTCGATCAGCTCATCGATGCTCTTGTCGATGGCCGCCTCCGTATCCCCTACCACGGAGCGCTCGAACATGAGCCGGATCTTGTCCGGATTGAGCAGATCGAAGACGCGGCCGATGCGGATCGTCTCGTCGAAGAACTCATCGCCTCGCTGGTTCATGCGATGGATGATGTTCTCGATCCGGGTCAGGTGGTAGGCAAACTGCCGCCGCATATCCTCCTGATAGAGCGTCAGCTGCCGATCGATATTCTCGATCGTCGTGAGGTCGTCGGCGAGCACATGCAGCCGGTCATCGGTCGCGCGCGCGTAGCGGTCGGTTAGGTGATCGGCGATCCCGAGCGGATTGAGCAGCTTGAGGCGGATGCGCCCCTCCTCATCGAGCGTCTCGATCACGAACCGCTCCAGCGCCTCGAACTGGCTGGTCTGCCAGAGGCGGTCGCGCTCCGCCGGGTTCCGCTCACCGAGCGCCTTCGCCTGCTGCGCGAGCAGGGCCGAGACGGGGAAGATCTCCGGCTTGAACCCCAGAAGCTTCTCGATGTTCTCGCGGACAAACGCCGTCACCTGCTGGCGGGCGGTGTCGTCCCGCAGGAGGTCGATCTTGTTGATGATGATGACGACCTTCTTGCCCCATTCCCGGATCTGGGCCATGAACTCGCGTTCACTCTCGGTGAAGGGGCGGTCGGCGGAGGTCACGAAGAGCACGAGATCGGACCGGGGCACGAAGCGCTCGGTCAGCACCTCATGCTCGCGAATGATCGCGTTGGTGCCGGGGGTGTCGACGACGGTGATCTCCTCCAGGAAATCCGCCGGGAACGTTCGCTGGATGATACCGCCGGGCAGGTGCGTCTCCTCCTGGGTCTCGCCGAAGCGCAGGAGGTTGATGACGGCGGTCGTCGGTGTCACGCCCTCGGGCATGACCTCGGCACCGATCAGGGCATTGATGAAGGCGGATTTCCCCGCGTTGAACTCGCCAACGATCACAAGCAGGAAGAGCTCGTTCAACTGGGTCGCGGCGACGCGGATAGATTCCAGATCTTCTTCTGTGGCGGGAAAGGATTCGAGCACGGCGGTCAGCCGTTCGAGCAGGGCCGACTCCGCGCTCAGCAACTCTTGCTGACGCTCGGAGAGGATCGCTGCCGATCGCCCTTCCTCATCTGTGCGTCCTCGAAACCGAAAGACTCCGCGCATGCAACGTGCTCCTGAACGAACGACCGACTATCACGGCGACTACCGGCGTGCCCCGGCCACGACGTGGGCGCGCACGTGCTGGAAGATATGGTACCCGAGCGGCGGCTCATTCGGTGTTCCTGCCTCGCTCTCCGATGCCGGCGGGTGTCACAGAGTACAATCATGAAAAACCCGAACGATGCGTATTGGTTTATTCACCGGACGATGAGAGCTACCCCATGAGCCTTGAGGAAAAACAGCCCGAACCACGAATAACGGTGCTCGATGACGAAAATCGGCATATTCTCGTGATCAACGACACCCAGGAGATTCTCGAGCTGTTTCGCGAACTCCTGGAAGACGAAGGCTACCGGGTCACCCTCTCTTCCTTCGCCATGCAGGAGATCCGTGATGTCGTCGCGCTGGCCCCGGACCTGGTGATTCTCGATTTCATTATCGGGGGCGAGGCGCATGGCTGGCAGATGCTGCAGAAGATGAAGATGAACCGGGCGACAGCGAACATCCCGGTCATCGTCTGCACGGCGGCGCTGCAACTGGTACGAGAGATCGAGGGGCACCTGCGAGCCAAGGACGTGCTGGTCGTGCTCAAGCCATTCGATATCGATGACCTGCTGGAGGCGGTCTCGCTGGCACTGTCCAAACTCGCCCAGGACTACGTCGAGGAGAGGGGCTGACCGCCCGCCGAAGCCGAGGCAGCTCCTCCCAAGGCGGCTAACAGGGCGGGCCCTTTCCGCACGACGCATCTACGAAGGCAGCCCTGCCGCCCGTAGCGATCGTCCCGCTCCTTACTCGTTACATGGTTCACTTCACACCATCTTCGTAACGAGCAAGACCACGAACACCCATTACCAGATAGCCTGGTCTTCCGCTGTGACGTGCTGCGGGCAGCATGCACATTGCCGGGGCTGGCACGCTCCACGAAGCCCGCATCCTGATCCGGTCGATCAGGATGCGG
>JBARWF010000064.1:0-15754 GCA_049646645.1 Thermomicrobiales bacterium
CCTTTCTGGAGACCGGGCGCTTCTGCGTCAAGGATTTCGGCGCCACCTGGGAGGTGCGTCTCTGTTGGAAAGTCACATACCATGTCATTCCTGCGCTCGGAATGACGGGGATGGGACAGGTCAACGGAGACACCCACTGAGCGGAGGGGCTAGCGGCTCTGTTCGATCTCGACGACCGCGCTGCCATCCGCACCGGCACCCGCACGCACGGGGATCGTCGTCATGCGGAAGGCCGGTTCTTTCGGTAGCGTGATGACGAGCACCCCGTCCCGCGATTCCGCGCTCGCCTCGTTCACCTTGATGGGGGCGGGCAGCGTGACGGAGCGATCAAAGCGCCCGACATGGCGCTCCCGCACGAGCCAGCGATAATCGCTCTCCTCGGTCGCCCGGCCGGTATCGATCGTCGTCTGCTCGCCGGCGATCCGCACGCCATCTCCGAGAACGGTGATATCGATCGCCTCCGGCGCGAGGCCTGGCACCGACGCGTGGATCTCGAAGACTTCGGGGGTTTCCAGGACATCGAGGGCCAGTGCGACCGATTGCGCACTCCCGGGGCGCGGATTGCGGGGTGTCTGCACGAATTTCTCGTCTGAAATCGCCGCGAGCGCCTCGCTCATGCTCATCGTCTCATCTGTCGATTCCCACTGCTGCATATTCAACGCGGACTCCCTTCCTTCTCGAACCATGTCCTGCCGTAGGGTCAACGACGTCGATAGGGGTTTCGGCAAGGTCATCTGGCACTCTCCTGTACAGAGTGCCAGCCCAGTATAGCGTTGACGGCGGCGGAATCATAGTGACGTGGCATGCATTTCCTTTCGCCCGTCGCCCAAAACCTGCTAGCATCGTCGGAAAGCCAGTGCGGCAATGGACTCGCCGTCTGCGGGGCCATCGACACGTTGACGTTCAACCGTTCGGGAATCGAGTATCCATGCCTTCGCTTCTTGCCGGCGTCTGGTTCCAGGTCATCGCCTCCGCCTCACTTCTGCGTTACCAGAGCGTTCGTTGGAGCGTGACGGCCGGATTCATCATCCTCTGGCTCGTGGCGATTCTCGCTCCCGATCGCGCGGTGAGTGGTTGGGACTGGACGCGCCTCCTGCTGACGGCCGTTCTTGCGACGCTCTCGATCCTCACCTTCGCGGCTTCGCGCCATTTACGCATCTCACTCGACACCCGCCGCCTGCGCATCATCGGCGCGAGCGCGCTCTTCGCGCTCGCCCTGATCGTCTCGCTCACGTTCGGGGTCGGCAGCACCGCGATCTTCTGTCTCGGCTTCTCGATCATCACGCTCCAGGCGCTGGCCGACCGCCGGGGAACAACTCCCTGGCTCCTGATCGTCTCGCTCGCCTTCCTCGTCCCCTTCTGGGTCTGGACGGCGCTCGACGCGTGGTCGGGCGGCCTCCTGCTCCTCCTGCCGATCGCGGCCCTGGCGGTGATCGGCGATCAGCACATGCGCGATTCCATCGCCCCGCCGGTCGATGGCGACCCGTTGTCCTGGCGCGCGCATCGCTTCGGCAGCTGGATCGCCATGCTCGGAGCGGCGCTCCTGATCCTGGTCTTTGGACTCGCCACCGATGCGGGGAATGGCTGGGTCGCCTTCGGGGCGATCGGCGCCGTCGTGCTGGTCGCCCTCGAAGCGGGGGTCCCGCGACCGGACGATGATCCGCGGCGGTACGCGCTGCTGCTCTGTGATGCGGCGTTCATCTGGATCGCCTTCTGCTGGCTCGTCAGTCTGTGAGTTTGCCCATGACCTCCACCTCTCCTTCGGACGCCGTTCTCGCGCTCGATCTCGGCACCTCTGCGCTCAAGGCCATCGCGGTCGATCCGCGGGGGCAGATCCTCGCCGTCGCCCGGCGTTCCTACCCAACGCACCACCCACAACCGGGATGGAACGAGCAGGATGTGCGCGACTGGTTCCAGGCTGCGACCGACGCGATCCGCGAGCTGGGAGCATCGCTGCCGGACACCAGGTTCGCCGCGATTGGCATCACCGGCCAGATGCACGGAACCGTGTTGCTCGACCGCCAGGGCCAACCGCTGGCGCCGGCGGTCATCTGGTCCGACCGGCGTACCGTAGCGGCGCGGGACGAGATCGCGCGTGAGGTCGGCGATGAGCTCCCGCTGCTCATCGGCGGTCCGCTGGGCGCGGGCTATCAGGCGACGACGGCTCGTTGGTTTGCGGACCATCGTCCCGCAGTGGCCGCCGAAATCGGCACCGTACTCCTGCCGAAGGATGCCCTTGCCCACTGGCTGACCGGACGCTGCGTCACCGAGCCGAGCGACGCGGTGAGCACCGGGCTCATGAATGCGCGGACGGAACGCTGGGAGCCATCGCTGCTTGCCGCCGCCCGCGTTACCCTCGGCCAGCTTCCCGAGATAGTCCCATCTGGCACGGTTATTGGGACGGTCTTGCCGAAGCTAGCCGCGAGTCTTGGTCTGCCTTCGGAGATTTCCGTCGTGATCGGCGGGGGCGACGCGCCGTGCGGTGCCCTTGGCGCGGGTGTGACCGCCACCGATCAGGCGATGTTGATGCTCAGTTCCGGTGCGCAGGTCATCCTGCCGACCGCCGACGATACGCCCGACCCCGCGGCGCGCTGGCACACGTTCCCGAGTGCGGTCGGACCGCATCAGGATGGTCGCCGTCGCAACCGGGTCTGCGCGACCTCGAATGCCGGGATCGCGCTTGAATGGCTCGGTCGCATCACCCAGACCAGCGTGCCCGAGTTCCTGGACCAGGCCGGGACGATCGCTCCCGGCGCTGCGGGGGCGCTGTTCATCCCCTCTCTGACCGGGCAGCGCACGCCCGTGCTCGATCCCGCCGCGCGCGGGACGTTCTACGGGCTCACCGATCAGCATGGGGTGCCGGAGCTTGCCCGTGCCGTTGCGGAGGGCGTCGTTCTTGCCTGCCGTCACGCCTTCGAGACGATGCTTGGGGATCGCCCCCGTCCCACGAGGCTGATGCTCGGCGGTGGGCCGTCGCAGCACCCGGTCGTGCGGCAGATCGTGGCCAATATCTTCGATCTCCCGGTCCAGCCGCTGACATCGACGGATCTGACGGCGCTCGGTGCCGCCAGGCTCGCCGCCCAGGCGCGGGGCTGGCCGGCGTTCGATCTTGCCTGTGATCCCGCCGCCGCGATCGCGCCCGATCCCCGGAATCGGGACCTGTACGACACGCTCTTCGCCATTCATGTCGATGCCATGGAGCGCAGCCGCGATATCTCGCACCGGCTCCATGCCATGGCTCAGGAGTGAACCCATGACGATGCCCCAGGCCTACCCGCTCAAGCTGACGACGCCCATCCGCCGGTACAACTTCGGCGACCGCCTGATCCCGACGATTCTGAAGAAACAGGGATTGCCGGATGGCGTCGTCGCCGAGACGTGGGAGTTCAGCGACGAGCAGACCGGACAGACGACGATCACCAACGGGGCGCTCGCCGGCAAACCCTTCCACGATCTCGTCACCGGGGAGCCGGAATGGCTCGTCGGCGAGGGCTGGTCGGGGCCGCGCTACCCGCTGCTGGGCAAGTTCCTCGATGCCAGCCACCGGCTCCCGGTGCACCTGCACGCCGACGATGAGATTGCCAGATCGCAGCTCGGTGAGCCGAATGGCAAGACGGAGGCGTGGCACATCCTCTGGTGCGAGCGGGATGATGCAACCACGGTCCTGGCCGGGATCAAGCCGGACACGACGATCGACGAGGTGCGCCAGGCGGCGCTCTCAGAAGATTACGATCGCGTCATGAACCGGCGCCGCATCGCGCCCGGCGACACGGTCTACGTTCCCGGCGGGACGCTGCACACGTTCGGGCCGGGCACGCTCGTCTTCGAGATCCAGCAGACTTCGGATATCGCGAGCGATGTGATGCGGGCCGACAATTTCGGGAACGTGCATGACGAGGAGACGTGGCGCGAGCGAATCGAAACGACGCTCAGTCAGCTCCGGCTTGCGCCTCAGCCGATGCCGACGCATGGCCTGGCCCGCTTCGACGGGCACAACCGGCGCACGGTCTGCACGGCGGGTCCCTACTTCGCGATCGAGCGCTGGAAGATTACGACGCCGCTCAGGCTGGATTTGCCGGCGGGACGCGGCGCGACGATCACGAACCTCGTCGATCCGGTCGGCATCTCTTGGGACGGTGGCACGGATGTCATCGCCCGCGCGGAATCACGCGTGCTGCCGGCGGCGCTACGACGGTGCACGCTGGTGCCGGATGGCATCGCCTACGTGCTGGTCTGCTACGTCCCGGATCTGCTGAGCGACATCGTGCTTCCCCTTCGCGCGGAGGGCTACAGCGACGATGAGATTCGCTCGCTCGGAGATCTCAGTAGCGTTCTTTGATTCGGGCCCGTCAAGAGCCATAGCGGGCCTGTGACGTGCTGTGAGAGAGAATCGTGTATCGCATTCCGATATCCGATACGAGATAATTGGGGTACGAAAGGGGCGCGAAGTTGTCCGGAAAGTACCGGGACAAAGCGACTGAGCGATTCGCACGCGGTGATTTTGAAGGCGTTTTCCGGCATCTCCTTTCAGGCGCAGGCCAAGCTTGATCTGCTCGAAAACGCCGCCTCATTGGATGACCTGCGAGCAATCCGGGGCAACCGGTTGGAAGCGTTGAAAGGCGACCGGCTGGGGCAATACAGCATCCGCATCAACGACCAGTATCGCGTTTGTTTTGAATGGCCAGAGGAAGCCAAGCTCCATTTCAATATCGAGATCGTCGATTATCACTAGGACATGAGCACCATGAAGCGTGAGGTCTACGCCATTCATCCTGGCTATCATATCTCCGAAGAACTCAAGGAACGCGGGGTCTCACAAGCTGAACTGGCGCGAGCTCTGCGCGTTTCTCCAAGCCGCGTCTCGGAAATTCTCCGGGGGCGGCGTGCCGTCAACGCTGATTTTGCTTTGCGCCTTGGTCGGTGGATAGGGACGAGTCCCGATATCTGGCTGAACCTGCAACGCACGTACGATTTGCGCCTTGCTGAACAGGAGCATGGTGACGATATCGCGCAAGTGAAGCCGTGGACCGAGGTAGCGTAATGAGTGTCTCCACCGTGGTGATGCTCGACCGGGATCGATCGCCAATAGGCCAGTCGCGACCAAGACACAGGTCACGACTGGCCTATTGGCCTTCCCAAAGGTGAGGTGAGGGATTACTTCGTGTTTACAACATCCGCGCGGGCGCGGTCGAGCAGCGCCTTCATGTAGCCGACGGTGAACGCCGTGCCGAGGCGCGGATCGTCCGCCATCTGGGGGATATGATCGGGGATGGCGACACCCCGGAAGCCGACCTCCTCCAATGTCCGCATGATCGCGTACATGTCACCGTAACCGTCGTCGACAAAGGTCTCGACGAAGTGCGGCAGCGGCGCGTCGACGTTGCGGAAATGGACCTTGAAGAGCTTGTTCTCTCCCGCGAAGTACCGGATCGCCTCGATCGCGTCCGTACCCCAGAGGTCGCCGCCCTCCAGCCAGCAGCCGACACAGAGGCAGACGCCGACATTCGGGCTGTCGGCGATCTCCAGTGCGCGCTTGTAGTTCTCGAAGGTGCTGAAGATGCGCGGCACGCCGCCCATGCGCGAGAGTGGCGGATCGTCCGGGTGGATGCCGATGAAGACACCCTCCTCCTCCGCCACCGGCGCCGCCTTGCGGATGAAGTAGGTGAAGTTCTCCCAGATCTCCTCTTCGTCGTACTCGCGCTCGTTCGTCAGCGGCAGCTCGAAGCGACGGCCATGCCACATCCCGCACTGCGCCGTCGCCTCATCGAAAGCACGGGCCGAGGCCCCGCCACGGGTCTCCTCGCGCTCGGTGCTCCAGATCCCGTTCGGCATGTGGGCGTAGGTCGTGTAGGAGATTCCGGCCGACCCCAGCGACCGCAGGTGGCGCAGGTACTCCTCCACCTTGGCATCGCGATTCGGCAGGTTGAGCACGATGGCATCCTGATTGTGGACATCGGCGTTGCCGAAGCCAAAGACGTTCAACCCGCGATCCGCGTAGAAGGCCTTGCGCTCGGCGTAGTACTCCGCGCTGGACTTCGTCGCGTCTGTCCAGAGCACGACCTGCTCGATGCCCATCTGCCGGACCAATTGCACGTCGGCCTCGGCCGGCTCCGGCGAGATCTGGACCGCGATCTTCACACCGGGCGGCACCGCCTCGTCCCACGACACACGGGTCTCCGGGGCAACCTCAACGCTCGCCATGAGCACAACTCCCTTCGTATCGGCGCGCTCCCTCGACGTGAGAGGGCGATTGGTTGATTCGTGACGACAGCTTACCGGAGGAGTCACGACCCGCCAAGAGATGGACGAGAGGATGTGAGACCATGCATGGTGCTGCCATGTTCGTACGGTGCGACTATATATCGCACCGATGGCCCGAACCACCAGGGCCATATACGGGCGGTCCTTGGCCACGAGGGCCGCGTCTACGATTGCCCTGGGACTTCCACCGGGGATGCGGTCATCCAGCCGCGGATGGCACGGTGCAGCTCCTGGCTTCCGACGGCGTCCGTCGAGTCGACCCAGGTGTCGAGCCCGCCCAGGTCACGCGGGAGGGCGCGAACCTCCGGATCGGTGATCGAGTCTGCCAGTGCCCGCGTGAAGCGCTCGGCATCGAGCACCTGGAATGGACGGTTATAGAACGGACGCGGAGTCTTATCGAGCATGGGTGTCAATTCCATCCTGTTATGCCGCTCCGCAAGCAGCCGGGAGCCCGCGACGATCCCTGCTTCCCGTTCCTGCCATGATGTCGCGTATCGTGCCCGATCGAGGTGGGGGCGGAGTTCCGGCGCGATCGCAAGGCGGGAGAACGCCGTGCCGAACCACTTCTGGTACGGCGCGTAGCGGCGCTCCTGCAGGAACGCCAGATGCATCTGGTCGCGCACGATGCGCATTGCCACGAGCTGCGAGCCGAGATCGTCGTCGACTTCTCCACACCGCCCGACAAACGGCTCAAGCTGGGCGATGTTCTTCCAGAATCCGGCGAGCAGGTAGCGCCAGACATCGTCCGGATACCACGCAGACTCCTCCCGGAGGCGCGTGATCTCGCCTGTGTCGTCCCGGAAGATCGCGCCCGCCGTGAACTCGAGCAGCTTCTGCTGGGGCGTTGTCACCCAGACGGCGGGATTGAGCTCGGCAAGCGAATTGATCCCGATATGCCACCGCAACGAGTCGCGCGGGGTCGTGATCGTGATCCGGTGCTGGAAGGGTTCGTCGGCTGTCGCCGGCCGGGTCGCGCCGTCCGGATGAAACCCGACCCCGGTTGCAAATCCGACGAACTCGCGGGGAAGTTCCCGCTTCAGCGCCGCGTCGATTAGCGGTTTGAAGGCATCAAGATCCTCATCCCGAAGGAAGAGCAGGCAGCGCGGTCCCCAGTCGTGATCCATCGAGCGGGCCGTATCATAGCCAACGACATCCGATCCTGCGCCGAGGAGGCCGGCAGCGTACTGCAGCTTGGGGAACTCCCGGTCGAGAATCGGGGCGACCGCTTCGTGATGGAAGCGGCGGGCGAGTTCCAGCCCTGGAACGAAGGCCTCACATTCCATCGTTCACCCCTTACCAAAAGGAGGTGGCGATATCGCCACCTCCTCGTCCCGGGCGTTAGCCCATTCGCTTGAGTCGACCCGTCATCTTCGCAAAGTGCTCACCCTTCTGGAAGAGGTAGAGCCCCAGCGGCGGGAAGACCAGCCCCATCAGGAGCAGCGGCCAGATGTTGCTCCACTGGCTGGCCAGCGATGCGCCATCGAGCAGCGTCGCGCGGATGCCGTCCAGCGCGTAGTAGACCGGCGAGATGTAGGCCAGCGGCTGCATCCAGCCCGGCAACACATCCACGCTGTAGTAGATGCCCGAGATCAGCAGCAGCACGGCGGTGAAGATGCTCGTCACCTGCTGCCCCTTCTCCGGCGAGAGCAGCGGCATGACCGCCGCCACCATGCCGAAGCCGACAAGGGAAACGCTACAGAGCGCCAGCAGCGCGAAGGCGGCCAGATAGTTCGCGTTCCCGAGCGACATGTCGAAGAAGAGCGAGATCGCTCCCAGCATCACGATCGTGCGCACCATCCCGTACGCCACGGCATAGACGCCCATCCCCATCAGCTGGGTCGCGCGGCTGGCCGGGCTCATGAATGTGTATTCGATCGTCCCTTCCCATCGCTCCCAGCTCACCGTCTCCGACAGCAGGTCGAAGATCATCGAGAGGTAGCTCCAGAGCAGCGTGCCGATCAGGAGGAAGGTGGTGATGCGCGATGTCTGGGTCGCATCGCCACCGAAGCCGACCCCGATGAAGCCGATGGTGAGGGCGTTCATCGTGGAGTAGACCAGCCAGACCACTTCCCACAGGAAGTAGCGCTTGGTCAGGAAGTAATTTCGTTGCGCGTATCCCCAGATCGCGATGAGTTCGCGTTTCCAGGAGGGCTTCGATGCCCGTGTCGCTACGATCTGCATGTGCTTATCCTACCTCCGCCAGTTCCCGTTCCTTTTGCTCGTTTTCCTTCATCTCATCCGCGTACTCGGCCTCCTCCAGGGAGGTGCCGGTGGCTGCCATGAAGACTTCTTCCAGCGACGGCTCGTGCCCGTCCTGCTGGTAGCGCCGCTTGAGCGCGGAGGGGGTATCCAGCGCGATCAGCTCGCCATTGAGCAGGATGCCGATCCGGTCGCAGAGCTCCTCGGCCTCACCCATGTCGTGGGTGCAGAGCAGGATCGAGGAGTCGTGGTCACGACGGATATCGCGGATCAGCGCCTGGACATCCTTCTTGCTGCGCGGATCGAGTCCTGTCGTCGGCTCGTCGAGCAGCATCAGCATCGGGCTCGTGAGCAGCGCTCGCGCGAGCGCGATCTTCTGCTGCATGCCACGCGACAGGTGCTCCATCGGCTCGCCGACGCGCTTGTAGTCAAAACCGATGCTTTCGAGAATCGCCCGGATCTGCGGCTTGCTCTCGCGGTCGGAGACGCCGTAGAGCTTCGCGCCGAAGAGCAGGTTTTCCATCGACGACAGCTTCTTGAAGAAGCTCGCCTCGACACTGACGCGGTTGATGAGTCGCTGTACCACGCGCGGATGCTCGACGGCATCGACGCCGAAGATCCGGACCGAGCCGGTGTCCGGCAGGGTCAGGGTCGATAATGCGCGCACGAGCGTGCTCTTGCCGGACCCGTTGGGCCCGAGAATGCCGACGACCTCGCCGCGCCGGACGTCGAACGAGACGCCCTTCAGCGCATATGAGTACTCGCCACGCTTCTTCTTGAAGCGCTTGGTGATATCGCGAATCTCCAGCGCATTCTCTGCTTGCTGTATCTGGGTATCGAATGATGTCATAACAAACCAGCCTGTGTGAATCGATCAGGTTCAGGGTGTTGTGGTGGTTGTCGTAGTGATCGAGATGTGGGCGGCCCTCGAGCCAGACAGTGTTACCGTGTGCCGCTCCTGATGCGTGTGTTTGACCACATGGGCTTCTCCTCCTCCGCGTCGCATCGTCGTTTCGTGGGTGTGGATTCATGAACCGGTACTGCGCACAAAAAAACTCCTCCCATTTCGCAATGGAGGAGCGTCTTGCGTATCAGTCCGGTGTGCTGGTGTCGTCAGTCAGGCACTCCCGTCCGCAAGGCGCACTCTCCCCGTGGGGCATCCGTCATCGGGATTCCACTTTGTCGGAGTCGGAGCGTGATGGAAGGCACAGCGCACATCCCTTGCGAAACCTGAAGGTCACCAGCATGAAGCGCCGAGCTGAACCCGGCCGCTCTGACCAGAGTAAGGACGGTTTTGCCATCTGTCAAGAGGCTGTGTCGTCGGAAACTGCTGGAGTCGATCACCCGCCGGCGGGCGATCAGGCGATGGGGATCAGGCGGAATGCCGGGTGCCTGGGGGCGGCGGCGGCCAGCTCCGCCATCGTTGCATTGCGATCGAGCCCAATGATGCTCTTCGTTTGCCCGTCCCACTTCTGGAGATACGCTTGCAGCACGAACGGCTTGTCGGAGTCGGAGACCTCCTCGGCCACGCGGAATGTCCTGCGGTTTCGTCCCCGGCGTAGCTCGCACTCGCCAGCGGCTCGCAGGTTTCGCACCCATTGGGTTTCCCCGCGCGGGCTCAGGAGGTATCGTGCACCCTGATAGATCAGCACGTTCACCGGCACTGTCTGGATCTTGCCCGATTTTCTGCCGCGCACCGCGAGCACCTCAGCCCCTTGCAGATTGACCCCAAGTGTCCCCACCACAAATGTGATGACTGGGTTGATAATCCGTCTGAAGACGAACGACGGAACGGCATAGGCAAGCATCGAACCACCTTCAGCGAACAAGCCACAATCGCGGCGCGAATCGGCGCCGGCTCCAGGAGCTATTATGTTGAAACATGGATCAATTGCAAGCGTCGGCGTGATTGGGGCGGGAACACTCGGCCGGCAGATCGCGGCGATGGTTGCAGCCAGCGGCCGTCAGGTTGTGCTCTACGACCAGATGCCGGATGCGGCGGCAGAGGCGGTGCCCCGGCTGCGCGCGCTGCTTTCCCCCGTGATCGCCGCAGGCAAGCTCGATTGGGACCTCGATACTGTCCTGGCGCGGATTCAACCGGTGCCGACGCTCCAGGAGTGCGTCGCCTCCGCCGATCTCGCGATTGAGGCGGTGCGGGAGGATATCGCGACAAAACAGGACGTTTTCCGCGCGATCGGCGAGATCAACCCGCACCTCCTGCTGGCGACGAACAGCTCCTCGATACCCAGCTCGGCGCTGGCGGAGGCTGCCAGCGATCCGGGCAAGCTGGTCAACCTCCACTTCTTCTCCAGCTTCTGGGATCGGGCGATGGTGGAGCTGATGAGTTGCGGGCAGACGACACCGGAGACGATGGCGGCCTTCGAGGCGTTCGGCAACTCACTCGGGCTCTTCACGGCGGTTGTGCACGGCGAGAGCAAGGGATACATCATCAACCGCATCTGGCGGGCAGTGAAGCGTGAGTCGCTGCGGGTGGTGGATGAGGGCGTCGCCGATGCCGAGACGATCGACCGGTTGTGGGCGATGTTCTGGGGCTCGTCGATGGGGCCGATGGCGATGATGGACGAGGTGGGGCTCGATGTCGTGGCGGACATCGAGGAGACCTACATCGCCGTCAGCCCGGATCCGAGCGATACGACCAATGCGACTTTGCGCGGCATGGTGGAGGCCGGAGAGCTGGGCCAGAAGAGCGGAAAGGGCTTCTATAGCTATCCGGACCCCGCGTACATGGCACCCGGCTGGCCGCGCCGCGTCACGCGCGAACCGGCGGCGAAGTGACCCACGAGCGTGCGGGGCGAGATGGCTTGTGACCATGTTCGATATGGTGGAAGGGTTCAGCCGTCCACCGGCGGATGGAGGGGAGAAGCCGGAGCCTGCCCGGGCAGCCGCATCGGGCAGTTGCATCGCGCCGTGCGACGCAGCTTGTCGAATGGGTCCTCCCCTACATTGGGGGCGTGGCAACCATTGTGGAATCTGATCGAGGGGCAGGTCCGCACCACACTCGTTCCCGATCATATCTCTGCATGACCTGTATCAGGAGACGTGGAGCAGGATGCCCGCGAGCGTGAAATAGATGATCAAGCCGGTGCTGTCGACAAAGCTGCTGATGAACGGTGCGGAGACGACCGCCGGGTCGAACCGCAGCTTGCTGAGCGCAATCGGCAGCACCGCACCGACCGTCGCCGCCCAGGTACAGAGGGCGAGGATGGTGAGGCCGACGGTGAGCGAGACGTTGAGGTCTCCGCTGCCGGTGAGCTCCGCGCGAAAAAACATGAGCACACCCATGACGACGCCCAGCGCCAGCCCTGTCACCGCTTCCTTGCCGATGATCCGCAGGACGTGTCGCGCCTGGACCTCGCCAAGCGCCATCGCGCGGATGATCGTGGAGACCGTTTGCGAGCCGACGTTGCCTCCGGTGCCGATCAGGATCGGCACGAAGACCGCGAGAATCGTGACCTGCGCCAGGATCGACTCGTAGTGTTCCTGGATCGAGACAGTGAAGAACTGGGCGATGAAGAGGACAAAGAGCCAGACGATCCGCTTGCGAAAGAGCAGGATCGGGTTGGCGCGCAGGTAGGGCACTTCCAGCGGCTGCGAACCACCAAGTCGCTCGATGTCCTCGGTCGCCGCGGCTTCGAGAATGTCGTGGACATCATCGGCGGTGATGATCCCGAGCAAGCGTCCATCGGCATCAACCACCGGGAGCGCGAGGAAGTCGTGATCGGTGAGGATGCGTGCTGCCTCCTCCTGGTTGGTGTCGACCTCGACGCTGATGACATCGGGTGTCATGAGCTCCGTCACCAGCGTATCCGCCCGGCTCAGGACGAGGCGGGAGAGCGACAGCACACCGATCAGTTTCTCGTCGCGATCAATGACATAGACATAATAAACGGATCGAATTTCCTCCACCACCTTACGCAGGGCGGTGATCGTCTGATCGGTGCGGAGGTCGGGGAAGACGGCGACGAAGGCCGGGGTCATGATGCCGCCAGCGCTGTCCGGCGGATAGGCCATCAGATCGCGGATCTCGGCAGCCTCATCGGGATCCATCTCGATCAGGATCGTTCCGGCCACCTCGGGGTTGGCCTGCTCGACCTCGGTGAAGATATCCGTCGCGTCGTCGGGTTCGATCTGTTCGAGGATATCGGCTGCCTGCGCGGCGGACATTCGCGTCAGGATATGCGCCGCGTCGCGGTCGTTGAGCCGCGACAGGAGGGCCGCCAGCGATTCATCACCCAGGAAGACGAAGAGGCGGCTGAGTTCTTCCGTGCTCAGATCTTCCAGCAGGGCGAGGGCATCGTCCTCAAGCATCCGGTTGGCGCAGGAACGCGCGCGCTCGACATCGCCTTTGGCGACGGCGGCGCGGATCTCGTCGAGCAGCGACGGTGTATCGTCGCCATACTCGGAAAGCACATCACTTGTCGTGCTGGGGGCAGTGCTCGGCACAGGCATCGATCAGGCCCGCTTTCCGGAGATCGATGCCTGTGCGTTGAGGACCCTCAAGACTTCTTGGCACTGTGGCGACGAACGAGCCGGCTGACGCGCTCCGAGGCCGACCGCGCGATCTGGGGGCGCTGGATGACCGGCAACTGGCGATCGGGCTTGGTCTCCGCGACGGTGATCGCCTCGCCCGGCGCTTCCGCCACCGTGATCCGATGGGTGTTGCGCACGACCACCGGCTTGACGGGCACGGCCCGAATCACAGCCTTGTCGTCTGCCTGGTCAATGTAGAAGCGCAGCGATGTCTGGGTGTTGTTCATATCGGCACCATCCTCTGGTCAGGAGGGGGATTCGCTCGTCACGCTCTGACGTGGCGAAGTGTCCTGACCATAGACGCCCCCGGATCAACCGGGCGTCTGGTGCCGCTGGCACGTGTCGGGACCGGCTAGATCGCGAGGACTTCGATTATTCGAGAGCTCGTACTACCGCCAGCGTCCAACGACGCTCCCTTCACGGACTGGAAGAGCGGGGAGAAACCTCAACCCGCGCACGATTCGAACGGTTACCATTGAGTACCGCCTCAGTAATGGTACCCAGAATGAATCGGTGGGTCAATGCCGGAATCGCTCCCTGAGGGCATCGCTTTCGCCGCGACCCGCCAACGATCTGGGGAACGCAGCGTTCATGCCAGCATCCCCGTCGCCGGGCCGAGGGGTTGTGCCTTGGCCGTGGTGGCGGCAAAATCACTCCGTCCGCGAGGACCTCGATGAAGCATGACGAGAGCAATCCAAGATGGTGGGGGAACGGGATGGCAGTCGAAGAGGTGATGACGCCGGTCGTGCGGTTCGACCAGGAGGCGGTGACGGCTTTTGTGGCCGAGGCGCTCGTCACGGGGGGGATCGCGCCCGATGATGCGCGGCGCGCCGCCGGGTTGTTACTCCTTGCCGATTTGCGCGGGGTGGAGTCGCATGGGGTCGCGCGTCTCTCCGGGTATGTCCGGCGCCTGCGCGCGGGGTTGATCGATCCCGATGCCAAGGTGACGGTCGTGCATGAGCTGGCCTCGACGCTGGCGCTCGATGCGAACAACGCCCTTGGGTTGCTGGCGGGGCAGGAGGCGATGGAGCGAACCATCGCCAAGGCGGAAGCGTCCGGGATTTGCCTGACGACGGTGCGCCGCAGCAATCACTTCGGAATCGCCGGCTCCTACGCCATGATGGCGGCCAGGCGCGGGTTGGGCGGGATGGCGATGACCAACGCCTCCCGCCTGGTCGTGCCGATGTTCGCGAAGGTGCCGATGCTCGGCACCAACCCGATGGCCTTCGCTGTGCCGACCGGCAACGGGCGCCCACTCGTGCTCGACATGTCGACCAGCACCGTTGCCTGGGGCAAGATCGAGATCGCGCGCCGGGCCGGGTTGCCGATTCCTGCCGGGTGGGCGGTCGATGGCGACGGCCGGCCGACGACCGATCCCGCCCAGGTCAAGGGCCTGACCGGACTGGGCGGCGACCGGGTGATGTCCGGGCACAAGGGGTTCGGGCTGGGAATGATGGTCGAGGTGCTCTGCTCGGTGCTGGCCGGCAGCACCTGGAGCTACGATATCGGGCGCTCGACCGAGTTGAGCTATGGCGCCGGCATCGGCCACATGTTCCTTGCCTGGCGGATCGATGCCTTCCGCGATCCCGCCGAGTTCGCCGCGCAGATGGATGCCATCATCGACGAGGTGCACCGGGCGCCGGTGGCGGATGGAGCGCTCAGCGACCATGTGCTGGTTCCCGGCGACCCGGAGGCAGACGCCGAGGCCGAGAATGCGCGTCTCGGGATTCCCATCCGCCCCGAAGTGTTGGCAGAACTCGCCGAGCTGGCGCAGGAGGTCGGTATCGTCCCGCTGGAGGACCGCGCGCGTCACGCCGCCGCCTGACTTGCTATTCTTTCCTGAGAGGAGATGCCGATGCGGACGAGCGGATGGGACAAATCATGCCGACGGGGGCGGCGCGCCGGCCGAGACTGGCCGACGCGATCATTGAAGAGATAGCGATCGATATTCTGCAGGGCGAGATCGCGCCGGGATGCTTGTTGGCGCCAGAACCGCAGCTCTCGAACCGTTTCGGGGTCAGCCGCACCGTCGTGCGCGAGGCGGTCAAACGGCTGCAAAGCCTCGGTTTGATCGATGTGCGGCACGGGATCGGCACGGTCGTGCTCGGGTCGGAGAGCTGGGACGATTTCGATCCCGACCTGATCCGGATTCGCGCCTCGGCCGGGTTGATCGGCGACCTCGCCGACGACCTCTTCGCCATCCGCCGCACGATCGAGGTGCAGGTGGCCGCCGACGCCGCCCGGAACCGGACCGAGGCGCATCTTGGACAACTGAGGGCGATTCTCGAACAAATGCGCTCGGCCGGAGCGGATCCCGGTGAGTACACCGATCTCGATCTCGCCTTTCACAACGTGCTGCTGGAGGCCAGCGGCAACAAGCTGCTGGCGAAAATGATGCAGCCGGTCAACCAGATCCGGCGGATCGGCTCACTGATCACCACCGCCAGTCAATCGCGGGTCATCCCCGATTCGATTGCCGGTCATGAGGCGATTTACAGCGCGCTCGCCGCTGGCGATGCCGAGCGCGCCCGTCAGCAGATGGCCAGTCACCTGGATGAATTTGCGCGCGACCTCATCGACGGGCTCTCCACTGGTAGGGAGCCGGCGGCCTCCTGACAGGCATGCCTCGTTTGGGCCACGGCGCGTCGAAGTCCTCGGGGCCCTTCGTGTGCGCCCGCTTTGGAATCAGCACGACACATGAGAAATGAGAAGGGCGAGGTCACAAGACCTCGCCCGTCTCATG
>JBARWF010000065.1:0-36112 GCA_049646645.1 Thermomicrobiales bacterium
CGCCGCGCAGCGGCGCGTCTCTGGGCAGTCGGCCCCTACGAATCCGGGTATGCTGGAGCATCGTCCGAGCTGAATGACAGCTTTCTGTAGATACGACCCTTGTGGCCGCTGCTCCATCGCGGCCACAAGGGCCGCATCTACGGGACTCCGCTTGATTTCGCAGCAACCGAGCGGAGCGGCCCATTCCTTCTGTCAGGATGACGGGTCGGAGGCAGAAGGGAGCACCGGGCAGCGGCGGCACCAGCTTCGCTCAACTCACCGCGGCCAGGCGCCATGCGTACTGCTTCTCGTAGTAGGCGGCGAACTCGGCGGAGTCGTCGCGGATTGCGGACCACCAGGCGGTATTCGCGACATACCAGTCGATCGTGTCATGCAGCGTCTGCTCGAAATCGCGCGCGGGAGACCACCCGAGCTCGCTGCGGATCTTCTCCGAGCTCAGGGCGTAGCGACGGTCGTGACCGGGCCGGTCCGGAACATGCCGGATGAGCGACTCGTCCTTCCCCAGGTACGAGAGGATCTCCCGCACCACATCGATATTCGGACGCTCGTGCCCGGCACCGATGTTGTAGATCTCACCCGCGTGACCGCGTCGCAGGGCGAGATCGATCGCGGCGGCGTGGTCCTCGGCGTGCAGCCAATCCCGAACCTGCATCCCGTCTCCGTAGACCGGAAGCGACTCGCCGCGCAGCGCATTCGTCACGAAGAGCGGCACCAGCTTCTCCGGGTACTGGCGCGGCCCGATCGTGTTGCATCCCCGGGTGATCACCACATCCGTGCCATACGACACGAAGAAGGAGTGGCAGAAGAGCTCGCCGCCCGCCTTTGCCGCGGAATATGGCGAGCGCGGAGCCACCGGGTCGTGCTCCGTCGAGAAGATACCCTCCGCCACGTCACCGTAGACCTCGTCCGTGCTGACCTGGAGCAGGCGCTTCCCATGCCGGCGTGCGGCGTCGAGCAGGACGTAGACGCCCTCGACGTTGGAGGTCAGGAATGCCTTCGGGTCGAGCAGCGAGCGGTCGACATGCGTTTCCGCCGCGAAGTTGACCACCGCGTCGCACTCCGCTACAAGGGCGTCGATCAGCGGTGCGTCCGCGATGCTCCCCTGCACGAAACGGTGACGGGGCGATCCTTCGAGATCGACGAGGTTCGCCAGATTTCCAGCGTAGGTCAGCGCATCGAGTGTCACGATCTCGTCGTCCGGATGCCGGTCCAGCACCGTATGCACGAAGGTCGAACCGATAAACCCGGCGCCACCGGTCACAAGCAGTTTCACGCCGTATGCTCCTTCAGCAATCGTCGATTCGAAATCATGACCGTTCCGCGACGAGGCGCGGCACATAGCGTCGCACCGCATCCTCCCAATCGGGCAGCCGTATTCCCAACCCTGCGGCCCGGATGTTTGCCATGGTGCTGTTCGCCGGTCGCTTCGCCGGGAGCGGATAGGCCGCCAGGAATGCTTCCGTGGTCGTTGGCGTAATCACATCAGGATCGCCGCCCGCCGCCGCGACCACCGCGCGGGCCAGCCCGTAGCGACTGACACTTCCCTCATTCGTGAGGTGGAAGATCCCGGACGGCCGATGCGGAAGCAGCTTCACGATGGCGTCGGCCAGGTCGCCGGCGAAGGTGGGCGAACTCGTCTCGTCATCGACCACGGACATCCCGCCCTTCTGGGCGACGGCGTTCAGGACGGTGCGCGGGAAATGCTTTCCGGGGCCACCGTAGACCCAGGAGGTCCGTGCCACGGCAAACGAGGGATCGGCATCCAGAACCGCGCGCTCCCCTGCCATTTTGCTCGCACCGTAAACCGAGATGGGCGCCGGAGTCGCGCGCTCGTTGTAGGGGGCGCCGCCATCGCCGGGGAAGACGAAATCCGTGCCAACCCCCAGCATCCAGATTCCCGCGTCGCTGGCGAGCCTGGCGACATTTGCCGAGCCCAGATGATTGACCTCGTCGGCCCGCTCCGGGTCGCGCTCGCAACCGTCGACATCGGTGTAAGCGGCGGCATGAATGACGGCGAGCGGACTCGCCTCGCCAAAGACGCTGGCGAGCGCCGGCACATCCCGGATATCGGCGGTGACATCGACGCCCTCGCCCGCCCGGTTGCCTAGCCCGACGACCTGATACCCGGCGCGCTCCAGCGAGATGCGCAGGTACCCCCCAAGCTGACCGCCAGCGCCGGTCACGAGGATTCGCTCACGCAGGGACATGGATCTGCACCGTCAATTGCCCGAAAAGGTCGCTCTGCATCATCCTGCGATATCCACCTGCGCGTGGTCGCCCAGTAGCAGCCGGACGGCGTGAGGGACCTGGTCGCTGCGCTCCACGATCACTTCCTTGCCAATCAGCGAGTCGCTGATGCGCGGACCGATGTGGCGAATCGCGCTGTCGCAGAGCACGATCGAATGCTCGATCTCGCAGCCGATCAGCTCGCAGCGGTCGCCGATTGCCGTGAATGGCCCGACAAAGGTGTGCTCGATCCGGGCGTCAGCGCCGATGATGGCCGGTCCGCGCACGGTGCTTCCGATCACCTTGGCACCCGCCTCGATGATGACGTCGCCGACGATGTGCGACTTCTCGTCGACGTCGCCATCGATCCGGCGCTGGATGGTGCTCAGGACGACGCGGTTTGCCTCCAGCATGTCGTCCTTCTTGCCGGTATCGATCCATTCGTCATCGATTACGGAGGAGTCGACCGTGTACCCGGCATCGATCAGTCCCTGGATGGCGTCGGTGATCTCCAGCTCGCCTCGGCCGGACGGCACGAGGGTCGGCGTGATCTCGTGGATCTCCGGACCGAAGAAGTAGACACCGACGACGGCCATGTTGGAAATGGGGGTCTTGGGTTTTTCGACCAGCCGCGTGACACGGCCTTGGTCATCAAGCACGGCGACACCGAGCGCCGAGACATCCGGCACCTGCTTGAGCAGGATTTGCCCGGCGGCGGTGCCGCTGCTGAACCGCTCGGCATGCGCGCCGATGCCCTCCTTCAGGAAGTTGTCGCCGAGGTACATGCAGAAGCAGGAGTTACCGAGGAACTCCTTGCCGGTCGCCAATGCATGTGCCAGCCCGCGGGGGGCGTCCTGGTGAATGTATGTGATGCGAGCGCCGAACCGGGAGCCATCCCCGACGGCTTCCTGCACCTGGAGTGCGGTGTCGCCGGTCACGATCCCGATCTCCTCGATGCCGGCGGCGACCAGCTGCTCGAGTGCGTAGAAGAGCACGGGCTTGTTGGCGACGGGAACAAGCTGCTTTGCGCCGGTGGCGGTGAGCGGGCGCAAACGCGACCCCTTGCCCCCGGCGAGCACCAATCCCTTCAGCGTGCGGTGGACGCGGACAGGTCTTGGCTGTTCGCCGATTGCCGCACTGGCTTGCGCATCCGTCGCCTCGATCTGCTCGACCATGACCGTCCTTTCGCTGCGAGAAATACGCACAGCCCACTACTGCCGAATGATACCCGCAATGCGCGGGCCACCCAGGATGCATAGACGCAGGGCCACTACCGGGGAGAGACGCAGAGCAGCACCCCCGATCGGGGGGTGCTGCTCATTTTACGGATTCATTGAGGAAGGAGGATTCAGCGGCGCGCGACGAGCTCCCCGGCAGCATCGGGATCGGCGGCACCTTCAACTCCGGCCGCCTTCAGATAGAGCTTGTCGATATAGTCGATCAGCATGCGACGGCTGCTGAACTTCGGTGCCACGGTGCGAATCGCCTCCTTGGCGACCTGGATCCAGGCGTGGGGCAACCCGTCCGGCTCCCGGTCGTAGTAGAGCGGAACGACCTTGTTCTCAAGCACGTCGTAGATCGCGTTGGCCTCCTCGACGTCACGCTCGTGCCCCTCGAGGGTCGAAGGCTTGATTCCCCAGCCATTGCTGTCGTCTGCCTCGTGCCCTTCGATCCACCAACCATCGAGGATGCTGCAATTCGGCACGCCATTGGCGGATGCCTTCATCCCGCTCGTGCCGCTCGCCTCGAGCGGGTAGATCGGATTGTTGAGCCAGACATCGACACCCGCGACCATCAGGCTTGCCAGGCCCATCTCGTAATCTTCCGCGAAGGCCACCCGGCCGCCCAGGCGCGGATCGCGGGAGCGCGTGTAGATCTCCTGGATGAGGCGCTTGCCGCCCTCATCGGCAGGGTGCGCCTTGCCCGCGAAGACGAGCTGAACCGGATAGTCGGGATTGTTCAGGATACGGGCTAACCGGTCGATATCCTGGAGAATGAGGGTTGCCCGTTTGTAGGTCGCGAACCGCCGGGCGAAGCCGATCGTCAGCACGCCCGCGTTCTGGAACGAGCCCGAGGAGAGCACCTGCCAGGCATCGAACTGCCCCTCCGCATAGCGCCGGCGGGCACGTTCGTCCATCTCGTCGATCAGGCGCTGCTTGGCGCGCTGATGCGTTCGCCAGAACTCGCCGTCCGGGATGTTCAGGACCAGCTCCCAGACGAACTCACTCTCCTGATGCTCGCGCCACTTCCGGGGGAGATAGCGCTGATAGACCCGCCGCATCTCGGGCGTGATCCAGGTGCGCAGATGCACGCCATTCGTGATCGAGACGATCGGCGTCTCCTCGACTGTCTTGTCGGGCCAGAGGTCGTGCCACATCTCGCGCGAGACCTCGCCATGCTTCTCGCTGACGCCGTTGACGTGCCCGGCGAGGCGCAGGGAAAGGGCGGTGAAGTTGAACCCGGGCTGGTCACCGTGCTTGCCGAGCGCGAGGAATTGCTCCCGGTCGAGTCCCAGCTTCGGCCAGTAGGCCGCGAAGTAGCGGTCCATCATCTCCGGCGTGTAGATGTCATGACCGGCCGGAACGGGCGTGTGGGTTGTAAAGACCGTCGAGGACTGCACTAGCTTCTGGGCTTCGTCGAAGGTCATGCCCGCCTCGACGTGTTCGCGCGCGCGTTCCAGCAAATGCAGCGCCGCGTGCCCCTCGTTGGCATGCCAGTAGACCGGGTCGATGCCGAGCGCGCGGAGCAGGCGGACACCACCGATGCCCAGGACGATCTCCTGCCGCAGCCGGTGCTCGGTATCGCCGCCGTACAGCCTGGAGGAGAGCTGGCGGGTCCACTCCGGATTGCCGTCGACATCCGAATCGAGCAGGTAGAGTTCGACCCGCCCCACCTGTACGTGCCAGACGGCAAGGCGCAGGCATTCGGTGCCATCGCCAAGATCGACCTCGATCAGGACCGGCTTTCCCTGGTCATCGAGGACCTGCATCGTTGGCTCGGCGTAGGGATCGAGGTTTCCGGGGACATCGTGCTGCCAGCCGCCGGAATCGATGCGCTGCTGCAAGTAACCCTGCCGGTAGAGCAACGACACGGCAACCAGCGGAATGCCCATGTCGCTGGCTTCCTTGATATGATCGCCGGCGAGGACGCCGAGGCCCCCCGAGTAGATGGGCAGCGTGCGGTGCAGGCCGAACTCCGCCGAGAAGTAGGCGAGCGTCTTTCCGCACAGCTGCGGCCGGTTGCGCCCCAGCCACGTCTCCTCTTCCGGCATCGTCATCATGGCGTCGAAGGAGGCGAGGACGTTATCGTACAGTGCGAGATACTTGGGATCCGACGCGGCAGCATCGAGCCGCTCCTGCTCGATCCGATGCAGGAAGAGCACCGGGTTGTGCTCGGTGAGATCCCAGAGCACCGGGTGCAGCCGGGCAAAGACATCGCGCGCGGATTTGCTCCATGTCCACCACAGGTTGTAGGCAAGGTCGTGCAGGCGGTGGATGCGCTCAGGCAGGGCCGCTGGCATCGCGGGCTTTCGCGAGATCATGAGTAAGAGACTCCTCAGTCATCAAATGGTAGGAGAGGGAAGGTCGCATCGAACGGTTGCATCGCGACCATTTCCTGTTGTTGGTTCAGACATCATTATTTCATTGTACGAGCAACGAGTATCAGGATCGCACGAAGCGTTCTCCCAAAAACATCGCTTCACAGGAAAGGGTACCGTCCGCCCACCATCAATTCCAGAAGCGCAGTTCCTCAAATCGACTCGCGTTTCACGATAAATCGCACGGGAATTGTGGGCCGGCGGTGGCCGGCATCGCGGCACTGGGTCACCCGGTTGCGTCGCTTCGTGGCATCATGCCCCAAACCCGGACGGGGCGCCTCACTCGTGCGTGTCTCTCACGTGTCCGGACTTCCCAGTGTTCAGGAGTATTCCGCCGTGCCGGATGACGTTTTTGACAGACTCGATGATGAGCTCGGCCCCGAGGACCGGATCGGACGCGATCGGCTGGCGCTCGAGCCGGCCCGGCAGTCGCTGATCGCCGCCGGCTTCTACGCCTACGGCATGCTCGACGACCAGAACCGCTGGTCGATTGCGGTCGATGATGAACTCGGACGTGTCGATGTGCACATCGGGGACGATGGACTCGATGTGCTGCTCTGGGCCTCCTCGCCCGGGCTCTACGCCGACGAGGAGAACGAGTGGCGCCGCAAGTCGCGAGCGCGACTTGCCCGGATCACCATTCCGCGGATCACGCGGGGCTTCCTGGAGCCGCATCAGGCAGCCTTCTGGGACGAAACGGAAGAGGGGATCGCGGTAACCGAGCGGTACCAGCTTCCCTTCACCCGGGCCGCCGATATCGGCGACTTCGTTCGCGAGCACCTGCCACAGCTCGAGGACGTGCTCGACACCATCATGCGCCAGCTCGACTGACCCTTTGCAGGTTGCCCACCGTTCACCAGACAGGAATGCACTATGTCCGAACAACTCACGCCGGAGTCGGCGGCCCTCAATATGTGGCGATGGCAATGGCGACGGCGCGGCGCCATCGCCCGTGGTGAGTACGGTTCCCAGCTCGTCTTGCGGGGAGGGCGGGTTCTCAATGTCTTCACCGAGGAGCTGATCAAGGCGGATGTCGCCATCGACGCCGGGTACATCGCCGGTATCGGCGCGTTCCCCGAGGCGCGAGAGGAGATCGACGTCTCCGGGAAGATCATCGCCCCCTCGTTCATCGACGCCCATATTCACCTCGAAAGCTCACACCTCTGGATGCCGGAATTCGCGCGCACGGTCGTTCCGCATGGCACCGGCGCCGTCGTGACCGATCCGCACGAGATGGCCAATGTCGCGGGGCTGCCCGGGATCGCAGCGATGCGCGAGGCGGCGCGCGCGCTCCCGCTGCAGATCGCGTTCACGGTTCCATCGTGTGTGCCCGCCAGCGCCCATGAGAGCCCCGGTGCAACCTTCGGTCTCGAAGAGATCGAGCAGATGCTGGCGTGGCCGGAGACGGTCGGGCTGGGCGAGATGATGAGCTTTCCCGGCGTAATCAACGCCGACCAGGAGATCGGTGCGAAGCTGTGGGCCTCGCGCGGGCGCATCCGCGACGGGCATGCGCCCGGCCTCCGGGGGGCGGAACTCCAGTCCTACATCGGTAGTGGCATTCATGCCGATCATGAGTCGGTGACGCTGGATGAGGCGCGCGAGAAGCTGGAGCTGGGCCTCTTCCTGATGCTGCGCGAAGGATCGTCGGAGAAGAACCTGCTCGACCTCCTGCCACTGGTGACCGATGCCACCTATCCGCGCATCGCCTTTGCCTCGGATGACCGCGACTGCCATGACCTCCAGACCAAGGGGCACGTCGACGATATCCTCCGGATCGCGATCGCGGCCGGGCTCGATCCGATCCGGGCGATCCGGATGGCGACCTGGAATGCCGCGCAGCACTGGCGGCTCCCGGAGACGGGGGCCGTCGCACCCGGCTATCGCGCCGATCTCGTCGTTCTCGGCGATCTCCGCTCGGTGGCGGTCGAGATGACGCTCCATCGTGGTCGGGTGGTTGCTCGTGACGGCCAGTTTGTGGGCGAAATCGAGGAAGAGCCGATCCCCGAGTTCCTCGAAAACTCGGTGAATATCGCGCCGCTGCGACTCTCCGATCTCCGATTGGATCCTGCCGCAGCGACCCATGCTGTCGAGGTGGTTCCCGGCCAGATCGTGACCCGGCTGATCGAGGTCGAGCCGAGAATCGAAGATGGGGCAGCCGTTGCTGATCCGGAGGCCGATCTCCTGAAGTTGGTCTGCGTCGAGCGGCATCACGGCACAGGGCGCGTTGGTGTCGGCTATGTGCGCGGGATCGGACTGAAGCAGGGGGCACTGGCGAGCACGATCGCGCACGACGCGCATAACATCCTAGCCGTTGGCGTCTCCGATACGGATATCCTCGCCGCGATCGCCACCGTCGCCGATCTTCATGGCGGGCTGGCGGTGGTGGCGGATGGCCGGGTTCGCGCCGAACTGCCGTTGCCCATCGCCGGTCTGATGTCGGCAGCCCCGGCGAGCGAGGTCGCGGCGGCCTACGCGAACCTCGAGGAGGCCGCGCGCGAGCTTGGCAGCGAACTGCCGTCGCCGTTCGGGCAGCTCGCGTTTCTGGGACTGTCGGTCATCCCGGAAGCCCGCGTGACGGACCTGGGACTGATCGATCTCCGATCCTGATTCAACCTGCCCATATGGGCAGGTTGTGCGACTTCGTGTCAGTCATACACTAACTCGATTGTTGTTGACGCTCCTTCATGAAGGATCCGGCTTCCCACCATGTCGACCTCGCAAACCGAATCTCCCGACCCCCTTCTGCGTCCGCAACCGCTCCGCGACTGGCAGCGGCATCGCCAGTTCGACGTCGTGATCGTTGGCGCGGGAATTGCCGGTCTGGCGACGGCGCTCCGGTTGCCAGCGGCCCTGCGCATCGGCGTGGTCACCAAGGGCGGTCTGGGCGAGAGCAACACCCGCTACGCGCAGGGGGGATTCGCGGCGCCGATCGGGCCGGACGATGATGTCGAGTTGCACATCGCCGACACGCTCGCCGCCGGTGCCGGGCTCTCCGACCCCGATGCCGTCCGCACGCTGATTGAGGGGGCCGCCGAGGCGGCGTCCTGGCTGATCGCCCAGGGCACCCGGTTCGATCAGGACGACGAGGGGCTTGCTTTGGGCAAGGAGGCCGCCCATAGCCGCAACCGGATTCTCCACGCGGGGGGCGATGCGACCGGTGCCGAGATCGAGCGGGCGCTGGTGGCGCAACTGCGCGTCCGGCCCATGACCACGATCTTCGAGCACACCGCGGCCATCGATCTTGTTGTGGACGACGACCCCCGTCGCTGTCGCGGCGTGCTCGTGCGTGGTGACGCCGAGGAGGTGATCTTGCTCGCCGCTCAGGAAGTGATCCTGGCGAATGGCGGAGCGGGGCAGTTGTGGTCGGTGACCTCCAATCCTTCGGGTGCGACGGGCGATGGGATGGCGATGGCAATTCGCGCCGGTGTCACGCTCGCCGACCTGGAGTTCGTCCAGTTTCATCCGACCGTGCTCGCGATTCCCGATGCGGACGGCTTCCTCATCAGCGAGGCGGTTCGCGGCGAGGGTGCGTACCTGCGCAATGCCGGCGGTGAACGCTTCATGCTCGCGATCGATCCGCAGGCCGAGCTGGCTCCGCGCGATGTCGTGGCCCGGGCGATCCAGCGGCAGATGGCGCTCGATGGTACGCCGTTCGTCTCTCTCGATCTTCGCCATCTCGATGCCGGCCTCGTGCACCGGCGCTTCCCAACGATCTCCGCGCAGGTCCGGCGCTATGGGCTCGATCTGGCGACCGACCTGATCCCTGTGGCACCAGCCGCGCATTACTACATGGGAGGCATCGTCGCCGGTACCGACGGCACGACCTCGCTCCCCGGTCTCCGCGCCATTGGCGAGGTCAGCTGCACCGGCGTACACGGTGCGAACCGACTCGCCAGCAACTCCTTGCTGGAAGGGCTCGTCTTCGGTTTGCGGGCAGCGGATGCGATCACCCAACAGGCGATTGAGGGCGACGGGGAAGCGGTGCCTGAGGTCGATCCCGATACCTGGGATGGGCTCAGTATCAGCATGACTGATGAGACGCTGGCGGACTTGCGACGGCGGTTCCAACAGGTCATGAGCGCCGATGCCGCCGTCGTGCGCTCGGCTGATTCCCTCGCGCATGCCGCCAGCGAGATCCAGCGGCTCGCCGCCGACGTGGCGACGCTGCTCCCCGACAGCGTTGCCGCGATCGAGGTCCGCAACATGATCGCGCTGGGGCGGCAAGTTGTCGCCTCCGCCTTGTTCCGCGAGGAGAGCCGGGGCGGCCATTTTCGCTCCGACTTCCCGCAGCGCGATCCCGCCCTCGACGGGATGCATACGCGGGTCGTCCGCGACGGCGACACGTTGTCCCGATCCTACGGTGACCTTGAATCCGCGATCGCCACGCCTATCGGCGCGTGCGGCCGTGCATAGCGCCGCTTATCGCGGAGCGCTGGTCCGTAGCGGGCGACCTCGTGTCGCCCATCGGCCGGAGGCCGATATCCGAGGGGCTTGAATCAGGCAACGTTCTCTTCACGGCATCAGTCGAGATATGGCCCTTCGGGCCATCGGTGCTGGCGCGGCTGCTGACATACAGTCGCAACCTACGAACGGTCAACCGTAACGCGATGCCACGTCGCCACGGAGTACACACGCCCGATGACCATGCGCTTTTCCTACGAAGATGCCCTCGCCGCAATCTGGAAGCGCTCCGGCTACGACCGGGGATTCATCAGCAATCCCTTCGCCGGCGATGACGCCGCCCGCAGTGGGCTCCTGCGCACGGCGGAGGTGCTCGAACGACTGGGCAATCCCGAACGCGACTACCGCATCGTGCACATCGCCGGCAGCAAGGGCAAAGGCTCGACCACGGTGACCGTTGACGCGCTCCTGCGGGCGGCGGGGCATCGCACCGGACGCTTCATCTCGCCGCACCTGCACTCCTACCGGGAGCGGATCGTCGTTCAGGACCGGCCGATCTCGGAGGAGGATTTTGCTGCGCTCACGGCCGATGCCATCGCGGCCACGGAGGCGCTGGAGCGCGATGCGCCGGAGCTTGGCGATGTCACGGCCTGGGAGCTCTCGACGGCGATGGCCCTCTGCTGGTACTCCCGCGCCGGGTGCGAGATCGCCGTCATTGAAGTGGGGATGGGCGGCACTCTGGACGCCACCAACGTCGTCGATCCCGAGATCTCCATCATTACCCGGCTCGATTACGAGCACACCGCCGTGCTCGGCGATACGCTAACCGAGATCGCCGGCAACAAGGCCGGGATCATCAAGCCCGGCAAGCCCGTCGTCACGACCGATCAGCCGGCCGAGGCGCTCGCCGTGATCGAGGCCAGGGCTCGCGAGACCGGCAGCTGGCTCATCCTCGCCGGGCAGGATTTCACGGTGACTGGGACCGACCTCGACTTCACCTTCACCTCGGGATCGGAGCCGATTCCCGGATTGCACACTGCGCTGGCGGGGCAGCATCAGGTGGAGAACGCCGCCCTTGCCATCGCCGCCGTCCGCACCATCACGGACATCTCCGCCGATCAGATCAGGCGGGGTCTCGCCGCCGTCGTTCATCCCGGTCGCTTCGAGGAGGTCCGGATCGACGCGGGACGCACTGTCGTCATAGACGGCGCTCATTCGCCGGTCGCCGCGCGCGCACTCGTCCGCGCGTTGCAGGATCGCTATCCCGGTCAGCAGGCCGCCTTCGTCATCGGTATGTTGCAGGACAAGGATGTCACCCACTTTACGGCGACCCTGGAGCCGCTGGCGGCGCATTGGTACCTGGCGCCGCCGGCCAGCCCACGTGCCCTTGCCACCGAAACGCTCATCCCGATCCTCGCCGAGTCATCCGCACCCGTCGATACGGCACCTTCGGTGGCGGACTCCCTCGCGGCGGCATTGGCCTCGCCGCACCCCCTGATCGTCGTCACCGGCTCGCTGACAACGGTCGCCGACGCCCGCGTCGCCCTGGGCCTTGCCCACAACGATCCCGCACCGGGCACCTCGCCTCGGGTATCCTATCCAGCAGGGTGAGGGGTGGAGAGGTCGTGACGGTTGTCGCGACATGCGAATACAACGTGGACGACGAACCGAGGGGACCGCTCCATGGGCATCCATCTTGCCAAATGTGCCGGGCAATCTTCGCTCCTGCAATGCGATCAGAGACGAACGGACGATAGAGAACCACGTATGACCAAGCGGCGTATACATGAGCAGATGCGGGTGATGGATCATCCTCGGCGCCGGCATTGCGAGCGGATCAGGTGACTTCCACATCCGCCACCAAGGCCAACAATCTCGTCGATATGGACGACCCGGATCTCGTGGATCTCATGGCGGTGGGCAATGCCCAGGCGCTGGAGACGCTATACGACCGGTATTCGCGGATCGTCTTCTCGTTTGCCTTGCGCATCCTGGGCGATCCGGCCAGTGCCGAGGAGTTGTTGCAGGAGGTTTTCTTTCGCGCCTGGCAACAGGCGTCGCGGTTCAGCGCCAACCGAGGATCGTTCGTGACGTGGCTGCTGAGCATCACGCACAACATGGCGATCGATGAGATTCGCAAGCGGCAACGGCGGCCCCAACGTGCCGACAGCGCCGATCCGGTGTTGATGCTGGCGAACGTGACGGATACCGGGCCCAGCGTCGAAGAGTACGCGGTGCTGAGTTCGTGGCGCGAGCAGATCGCTGAGGCGATGCGCGAGATGCCGGATTCCCAGCGCGAGGCCATTGAGATGGCCTACTTTCAGGGGCTGACGCAGCGAGAGATCTCCGAACAGCTGGGGCAGCCACTGGGCACGATCAAGACACGCATGCGACTTGGCATGCGGAAGTTACGAGAATTCTTGGAGAACCGTGAGGTTGGCTTGACGTGAGTGGTCGTGGTCGAGGTGCGGAGCCAGTGAGAACGGACACCAGGCCGGGTGGGCAGTCATCCGAATGCGTGTTCGCACAAGAGAATAGTGAGGGCTTCGTTCTCGTCGCGCTGGATCGCGCGGAGCAGGAGCGCATCACTGCGCACCTGCGCCAGTGCGATTCCTGCCGGGCGGCGCTTGCCGATGTCCAGCGCATCGTCGATCTCCTGCCGTTCGCCAGCGACCTCGATACGGTGCCTCCGGCGCGCGTGCGGAGCGCACTTCTCGATCGCGTGCGGCACGAACAGGAGCGGCCCGTCGCTGCGGGTGCCGCACCCGTCCCTTTTGCCGGGTCGGCGGTAGCGTTCTCGACGCGCACTCCCGTGCCTTCGATGGCCCCTGTCAACGTCTTGCCGAGCCCGCCGGACCCGCTCGATCCTCCGGCTCCCACGCGCAACGACCCCTCGTTCTGGACGAAATGGGCCGCGCCCGCCTTCATCGCACCGCTCGTGATCGCCCTCATCCTCGTCTCGGCTTGGGGCATCGGCGAGCACAACCGCGCCGCCGAGATGGAGCGGCAGCTTTCGATACCCGCGATTGCCGGGAACGGGACGGCGAACGGGGGGAGCGCCATGCGGCTCTATACGACGCGTCCGGCGTGTGCTGATTGTGCCGGCAGTGGACAGCTTGGCGCCGATCCCTCCAAGAACAAGGCTGTGCTGCTGGCGTGGGATCTCAACCCCGCGGAGAAGCATGAGGTCTGGTGCGTTCATGACGATGGCGAATCCAACCTCGTCGCGACCCTCCAGGTCAATGCGAACGGCCAGGTGATGCAGAACCTCGAGTTCTCGCAGCCGATCTCCGGTTATCGCGAGATCCGGATCGTCCGGCACAAGGACTCCCTGCCAGAGCTCATCATTGCGGTCAGCCGGGAGCCCGAGAGCACCGAAGGCAGCATCCAGTCCGATCTCTTCGCCAGCAACTGATTCCGCAACCACACGGTTCCCGGCAGCCCCGCCTCCACCAGGCGGGGCTGTTTGCGCCATGGTGCCGGGAAGGCTATAGTCATGCGGTTAGGGCGGTGATCGCGAGGATGCGTTGGCGTCGTTCGTGCGGAGGATGACATCATCCGTGCAGCGTCTGCCGCAAGCGATCCGGTCGCCGCCGGCCTGATACGCCACCGAGATCGCGGACGGGTTCCTGTTCCGCGCCTTCTTCCATCATGACCACACCGGGAGCGGACACGCGTGCATGCAGCGGCAACCCCAACCTCTGTCACGACGACGGGCACCAGGATCGCACCGGCTGCCGATGCGACGACAAGCCGTGAGAGGCGTGCGGAGCGACTCGCCGGTCACGTCGCTGACATTCATCCCCAGCCCATCACCTCCCTCACCGTTCTCATCCCGGTGATGAACGAGGAGGGCAACCTGGACGAGCTCTACACGCGCCTCACCGCCCAGCTTGAATCGATCGGGCTTCCCTACGAGATCATCTTTGTGGATGATGGCTCCACCGATGGAACGTGGAGCTTCATTGCCCGCACCAATGCGATTGATCCGCGGGTGGTCGGTCTGCGACACCGTCGGAATTTTGGCAAGGCGCGAGCCCTCGCCGATGGCTTTGCCGTCTCGCGCGGCGATGTCGTCATCACCATGGACGGCGATCTCCAGGACGATCCTGACGAGCTCCCGCACTTCCTGGCGATGCTGGACGAGGGGTACGATCTTGTCTCCGGCTGGAAGCAGCGCCGGCAGGACCCGCTTGGCAAGACCGCGCCGAGCAAGGTCTTCAACTGGACCGTGCGCAAGTTCTCAGGCGTGCAGCTGCACGACTTCAATTGCGGGTTCAAGGCCTATCGTCATGAAGTGACGAGTTCGATTCGTCTCTACGGTGAGCTGCACCGGTTCACGCCGGTGCTCGCGAATGCCGAGGGGTTCCGGATCGGTGAGTTGCCGGTCAAACATCACGCCCGAACCTGGGGATCGTCCAAGTACGGCTGGTCGCGCCTGACCAAGGGCTTCCTCGACCTGTTGACGGTCATCTTCCTGACGCAGTACCGGCAGCGACCATTGCATCTCTTCGGCTTGCCGGGCCTGCTCTCGATGGCGCTCGGTGTGCTGCTCGGCCTATGGCTCTCGCTTGAGAAGTTCGTCGGCGGGAATGCCATAGGCAATCGTCCTGCCCTGTTGCTCTCCGTGCTGCTCGTGGTGCTGGGCGCCCAGTTCTTCGGGCTCGGGCTGCTCGGCGAGTACATCGCTCACGGCACGCACGCGCCGGCTAGCGGTAGCGTTATCCCACTCCGGGAAACGGTGGGCCTGGCAAACCGGCCCGATCTGGGATCGTCTGCCGCGACCAACGCACCCGGAATTGAAGCGTGAGCCAGGCACCGACGGACGGTGACACGCGGCGCATTCCCGGCGACGAGACGCCGCCGGTAGATCCGGTGACCGTGCTGCCCGAGAAGCGCGCATCGGGCTGGAAACGGCGGCTGGGTGTCCTGGGCCGGATCCCGACGCCATTCATCTTTCTCGGCAGCGTCGTCCTCGCGGTCGTCGTGCTCTGGTGGCAGGGGCAGTTGCAGCAGATCGCGGATGTCCTCGGCGATGCCGCGATCACCCCGCTGCTCATTGCCATCCCGATCTATCTCATTAGCCTCGGGCTGCTCTGCTACCGCTGGCATGTGCTCGTCATCATGGCGCAGGGGAAATCGGATCTTCCCAAGGCCTCCGAGGCATTCCTGACCTCGGTCGTCATCAACTATGCCGCGCCGGTTGGCCTGGCCGTCCCCTCCCGCGCCGCCCTGACAAAACGGGCGCTCGGGCTCGATGCATCGGCAACCGGCACGATCGCCGTCTGGGAGATCGGGGCCGATGTGCTGGTGCTCGGTGCTGGCACCGTGCTCTGGATGCTGCTCGCTCCCGGCTCGCTGGGGGCGGTCGGTGACGAGCTCGGAAACTCGGCCGGGCGGTACACGCTTTTCGGCATCATCGGTGCGCTGGTGGTGGTCGTGGCGCTTGTCTTCCTGCTGCGAAGCACCGCACGCCGCACCCGCGTGGTGACGTTCGGTCGCTCGATCCTGATGGCGCCGCGGGAGCGGCCGCGCATCGCCGTGGCAGCCCTGCTTGTTACCACCGTCTACTGGATCATGCAGGGGGTCGTGCTCTGGTTGCTGCTGGATGCGATGCGCCTGGACGTCTCGTTCGTGCTCGTGCTCGGCATAACGACGCTCCCGATTCTGGTTGGCATGGTCAGTCCGATACCGGGTGGTGCCGTGGTCCGCGAGGCGCTGATGTATGTCGTCGCGCGGCTGGCGGGCGTCTCCGGCGGCGAGGTGGTGGCGGCTGCGGTCATCTATCGATTTGCGCTCTTTGGGGCCATCCCGATCCTGTATGGGCTGACCCGCATCTGGATCGGCCTGCGGCCCGATCCGGCGCCCCCTGACCCCATCGGGAACGATGCCGGGTCACGCTCTACCCAGGGCAAACCGGTCACTTCACGATAATCACAGGCGCAGTCACAGTACGCGACGCCCGGTACGGGGCATCTCCGGGAAAGGAACTTCCAGATGAGTATCAGCGAAACCATCGCCTATCAGGGAGCGGTCGATGTCGATACCAGCAATTACCGCAAGCACATGTCCGACAATCCGGTGCAGCGACGACTGATCGACCGCTTCCATGCGAAGGTGACGAAGATCGTGACCGGGCTCCATCCGGCAACGCTGCTCGATGCGGGATGTGGCGAGGGGTTCGTCGCCGACATCTTCCTCAGGGCGATGCCTACGCTGGAGCTGACCGGCTTTGATGTGCTGGAAGACTCGGTGAAGCTGGCCCAACTGCGCAATCCGCGCGGCACGTTCACCGTCGGCGATATCTACAACATCGCCTTCCCCGACAATCATTTCGACGTCGTCTGCTGCTTGGAGGTGATGGAGCATCTGCACGAGCCCGACCGTGCCCTGGCGGAGCTTGCGCGTGTCGCCAAACGCGCCGTCGTCATGAGCGTGCCGCACGAGCCCTTCTTCTGCCTCGCCAACGCCGCGCGGGGCAAGAACCTGGACCAGACGCCAAAGGGGAGCGACCCGGACCACCGTAACTTCTGGTCGCGCGAGCAGTTCGGCCGCTTCGTCGAGCGCGAGCTGGACATCGAGCAATTGACCGGGTCCATGCCGTGGACCATCTGCGTGGGACGGCCGCGCTCCTGACCCTCCCGGATAGTTCTATGGGCGGCTAAGGGCCGACATGCGGGCCAATAAGTGTTTCATGCGTACGGGTCGACCCTCGCCATCTCATGCAACCGGCCCGAATGCAGAAACGTTGTTCAAGAAACGGGGAGGGCGGACACACGGGTCGGCCCGTACGAATGCACGCGCTGCGTTGCATGGATCGGCTCTTATCCTCGCGCTGCGACCGGCGCTTCGGCAATGCCCCCGCACAGATGTACACTTCGCGCACGAGCGAGGATGTGCCATGCCCGAGTCACCTGCTTCCGGACAACCGCACCAACCGACCACGCCGCTGGGAGGTTCGGCCAACCGCGCGACGAGATCACACCTCACCCGGCACTGGGGCGGCTACGTCGCGATGGTCAGGCGATGCCCGTCCTGCGGGTATGAGAACCTGCCGGAGACCGTTTTCTGCGGCGATTGCGGAGCCGACCTGCGCAGTGTCGAGGAGCAACCCGCAAGCTCCGAACAACCTGGTCTGCAGGCGATGCAGGCGCGAAGGCTCCGGGAGGAGCGACGATCCCGCCGGTCGCGGGATGAGGACACCAGTGGCGGCGGAGGCTGGATTCTGGCCAGCCCGTTCTTGCTGGTCCCCGCCATCGTGCTCTCTTCCAACACCCTCATCTGCTACGGGCTCTGGGTCGCCGGCATCGCCAGCGCGCTTCTGGGATTCTGGAAAATCCGCCGCGACAGCGGTGCGATTCGCGGCTGGGGGATCGTGCTCGGTATCCTGACCGGCTTTACCTTCGCCTATCTCGGCATCCACATCCTCCAAACAAAACCGCCTGTGGGGCTGGCTCAGGTCACTGGCGACGCCACCGCGACGCCTCCCACGCTGGCAGAGGTTGCGGCCACGCCGCCGGCATCGGGCCGGATCACGACCGATGTGCTTGCCTTCCGCGGCGATTCAGGACACAGCGGCGTGCAGCCGGGACCGCCTCCCACCGGCAATCCCCGTCTGGCGTGGCGCTTCGATACCGGTGGCGAGGTGTATTCCACACCGGTGATCGCCGATGGCATGCTCTTCGCAACGAGCAAGCGCGGCGAGCTCTTCGCGCTGAACGCGGAGACCGGGGCCGAGATCTGGCGCTACCAGGTGAGCACCTACGTTGTCCGCTCCTCGCCGGTAGTGGCCAATGGCATGGTTTACGTCGGGGGGGGCTTCAATCTCGTTGCGCTCGACCTCAAGACTGGCGAGGTGCGCTGGAAGGCGGCCACGCGGTACGCGGGGCAGGCCACGCCGGTGGTGGGCGACGGTCTGGTGGTGATAGCGAGCCAGGAAGGCTGGCTGTACGCGTTCGATGCCAGGACTGGCGAGGCCCGGTGGCGGGTGACGACCGATGGGATCGTTTCCGGTGCGCCGGCGATGGCCGATGGCCGGATCATTCTCGGCACGGACAAGGGGAGCGTCTACACGGTGGCGCTTGATTCCAGCTCACTCGGCTGGCGCCGGATGATGACTGGCGCCATCTCCGCCGCGCCCATGGTGACGGGGCAGATCGTCTGTATCACGACCGACGCGGGCAAGACATCGGCGTTCGATCTGGCGACGGGAAAGGTACTCTGGACCGCGGAGATCGGTGGCACCCAACCGGCAGCCGCTGCCGATGGGCTCGTGGTGATCGCAGCGAACGATGGCGGGGTACATGCCGTCTCCCAATCGAGCGGCGATGCGGTGTGGCTCTATCCCTCGGGCAAGCCTTCGTTGGCGGCGCCGACCATAGCGGGCAAAACCGTCTATGTGGGCGCCGGAAACACGCTGGTCGCCCTTGATGCCGGAACCGGCAAGCTTGAGAACTACTATCTTGCCAACGGCACCATCGTCACATCACCGGTGGTCGTGGATGGCTTTGTCTTTTTCGGCAGCGACGACGGGTTCGTCTACGCGGTGACTTCCGGCGAGTAACGCGGAATTCGAAATAGTGGTGGTAGCGAAGACCCGTAGCGGGTCAGCTTGTCTGGCCCATCCGGCGAAGCCGGATACCGGTTCGCAATATCGGCCTCCGGCCGATGGCCCGACGCAACTGCTGACACGAGGTCGCCCGCTACGGAGGGGAACCAGTTACCCGGTGCGCCTCGGATATCGGGCGGGTGGTCTCGCTTCGCTGCGCCGGATCGGTGCCAACACGGCTGCAGACACGCAGTCGCACCCTGCGAACGTGCATCAATTCGTCGATACCGGTGTTAGGTCGTGCTGAATCCCCGGAGCGTCTTCATGAGGGGCGGGATACCGGGGCCAAAGCGCCGGGCGATCGGCTCATCCTCACCGAGGCGATGCTCCTGATCGACGATCAGGGCGTAGATCTCCGCAGCAGTGATCGCGTCGTCCGTTCCGCGGGCCTTCCCTGTGTTCACCGACGCCTCCCACGCCGAAACGGCGTGAAGACCGGCTGTTGTCGCGAATGACCGCTGGAACGACCACCAGATGATCGCCCCGGCTTCGATCAAGAGGGCGCCGGCAACGAACAGTCCCCAACGGTCCATGCTCACGATCGCGGGCGCCATGCAGTAGACCGCCAGCAGGATGAGGGCGAGGCCGGCGAACAGCAACTCTCGGTTCATCGATCGTGACCGCGGCGCGAGGTATCCGTCGGCCGCGAGTTGGTCTTCCTGCCAGCGCCGGGCGGGGCCGAAGGCATCGCGAAGCCGGCGAATCGATCCCGCCGCAATGATTCCTGTCTCCGGCGCGGCCATGGCAACGAGATCTCGCCAAAGGTGACTGAGGAAGGGGTCGGTGCCGGGCGAAGCATCCGCGTCGAGCACCAGGTCCTGCTGTCCCTTGCGGCTCGTCCGGAGTTCCAGTGCCCCGGTATCGATCAGGCGGACGATCGCGGCCGCATCGATGGCCTCGTCCACGCGACCCCGGCGGATCGCCCCGGCGGCGAAGGGTGAGGTCAGCGGCGAGCTCTGCTGGGCGGCCGGAGCGTTGCGCGTCTGCCGGGCGACCCAAAAAGCAACGACCGCGTAGGCCGTCCCGGCCAGCAGCATGATCGGGATCAGCGGGATGTTCGTGATTCGGGCAAGCCACGACTGCGCGTCAGAGCGCTCCAGCCGGGGGCTCGAGAGAAAGAGCTGATCGTATGTCACCCATGAGACGCCGTTGATGAGCGCGTTCTCGACCGTATCGGTCTTGAAGAGCGGGATCATCACCTCGTTGAGCGTGCGATCGAGAGCTTTGGGCGTGATCCCGCCCTGGGGCAGGAAATGCGAGCCGTACGTGAATGCGGCGGATGTTTGCGTCCGGTCGGCTGTTGGCACCAGCACGAGCAGCAGCAACCCGTCATCGGCACCGTCTCCGGACTCGATCGGCTGGTTGGCGTAGAGCTGATCTGCCTCCTTCTGCGTCGATTCCTCATCCTGCGGCGTTGGCACGCTCTGCACGCGGACGGCGAACGGGACGCCGAAGGAGCGCGCCTCGTTGATGATCTTGATGATGGTCTTCTGGTCGTCGGCGTCCAGCAAACGTGAGGGGGTGGATTGGAAGGGTGCCGCGGCGGGGTTGACGGGGTCGAAGAGGTCGCGCGCACTTGCGGAGGTAGTCGTCGAAAGCAGCAGGCAGCCGAGGGCGAGACAGATGAGGACGAGCCGGAATGCACCCATGCCGCCAGCGCTGCCCTCAATGTACCTGTGTTGAACTCGTCGCCCCATATGCCGCCTCTCGCCGTTCCTTGTGTCGTTGCTGTGGTAGTGGTCGATAGTCGCTCAGGTCATCCGGTCTCGCCGGGAATCCTCAGTCCGCACCCGGTAGGAGATCTTCCCGGAGGGTACCGGTTGCGGGGACGCTACGGTCCTTCTTCCGGCCGTCCCCGCCGCCAGCGGGCACGGAGGCGATGCGGATGGGAGGCTTCTTCTCCGTCACCGTCACAGGCATGACGCTCACGCCGGGCAGGACGTTCAGCAGTTTCCAGGCATTGGCTCGTGCCAGCGCGTTCCAGCAGGTGCTCGCGCTGATGGCGATGCAGATCCCCATGATCAGCACGATCGGGAGATGGTAGCGGTTGAAGTCGGCCTTCATGCCGATCGCTATCGCGCCGACCTCGCTGCCCATCAGGAGCGCGATCAGCGCATAGGGGTTTCTGAGTCCGTAGCGCACGACCAGCGCGCCCAGCAGCACGACGCCCGCGAGAGCCGGCAGGAAGTCGAGCCCGTACGCCACATGGGCAGTTGCATTCTCGAAGCTGAGCATACTGGTCAGGGACGAGCCGAGGCGTCCCGATGTCGAGGATGTCACCCCAAGCCGCAGCCCGATGCGGGCAAGGGCCTCGAGCGGCGAGCCGACCGCAAGATCGGGCCAGATCGTGCCCTGGCTCAGCATCTCCTCCGCGCGCTGCGTGAACATGTGATAGGACCGGCCGATGGGATCGACCCAGAGATAGGGAAAGGCTGCCACAAAGACGGCAAACGCCAGGACGGGCTGGGGCAGGAGCCTGATCGCCATTGCGCGGTCCTTTACCGGCTCGCTGCTCCAGCGGCGAATGTAGGAGCGGACCAGGAGAAAGCCACCGAGCGCGGCGAGCGGCAGGCTGAGCAGCAGCGGCGAGAGTTTCGCCGAGCCGCCGAATCCGATCAGGACCGCCATCAGGATGGCATTGGGCCATGTCGGCCGGGTCGCGAACCGCATTGCCTGCAAGAAGAGCAGGGCAAGGAGGAAGGTCAGCGTCACGTCGGACAACGCCTGGCTGGACATAAGGATATGGAGCGGGTGCATCGCGATGAAGATCGCCGCGAGTGTCGCTCCGACCCGGTTGCCGAGACGCCGCCCGATGAAATAGACGATCACGGCCACGAGCGCGCCCAGCACGGCATTCATTCGTCGCCCGGCGTCAAGGTCGGCGGGAACGGGCATCGCGCCGTTCTCCACGTTCCATTCCTGGCTGAAGTTGAAATCCCAGATGGCGTTGGTTTCGAGATCGCGCCCCTGCAGGAGCAGCCCGAGCCCCATCATGTAGCTGCCGAAGGGCGCCTGGGTGTTCGTCAGGTAATAGTCGTTCCAGGTCGGACCAAAGGGATCGGTCAGATCGCCGAGAAAGTGAGCGCGCGCAATCCAGCGTGCTTCATCTCGGTGAAACGGCGAGACATGCACCTGATCCAGGTTCTGGAACAGCGACAGGACGAGGATGAGCAGCGGCAGCACGATATCGAGCCGGAGCCGGACGCGAAGCCGGGGTCGGGGAGACGCGCTTGTAGACAGACTGTACCCGCGTGATCTGCGGGCGACGAGTTCTGGCCCTCGCCGGATCTCTCGCCTGAATGCGGCGGTTCCGCGCCCGAGAAGGCGCGTGGGCCGCGCGATTGGGGACATCCGCCGGCGCGAAGCCGTCGCGCTGCGCGGAGAGGCCAGATGTCGTCGCCGGTGGATGCGATGCTGGAATCTCATCGCGCCCCTGCCGATTCTGCGGACCGGTGACGTGGCCGGGCCCGGTTCCGGGCACTGCCGATTCTGCGCATCAGCGAACCCCGCGCACGCGCGACGCGCGTCGAGGCTGTCCGGCGACGCATCGGCGTGGCAATATCGCTGCTGATTCCGTAGAGCGCGAGTGCGGCGACCAGGACCAGGGCGCACCCGATGCCGAGCCGGCTGCGTGCATACACCGAGAGCGGGGCGAGCGCGATGGCAATCCCGGCGCCGGCCCAGACGAGGGCTGTTGGCACCCATGAAGGGACGCGCCGCCGGGAACCGATTCTCGACCACAGCAAGGCGAGCGCGATCAGCAGAGTCGCGATCGGCGCAGCGATGACGATCGCCGAAGCCGCCGCGTCTTGACGGGATGAGGTGGCTGGTGGCGCACCGGGTATGAACTCGGCGTAGTAACCGAACCGGCGCAGACCGACGCTGAGCGCCTCGGAGAGCTTGTTCTGTCGCATACGCGGCATCATGTCCTCTTCGAGAATCCGGTTGAGCATCGCTTCGTCCAGTCCCTGGACCGGCAGCGTGTTCGTTCCATACGAGAGGATGATGGTGCCAGTGCGCGATGAGTAGAAGCTCGTATTGACGAGGATCACCAGACCGTCGTCGGCGCCGGGCGCGGATTCGACACCGAAACTCGTGCGCAAGTCATCAGCGTAGCCTTGGGACTGCGCGAGAGTGTCTTCGGAGAAGCGAATATAGACAAGCGCGGGTACCCCGTATCCCTCGAGTCGCATCGCATCGTATTCGAGCGACGATTCCTCCTTGTCCGAGACCGTGCGATACGGATCGTAGATGTGTTTCTCGGCAAGCGGCAGGTGCCTGGCACTGGTGGCTTGCCCGGTGCGGATAGTGCCCCCCGTGCCATCGCCCCGGTCGATTCCTGCGCCGTTGACGTACGAGCCGCTCGCGCCTGACGTCGCCGTGGCGATTGGTGTTGGCGTGATGGTGGCCATGGCGGTCGGGCTGGGCGGTGTGGTCGCCTGGCGCGCCGCAGCGGCGGGAACTGCCATGCCTGCGGAGGCGATGACCAGGGCGAGTATGGCGAGGAACCCGCACGGAATGCGGGCGATATCCAAGGCTCTCTGGAAGATGTGCACCCGCCTGCTCATGGGAAAGAGTACCCCGCCCGTCGTGCGATCCGCTCTCGACTGTTCAGCCACCCATTACATCAGGCCGCTTCATGTCGTGCAACCGGTTTACGCATCGACCGGGTTCGCATCCGCTCCATGATCTTGTCGCTCAGGAACCCGACAGCGACACCCGATGCCACAACAAAGCCCAGCACGATGGGGAGGTAATAGCGCTCGAAGTCGGTCTTCATCGAGACGATGATGGTCGCGATCTCGGTCACGATCAGGAGCCAGACGATCAGGTGCGGGCTCTGGAGCCCCTTTCGCCAGGCAAGCCAGGCGAGCACGATCAATCCGACCAACGCTAGCCAGACATCGAGCTGGGAGAGCGCGTGACCCACGTCCGGCAGCCCGATCAGCCGGAAGAACTCCCGGGTGCCGCTCCAGCGATGACCGAGGAAGGTCCATGTCCGGCGCGCGGCTTCGATCGGGTTGGCGATGGCCCGGCTCGGGTCGATCGCGTTCTGGCTCGTCATCTCCGCGGTGCGGAATTCCAGCAGCTTCAGCGTGCGACCGATCGGATCCGGCCAGAGATAAGGGTAGACCAGGACGAACGTCGCTCCGGCCACAATGGGCGTCGAGAGGAGCATCCAGCCGAGATGCGTGAACGGGGGCCAACCGCGCCATCCTGCGAGCAGGCGACGATCGAGCTGGCGGCTCGCACGCCAGTCACGCAGGAGCATGATCGCGCCCAGCAGCGCGAGGGGAGCGCAGAGCGAGATCGGGGTGAACTTGTTGGCGCCGCCGATCCCGATCAGCACCCCGGCGGCGATCGCCCATCCCCAACCGGGACGGCGCACGAGCTGGATCGAGCAGAGCAGGAGGAGCGCCAGCGTGAGGGTGAGCGCCGTGTCGGCGAGGGCAAGCCGGTTGTGCCAGCTCTGGAGCGGGTTGACGATCATCAGCAGGCTGGCGACGCCTCCTCCGATCTGATTTGTGAGCCTCGTGGCGATGAAGAAGACCACGACCACTGCCAGCGCGCCGATGACGTTGTTCGTGCGGCGACCGGCCATCCAGTCGCCCTGCTGCGGGAACATGCCGTTCGCGCGGTTGAACTGGTCCGAGCGGCGGAAATCCCACGCCAGGTTGGTGTCCAGGTCGCGTCCCTGGAGCAGGAGCCCGATCCCCATCACGTAGGAGCCGATCGGTGGCTGCCCGCGGCTCAGGTATTGGTCATTCCAGGTGGGGCCGAAGGGGTCGAGCACATCCCCGATATAGTGGGCGCGGTTCAGCCACCGGCTCTCATCGGGATGAAATGCCGTTGTCTCGTTGCCGCTGAAATACGTGGCGAAGGCAACGATGAACAGGATAATGGCGATGGCGGTGTTGACCGTGGCAGTCCGCTTCCACCACACAGCGCGCGGAACGGTCACGGACAGACGCTCCTGCGGGATCACGGACGATGGCTGATCTGCGACGTGCATGCCTGGTTCAGCCCGCCTTCACGGCGAGGATGACATTGTGCGCGCAGAGCCGGTTGAGAAGCGGTGCCTTCTCCACGAGGTGCTCGGCGCTCGCGACCAGGCCGAGCAGTGCCGGTGGCGTGAAATCCGGCATGAACCCGAGCGAGCGTACGATCGTCGGGGAGGCGCCCCCCGCGACCAGCCCCTCGAGGATCTCACGTTCGGGGATGAGACGCTCGGCGCCGGTATCCTGCGGCACGCGCTTCATCAGGATCGGCCAGTAGGGGTTGCGCGGATTGTGGTCCCAGATCAGGACGTGACCGCCAGGTCTCGTCACGCGCGTCATCTCCATCAGCGTATCGCGCACGTCCTTGGGGTCGGCGACGTGATGCATGACCGCCACACAGTAGGTGAGGTCGAAGGTATCGTCCGGGAACGGCAGGTGCTCGCCACGGGCGTGCACCGTGCCGATCGCCGGATTGCGCTGTTTCAGGTACTTGAGCATGCCCTGGAAGGGATCGACCCCGGTGACATCATAGCCTTCGCGGGCGAGTCGTTCCGCGAGCACGCCGGTGCCGCAGCCGACATCGAGCGCCTTGCCGGGGGCGACGTTCTGCCGGATGAAGGATGCCCGCTTGTCGAGATAGTGATCCATGACATGCAGTGGCAGACTCTCGTCGTATTCAGCGGCGACAGCATCGAAGTCGGTCTGACCATGGGCACCGGTTGTGTGCGGTTTTGCAGTCATACATCCTCCCAACGGAGTAGGCGGCGCGGCCTCTGCGTCGTCATTCGGCCGGTTCAACGGGGCGCGCTTGCTCGATCGTGCGCGGTGCCGGTTCGGGATGCCGCGCACGGAAATTCCGTGCCTTGAACCGCAGGATGAAGCCGATCATCTGGATCCCGAGCTTGAACGCCTCCTTGATATCCCCGGTGACCGAGGAGGTGCCGACACGCGGGAGGTAGTTGACGGGGACCTCGACGACCCGGGCGCCGGATGTGATAACGAGCAGCATTAGCTCCGGGCCGAAATGGCTGCCGCCAACGGAGAAATCCTTCTCGATTCGCTTCAGGGTATCACGGGTGAGCAGGCGGTAGGTGCAGCCGACATCGCTCAGGTGGCTGGTGTTGAACAGCACTTCCACCATCTTTGCGACCGCCCAGTTCCCCCATTTCAGGAAGAAGCCCATGTTCGCACCGCGCCAGATCATCTCGCGCGTCGTCCGCGTCCCGAAGACGGCGTCGCAGTCGTCGGAGTAGGTAAGCAGCTTCATGATGTCGCGCGGGAGAAAGGTGCCATCGGGCTCGGAGAGAACCAGCAGGTCCCCGGTGGCCTCGGCGAGTCCGCGACGGTACGACCAGCCATAGCCTTGGCGCGATTCAAAGACCTGACGGGCATCCGTCCGCGCGACTTCCTCCTCGGTTCCGGGTTCGGCGTTGTTATTGACGACGACGACCTCATCGACGACGCCCGTTTCGAAGTACCCCTGGATGTCGTTGTAGATGGAGTCCTTCTCGGCGTACGTTCCGAGGATGACCGAGACGGTCTTGCCTTTCCACATGGAGTGCGTTCTCCCTGTCCAACGATCCGCCCTCAACCCCGCGCATGCGGGCATCACTCAGGGCGGGCCCGGATAATCCGCGCGGCGAGAAAGCCAGAGCCATTGTCCATCGCTGTGCAGCCACGATGAGTATTCGCGACCCTCAACCTCGACGTAGCCATCGGGGATGGCCGTGCCGATGATATACGTGGAATCCGTTGCCGGCGCAAAGAGATTGGTCCACCACGGGCCGTGCGGTGTCTGCTGCTTGATATCGTGGGCGAGCCCGTAATCATAGAGATGATAGCCGTCCCAGGATGAGCCCGCATCGAGCCGGGTGAGCGGGACACCCTGAGCGACCGTGTCGCGGGCGAAGTCCCACGTGGCCTCCTGGAAGACGAGGAAATCCCTTGTCGAGGCCACGCTGAAGATGGCCATCGCCGCGATGAAGATCCAGCCGAGGAGTGGGAGCATCCGCATGTCGCGCACGGCCCACAGCAGGAGACAGATGACAAAGGGGACGAGCGGGATCAGGTAGCGGTCGACGGAGATGATCCAGTTCCGGAAGTGGTAGGAAGGCGGCAGGATGCCGATGACCTGCCAGAGCCCGATGCAGGTCAGCAATGAGGCGGCGGCGCGCTGGGGGGTGAACTGGTCGCCGATTCGCCGCGCAACCAGCAGGATGAAGACCGCCGTGGAGACCGATGTCAGGACAGTGATCGTGCGCGTCCAGTCGCGGTCGATCAGCGGCGACCTGCCGCCGATGAGATCGGTGGGGCCGACGCCCTGGATCCCCAGGAATTGGGGAATGTACGGCATCATGTGGTCGCGGTTTCCGAAGACGATGAGCCCGGCAATCAGGATCGCAATCCATGCGACGAGCACACCTGTCCCGGAGATGCTCCGCGGCGGGCGTATGCGCCAGAGCGCGGGGATCGCCGCGAGCACAATCGGGAAGACGAAGAAGCCGATGTAGGCGACCTCGATATAGGTCATGCGGCTGATGAGAATCCGTGAGTCGCGGATGCCGGCATCCGTCATCTGCTTGAGGAAGGCGTTCTGTTGCTCGGGTGCGCCCTGAAATCCCAACAGCCAGACATAATAGATGACCATCGTCAGCGCGGGCAGACCGGCAACGCGGAGCGTGGTGAGCAGCCCCTCTCGATTGAACGCCCAGCGGCGTGCGGCGACGAGGTAGAGCCCGACTGCCAGCGGGATAAGGATGCCCTGCTGCCGCGTGAGGAACGCAAAGGACGCGAAGAGCGAGCCGGCCACGACCATTGCGTGCTCGGGACGTTCCGGATTCAGGCCGCGCAGGTAGAAGTAGGTCGCGATCACCAGAAGCGAGAGGAACTGGGGGTCGGTCATGAACGAGAAGGCGAGCACGAAGGTGAGTGGATTGAAGAGGTAAGCGGCGACACCGAGTGCCGAGCGCCCTCGCGTCACGCCGAGTTCCCGGCAGGTGCCGTAGAGGGCCCAGCCGCTCAGGATGAAGAGCACGATCGTGGAGAGGCGCATCGCCCCGAACGACGTGCCGAACAGGATCGAGAAGATCGCGCCCCAGACGACCTGGAAGACGAGGGTGACGACGGAGAGATCGAGGATATGCAGCTTTTGCTGGTGGATGAGGATCTCGACGGAGCGGGAGTAGACCCAATCGTCGCTCACCGGCGCATCGGCCATAGTCGGAACGATGAAGAGGCTGGCGACGAACGCGAGCAACACGCCGATCAACGGCGCATGGTCGCGCAGATGAGCCAGCCAGGCAGCCCCTGCGCGCGTTGGCTCCGGCGTGACGGTCTCCGCCGATGTCGTGCCGGTCATTGCCATCTCGTCGTGCCCGGTTGTGGCATCGTCAATCGAATCCTCTGGTGGGTGGTCGCAAAATCACCTCGTCGCGGAAGCGAACGGTTCGTCCAGCCGCGATACAAAGCGGACAGCCAAGCTTCGCCACGCAACGCGACCGGCTGCCAGACGCAGTATCGCAGAGAGTATGCCGTCCGCGCCCGACGGGTCCTGTTCACGCCGGAATTCGCCGGACGGCATGCCCCGCGATCCGCGTCGAGACGCTACCATATTGACGGCTTGACGCATGGTTTGGATTCAAGAAGTGGGGATGGGATGACCGACAACTGCGGACGCAAGATCAGTCGTGTACTGGTCGCCAATCGCGGGGAGATCGCGCTCCGGGTCATGCGCGCCTGCCGCGAACTCGGGATCGCGACGGTTGCGATCTATGGTCCGGGCGAAGACGATGCGCTGCACGTTCGGTACGCGGACGATGCCTACCGGTTGCCGGAATCGACAGGAATGGCCTACCTCGCGATCGACGCGATTGTGGACATCGCCCGGCGTGCCGGTGCCGACGCGGTCCACCCCGGCTATGGGTTCCTCTCGGAGAACGCGGCGTTTGCCGAGGCGGTCCTGGCGGCCGGGCTGATCTTCATCGGTCCGGATGCGGCCACAATTGCCGCGATGGGCGACAAGGTCGAGGCGCGGCGGATCGCGATCGCGGCGGGCGTCCACCCCGTTCCCGGCACAGAAGACCCGGTGGAGACCGCCGACGAGGCGGTTGCCTGGGCCGCCAAGGTCGGGTACCCGGTCGCGGTCAAGGCCTCCGGAGGCGGCGGTGGTCGTGGGTTCCGGGTCGCGCGATCGGCGGCGGAGCTGCCGGACGCCTTTGCGGGGAGCCGGGGCGAGGCCGAACGCTACTTCGCGAACCCGACCGTCTATCTGGAGCGCTACCTGGAGCACCCGCGCCACATCGAGATCCAGGTCTTCGGCGATATGCATGGCAACGTCGTTGCCTTCCCGGAGCGCGACTGCTCGGTGCAGCGTCGCCACCAGAAGCTGGTCGAGGAGTCGCCGTCGCCGGCGGTGACGCCAGAGATCAGGAGCGCCATCCAGGCGGCGGCGGCGAAACTCGCGAGCGCCGTGAACTACGTGGGCGCGGGAACCGTCGAGTTCCTCCTCGATGCCGATGGCTCGTTTTTCTTCCTGGAGATGAATACCCGGATTCAGGTTGAGCACACCGTGACCGAGCTGGTGACGGGGGTCGATCTGGTCGCGGAGCAGATCCGGGTGGCGATGGGAGCGCCGCTCTCGTTCGAGTCGCCGGCGCCGCTGCATGGCTGGGCGATCGAGTGCCGGATCAATGCCGAGGATAGCTCTCGCCAGTTCGCCCCCGTACCGGGAACGATCGAGACCTACCGCGAGCCTGCGGGATTCGGCGTTCGGGTGGACAGCGGGTTCGGGCCGGGCGGAACGGTATCCCCGGCCTATGATTCGCTCATCGCGAAGCTGGTCGCCTGGGGCCGGACGCGGGATGAGGCGCTCGCCCGCCTGCGGCGCGCGCTGGCGGACTTTGCGATCACCGGCGTGCCGACGACGATCCCGTTCCACGAGCGCGTCATCGACCACCCGGCGTTTGTGCGCGGCGAGGCGACCACGACCTTCCTGGCCGATTACCCGGAGGTGCTCGTTGCCGACACCGCTAGTCCGGCAACCTCAACAACCCCTGCGCAAGGGAGTGAGCGCGAATCGACCGACATGATCGTGGAGGTTGATGGCCGGCGCTTCTCGGTCGTGGTCACTGCACCCGTTGCGGCGCTGTCAGCCAATGGCAGGAACAGTTCCGTTCGGGCCTCATCGGCCGGGAAACGATCGTCGCGGCCCGCAAAGGGCACGGCGAACAACGGCAATGGCAACCAGCTCGTCAGCTCGGTGCAGGGCACGGTGATCCGCGTGAACGTGGAAGCGGGGCAGGAGGTCGCGGCGGGTGATCTGATCTGCGTGATCGAGGCGATGAAAATGGAAAACGAGATTGTCGCTCACCGGGCGGGACGCATCGCGGAGCTCGGCGTCACTGTCGGAGGCTCGGTTGCTGTAGGGACGACCATCGTAACGATCGTCGACGCTGAAGGGTAACGGAGCATTCGCGATGCGATACCGGGAGCGTCAAGCATTGGCTCGACCCCATGCGATTTCCTGAGCACCGGGAAACCGTCATTTCGAGCGAAGTCGAGAAATCTCTATCGTAAGGAGCCGCCTGCAACAGATTCCGCAATGACCGAGATGACGATGCTGCGCAAGTATTCGCATGCTTGGCTCTCTCGCCGGAAAGGAGGAGAGATTTCTCGACCCATTCGGCTCCGCTGCGTCGCACGGCGAGGGCAGGCTTTCGCTCGAATTGCCGGAGCGGAGGACACTGGTCGTTGGCAGATGCGACCTTTCCCCCTGCTCCGATTGACGTAGTCTTGCTTGGTCAGGCGGCGTGATCCGCTGGATGCGCCGCCTCGTTCACGGCGTCCACATCCGCAACGCGCGGCTCGTCGAAATCGCCCACATAGAAGGTGTTCCGCGCGATGTAGCGCTCGACCTTCACCGGCAGCGGTACCTCCTTGGCGCTCTTCGCCAGGTCGCTGGCCTCGACCTCGTTGACGAGGCACAGTACTGGCTCCTCATTGAACTTCTCGCGGTAGACGGCGACGGCATCCGCCAGTTTGCGCTGTGCTGCCCGCTTCTTGTCGGGATCGAACCACACCAGGAACATGTCTCACTCCTTGTTCACGAGACCTCACCCGCCGGGCGCTGGGCTCCGGCAGTGGGGATACCTGTTGAATGTCATTATAATAGAACATATGTTCCATATTCAAGCCTGTGGTAGTGGAAACGGTGCGAACGTTCGCAGACGTCTGGCCAAGTTTTCATCCTGCTTTGGGCTGGACGGCGCGTGTGACTTCGACGTATGATGTGGACAACAGTGGGGCAAAGTGGGGATAAGTGGCCCCCGCGGTGGATAACCTTCCCTGCCTCACGCCCCCCGCAACCGGCCTTGGCACCGGTCCGGAGCGGTTGCTGACATGGAGATCCGTTCTCCAGCGAACGCTTCGGACCCACACGCCAGATGCCCCCATGACCCCGCAATCGCAATGACGCTTTGACCTCGAAGACGGGATCGTGAGCCATGTTCCTGGGCCGCTTCGAACACACGCTGGATAGCAAGGGCCGGATCGCGATCCCGTCCCGGTTTCGCGCCGACCTCGGCGACGGGCTCGTCGTCACGCGCGGGATCGACCGATGCCTCGCGGTCTATCCGATGGCGGCGTGGCAGAACCTGGCGGCGCGCATCAACGATCTCTCGATGGCCGATCCCAATGCCCGCCTCCTGCGACGCATGGTCTTCTCCGAAGCGATGGATGCCACCCTCGATGGTCAGGGGCGTGTGCTCTTGCCGGGCGATCTTCGCACCTACGCGGGGATCGACCGGGAGGCGATCGTCGTGGGATTGCACTCCTCGTTCGAGATCTGGAGCCCGCAGCGGTGGGCCGAGGTCAATGCCACCGTCGAGGCGTCCGGTTCAGACGTTGCCTCTCAGCTCACCGATTTGCTGTAAGATGAGCGGTCGGTGTCGCCAGGCCGGCTGTGGGCATCTGGCGGTCGCCCTGCTGAATCTGTGCGAAACTCAGGGGAGCGCGATCCGGTTGGCCGTGGAGATGGCCGCGAGTCTGGATTGCCCTGGTTCGAAGGCGAGACGTCATGACAACGCACGGGCAGCACGAGCCCAGGAGAGTGAAAGAGGGCTGGAACGGGCCCCGTCGGCTTGCCGATGGCGGTCATTTTTCCGTGTTGCTCCGGGAAGCGATCGATGCGCTGGACGTGAAGGCCGGCGGACGCTATCTCGATGGCACCTTTGGCGGCGGTGGTCACAGCCGGGCGTTGCTGGCGGTGGAACCCCGGATCGACTGTCTCTACGCGCTTGATGCCGACCCGGCGGCCATCGAGCGGGCGCGGGATCTCGCCGGGGCTCCCCTTGGCCGCGATCGTCTCGTGCCGGTTCACGGCAACTTCGGCGACCTGGCAGCGATTGCCGAGCGCGAAAGAATCCGCGATCTCGATGGCATCCTGCTCGATCTCGGAGTCTCCTCGTTTCAGCTCGATCAGGCGGAGCGTGGGTTCTCATTCCGCTTCGACGCGCCGCTCGACATGCGGTTCGATCCCGAGCGCGGCCTCTCGGCGGCCGATCTCGTCAACTCGCTGGATCAGGAGGATCTTGCATCGCTGATCTGGCGCTATGGCGATGAGCGCCAGTCGCGCCGGATCGCCGGTGCGATCGTTCAGGCGCGATCGGTGGCGCCGATCGAGACCACCGGCCAGCTCAGCGCGATCGTGAGCGATGCGGTCGGGGGCCGGCGGGGCAAGGGCATCCATCCAGCGACGAAGACGTTCCAGGCGTTGCGGATCGCCGTCAACCGGGAGCTCGATGCGCTCGACAACGTGCTCGCGGCATCGGTCTCGCTGCTGGCTCCGGGTGGGCGGCTGGTTGTCATCTCCTTCCATTCGCTGGAAGATCGGGCAGTGAAGCGATTCATCGGGTGGGAGACCGCGACGTGCATCTGTCCGCCCGACCAGCCGGTCTGCACGTGCGATCATCAGCCAACGTTGCGGCGGATCGGAAAGCCGGTGCGGCCCTCCGCAGTCGAGCTCGAACAGAATCAGCGAAGCCGGAGCGCGATCATGCGGGTCGCGGAACGTCTGCCCAGAACGAGCGGTGGCCGGCAGTCAGAATCGGAGAGGGGCATATGAGCAATTTTCGCCTGAGCGATGTGCTGGCGGGCACGGAGGGCACGGTTCGGGGCGAGCTTGCCTCCGATACCGTCTTTCCGCAGCTGGAACGCAATTCCCGCAATGTGGGACGCCGTGATCTCTTTATCGCGATCAAGGGCGAACACTTTGACGGGCACGATTTTGTTCCAGCCGCCTTCGATGCCGGAGCCGCGGCGGCAATTGTCTCGGAGGCGTGGGCGGCTGCGCATCCGGAGATCGCGCAGCCGCTGATCGTCGTGGACGAACCGATCGCGGCGCTTCAGCGCTGGGCGACCTGGAAGCGCGATCAGATGGAGACGCTGGTGATCGGCATCACCGGCAGCGTCGGCAAGACGAGCGCCAAGGAATCGGTGACGGCGGTCCTGAGCCAGCGCTACGAGGTCTATCGCAGTCCGGGCAATTTCAACAGTGAGCTCGGATTGCCGCTCGCGTTGCTGGAAGCCCCGTTGGATGCGCAGATCATGGTGCTGGAGATGGGGGGCGCGTATGCCTTCGGTGAGCTGGCCCTGCTCGCCGGGATCGCAAAACCCGAGATCGGGGTGGTCACCAACGTCTACCCGGTGCATATCGAGCGCATGGGGTCGCTGGAGGCGATCGCCAAGACAAAGGCCGAGCTGGTGGAGTCGCTGCCGGAGACCGGCATTGCCGTGCTCAACGGCGACGACTTCCGGGTGCGGGCGATGGCCGAGCGCACGAAGGCTCGGGTGGTGACCTTCGGCCTGGAAGAGGGAAACGATGTCCGGGCCGAAGCCGTTACAACAGATGGCTGGAAGGGCACGTCGTTCCGTGTCACGATCGAGGGCGAGCACAATTACGTGAAGGTGCCGTTCATCGGGGCGCATGGCGTGCAGATCGCGCTTGTCGCGCTGGCCGTCGGCTACAGCTTCGGCATGCACGTGTCAGAGATGATTTTGGGGCTGCAGGATCCATCAATTCAGGTGCGATTGCTCTTTGTACCCGGTCCCCGTGGCTCGCACCTGATCGATGACACCTACAATGCGAGTTCGCCTTCGGTGCTCTCGGCGCTGGGGGTGCTGCAGGAGGTGCCGGCCACGCGCCGTATCGCCGTACTGGGCGAGATGCGCGAGCTCGGCGATCTCTCGGAGCAGGAGCACCGGCTCGTGGGCCAGCGTGCCGGGGACGTGGTGGATATGCTCATCACCTTCGGTGACAAGGCGCGGATCATGGCCGACGAAGCACTGGCCGTGGCGCGGGGGAATGGCCACGAGTTGATCGTGCATTCATATGCGGAGGATGAGCGCGAGCGGATGACCGAGTTCCTCGCGCACGAGCTCCGGCAGGGTGATGTGGTGTTGCTGAAGGGTTCTCGTGGGCTGCTGATGGAGAATATCGTGGCGGCGCTGCGTTCTGACACGAATTCGGCGGAGCCGGGTGACGAGACGCCGTCGAGTGCGACTGAATCGAACGCGGTGCCGGAGGCATGAGTCTGATTAGCCTGACAAGTGGACTGGGGCCTGTCCTGATGCAGGCCTCGGTGATGCCAGAAGACCCCAACGAGAACATGGCGGTCTCGCTCGCGCTCGCGGCCCTTGCGTTCGTGGTGACGGTGATCATCGGGCGCCCGATCATCACCTATCTGCGGAAGCGGAAGGTCGGGAAGAAGATCCGGATCGAACTGGATCAGCATATCGGCAAGGCTGGCACGCCGACGATGGGCGGCATCATGTTCTGCCTGTCGGCCGCCATCATCACGCTGGTCTTCAACACGGCCGGCCGTCTCTCGATGCTGCTGCCTATCGCCGTGCTGCTCGCGGCGGGGATCCTTGGCGGGATCGACGACGCAATGAATCTCGTCGGCGGCAAGAAGACGGGTATGACGGGCCGCTTCAAGTTCGCCTGGCTGACGCTCTTTGCGATCTTCGCCGCGCTCGTGCTGCATCTCCCGGATCCCTATGGCCTGGGCCTGCATCACATGTACATCCCGTTTGCCGGGCGCATCGATATCGGCTTCATCTATGTGCCGGTCGCCATCTTCGCGATCGTGGGCACGGCCAACGCCGTGAATTTCACGGATGGCCTCGATGGGCTGGCGGCGGGCACGGCGGCAGTCGCGTTCTGCGCGTATGGCATCATCGCCTATCGACAGGGACAGATCGGCGTCGTGACGTACTGCTTCACCATGGTCGGGGCGTTGCTCGGATTCCTCTGGTTCAATGCGCCACCGGCCCAGGTCATCATGGGCGACACCGGTGCCTTGGCGATCGGGTCATCGCTGGCCGTCGCCGCCTTCATGACCGGTCAATGGTTGCTCCTGCCGATCGTGGGGCTCATCTTCGTGGTCGAGATGCTCTCGGTGATCCTGCAGGTCAGCTATTTCAAGATGACGAACGGCAAGCGAATCTTCCGCATGACACCGATCCATCATCATTTCGAGCGTCTTGGCTGGTCAGAGACGCAGATCACGATCCGGTTCTGGCTGGTCGGGATGATGGCGGGTTTGCTGGGCGTCGCGTTGGCGCTGCTGTAGCCGGACCTTTCTCCGGATGGGTGCGAATAGGTCGTATCCTACGAACGAATGCGGCTCAGTGCAGCGCACGTTGGGTGGTGTTTATGGCAGGAACATGGGGGAGCGGTGGTTGAGTTGAACGAGCGCGTGCCGGAGTTGCGGGGCAAGCGCGTGACGGTGATGGGGCTGGGCATTCTTGGGGGTGGCGTCGGCGTGGCCCGCTATCTCGCGCAGCATGACGCCCTCGTCACCGTGACCGATATGCGTGATGCCGACGCGCTGCGGGCGTCGATTGACGAACTCGGCGATCTGCCCATCACCTATCATCTCGGCGGTCATGACCTGCGGGACTTTACCTCCGAACGCGCCGATATCGTCGTGCGCAACCCCGGCGTGCGGCCCGATTCTCCCTACCTGCAAGCAGCGCGCGAGGATGGCGTCACCATCGAGATGGAGATGTCGCTCTTCTTCCGCGGCTGTCCCGCGCCGATTCTCGGAGTGACCGGCACCAAGGGCAAGACGAGCGTCTCGACGCTCTGCGGCGAGATCCTGCGCCACTGGAATGCCGACACCCTCCTTGCCGGGAATATGGGGATCTCTGCCCTCGGCGAGATCGACCGGCTGACCCCGGATACACCGGTTGTCATCGAGCTTTCCAGCTTTCAGCTGGAAG
>JBARWF010000066.1:0-1518 GCA_049646645.1 Thermomicrobiales bacterium
GTGGGCTGCTTCCCCGATCTCTACGGCGCGCTCGCTGGCAACCCGCCGGATCACATCATCACGCTGTAGGAGCGGGTGCTGCACCGGCGCCTGATCAACCCGTGAGTGCATGCCGCGCCGCCGCCTCCGACCGGGCACGGGCGCGGCATGGTCGGGTATCCTCAGGGGAACGGTGATCTTCGCGGTCGCCGCTCCCAGCACATGCAGCATTTCACCCGAGGATTGAGACTCCCGCATGAGTGACTCGACGAACGCAACTGTCCAGATCGTGGCTTATCTGATCATCGGCATCGCCCTGATCGTCGTGGGCATCACCTTCATGATCCGTAGCCGCCAGTTCTCCTTCGGATCGATCCTGATCATCACTGGACTCTTCGTCGTGGGGTTCGCCTATTATGTCTCCCAGGCCGAGAACCTGAATTTTGATGAGGATTCTCCAGAGGCGAGCCCGGCCGCCTATGGCACCCCTGCGTTCCAGGGAATCACGGCGTTCACGTTCCTACCCGAACGATGAACACCACCACGCTGATCGTCGTCGCCATGTGCGCGCTGATGATCGCCATGGGCGTCTGGATGGCGAGAATCTCGAAGCGAAACCGAACGCCCGGCGTCGTGATCGCCGCGCTCGGCCTCATGTTCATCGTCGGCTATTTCCTCGCCGACGATACCGCGCCCCTGCCGGGCAGCGGCACGCCTACCCCCGAGCTTCCCTTCTCCTTCCCCAGCAACACCAATCCCTGACCGGACACCCGCCCGCTCGTGAAATGCGCCGAACCGTGCCACAATCGCCCCAGCGATCGCCCACGCGGCACCAGCACCAGCCGCACCGGATCTGGCAAGGAGCACGAGCCCTCATGACGGCGGATGTCATCATCATCGGTGGCGGAATCAGCGGAACAGCAACGGCCTACAACCTGGCGAAACGCGGCGTGCGAACGCTCCTGCTGGAGCGTGACGACCTGGCCAGCATGGCCTCTGGCTGGACCCTGGCCGGTGTTCGCCAGTCCGGTCGCCACCCGGCCGAGCTGCCCCTCGCGCAGGCGGCCATCCGTCGCTGGGAACAGCTCGACCAGGAGCTGGGAGCCGACGTCGAGTACCGGCAAAACGGCAACCTCCGGCTCGCCCTTACCCCGGACGATGTGCCGACCATCCGCAATGTTGTCGCCGACGGCAACGCCGCCGGCATCGAGACCCACTACCTCGACGGCGCGGACGCCGTGCGCGAGATCGCCCCGGCACTGACACCAGATCTCGCCGGTGCATCGTTCTGCCCCTCGGACGGCCACGCCAACCCACTGCTGACCGTTCGCGCCTTCGCCGCGGCGGCGACCCGGCTCGGGGCAGAGATCCGGACCGGTGTGCACGTGACCGGATTGACCACCAATGGCACGCGCGTCACCGGCGTCCAGACCAACGACGGTCCCTTCGCAGCGGAGACGGTGATCGTCGCGGCGGGCATCTACACCCCGCGACTGCTCGCGCCTCTCGGTCTCGACCTGCCGATCGCGGTCACGATCG
>JBARWF010000067.1:0-12478 GCA_049646645.1 Thermomicrobiales bacterium
GCGTCAGGAACCTCGATGCATGCGCATGAGATGGTTTGACGCATTGCCGGGCGCCATGGCCAAGTGGTTAAGGCATGGGTTTGCAAAACCCTGATCGTCGGTTCGAATCCGACTGGCGCCTCCAGCAGCATCCGATATGACGTGGAAGAGGGGCGCCAATCTGGCGCCCCTTTTATCATGATGGCATGCAGCAGGTGGAGCCGGGATCCTTGCCCGATCCGCCGCGCATGCCGGTTCACTTCGAGGAACGAGGGGTCATTGTGTCGACATCGCCCAACCAATCCATGCCCGATCCTCGGGATGGCCTCGCCGAGACGCCCGCGGCCGTGCGCAAGCGCAGCCAAGCGGTGGCGTGGGGATCGGCGCTCTTTCTGGCGCTCGGCGTCGGCATCCCGCTCGGATATGCCATGCACGACTGGGTGCTCGGGGCCATCGTCGGGGTCGTGCTCGGTGTCGTCTCCGCCGTTGGCTACCTCGTCGCCGGGTCAACGCACGCCGAGCGACGCGCCCAGGAGTTTCGCGATCAATACAGCCGCGATGAGCAGGACGACGAGGATGACGACGGCAGCTACAACTGAAACGGCAGCGTGCCATGCCTGACGATGGGGATCGCGATCCATTCGTGACCGATCGGGACGGGGCCGAACAGGCCTCCGAGATCTGGCAGACCGGCGCAATGCTTCCTCACGAGGAGCGGATCGGCACGCGCCGCGTCTACGACGGGCACTTGCTGCACCTGCGCGTCGATGATGTACGACTGCCCTCAGGACGCGAGAGCGTACGGGAGATCGTGGAGCACCCCGGCTCGGTCGTGATCGTGCCGCTGACGGCGGAGCGGGAGGTGCTGCTGGTGCGCCAGTTTCGCTACGCGACCGGGCGCTACCTGGCCGAGTTGCCGGCGGGGCTGATCGACCCGGGCGAGCATTTCATGGAAACGGCCACCCGCGAGCTGACGGAGGAGACCGGCTACGCCGCGGAGTCGCTGCGCCACCTCACCACCGTCTACGTCAGCCCCGGCTACGCGCAGGAGCGGAGCGCGATCGTGCTGGCGACAGGGTGCCGCCCGGTCGCGCATGTGCCGGACCAGGATGAGCCGCTCGAACTGATCCGGCATCCGCTCGCGACGCTGGACGAATTGCTCGTTCCCGGCAACACCGCGATCGAGAACGCGCCGACGATGCTGGGGCTGCTCTGGCTCCTTCGCCTCGACCGCATGGGCGAGATCTGACGAGGGGCAAGCGAATATCTTGCCCCTCGTGACTGTCTATCCTGATTTCCGTGCCGGCATCCCTTGGACATGCGGCACCGATTAGCCGGGAGTCTCCCGGTGCGCCGCTCGTGCCTCCGCGAGCGAGCCGTTCATGTACAAGGCATCCTCGGGAAGATCGGTATTCGCGCCGTCGAGCAAGGTCAGAAGGTCCGCCACGGTCACGGATCGCGGGACGGTGCTTCCCTTGCGGTTCGTGAAGGCCTCCGCCACGTAGAAGGGCTGCGTCAGGTACTGGCGAATCCGCTTCGCCCGCGCATCATCCCCGGTGCCCTTGCTCTCGCTCTCCGCGATCTCCGGCTCCCGGGTGAGGAGGTTCTTGACGCGCTCCACGGCATTGATGTGCTTTTCGCCGACGGTCTCGGGATCGAGCAAGGTAGACGTCGATCGGGCTGGATCGATCGCGGGATAGAGGCGAGCGGCCGCGAGCCGCGAGGAGATGGTAATCGTCGCGTCGAGGTGTTCGGTGATCCGGGCGAGTGCTTCGGGTGAGGCATCGGCGACGGGCAGGTAGATCGCCTGGATCATTCCCGACACCCGGTAGTCGAGTTGCTGGATGGCGGTGACTTCGGCCGGAGACTGGACGAAGACCAGCAGCGTGAGCCGGTGACCCGACTCGCCCATGCGCTGGATCAATTCTTCCACCAACACCATCTTGCCCGATTGCATATCGCCGACAAGGCCGATCATGCCGTCTGGTGGCAGTGGGCTGAAGACGTCTACGGCCTTGATGCCCGTCTCCAGCACCGCACCTGTGCGGGACGCCTGCGCTCGCCTGATATCCGGGATGAGCCGAAGGAGCGACGCATCGTCCAGCGGCAGGGAGACTGGTTGCCCTGCATCGATGACCGGCAGGCCGGGACGAACCGCCCGGTCGGCGGATTCAGGAACGCTGACGGAGACGAGGCGAACGAGATCGTCGTCGAGATACTGAGCGACCTGGGCGGTGAGGCTCAAGCCGGTCGAGCCGGTGCCGATCGTGACCGAACTGAGCAATGGCGGGCGGGCGCCGTTGCGGAACCGGGCCTCGATGATCGGGCCCGAGCTGCGGACGACTTCGCCGATCTTCTTCGCAAAATCCTCTGGCAAGTCATGATGCCTGAGTGCATCCTGGGTCATGGTGAGGAATCCTCCTTCTCTGAGGTGGTTGCGCGCCGAGCGGAGGCGATTGTTGACCGTGCTCACGGGGAGATTCAGGAACCGCGCGACATCGTGCTGCGATCGGTCCTGGATGTAGTAGAGAACGGCGGCGATGCGCTCAGGCTCGGGCAATGCATTGACGGCCGCGAGGGCGCGCTCGAACGACGCGTGCTCCTCGGCAAGCTCATCCGGGCCGGGTGCGCTGCTCGCGACATCAAACGTGTCATCGAGCGAGACGTGCGGCGCGCGGCGGGTGTGCAGCAGGTGGAGAGATTCGTAGCGGGTGATTCCCCGCAACCAGCCGCCGAATCGCTCCGGATCGCGCAGGCTCGTGAGGTTCCGGTAGGCGACGAGAAACGCCTGCTGGGTAGCGTCCTCCGCCAGGTGGAAGTCGCCGAGGGTGGCATAGGCGTAGCCAAATGCCATGGTCTGGTAGCGCTGGACCAGTTCTGTGAAGGCATCCGCGTTTCCCTCGATCGCCTCCGCCACGAGCTTTGACACCTGCATCGAATTGACCTCCGATCACGACAAGAACGGGCCTTCGATAGTAAGTGCCATCGGCGACGGAATCGCTGTATCGGGGAACGGGAATCAGCGTACTTACGCTCGTATGGCGCGACTGCATGTCAGCAGCCGCGTCGGCACCGATGGTCCGGAATGCGACCGCCCGTCCATCAATGAGGTGCCTTACGCCCCGTTTGTAGGGTGCGACTGGATGTCGCACCGATCGGGCGAAGCCCGATATCCGAGGCGTGCCGGAATCGATGCGTTTCGGTCAGGACACCGGTCGAGATATGGCCCTGCGGGCCATCGGGTCGACACACAGGTCGACCCCTACGGACGGCCGAGCCGACCGCTAGCCAGTTACACGTGGCGAAGCCTTACGAAAGCTCCCGCTTCGCGATGTCCGTGCGGTAGTGGGCGCCCTGGAAGCTGATGCGCTCGACGGCGGCGTAGGCGCGGTCGTGGGCCTCTTGCAGGTCGCCGCCGAGCCCGACCACACTCAGCACGCGGCCCCCGGCGGTTACGATCTGGCCGTCAGCAGCGCGTTTCGTCCCGGCCTGGAAGATCAGCACGTCATCCTCTCGCGCGGCCTCGTCCAGCCCGTGGATGGAGAAACCCGTCTCGTAGTCGCCGGGATAGCCGTGCGATGCCAGGCTGACGCCGACCGCGAAGCCGTCCGCGGTCGGGACCGGCAACTTGTCCAGCCAGCCATCGGCGACCGCCTCCAGCAGGAGCCCGAGATCGCCGTCGAGCGTCGGCAGGACGACCTGAGTTTCGGGATCCCCGAAGCGGGCGTTGAACTCGATCACCTTCGGGCCATCGGCGGTGAGGATCAATCCGGCGTAGAGCACGCCCTTCATCGGTGCATCCCGCTCGGCGAGCGCCTCAATCGTCGGGACGAGGATGTCATGCTGGATCTGCGCCATCAGCGCCGGATCGACGCGCGCGGGACGCGTGTAGGCGCCCATGCCGCCCGTGTTCGGGCCCTCGTCGTTGTCGCCAGCGCGCTTGTAGTCGCAGGCGGGGATCAGCGGGTAGATGGTCTTGCCGTCGGTGAGGGAGAGGACGGAGAGCTCCATCCCGGTCAGGAGTTCCTCGATCACCACAGTCGCGCCGGCGTCACCATACGCCCGGCGCGACATCATCGCATCCAGCGCGCGCTCGGCGTCGGCAATGCGCTCGGCCACGACTACGCCCTTCCCCGCCGCGAGCCCATCCGCCTTGACCACAACCTGACCATCGGCCGTGGCGAGTTCGGCGATCGCGCGGCGGCCGGCCTCGCGGTCGGTGACGGCGATCGCGCGCGCGGTGGGGATGCCAGCCTCGTTCATGAGCTGCTTCGCCCACGATTTGCTGCTCTCGATGCGGCTGGCGGCGGCGCTGGGGCCGGCGACGGCGATGCCTGTCTCCGCCAGCCGGTCGGCGATGCCGGCGGCGAGCGGGTCCTCCGGGCCGACGACGACGAGATCGACCTTGCGGACCTTGGCCAGCGCGACGAGGCCGTCGATATGATGCGCTGGCACGTTGATGCAGGTCGCGAGCTCGGCGATGCCCGGGTTACCGGGCGCGCAGAGGATCTCGCCGACGCGCTCGCTCTGCGCCAGTTTCCAGACGAGCGCATGCTCGCGCCCGCCGCCGCCGATCACCAGCACTCGCATGCCCACGTCCGCTCACCCCCTGCTGTATCGCATCGCCTGACACCGCCGATCATGCATCGGGGCGCATTTCGCTCTCATGATACCGAAAAGGGGGCGGACTCCGTGCGCCGGAACCTCGTATACTCTTGCTTCAGGGAGCGACGGAAGGGCTTTGCTCCGGGCTCCGAATTTCTTGAGTTTCGCAGCCTCGCAGTGTGATGCGTCGAACGACCAGATTCAGGCCGGCTGTCGATCCGTTGAAAGGAACCATCATGGCGTTCGATCTTTCCCCGGCCGATACCCGGGTCTTCCTGTTCCATTCCGCCGATGCGGCCGACGATGCCAGCGCCGCCATGGACGCGGTCAATACCTGGCTCGGCAAGGATCGCTCCGGGTCGCCGTACGCCAACCTGCGCGTGCGTGACATCACCGTGACGCCGGATGGCCATGGCGGCGTCTACGCGATGGTCGTCTGCACGCTCGGCAAGTTGAGCGCCGGCACGGTGCAGAGCGCCGGATCCCGTGACACCTTCGTAGAGGGCAGCGGCCAGTAGGAGCGCCGTTTTACGGCCGGGAGCCGATCATGACCGGCATCGTCAATTGCCGCCAGTGCGCGGACGAATCGAATGCTTCACCGGCCGGAGTCGCGGGCGCATCGGAGATCACTCCGGATGCGCCCGTCGTCTCTGGGCCGGGTGCCGCTCCGCGTGTCCTCCTCCTGATGAGCCCCGCCACCTATCGCGAGGGCGCGTTTCTGGACGCGGGTCGGCGGATCGGGCTCGACGTCCAGCGGATCACCGATCTGCCCGATGCCCTGCTGCGGGAAGAAGAGGAGCGTGCTGAGCGCCTGCATCGCAGGCGCACGCCGGGACTGCGCAGCGTCGATTTCGCGGAACCGGATGTGGCGGTCGGGACGTTGGTCGATTCGGTCCGGAGGGATGGCGGCCACGATGTGCGGGCGATCCTGGCGGTGGACGACCGGGGGGCGATGATCGCCGCCCGCGCCAGCCGCGAGCTGGGACTGGCCCACAACGATCCCGATGCGGCGCTCGCCGCGCGCGACAAGTTCGTGATGCGGGAGGCGCTGGCGGCCGGCGGCGTGCCCGTTCCCCGGTACACACGCTATCCGGCATCGACTGACCCGGCGACGATCGCCGGTGAGGTCGATTACCCCTGCGTCGTGAAGCCACTGCTGCTCTCCGGCAGTCGCGGCGTGATCCGCGCCGACAATCCCGCCGAATTCGTCGGGGCGTTTGCCCGGACGCGCGCGATTCTCGAAGCGAGCGGGATGCCGGCGAGCGAGCACTGCATCCTGGTCGAGCAATTCGTGCCCGGTGTCGAGGTCGCGCTGGAAGGACTACTCACCGACGGCGCGCTGGAGACGCTGGCGCTCTTCGACAAGCCGGATCCGCTGGACGGTCCGTTCTTCGAGGAGACGATCTACGTCACGCCCTCGCGTCTGGATGCCGGCGTGCAGGCGGCGATCTCGCGGCGGACGGCGGAAGCGGCGGCGGCGATTGGGTTGCGGCATGGGCCGGTGCATGCGGAATTGCGGATCGATCTGGCGCGGGATGACATCTGGCTGATCGAGCTGGCCGGGCGCTCGATCGGGGGGCTGTGTTCCAGCGTGCTGGAGTTCGGCGCGGGAATGTGCCTGGAGGAGTTGATCCTGCGGCATGCGGCGTCGCTGCCGATCGATTCGACCCAGCGCGCGGGTGAGGCGGCGGGCGTGATGATGATCCCGATTCCCAAGGGCGGCATGCTGCGCGGGGTGACGGGCGAGGATGCGGCGCTGGCCGTCCCCCACATCACGGGGGTGCAGATCACGGCGCCGCTCAACCAGCCGATCGTGCCGCTGCCGGAGGGGGAGAGCTACCTTGGCTTCATCTTCGCCCGGGCGGCGACCTCCGATGTCGTCGAGCAGGCGCTGCGCGATGCCCACGCCTGCCTGCGGTTCCGGATCGACCCAGCCATTGCCCTCCGGTTGGCGTGAGGAATCCTTCAATGCAGAGAGGGATCCGCTATACAACACTCTGCCTCCTTCGATGTGTCCACCCCAGGCATCGCTGTCATTCCAAGCAAGACCGCAGGTCGCGCGGAGGAAGTTGGTTGCGTCCGTCCCGCTTCGCCTTGCCGACCGGCGGTCCCACGCCGTCACGCTGGAAGGCGAGGCGCTGCCGCTGTACACAACTTCCTCCGCTCGGCATCCTGCCTCGCTCGGAATGACAACCGTTTGACATCATAAGGAGATAGTTGCGGGACTGAACCTGGTTACTTGCGGCGGGGAGCGCCGCCACCCTTCGTCGGTGCGCCGCCGCCCTTGCTGGCTGCCGTCTCCGGCGAAAGATCCTCCGTCACCAGTGCATCCTCGCCAAAGAAGAACTCTTCCATCTCCCGGCGCAGCAGGTTGCGGGTCTCCGGATCGGCCGGGTTCAGCGCGTAGTGGTTGATAAGGATCGTCATGTGCGGCACCCAGAGGGCATAGCCCTCGGCCGAAACGTTGTCGTAGATCCGTTGACCCAGCTCGCCAGGAAATGGAGGTTTGGCGAGGCCGGGAAGTGTGCGGCCAAGCTTGACACAGTCGACCATGCGAGCCATGAGCGGTATTCTCCAGTGAGGTAGGGCGCGATCAGGGGGACACGGACTCGGACAATCGCCGAGCGGTCCCGGATGGCGCGGTATGTTGAGCGATCATGCGTTCCCGAGGTCGCACACGCGACGCGCGGGGTGGTGAGATGAGTGTACCAAAGCCGTCGCCCAGAACGGCGTGGGAGGATCGGTCATGAGTCAATCCGTTCCGGCAGATGCGCGCCCGGATGCGGCAGCCGCCGCAGCCCCCCTGCTTCTCTGTTCGACCGGCGCCATCTCGCGCTTCACTGACATCAACGATCACCGGCGCTTTGCCCGGATGGGCGCCGGTCTCGAATCCGACGGGTTGGAGGTGATGATCTTCTCACCCTGGTATGGCCGCCTGGATGAGATCGCCGCCGATTTCGACCCATTCGCGATCCGGATCCCGGCGACGCACGCCGAGAAGAACCTTGGTCCTCATCTCGCCAGCGATGACCCCGCCATCGTCGCGGCGACCCTCGAGCATTACTCGGAGAACTGCCGCTTCACGCACCTGCTCGGTGGCGATCGAACGGTGCTTCATCTCTGGGGACTGCCCGAATCCGACCGTGTGCTCGACCGGATGCTCGTGATGCTGCCGGAACTCGTCGATCGGGCCGCCGAGCACGATGTGCAACTGGCGGTCGAATCCATCCCCTGCCTGGTGGACGACCCGCTCACGAATATCAAGCGTGTGCTGGAGGCCGATCCGCGGTCGCGGGTCGCGCTCGACACCGAGTTCCTCTCGATGCACGACCAGCTGGATGCGGTGCTCGATGCCGACTGGCTCTGGGCGGACAACGCGGTCGTCCACGTTCATGTCAAGGATTTCCTCGATCCGCGCAACGTCGACCCCACGAAGCGGCGCTACCTGCATCCCGGCGAGGGGCAGATCGATTTTCCGTCGTGGTTCACGCGGCTGGCCGCCCGTGGCTACGACCAGACGATCAGCCTCGAATCGCCCGCCAATCGGGAAGATGGCACGATCGACACCGACAAGATCAACGCCAGCCTGCGGTACCTGCGCAGCCTGATCGAGGGGGTCTGGTCCTGACTGTGGCTGAGGCGACGGGGCCGGTTCGCATCGCGGTCTTCGGGATGCGCTGCGCATTCACCGATGCGGTGGTAGCCCGTCTGCTCGCGGACGATCCGGACGCGGGGAACATGCCGGTCGAAATCGCGGCGTTCGTGATTGCGATGCCCGGGCTCGGTGCGCTTCATACCAGGCTCCTGGGCCGCGAGCAGGGAGCGGGCGAGATCCGCATCCTTGGCGACCGCTCGCGCCTGGGGGAGGGCGACCTTCGGGGCTGGCTGGAATCCCTGGAGCTCGATGCGGTCGTGGTGGCCTGCTTCCCCTGGAAGATTCCGGATTGGGTCCGTGCGTTGGCCCCGGCCGGCTGCCTGAACGTCCATCCCTCGCTGCTTCCCGACGGGCGCGGCCCCGAGCCACTCTTCTGGGCCTTTCGCTGGGGGCTGGCGGAGACGGGCGTTTCCATTCACCAGATCGATTCCGGGTGGGATACCGGTCCCATCCTGGCGCAGCGGGCGCTGGCGATTCCGGACACGGCGACGGTTCCGTCATTAGAGCGCTCGCTGGCGGAGATAGGCGGTGAACTCCTGCGCGAGGTGCTGCCGCAGGCGCGTATGGGGGCGCTGGCAGCAACGCCGCAGGACCCGGATGCCGGACGGTACGCGCCATTCCCGGCTGAAGAGGACCTGCAAATCCACACGAGCTGGACCGCAGCGGACGCCGCAAGGTTCATTCGGGCGGTTGTGCCGACCTACGGCCCGGTGACGGTTCGCGTGCTGGCGACCGGGCATCAGTCCGCTGTCTCGGACGTCGTGGCCGTTCGCCCTCCTGATGCTGATGCGCCTCCTGCGCGGCAGGATGGCCCATCGCTCACCATCGCCTTCGCGGGTGGCACGTTGCTGCTGCGGACCGCCACTGCGCCGGTATCACCCCTCTATCTCCACCCCGTGCGTTCCCCACGCGACTGATCCAAGACCCGAGATCCGTGCTGTGTCGCATTGACACAGCAGTGCCGGTGTGGCATAAGTGTTCGCTTATAGGCGACGGCCCCAACGTCCATGGCTGGAGGACGGGAACGTACGGCCTGTAGACATTTTTTCGCTCACGCTCCGCCGTTTTGTGGCCACGCCACTTAAAGGGCCGGCAGGTGCCGGTTCCAGGCGCGCAGCGCGCAACGCGACATCGTTGGAGGGACGAGTGTCGTCGGGGCACATCTATCGCTCGTAAACGCACCATACCCCGGCGTCCGGTTTGACGCTCATGCCCATCGTAGGCGGTCGGTTTGATCACGGCACCACCGTCGTGCCTGCAAACCGCCGTTGTGCCGTGGATCCGGATCCGTGGCTGCTGATCCCGGCCGGCGCATGGTGGGAGGCTTCGCTTCTGGCGCAGCGAGACGATGGACAGTTGTGTCCATCGCTGTGCCACGATCGCGAGGCGACGTCACCGGCATGGGGAAGAAGGAGCACCACGTGAATCTCACATCTGAGACTGGTCAGCGCGGGATGGACGCGCGGCCGAACAGCTTGATCGCATCGGACCGCCGTCCGTATCGCCTGGTTACCTACCTGACACTCTTTGCCTTGCTCTTCGCAGGCTTCTTCGCCATCCCGACCGCGGCTGGCGCCTCCTCCGACCACACGACCGATTACGTGAATTTCCGTATCGGCCCCGGCACCGACTACGATGCGATGACGGTGATTCCCGCCGGCACGGAGATCGAGGTGATCGGTGAGCCCGTGAACGGGTTCTACCCGGTTCGCTACGGCGACGCCACGGGCTATATCTCTGCTGACTATGTTTCGACCGGTGGCGGCTCTGGCTCGGATGACAGCGGCACCGGCTCCGACATCTCCTATGACGGCGCGATCGGTCCGGCCTGGGTCATCGATGGCGCGCTGAACCTGCGATCCGGCCCCGGCACGTCGAATCCGGTCATCACGGTGATGCCGGGCGATGCGCAGGTGGAGCTAACGGGTGAAGTCTCGAACGGCTTCCTGGGCGTGGTCTACAACGGCACGTCCGGATGGGCCTTCGCCGACTACCTGAGCCAGAATGGCGCCCCGGCTCCCGAGCCGACCCAGGTTCCGGAGACCCCGGTGCCGACCGAGGTCCCGGTCACGCCGGAGCCAACGGAGGAGCCCGCCGGCAACGATATCGTCTCGATCATCTATGCCGCCGCCGATCGCTACGGCCAGTCGCGCGAGGACATGCTCCGCGTGGCGACATGTGAGTCGAACCTCGACCCGACCGAGGTGCATCCGGTCAGCCAGGCGAGCGGACTCTTCCAGTTCCTGCCGAGCACGTGGGCGACGACCCCGTACGCCGATCAGGACATCTTCGACCCGGTTGCCAACGCGAACGCTGCTGGCTGGATGTGGTCGGTCGGGCGCCGCAACGAGTGGGTGTGCCAGTAGGTTGATTCCGATCGCGGGAGTTCTCTTCCCGATCGTGTTGCAGTCAACCGCAAGACCCGGGGAACGTGGGGCGGCATCAAGCGATGTCGTCCCACGTTCTCGTTGAAGCCTGCGGTATTCTGCAATGGTGAGGATCGTGGGGCCAGGATGGGCGGATCGAGGGTTCGATTCGCTGGCGAGGGAATACCGTGATAGTCAGAAGTTCAGAACAACTTGCGGGATTGCAGCGCGCTAACCGGGAGACAACCCGGCTCTTGCGCCATCTTCAGTCGCTGGCGCAGCCGGGTGTGACCACGAAGGCGCTCGATGACGCTGCGCGTGCCTTCATTGCGGAGCTCGGCGGCGAGCCGGTGTTCGCCACGCAGGCCGGATTTCCGGGCGCGATCAATACCAACCCGAACGATGTCGTGGTCCACGGTATCCCCGGCGATTACGTGCTCAAAATCGGCGATATCCTGACGCTGGACGCCGGGATGTCGCTCGGTGGCTATGTCGGTGATGCCGCGACGACGTTCGCAATCGGCCCGGCGACGGCGCGGCACAAGGCGCTGATCGATACGACCTGGGAGGCGATGCAGTCCGCGATCCGGGCGGCGAAGACGGGTAACCACGTCGGAGATGTCAGCTGGGCGATGCAATCCTATGCCGAGCAACACGGCTGCAACGTCGTCCGCGACTTCTGCGGGCACGGTCTGGGCCACCGGATGTGGGAGGACCCGCAGGTGCCCTTTGCGGGCAATCCCGGCACGGGCGAGCGACTGGTCGAGGGCATGGTCATCACCGTCGAGCCGGTCGTGCTCGAGGGGCGCATGGACTACTACATGGCGAATGAGTGGGAAGCGCGCAGCGTGGATGGAAGCTGGGTCGCCCAGTTCGAGCGCGCGGTGATGGTGACCAGGTCCGGCGGCTTCATTCTCTCCGGAGACTGATCGAGCCTCCGGATGCACATGAAATGACAATGGAAGAACGGCATTCGGCATTGCCCCAGCGCTTAATGGGCGGCATGGAGCAAGCGCATGATGGCTGACAGGGCACTTCTCCAGATGTCAAATCAGGCGTCGGTATCCCCGAAGAGTGACGGCTGTTCCTCCAGTGGCTCGATCAGGTCCGGCTCATTGACGCGCGGGCTATTGACGGCCTTGCTCACCGGATAGAGGGCCAGCGCCTCGTCGGGGGCCGGCTGCAGCAGGTGTTCGAGCGGCTCGAACTCCGTCTCCGAGCGGCTCAGCCACTGCTCGAGATCCTCGCGTGGCAGGATGACGGGCATCCGGTCGTGCAGGTGCGCCATCGCCTCGTTGGCCGTGGTTGTGATGATGGTGTAGGACTCGAACGGCTCGCCATCCTTGCCCGTCGCCTCATCATAGAGGCCGGCGAGGAACATCATCGCCTCGTCCTTGAGGTGGATGTAGAACGGCTGCTTGCCGGATTCCTTGCCCTGCCCGGTGCGCTGCCATTCGTAGAAGCCGTTGGCGGGAACGACGCAGCGCCGTCGCTTGACGAGCGAGCGGAACATCGGCTTCTCGGTGAGCGATTCCGCCCGGGCGTTGATCGGGGTGACCTTTGGCCGTTCGCCGGGTTTCGCCCACTTCGGGACCAGCCCCCAGGACATGCCCTTGACCTGCCAGCTCTCCTCATCTTCCGCCTCCACCAGCACCGGCAGGATCTGGGAGGGGGCCGCGTTCCAGGAAGGAAAGAGTGGAAAGAGGATGTTGATCGGCACGTTGGTCAAGCGCTCGCTCAGTTCGTCATAATCTTCGATCACATAGCGTCCACACATCGCGGGGCTCCTTTGGACGGCGATTCGTCGAACCGCGGCAATGATTTCGATCATGATAGTCGCCGGATGCCTCAGACACACATGTGGGCGCCCGGT
>JBARWF010000068.1:0-84903 GCA_049646645.1 Thermomicrobiales bacterium
CAAAGACGCCAACCGTCACGCCGACAGCGACTCCCACGAAGACCCCAGTCGTTGCGCCCACCAATACCCCGGCTGTCGCGCCGACGGCGACCACCGTGCCAGGGACGAACCCCCCGGGCACGGCCAACCCGAGCTTCAGTGGATCGCAGCTGGCGATCACCGGCAGCACCAGCGAGCCGGCGGGCTCGACCATCTCCGCGACGCGCGTCCACGATGGCTACGCCGGCAAGAGCTGGTACACCACCGGCGGCACGCCGACCACGGCATCGTTCACGCTCGATCTCGGGGCGGTGAAGGCGGTCAGTGGCATCAGATGGATGTTCCGCCTCCCGGACGGCGCCGACCAGTGGGTGCTGGAGGTTTCCGCCAACGGCTCCTCCTGGACCACGATCGGCACGTTCGGCAACACGCCGACCCAGAACAGCTGGTACGGGACGACGGTGGGGCAGAACGCCCGCTACGTGCGGGCGACGTTCACGAACACCCAGAACCGGCCGGTTCTCGGCTACATGTCCGAGATGCAGGTCTGGGGCGGTGCGGCGCTGGCTGGCGCGTCGGCGGAGAAGACGGTCGTCACGCCCACCGAGATCCCGACCGCGGCAGCCACGGCAACGATCGCTCCCACGGAGACGCCTTCGGCAACCGCGACGCCGAGTCCGACAACCGAGCCCACTGCCACGCCGACGACGGAGCCCACGGTGGCGCCGACGCTTGAGCCGACCGCGGAACCGACCGCGACGTTGATGCCCACCGCCACCGTGGCCATCGAGGCCGCGGGCGAGACCGCCACGGTCGTCGGCACGGACGGCGAAGGCGTGTTCTGCCGGGTCGCCCCCTCCACCGACGCGGAGGTGATCATGACCTTGCCGGAAGGAAGCGTGGTTGAGATCGCTGGTACCGCCGTGGACGGATGGACGCCGGTCACCTGCGGTAACGATACCGTCGGCTATGTGTCGACGGACTTCCTGGCAAGCGGCGGCGCTGCGCCGACGGCCACGGTGACGGCCGTCGAGATGGCGACGCCCGATGAGACCATTGTCGGGATCGGGCCCGTTTCTACCGAGGGTGCGACCTCCACCGCGATGGTCGAGAACACCGGGCCGTCCGACAACGGCGAGGCGACCGAGGTCGCGCTCGAACCGACACTTGAGCCGACCGTCGAGCCCACGGCGGAGCCCTCCGTCACGCCGTTGCCGATCGTGGCGACATCCGACAGCGAGCAGACGGGCACCGCCTACATGGCGGTCGATGACGATCCGGCCACCAGCTGGACGGTCGTCCCGAATCTCTCGCCCAAGCGGGTGGAGCTGCTACTCGATCTGGGCCAGGTGCAGCCGGTCGGGCGGGCAACGGTCGAGTTGAGCGCCTGGAACACGCTGCCCTACACCGAGATCTGGCTCTCCGAGGATGGCGAGACCTGGTGGAACGTCACGCAGGTCGATGGTTCGACCCTTGAGCCGGATCAGACCTACGAGTTCCCGCTCGGCTACTGGGCGCGCTACGTGCTGGTCGTCGTGCCCTACGCCGATCAGAGTGGGCTCGCCGAGATCGGCGGCATCCGGCAGCTCTCGATCTGGGAGAGCGAGGGTGGCGACGCGCTCACGCTCGACATGCTGGGTATGCCGGTGACGCCGGAGCCGCTGCCGACCGAACCGCCCCCGCCGACCGACGTCCCGGTGGCGACCGAGCCGCCGTTCGAGGAACCGGACGAGACGGTGGTGCCGGAGGCGACGGTCGCTCCCGAGGCGACCGAGCCCGAGGGCGAGGATGTCCCGGCCGAGAGCGACGCGGAAGGGTAGAACGCTGGCGGGCGTGGCGAAGAACGGGAAGGAACCATGACGCGACATCCGCGCTCCGTAGCGGTCGACCTTGTGTCGGCCATCGAGCGAAGCTCGATCCTTTCCCCTGCTCCGGGGTTTGCTCTTGATCGGCATGCCATGCCAGGAATCTGGCGCTGAAGCCTTGGGCGAGGGTGCGTACGTTCGCGAAGGTGCGAGCGGCGCACCCTTCGTCGTTGTGGCCGCTGAACGTTGCATTGAGCCGTGGAACAGGGTATTATTAGCACAGAAACCGAACGGATGTTCTTTTCTGGCCAAGGGGTTGGAGGGGCATTCTACGGCTCGAAAAGACCTGGAAGAGGGATGCGGCCTTCATGGCCGAGCGTGCGCGTCGTATGATTCTCTGAACGAAGACGAGACGTTGCTCGAAATGCTTCCCCATGTCGAGCGCAGCAGCGCCAGCAGACACCGGGCGTGACCGCCCACATCGCGGGAAAGGCAGTCTCCATGAAAGAGCAGATGGAACGGAAAGAGCAGACGGAGCGAACGCGGTCGGTAGATATGGCGATCGCCCAGATCGAGCGGCAGTTCGGCAAGGGCGCCATCATGAAGATGGCCCCGGGCGAAGTGAACCCGATGCAGGTGGATTCGATTCCCACCGGCAGCATCGCACTCGATCTTGCGCTGGGAATCGGAGGTGTGCCGCGCGGCCGCATCGTCGAGGTCTACGGGCCGGAATCCTCCGGTAAGACGACCCTCGCGCTGCACATCATCGCCGAGGCCCAGAAACTGGGCGGCATGGCCGCGATTGTCGACGCCGAGCACGCGCTGGACCCGATCTACGCGGGCAAGCTGGGCGTCGATCTCGACGAGCTGCTTATCTCCCAGCCGGACACCGGCGAGCAGGCACTGGAGATCACCGAGACGCTCGTGCGCTCCGGCGCGCTCGATGTGATTGTGGTCGACTCCGTTGCCGCGTTGGTGCCCAAGGCCGAGATCGAGGGCGACATGGGCGATTCCCACGTCGGGCTCCAGGCCCGGCTGATGAGCCAGGCGCTGCGCAAGCTGACCGGTGCGATCAGCCGCTCGAACACCTGCGTCATCTTCATCAACCAGTTGCGTATGAAGATCGGCGTCATGTTCGGGTCCCCGGAGACCACCACGGGTGGCAACGCGCTCAAGTTCTACGCTTCGGTGCGCATGGACATCCGCCGGATCGAGACCCTGAAGGATGGCCAGGATGCGATCGGCATCCGGGCGCGGGTCAAGGTGATCAAGAACAAGGTCGCCCCGCCGTTCCGGCAGGCCGAATTCGACATCATGTACAACGAGGGCATCTCCGTCGCCGGCAGTGTGCTCGATGTCGGCACCGATCTCGGCATCGTGCGCAAGAGCGGCGCCTGGTTCTACCTTGGTGATGAGCGCCTCGGTCAGGGCCGTGAGAACGCCAAGACCTACCTGAAGACGAATCCGGAGGTGCTGGAGGATATCCGCAACCGGATCAAGGCGGGATCGCCCGAGCTCTCCTCGCGCCTTGCCTTCGACGGCAACGAGGGCATGGACGTCGATGAGGATGGCGTCATCGCCTCCTGATCCCATCCCCAAACCCCGGAACACGACACCGCCCGCGACAGGTATTCTGTCGCGGGCGGTGCTTTTTGTTTATCGGGCCTCCTGCCGTGCCGAGTACCCTGCCTGCTACAGTGTTCCTGGACCGGAGGGGCTGACACCACTTCGGGGCCGGCCCGCCACCGCTAGCTTCCCGAGGGCAGCGACGGCAGCACCGCCGGCGTTCCGGATTCGTTGCCGCCGAGCTTCAGCGCGACGAGTTGCAGCTCCGGCGTCGGCGGATTGTCGCTGTTGACGTAGTACGGGCTGCCCGCGCCGATGAAGAGCATGTCGCCCGCGATCACGAGCGGGGCATTGAGTCCCGCCGGTGCCTGGTAGGTCCAGACCTCATCGCCCGTTTCCACGTTATACGCGTGGACCACCCCGTCGAGGCCGCCGGTGAAGACGACATCGCCGGCCACCGTCGCCGCGGCTGAGGTGAAGGTCTCGAGCTTGGCCGCCCACTTCGTCGAGCCGTTCGTGACATCGATCGCCAGCAGCTCGCCGGTAGCGTCCGCGAGCGCGGTCGGCACGTCCCACTCCGTCTCCGAGAACTTCGACGCGAGATTCAGCACCGGAACGAAGAGGGTGTCATTGGCAAACGCCATCGGCGATTCCACGCCACCGTAGGTCCCAGGCAGCACGGTGACCGGTGTCGCCGGCAACGGCGCGCCGTCGCCATACTCGTTGTGCTCGCCGACCTTGATCTCCCAGACGACGCGCCCTGAGTCAGCATCGACCGCAATCACAGTCCCGGTCTTGCCCGCGCCGATCGCCAGTTTCGTCGGTCGGCCGTTGATCTCGGTCTCCACCAGCACCGGCGATTGCTGGAAGTCGTGGTCTAGCACGTCGTGCGGCGCGGCCTGGACATACCAGCGGACAGACCCCTCGACAGTGTCCAGCGAGACCATCGAGCTCGAATACAGGTTCGGTCCGGGCCGCGACTCGCCATTGTTGCCGGGGAACGGCGCCGGGTTGCCCGTTCCGAAGTAGATATTTCCATCCTCGTCGACGGATGGCGGATACCAGATCGTCGCGCCACTGTTGATCCGGGCTTTGCCCCAGAGGTTGTCCGTGGCAACGTTCCACTGCCAGAGCGTCGAGCCATCGTTGATGTCGAGCGCGAAGAGAATGCCCCGGGCGCCGCCGACATACGATGCCGCCGTGCTGATGTAGAGCGTATTGTCATACAGCGTCGGCGCCATCAGGATGTTTTCGTTCTTGCTGTTCGTGAGCTTGGCCCGCCACACTTCCTCGCCCGTGTCGGCGCGGAGGGCGAACGCTTCCTTGAACGTGCCGGTCGATCCGAAGATCATCCCGTATCCCACGGCGATGCCATTCGGACCATACGACGGCGCGTCGTACGTCTTCTCCCAGATCAGCGACCCGTCGGCGCGATTGATCGCGTAGACGTTGCTCTGCATGTCCTGGAAGTAGATGGTCTCTCCGAGCACGAGCGGCGGCCCGGTGATCGCGCCGTAGGCGCTGGAGACGTTGAGCGGAATCCGCCAGGCGACGTCCAGCTCACTCACGTTTGACGTATTGATCGCCGAGTTCGCGGCGTTGCGATGGGCGGAGTAATCCCCCTGCACCATCGGCCAGTCAGTGGCGTAGTCCGTCGCTTCCGGCGGGATCGCCGGACCCGGTGCTGGCGTCGCCTCACCCTGCTGCGCGGCGAGCGCCATGCGAGCCGGCAGCGCGAGAGCGGCAGCTGCCAGCGCCGAAGCACCGAGCAACGTGCGCCGGTCGATCTGCCCGTTGAAACTCGTCATTTTCCGCGTCATCCTTTCCCTGGTTGCTCGATCTGAGCACCCTGTGCATCCACCTGCGTTCGGATAGTTCCGGGCCGGACAATGTTCCTCCCTGGTGATCCACGTTGGCGTGATGCAACGCGATGAGTCTCCAGGATCGGTCAATTGGTGAATGGAGGATAACTAATACGCGTCGGCACCGCAAGGGGCATCCTCAACGATCCGCACCGGCAACGATGGGCGGGACGCTGTCGCTCGGAGCCGAGCCCTGTGGCGGGAGGAAGGGGGAGATGATGGTATCGAATGCCTCCCGCAGCCGGGCCGCCATCGAGCGCCGGTCGTCGCCTGCCCACAGCACACCGACGCCAGTCAGCGCTGCGTGCAGCGTTTGTCCCACTCCCACCACGTCGCAATCGGGCAGAAGCTCGCCTGCGGCCACGGCATCTGCGAGCAGATCGATGATCGCCTCCTCGTACTCGCGGATCCAATCCGTCCAGATGGCGTGGAATTCCGGATCTGTCACCTCCTGGAAGTAGAACTGGAGCGTGTTGGCGTATCCTCGCGGGTCGATCGTCATCTCCACGCCCGGCGATTCCGTCATCAGCAGGCACGCCCGGAGCGCGGCCAGTGGCGAGACATGCGTCCGCCGGGCCTCGGTGAACTGGGTGCTGTTGTTGCCGACCAACCACCTGACGAAGGCGAGCAGGAGGTTTCGCTTGGTGCCAAAGCGTTTGAGCAGCGCCGGAGCGGAGTGACCCAGAACCTCCGCGATCGCGGCGAGCGTGAGGTGAGCAGGGCCACGTTCCGCCATTACCCGGTAGGTTGCGCGAAAGATTGCATCGTCGGAGATGGACTGCGGCCGGCCAACCCGGCGAGTTGCGGATGATGTCATGACAGCATCGGTGGGGGCCCCTTGCACGGGTTCGCGGAAATCGTCTGCCGTGTCGGTCCGTGGCATAGCGTTCGCAGCGGCGAGGACACGCCGCGCCCACGGCATGACGGATGTGCCCCGAGCATACGCCATACGCCCGGCTGAAATGGGATGAACGCGATTACGGCCTCAGCAGCACCGGCAGGTCCTTCAGCCCGTGGAGCACAGCCCCCGGTCGCCAGGTGATCGCCTCGGTCGCCAGCCGGAGGTTGGGCGTCGCGGTCGCCAGCGTTTCGAAGGCGATCTCCCCTTCCAGCCGTGCCAGCGGCGAACCAAGGCAGAAGTGGATGCCCATTCCGAACGACATGATCCGGCCGACGTCACGGGAGATATCGAGTCTCGCCGCATCGGCGAAGACCTCTTCATCGTAATTTGCCGAGCCCAGCATGTAGTGAACCTCGGTTCCCGGCGGGATCGTCACGCCGCCGAGATCGATCTCCTCGTACGCCACCCGTGTCGTCATCTGGACCGGGCTGTCGAACCGGAGGAGCTCTTCCGTTGCGGTGCGGGCGAGACCGGGATCGCTCACCAGGCGCTGCCACTGGTCTGGATGCCGCAGCAGCGCGAGCGTTCCGTTGCCGATCAGGTTGACCGTGGTCTCGTGACCGGCCACGAGCAGCAGGATACAGGTCGCGACGACCTCCTCCTCATCAAGCTGCCCACCGTCCGACTCGGCGTGAATCAGGCGGGAGATGAGGTCGTCCTGCGGCTCCTCACGACGCTGGGCGAAAATCCAGCGCAGGTAGGCGGCGAGTTCGCGGGTCGTCTCGTCGACGCGCGCCACGAATGATTCCAACCCCTCAAGGGGAAAGTCGATGGCCGCCGCGATATCTCCGGCCCAGCGGCGGAAGCGATGGAAGTCCTCAGCCGGAATGCCGAGTATGTGCGCGATCACGAGCGTCGGCAGCGGGTAGGCGAACGACATGATCAGGTCGGCGGCGCGATCGCCGTTTTCTGCGAGCACGTCACGCATGAGGTCGGCCGAGTGATCCTTGATGAGGGGGCGCAGGGCATTCACCTGGCGTGGCGTGAACGCCATGTTGGCGAGCCCGCGCAGGTGCGCGTGGAGGGGAGGATCGCGAAAGAGCATGAAGCGGCTCGCGACGGCGTGGAAGCTGTCGGCGGCTGGCTCGGGCGCAGGGGTCTCCGGCGGAAACACCTTGCTCCATTCCTTGCCCAGTCGCTGATCGCGCAGCCAGCGGGTGACATCCTGGTGGCGGAAGAGAAAGACCGGTGGCGGTCCCCACTCACGCGGCTCGCCGGTGTGGATCGGATCGTGTGCCCGGAACCACGCGTACGCCTCGTACGGCACACCGTTGGCAAACGCTTCCTCGATGCGAAACCGGCGAGGATCCTGCACGGCGATGGGGATTGATGCTGCGCTCACAGTGCAAACCTTTCCAATGACCGGGAGATTGCAATCCCCCGGTCATCGATCACCTGAAGCATGGTGAGCAGTGTAGCGCAGGTCCCGTGGGTGCCTTGCCTATTCCGTGGTGAACGTCCAGACCGTTGTCGATGTGAACGTCTCCCCCGGCTTCAGCACGGTCGAGGGGAAATCGGGCTGATTCGGCGAATCCGGGAAATGCTGGGTCTCCAGCGCGATCGCATCGCCCTGGCGATAGACCTTGCCGCTGGTTCCCGCGAAGGTGCCATCGAGGAAGTTGCCCGAATAGAACTGGATTCCCGGTTGCGTCGTGTGCATCTCCAGTACGCGACCGGATGCCGGATCTTTCACGCGCGCCGCCAGCTGGAGGGATGTCGTGTCGCCCTTCGGACGGTCGAGCACCCAGTTGTGGTCATACCCACGCCCGATGATGATCTGCGGATCCTTGCCGTCGCGGATATCCCGCCCGATCGCTTTCGCCGTCGTGAAGTCGAACGGCGTGCCGGCAACCGGCGCGATCTCGCCGGTCGGGATCGCCGTCTTGTCCGTGGGCGTGTAATGGGAGGCGTTGAGCTGCAGTTCGTGATCGTAGATCGTTCCCGAGCCCTCGCCCGCCAGGTTGAAGTAGGAGTGGTTGGAGAGGTTGATGACCGTATCCTTGTCGGTCGTCGCCTCGTACTCGAGCCGGAGTTCATTCTTCTCCGTCAGCGTGTAGGTCACCGAGTAGGTCAGCGTGCCGGGATACCCTTCCTCACCGTCGGGGCTGACCCGCGAGAGCTTGAGGCTGACGCCATCGTTCGCCTTCGACGGCTCCGCCTTGTAGATGTGCTTGTCAAACCCCTTGTCGCCGCCGTGGAGCGAGTTGGGATCGTTGTTGATCGGCAGGGAGTAGGTCTTGCCATCGAGCGTGAACTTCCCCTTGGCGATCCGGTTGGCAAAGCGCCCGACCAGCGCGCCGAAGTAGGGACTCTTGGCGACATAATCATCGATGTTGTCGAACCCCAGCACGATATTCCCGAGCGTGCCCTTCCGGTCGGGAACCTTCAGCGACTGGATGATCGCCCCGTACGTCAGGATAGTGACCTCAATTCCGTTTGCATTCGACAGCGTGTGTTGTTCCACCGGTTGCCCTTCCACGGTTCCGAACGATGTGCTCGTGATACCGGGAATGGTACTGGCAGGCGTCGCATTCGGCGATGCCTGCGGTGTTGACGCTTGCGCCCCGGCCACGGCGCCGCTCGCGACGAGCGCCAGCAGGACGGGCGACGCGGCGGCCGAATGAACCAGGTGCCGGCGGGTAACGTGTGCGGAGGAGAGAGGCATGACGGACATGGTGGAACCCTCTTCACATGCGCGGGCAGCGCCCGCATCGCCGCGCAAGAACCCCGTTGTTCTCGCGCCGTCTCCGGAAACGTGTCCATTCCGCCCAGCAGGGCCGATGCCAGCGCCCGCCGGTCATGGCTCAACAAGGCTACCCCCGGACTCGACCACGCGAGAGAGCAGGCTTAGAGCGCCCGGCAAACGGTAGCCCTGTACCTTCGTAGATGCGGCCCTTGTGGCCGCCGTGGTTCCACCGCCGACCGGTGGCCACACAGGTCCCTTATCCCGATTCCACGCTTGCCTCGAAGTAGTCGATACAGCTGCTGTTCAGGTGAATCGCTGGCCCGGTATGCCACGGCCCGGTGCGGGATTGCACCTCCGTCATCCGGTCGAGGTGGAAGCACCGCCATTCCCCGGTAGGCGGTAGCGGTGTGCGGCTGCCGCCCGCGAACTGGAAGGCGAAGCAGGCAAGCCGGTTCTCCTTCCACCCAAGCGAGTGGGGGCATACCTCGCGCCGGTGCCCCTCGTACACGAAGAGCAGTTGCTGCCGGTCGACGATTGCCTGGCGAATCGTCGCGTAGACCGTGGCAAGTTCGTCCGGAACCGTTCGTTTGCTCATGTCGTCATTCCCTCCGGGCACTTCGCTTGATGGAAGCCAGTGGCAAGTTGCATGCCCTTGCGCCGCGTCAAATCATCGACGCGCGGGAACGTTCCCGTTTATCGTCATTTCGAGCGCAGTCGAGAAATCTCGCTCGTGGCCCGCCGCGCATCAGTGTGGCGGCGCGGACGCATGAGGCGACCGCGCCGCCTCCGTCGTTTCGAGCGTAGTCGAGAAATCTCGCTCGTGGGCGTTCCCGGCGTATCACCTGCGACACCGTACAGGCCGTGCTCACTTCTCGTCAGTTGCCCGATGCCGGCCCCGTGGGCTCGCGGTCTGCGATGTGCGATTCAAGCAGCATTCGTTCGGCTGATGAACCAGGAGGTGGTACCAACCCATGACGACGCGCGAAAACGGCGATGAAAACACCCCGGCGAACTGGGCGGTCCACGAGGGGATGGATGTGCTGTCCAGCGATGGCGAGAAGATCGGCGAGGTCCAGGACGCCACTGGCACCTACGTCCACGTGCGCAAGGGCTTCATCTTCAAGCACGACTACTACATCCCGGCGGCCGCGATCGCCAACGTCGGCATCGATGCCGTCTACCTCACGGTGACCAGGGAGATCGCCCTCGAACAGGGGTGGGAGAGCCCGCCCGCCGACGACGGGCAGTCGTCGGGTCCCGGTGTCGTCACCGCCGACGCGGCCGAGGTCGCCGCCGAATCGACGGAGCCGATGACGGGGACTTTCAACGCGCCACGCGCGCTCTCGAGCGAGACCGAGGTCGATGACCGCACCGGCACGTACACCGATCTGAGCTCCGGCACCCAGTCGGTCGATCCAGAGGAGAGCGTCACGCCGGTTCGCGATAGCAGGCTGTCCGATATCGCGGAGGGAACCGTCGCCTCCGACGCGGGCGTCTCCGTCGGACGCGAGGGCAAGGCCATCGATCCCCGGCTGGAGCCGGAACCCGAGGCCGTGCGGGAGCGTTCGGGTGCTGCCTCGGGTCCCGAGGATCTCGGCGAGGAAGAGGCCGCGGAGGAGCCGACCGGAGATGTCGTCGAGGGCCGGAACGAGAACTGGACCCGCCTCGCCGACAAGAACTAGCCTACAAACCGGGTAAGGTGCACCGCTCATTCGTAGGGGAGGACCTTGTGCCTTGCCGATCGGGCGCAGCCCGATACCTGCGAGGTCATCGCGTGACCGGTCCCCGGCGCATCACCATCACGGGGAAGGGGCGTTTGCTCGCCGCCGCTTCCCCGACCCGCTAACCCGTCGACCGCATTCGCGGATCGAGCACATCGCGCAAGCCATCCCCGAACAGGTTGAACCCCATCACCACGAAGAAGATGGCCAGTCCCGGATAGGTGGCGATATGCGGCGCCTGCTGCAGCCACCCTCGTCCCGCATTCACCATCTGCCCCCATTCGGCATCGGGCGGTTGCACCCCGAACCCGAGGAACGACAGGATCGACGCCGTCAGGATCGCGCCGCCAATCTGCAGGGTGGAGTAGACGATGATCGGGCTCAGGCAGTTCGGCAGGATGTGTCGCGCCATGATCCGCCGCTCCGACGTCCCGATCGACCGCGCGGCCTGCACGAACTCGGATCCCTTCAGCGACAGCACGGTCGAGCGCACCAGCCGGGCATACGCCGGGATCGAGTTGATGCCAACCGCGATCATGACGTTGCCGATCCCGGGGCCGAGAATCGCGATGATCGCCACCGCGAGCAGGACGCTGGGAAACGAGAGCAGGATATCCATCCCCCGCATGATCCAGCCGTCGAGACGGCGGTAGTAGCCGGCAAGCAATCCGGCCAGCGTGCCCAGCACCGCGCCGATACCCGTGGCGATCAGGCCGACGAGCAGGGAGATGCGGCTGCCGATGATGATCCGCGACAGGATGTCGCGCCCGACATCGTCGGTACCCAGCCAATGGGCGCTGCTCGATGCCTGCAACTGATCGCGCAGCACCTGCTTGTTCGGATTGTAGGGAGCAAGCCACGGTGCGAACACGGCGACGATGATAAAGAGCAGCACGATCACCAGGCCGACCACCGCCAGCCTGTTGCGGGCGAAGGCGCGCCAGAGGCGCAGCGCCTGTTCGCCTCGTGGACTGTGCGCCCGGCTGCTCAGCTCCTTCGGCTTCGTCGTAGTCTGACGCATGCGCATCTGCTCACTCATAGGAAATTCTCGGATCCAGCTTTGCGCAGATGATGTCCACGATGAGGTTGATCAGTACGAAGATCACGGCAATCATCAGGATCGCGCCCTGGATCATCGGGTAATCGCGCTGGCTGATGGACGTGACGACCAGCCGTCCGACACCGGGCAGCGCGAAGATCGTCTCCGTCACAACGGCCCCGCCCAGCAGGAAGCCGTACTGCAGCCCCACGTAGGTGATCACCGGCGCCAGCGCGTTCCGCAGCGCGTGGCCGATCACCACGCGTCGCTCGGCCAGTCCCTTGGCGCGCGCCACGGTCACGTATTCGCGGTTGAGCACCTCCAGCATCGACGATCGTGTCAGCCGGGCGATCAGCGCGATCGGGATCAGCGAGAGCGTCACGCACGGCAGGATGTACGCCTTGAACCCCTCGATGGTCCAGATCGGACCGTATAACCCGCCTACCGGCAGCCATTGCAACCGCACCGAGAAGAGCAGGATGCCCATGATGGCGGTCCAGAAGAGCGGCATCGACACGCCGAACAGGGCGATCATGGTCGCCAGCGCATCGATCGGAGAGTGTCGGCGCGTCGCGGAGAGCACCCCGAGCGGGAGCCCCACCACCAGGGCGATCAGCATTGCCAGCGTCGTGACGCGGAACGTGGTCGGGAAGCGAGAGACGAGCTCGCCGAAGACAGGGCGGTCCGTCAGCAGCGATCGACCCAGGTCACCCCGCACGGCGTCCCACAGGAACACGCCGAATTGCACCGGCAGGGGCCGGTCCAGCCCGAGTTGGTGCTGCAGCCGGGCAACTTCCTCCTGGGAGGCTTCTGCTCCCGCGATCTGCCTCGCCGGATCGCCAGGGGTAAGGCGGGTGATGAGAAACACCAGGATCAGCACGCCCAATAGCGTCGGGATCGTGGCCAGGAGCCGTCTCAGGATGAAAGCCATGCACGCTCCTTTCAGTCGGGCGGCCGGAACATGATGCGCCGGGATGGGTTGGACGGGGATGGAGACGCCTCCCCATCCCCGCCCGGTTTGCGAACGAACGCTGCGTCAGGCCCGAAACGCTGGGGGCGGCGTGCAGAGAGACACCCTCATTCCCTCGTCATTTCAGCAGCGCGTCGGAGCTTGTCGAGAAATCTCTTTTCGTGGCGTCCCCCAGCAAAGGACCGTTGACACGGTACGAAAGCGCGTTGCCGAAGGTACCCCGTTCGTTGACGGGCCGACCCCGAAAGGTCGTCGGCCCGCCTACACCGCCGCAACCTGCTCTAGCCGATCCACGTATCCATCAGCTTGTAGGTCGGCATGATGTTGTGGAACTTCGTGCCCTTGACCTTGTCCTGGTACGTGATGATCCAGTTGACGTGCATGATCGGCACGACGACCGCTTGTTCGAGGAGGTACTTCTCCATCTCGTTGAAGGTCGCCAGCCGCTCGTCCTCGTCGATCGTCGTCTGGCTCGTGTTGAACAGCTCGTCGAATTTCGGATCCTTGAAGCGGGTGCTGTTCGGCAGCGGCGCGAAGTCGCTGTGATAGAAGTACATGTGATCCGGCGTCGCCATGAATTGCGGGTGATAGCGGGCATCGTGCTCGCCCGCGACCATCGCTTCGTCGAAGGCCGCCTGTTCCAGACGCCGGATCTGCATGTCGACGCCGATCTCCAGGAGCTGCGCCTGGATCACCTGGCAGACCTGCTCCTGGATCTCGAGGATCAGGTAGGTGGTGAAGCTGAGCTTCTGCCCGTCCTTCTCCCGGATGTCGCCGTCGCCCTTGGTCCACCCCGCCTCGTCCAGCAGTTGATTGGCCATGTCGACGTTGTACTCGACCAGCGGCCGCGTCACGTCGCGCGGATTTGCGCCCAGCATCGTCGGCGGCAGGTAGCCTTCCGCCGGCATCGCCTGCTTGAACATCACGAACTCGACGATCTCGTCCCGGTTCACGGCGTGCATGATCGCCTGCCGGACCTTGATGTCCTGGAAGAGCGGCTTCTCCATGTTGAAGCCGATGTTGTTGCACGAGAAGCGCGGGAACGACGCGACCTCGACCCCGTTCACCGCCTGCAACCGCTCGACATCCCGCGGCGGCGTCTCGATGTTCATGTCGGCGTCGCCGGTTTCCACCAGTGCCGAGCGCGACGCTTCCTCCGGGATCGTCTTGAAGATGATCCGCTCCGGAAATGCTGCGCCCTTGTTGTCGTAGAACTCCGGGCCCCAGGCGTAGTCGTCGTTGCGGACGAGCGTCAGGTGATCGTCCTTCACCCATTCCTCGAACTTGTAGGGACCGGTGCCATCGGCTTCGTTCAGTCCGTAGTTGTCGCCCAGCTCCGCGACGAGGTTCATGTTGGGGATCGCCGAATAGGTGAACTCCGTCTGGCTCACGTTGTTGAGGAAGACCAGCGTCGGCGAGGAGAGCGTGCAGACCACCGTGTAGTCGTCCGGCGCTTCCACCTTCTCCAGCAGCTTCACCTTGATGCTGGACGGAAACTCCTTCCAGCGGGTGAAGTGGTCCACCACGTGGGCCGCGGTGAAGGGCTCCCCGGAGTGGAAGACCACGTCATCCCGCAGCTTGAATGTCCAGACCGTGCCATCCTCGCTCGATTCCCAGCTCGTGGCCAGCGCCGGATAGATCTTGCCATCGAACCCGTGGATGACCAGGCTGTCGTAGAGCGCCATCTGCCAGAACGTGTCGTAGAAGTTGGTCTTGGCCCCGGGATGAAGTGTCGAGGCATCGGACGGCGACAGAATGGTCAGCGTGCCGCCGCTCTGCGGATCGCCGGACGAATCCGCGACGAAGGCCGGCCCGTTCTCCGGCGTGGCATCCGCCTCCTGGGCGGCGGCGGATGCACCAAATGTCCAGCCGGCGCCACTCAGCATCGCGCCGAGGACGGCCAGCTTGCCGCCGGTCGCCAGCACCTGCCGGCGGGAGAACATCGCGTCGGAGTTGTGAGCCTCAGAAGTCTTTGCGGTCATGAGAGAAACCTCCAGAGTGAGTGAAAGAGCCGATTCATTGATTCGAGCGTGGGACCCGACGTGCTGCGCTCCTTTCATTGGAGAACGGACGATCCGGCATGTAGGGGCCGGCCCCGAAGGGGCGTCGGCCCGCCACCGCTAGGCCAGCGTCGGCGTTGGCTGAGTGACCACCGCGGGAATCGCGCGCACGATCTCGACGGCCAGCTCGATGTCCTGCACCGCACCGGCCCCATCGGTTCTCGGGGTGCTTCCGGTCGCAATGCAGTCGGCGAAATGGCTCCATTCGCGTTTGAACGCTTCCTCGTGCGAGACGACGACCTCGCTCTTCACGTATTGCCCCACGTCGCTACGTTCGATCTGGACCGTCGTGGGAGCGTTCCTCACGAACGGCGGCGCGAACGCCACCGTCACGATCTCGTCCCGGCCAAAGGCCACCAGATGCTCGTGGAACCACGGGTACTTCGGCCACGATCCCACCTCGAAGACGCAGCGGCGCCCCTCCGTGTAGTCGAGCACGGCCGTAATTCCCCAGTCATGGGTGAGATCGCTGAACAGGACGGAGCTGGGCATCCCGAACGCCGAGCGCAGGACCGCAAAGTCGTGCGTGCAGAGCATGAGAAGCTTTCGGAAGAGGTCCGCATGCTCCGCCGCCTCTGGGCCGAGCGTGCCGATGATGCTCTCCTGGATCCGGGAACGCTGGGCGTTGACGGCTTCCTGCGGAATGTCGTTTCCACGCACCAGGTCGTAGAGCGGCAGGTGCGCATCGAAGACGCCGGTCAGGTCCTGCAGGTGGATCTTCCGGATATCCGTCATCCTCTGCATGTAGTTCGCGGCGTACTCGAACCCCGGGTCGTAGCACTTCATGTACCCGACCATCAGCAGCACACCCTGCATCTTCGCCAGGGTCACCAGCTCCTGAGCCTCGGTGACCGAGAAGCAGAGCGGCTTCTCCACGAAAACGTGCTTCCCCGCATCGATCGCGGCGCGGGCGACGTCGAAGTGATCCAGGGTCAGGATGGCGACGATGTCCAGATCACTCTGGCTCACAAGCTCCCGGTAATCCGTGTACCGATCGGCCACGCCGTAGCGTTCGCCCATCGCCTCCACCACCGTGGGCGACAGATCGCACAGCGCGCCGATCTCGAACCGCGGCAGTTCCGCAAGGTAGGGCAGGTGCATGATCTGCGCGATCTCGCCGCATCCCACGACCCCAACCCGAAACGGCTTCATCAGAAGGACTCCTCTCCGGCCGCGTCGCGGCCAAGGCCGGTTACGGTAGCAAATGGCCCAGCGCAGACTCCACGTAGGTGCGGATCGCGCTCAGCTCGCCGACCGGATCGGCAGCCCCATCGAGCTCGAACACGGCCCACCCGGAATAGCGCAGGTCGCGCAGCAGCCGCGCCCACGCCGGCCAGTCCACCACACCCTGTCCGACCTGCGCGAACCACTGGATCTGGGTTTGATAGATCTTGTCGTCGATCTCCACGCCCTCGGGGGCGGGGCCCACCGCGTCCTTCCAGTGCGTCAGCACGATGCGGTCGCGGTGCCGCTTCACGATCTCGATCGGGTCCGAGCCGGCGACGGTGAACTGCGCCGTGTCCGGGCAGAGCGAGACATAATTCGGGTCCGTCAGCAGCATGAAGAGGTCGGCGTCCCGGCTGTCGCGGAAGACCGTGAAGGCTTCAGGATGCAGGGCGAGCTTGACCCCTTGGCGGGCGGTCGCCGCGCCGATCTGGTTCAGCGTCTCCGCAATCGATTGCGCCAGGGACAAGTCAACGAAGAGTGGGGGCTCGGCCGATTTCGTGCGCCGCAACCCGAGCGCGGTGATCATCACCTGCGCCCCACAGGCGCCCAGGAACTCCGCGTACCGTTCGGCAATCTCGACGTATTCGCTTCGGTCGTCCGGCGATCCCAGGTCGAGGCGACGCTCGGTTCCCGGCACCCGCGATGAGAAGAACCCGGAGCAGACCTCCAGTCCGCGCCGGCCGACCTCATCGGCGAATCCCTGGGCCGACCCGTACGCGGTCAGCGCACTCGTCCAGTCCCCCGGAGCGAACGTGATCTCGATGCCGTCGAGCCCGGCGTCCCTCACGGAATCCAGCACCCGGTTCCAGAACGTGAGTTCATTCCACGTTCCCCACGAGAAGAGGTTTCCGATGTCGGCGTATCCGCCCTCACCGCCCCAGAACTCCGGGTTGTAGAACGTACACAGATCCGTTGCGAACTTGATGCTGTGGCTCCGGTTGTCGGTCTGATGTGTCACCACGCGTGCGTTGTCCTTCCTTCAGGCATGTACCCGGCAGGGGCCGGTCGATTCACGAGCAACCAACGAGACATCGAGGGTGTTTCGCCGCCACTCGCTCGCGCGATCCCGTGATCTGGCGATCAGCAGCTCGGCGGCGAACGTTCCCATCGCGCTTCGCGGCTGGATTACCGTCGTCAGCGAGGGAATCGCGTATCTCGCGAGCAAAATGTCATCGAACCCCACGATGGAGAGTTCATCCGGGACAGTGATGCCGTTATCATGCGCCGCCCGCAACGCTCCGATCGCCATCAGGTCATTGGTCAGAAAGAGCGCCGTCGGCCGGGGATTCGACTGGAGAAACTGGCTCGTCGCGATGTAGCCCGCGTCGACCTCGGATTCCGGCGTCGCGTTCTCGAGTTCGTCTGTCACCACGACCAGCGACGTATCATCCAGTTCCGCCGCTCGCATCCCTTGCCGATACCCATGAAACCGACCCGGCTCGGTGGAGCGCGATGCCGCCCTCGAGACCACGCATCCGATCCGCCGGTGCCCTAGGGCAACGAGATGGTCGACCGCCTGACGGCCACCGGAGGCGTTATCCGCCATCACGACATCGCAGCCGAGCCCCGGGATGTCGCGGTCGATCATCACCACCGGAATGTCGCCGCCGATCATGGCGACGAGGGGTTCAGGCTCGATCGCGGCGGGAGCGATGACGATGCCGTCCACCCGCTTTTCCAGCAGGGCCACGATGTGTCTCGATTCCTGCTCCGCGTCGCCTCCCGAGTTGCAGAAGATGACGTGGTAGCCGGCGTTGAAGCTCGCGACTTCCAGCCCGCGGCCGATCTCGGCGAAGAAGGGGTTGGCGATATCCGGCACGACGAGTCCGATCGTCAGGGTCTCCTTGCGGCGGAGACTCCGGGCGAGGCCGTTCGGGCGATAGCCGAGATCGAGCGCCGCCGATTTTACGCGGTCGCTCGTTTCCTCCCGCACCGGGCGGCTGTTGTTCAGGACGTGGGAGACTGTAGTAACGGAAACCCCCGCGAGCTTTGCAATGTCGGACATCGTCGCCATCTGACACTCCGCAATCGTTTGCGCACGCTACACTGGTCGCAATCGCCGGTCGTTCATATTCTCGCAATCGATTGCGCGCAGCATATCAGGTGCCCGTTTGGCGGTCAACATCCCGTCGTGGATCGGCCGCCTTTTGGGACAGAGCAAGGGAGTTCGGGGAAATGTTGCCAGCCGCCGCCAGAATCGACGGATCCAGATTGTGGGACGCGATCATGCGCTCCGCTTCCATCGGCACGAAAGGGGAGGGCCTCGGTCGTCTCGCCCTCAACGACGACGACAGGCGAATGCGCGATCTCTTCGCGACCTGGTGCACCGAGGCAGGGCTGACGGTGGAGATCGATCCCTTGGGCAATATGTTCGCCCGCCGTGACGGGATCGAGAATGACCTCCCGGCCGTCATGCTGGGCAGCCATCTCGACACCCAGGAGGAGGGGGGCAAGTTCGACGGCGTGCTCGGCGTGCTCGGGGCCCTTGAGCTCATTCGCACGCTGAACGACCTCGGTTACCAGACCAGGCGCCCGCTTCAGCTCGTCAATTGGACGAACGAGGAGGGTGCTCGCTTCCCGCCTCCCATGCTGGGGTCTGGTTGCTTTACCGGGGTCTACGACTACGAGTGGGCGTACGCGATTCCCAGCACCGATGACGGCCGCACCCTGCGCCAGGAGCTGGAGCGCATCGGCTACCTGGGCACCGCCTCACCGCAACGAGAGCAGATCGATGGCTACTTCGAGCTGCATATCGAACAGGGGCCTCGCCTGGAGCGGATGGAGAAGCAGATCGGCGTGGTTGCCGGCGCCGCGACGGTTCACGGCTTCAAGCTGGAATTCTTCGGCGAGACCGCTCACGCCGGCACCCGGCCCATGGCCGAGCGCAAGAACGCGCTGGCCGCCGCCGCCCGCCTGGCCGCTGCCATCGATGATATCGGTCTCGCGCACGGAGCAGAGAGCGGGATGGCCACCACCGCCCGGATTGCCGCGATTCCGAACAAGCCCGGTATCCTCTCGCATTATTGCGAGCTGGCAGGCGATGTACGCCATCCCGACCCCGCGGTCGCCGGCGAGATGATGGCCGAGGTCGAGCAGGCCGCACGAAAGGCCGCCGAGTTGACGCACACGACGTTCAGGTTCATCGATCGCTGGAGCTGGGGCGGTGCCATCTTCGACACCAACGCGGTCGATGCCGTCCGCTCCGCTGCCCGCGAGCTGGGCTACGCACACACGGACATCACGAGCCAGGCCGGGCATGACGCCTATTTCATGGCCCGGCTCTGCCCAACCGGGATGATCTTTGTGCCCTGCGCGAACGGCGTGACCCACCATCCCGATGAGCGCATTACCGAAGCCGACAGCACCGCCGGGGCCAACGTCCTGCTCCACGCCGTCGTCAACTGGGCCGATCGTTAGGACGGACCTCGGTGCATCTCTCCGTTCGTCGGGCGCGCCTCCTGGTGTCCTGTCTCGTTCGTAGGGTGCGACTCTATGTCAGCAGCTGCGTCGGCACCGATCGACCGAAGGTCGATATCTCGATCTATCACACGCTCCGAATGCGCCATTGCCGATACCTGTGCTGTGTTTTGGATGCCTCTCATCCAGACCACCGTTTCACCGTTGAAGCACCAACCAGCACGCAAAAGACGAGTGGGGAACTCCCCACTCGTCTTCCGTTCCCTGTCATCCCGCCTAGAAGTCGAAGAGATCGCTCAGGAACGACTCGCGCTTCTTCTTTTTGCGACCGTAGCGCCGGTCGTCGTCATCCCAATCGTCATCATCGTCGCGATAGGGGCGTGCATTCCGGCCGTCTGTTTGGGGCCGGCGCTCGCTCTCGGCGACCGGCGCTGCCGCACTCGGCAGCGTGCGGTCGATGATCTTGTCCAGCTCGCCGCGGTCCAGCCAGACACCCCGGCACTTCGGGCAGTAGTCGATCTCGACCCCTTGGCGGTCGGAGATCACGAGTTCGGTTTGGTCGTTGGGGCACAACATCGCTGTTGGAGGCTCCTTGCCTGTGGCGCCGGTGTCTCTACCGGCGCATGGGTGCGCGAAAGACGGCGTGAGCGTGAGAAGCCACGCACACCTGGCATACGCGCGGACGTGGACGGGAGTTTTCCGGACCGGTGAGCCCGTGCCGCACCCGGCGTCAGCCCGGCTCCTCCGACAGCAGGAACCGGATGCCCTGCTCATCGGTATCGCCCTGCGTCCGCACCGCGTGCTGGATCGCATCGTTCAGCACATCGGTGCCCTTCCGCGACGAGATCCCGAATTCGCGCGCCACCCGTACCAGCGTCCGGATCGCCAGCCCCTTGTAGGCGGAGTTGCCAGCAATCGGCGCTCCAGCCAGTCGTTGAAACGCCGGCTCCGCATTCGTCAGCGTCCGGTAGACCGCCGCGAAATGCGCCGATTCCAGCAGGCGATGATGTTCCGTAATCTGATAGGGAACCCCGCGCAAGACCAGCCCGAGCTGCAGTGCGTAGGTCGCCTCCGGCTCCTCGTAGGTGACCTCGACCTCCGGCAATCGCAGCGGCTTCGGGCTCTCGGTCAGCTCGTTGACGAACCGCCGCACGTCGCCCTCCCGCGGGAAGCTCATCCGCCGCTTCGGCTTGCCGGGCACGAGGATGATCGTCGGCGGCAGGAGCTCTTCCACCGGCACCTTGCTCGTGGCCGGGCCAGCACCGCTCGCGCTCGCGACCGATGGCGATCCAGCCGCCGGTGCCCTGCCGGCCCTGCCTCCGCTGGATTGCGTGTGCCGCTTGCCGAGCTTGCCGGGTCCCCGCGTGGCCGAGGCTCGCTCCCCCCTGGCGCGCGGTCTCGGCGGCTCGTAGTCCAGCGCGCGGCTCGGCCGCTCGTTCCGGAGCGGCGGTGGCGGTCCCTCCAGCAGCTTGGCCTCGTAGAGGAACCGGCTCGGATCCGGCGACTTCTGCTTCTTCTCGTCATCCTTGAGATAGGAGATGCAGAGGTGCTGCGAGGCGCGGGTCATCGAGACGTAGAACAGGCGACGTTCCGCCTCCAGATCCTGGTCCTGCTGCGTGCTCCGGTAATCGGGGAACTTGCCCTCGTTGCACGACGGCAGGATCACCGCCTTCCACTCCCGCCCCTTCGCCCCGTGGCAGGTGCTCAGCTCGACCCCGCGATCCTCGCCGTTCCCGCGCTGGATCTCCGACGAGTAGAGAAAACGGCCGAACCGCTGGATGAACTCCTCGCGCGGCGCGTTCATCTTGCGCGCGATCTCCTGCAGTTCCTCCATCGGCGATTCGTCAGCCGCCTCCGGCCCACCCTGCTCGCTGAACCCGAGGAAGCGGCTGCCGATCACGTCCAGCTCGTCGTGCAGCGTCCTCGCCTCGACCAGCGCCCGCATCGCGCTGCGGAAGTATCCCGCGACGCCGGCGTTGAGCCGTTCCTGGATCGCGTTGAAGGTCGCAGTACCTGGGAACTTCTCGCGCTCCGTGCCCTGCCCCGCGATCCAGCCGAGATCCGCCTGCCGCAGGCTGCCGAACGACGGGTAGAGCTCCATCGCGGCGCGCCGGTCCTCCACCGGCAGCGGCTCGCCGCCGCGCAGCTTGGTCGAGATCTCCAGCAGCGTCAGCGCCTTCCGCCAGATGATCCGCAGGTCGAAGCGCTCGTTCACCGTGTACGGGATGCGGTTGCGGAAGAGCTCCGTCTGAATCAGGTAGTGCTGGGCATTGACGCGATAGAGCACCGCGACATCCTCATAGCGCAGGTCCGGCGACTCCGCCCGTACCTCCTCGATCCACGCCAGGATCTTGCGCGCCTCCAGCAGCGTCGTGGATGCGGACATCACCGTGATCTCGCCACCGTCGGGCTTGAACGCGCGCGGTTGTTTCGCCACCCGCCCGACGTTGTGCTCGATCAGGGGAAGTGCGTGGTTGAGGATCGTCGGCGGGCACCGGTAGTTCAGGCTCAGCTCGAAGGTCGTGAATGTCCGGTCGAAAAACGCGTTCGGGTCGATCATGAATTGCGGCGAGGCCCACCGGAACTCGTAGATCGCCTGGTCGTCATCCCCGGTCAGCACCAGCGTCGCCTGCTCCGCGATCGTCTTGATCAGTTCCGCGTCTAGCCGGTTGATGTCCTGCACCTCGTCGACAATGATCTCGTCGTACCGCTGCTGGATCCGCTCCCGCACCTGGTCGTTTTCCTGCAGCAGGCGAAGCGTCCTCAGCTTCTGGTCCTGGTAGTCGATCGCGTTGCGCGACGCCAGGAACCGCTCGTAGGCGCGGAATTCGTCGGAGATGGCGCTGGCGAACTCCGCGGCGTAGCGTTCGCCGAATCGCGTGAAGAACGCGTCCGGCACAAGCCGCTGGTAGTTGGCGACGATCCACGCCGTGCGCTCCTTGTAGGCACGGTCGCGCGGGTCGAAGAGATGGTCCTTCAGCGCATCGAAGATCGCCAGCAGGTCCTTCGGGTCGCCGATCTCCGCCAGTTGCCGGATCAGCAGGTGCTTCGATCCGGCCGGGTTGATCCCGCGATTCCCCAGCACATGCCACGACTTGACCAGCTCGAACCGCTCGTCGGGAAACTCGCGCCGCAGCACATCCCACCCGAACGCGTTGAGCGTGCGGATATCGGGACGCGCGCGCATGCCCATTCGCTGGATGATGCCCTCGAACGAGCGTTTCGCATTGCGGTCGAATGTCAGCACGAGAATCCGCCGCGCCGGCACCCCGTCGTCGATCCGCCGCTTCACGCGCCGCACCAGGGTCTGCGTCTTGCCCGCCCCGGCCGGCGCGATCACGCGCAGCGACGTCTCGGCCGCGTCGATCACCCGTTGCTGGTACTCGTCGGCCTTCGGCAGGGTTGGCGGAGGAGGGAGTTCAAACGCATCGTCGGGCCAGAAATCGTCGTACGGCTCAAGGGGCGGTGGATTGTCCAGGCGTTCGGCTGCTCTCAAGAAACTGCTTCCGGTTCGAATGACAGTGTCGCGACACGACGTGGCGACGCTCCGGCAGGAGCGTTCGTTCACGCCATTGTATATGCGATCGGATGTTCTGGTAGGCGTACGCCGAGGACTACCCGCACATTCGTACGGGTCCACCCGTTCTTCATGCGAAGGACAACGCTCTCCAATTCGTACGGGTCGACCCGTGTGTCGACCCTGGAGATTGCATACCACAACCTCCAAGGCGAGCAAGATTCCCCTGAGCGAGATCGAAACCGTAGCGGCGAACCACCAGCTGGTCTGCGCCATCGGCCGAAGGCCGATATCCGGCATCGCGAGAGGCGGCTGACACGTTGTCCCGCGACGGGGCTCCGCCGCCATTTCGAATTTCCCCGTAGATGCGTCCCTTGTGGCCGCCTTCTCGGGCGGGGAGAGCGGTCCCTAGGAATTCCTGGGAAAGCGATAGACCGTTGTCGAGGTGAACTGCTCACCCGGTCGCAGCACCGTCGAGGGGAACTCCGGGTGATTCGGCGAGTCCGGCAGGTGCTGCGTCTCGAAGCAGATCGCGTCCCCCTGCCGGTAAAGCGCGCCGCTGTATCCCGCCACCGAGCCGTCCAGCGAGTTGCTCGTGTAGACGTGCACCGTCGGCTCGGTCGTCAGCACCTCCATCACGCGCCCGCTGGCCGGGTCCTCGATCCTTGCCGCCTCGATCAGTGACGCATCGTCCGCCGGCACGCGATCGATGATGTAGCTCTGGTCGATCCCCCGCCCGATCACGACCTGCGGGTTCGCCGCGTCACGGCTGACCTCACCCAGCCGCTTCGCCGACCGGAAATCGAGCGAGTTGCCGTCCAACGAGACGATCTCCCCGGTCGGGATCTGCGCCTCATCGACGATCGCGGTCTGGCCCGCGTTGATCTGCAGGATCTGCCCGTCCACGACGCCCGATGCCTCGCCCCCGAGATTGAAATAGCAGTGGTTGGTCAGGTTGATGATCGTCGGCTTGTCCGTGGACGCCGTGTAATGCAGCCGGAGGCCGTTGTCGTCCGTCAGCGTGTAGATGACCTGCACATCGAGGCGGCCGGGATACCCTTCCTCGCCATCCGGGCTCGTCCGACTGAAGCGCACGCCGGGACCGTCCGTCGTCCGCACGACCTCTGCCTCCCACACGTACTTGTCGAAGGGCTTCGCCCCGCCGTGGGAGCTGTTCCCCCCGCGGTTCGCCGTGATATGGACGGTCTCGCCGTCGAGCGGGAAGCTCGCCCCGCCGATCCGGCCCGCGTACCGCCCGAGCACCGAGCCGAAGTGCGGGTTCTTGCCGAGATAGCCCGCGAGATCCTTGAATCCAAGCACGATGTTGGCTCGCTGGCCGGTTCCCGGCGCCGGCACGAACAGTTCCTGGATCGCCGCGCCGTAGCTGATGAGCGCGACCTCCAGTCCCTGGTCGTTGGTCAGGACAAAGCGCTCGACGCTCTTGCCGTCATGCTCCCCGAACGTCGATTGCGCGATGGTGGTGGAATTGGGCACGGTTCACTCCTCGCCTGGCGCGTTGCGGACGGTCAATGCCGCCCCTGCCTCTGCTGTTTCCTTGCGCCTCATTGTACGGGAGGAGGGACCACTTCCTGCAGACCGGATCGAGCGTGTGCGTGCCTATTCCTCGTCGGGCTCGTCCACCGAGTCCTCGTCGTACGGTGGGAAGCGCCAGCTCATGTTGCGGTCCAGCAGCCCGCCGTAGCCCAGCGATGCCATATCCTCGATCGTGACCCGCTCGCCCGCCATCACCCATGGCAATACGAGATCCGCCACCGTCGATCGTGAGTACATCGAGCACGTCGCGAGATTCACGACCGGGATTCCCGCGTTCGTGTATCCCAGCCAGAACATCGAGCCGGGATGCGCCGGCGCCCCGAGCCGCAGCAGGCTCGCATCGAAGCCCGGTAACGCCTGGATCGACGCATCCAGCGGGTCCATGATGTTCCCGCCCGCCGTCAGGATCAGCGTCGCCCCTTCCGCCAGCATCGCGTTCGCCGCGTTCGCCACCTGGTCCGGCACGTTCTCGACATGTGCGAACCGCAAAACGCTCCCGCCGTACCAGCCGATCTTTGTGCGCACGACCTCCTCGAAGCGTTCGCGAATCTTCGGGTTCAACCCCTCGGTCACGACCACCCCGGCGACGAGTGGCAGGAACGGTTTGACCCGGATGAGGGGGTGCTTCCGCCCCTTCAGGTAGCAGGCGACCTCATCGAGCGTCGTGCGGGGAATAGCCACCGGCGCGATCTTCGCCCCCGCGACGATCTTGCCCGGCACCACCGGCAATCGATCGGGCATCGTGAACACGCCGATGCCGGTGAAGGTATCGATCGCAATAACAGCTTCCGCATCGACCCGCAGCAAGCCCTTGTGCTCGGCGATGATATTGATCCGGCTCTGAACCGGCGTGCGCGGGCGCAGCCCATCCCCGCGAATCAGGTCGGCCAGGAAGCGCGCCGCATCTTCCTCGTGCACATCATCGTCGGCCAGCCGCACCGCGTGGATGGCGTGGTCGAGCGCGGCGATCGTCGGCAGGTCCCCGGCGGCGATCCGGTGCCCCTTGTGAAAGGCGCGCCGCCGCGATCGCGGCGCGTTGACCTCCTGCGTGATGATCAGGCCGGTCAGCTCGTTGCCGAGGCGCGACACATCGTCGGGACAGATGATGACGGGCTCCATGGTGCAGGGTTCTCCGGGGAATGGGGTGCGCGATTAGTCAACAACTGACTACCATCATGGCACCTTCCCCGCTCCCACGCAATGCATCGCGCGCATCGCATCCGTCGTGCTCGATCTTGTATCGACCATCGGCCGAAGGCCGATATCTCGCGGAGGTGTCCGTCCTTGCACGCCATCGGCATTTCGTACGGGTCGACCCGTGTGTCGCCCCTGGACTCCCCATCCGAAACGTCTCGCCTGGCATTGGATGCTCGCTGGTGAGGGGCGAATGCCAGCGTTTCGTTTTCGGAACCGGAGCGAATGCGGGCCTGAGGGCGGACACACGGGTCCGCCCTCATCGGTGAGATGCCGCGCGCTCCTACCAGTTCGTCATCGACGCCGCGAACAGCTCCTGGTAGACACCGGCATCGACCGGCCTCGGCGAGATCTGCGTCAGCCTCGTCTGCGGCAGCGTCCCCTTCACCAGCGTCGGCATGTCATCCATCGTGATGCCGACCCCATTGAGTCCGTTCGGCATCTCGACCTTGTGCATCAGGTCGATCAGTGCCGCTGCCACCAGTTCTCCCGCGTCCTCCGGCGTCGCTCCGCGCGTATCGGCGCCCAGCAGCCTCGCCGCGGCAAGGTGCCGCTCCGGGTTTGCCACCGCCGTCCAGCGGAAGATCGCCGGCGCCGTCAGGATCACCGAGATCCCGTGCGGCACGATCGAGTGATCGTCCGGATACCCCTCCGGCACGTACCCGCGTGCAAGACTGGAGATCGGATACGACATCGCGTGCGGCAGGTGGACACCCGCGTTGCCAAAGCCGATGCCCGCCGACGTAGACGCCAGCATCATGTTCGACCGCGCCTCGTCGTCATCCGGGTCGTAGACCGCCCGCACCAGGTACTTTGCGCAGAGTTCGATCGCCCGCTCCGCCCACACATCGCTGAGCGGGTTCGCCCCCTGGTACGCCGTGCGCTTCAGCGGATCGGCCGGCGCCTCGCGCTCGTTGTAGGGGATCGCCGTGTACGACTCCAGCGCGTGGCTCAGCACGTCCAGCCCCGACGCCGCGGCCACCATCGGCGGCATCGTCCGCGTATTCTCCGGATCGACGATCCCGACGGTCGGTCGCAGCACCCGGTTCGAGACTGCCGTCTTCACATGTGCGCTGGAGAGATCGAAGACCGCGTTTCCCGTTGTCTCGCTGCCGGTGCCCGCCGTCGTCGGCACCGCCACGTGCGGCTTGATCGGCCCCGGAACCTGCCGTCCTTCGCCCAGCGGCGGGTAGACGTAGGCCATGAAATCGGCCGGATGCGTCGAGTAGAGGTTCGCCACCTTCGCCGTGTCGATCGTCGAGCCGCCTCCGACCGAGACGAAGCCGTCGTAGTGCCCTTCCGTCGCGACCGCGATCGCATCCTGCCACGACACATCGTTCGGCTCGACCCGCACCCGGTCATAGACCTCGAATTCGACCCCTGCCTTCTGCAGCGACTCCTTCGCCGTCGCCACCGCCGGCAATTCCGCCAGCCGGGGATCGGTCACCAGCAGCACCCGCTTGCAGCCGAGCGCCTTCACGCGTGGCCCGACCTCCCGTGTCGCCCCCGGCCCGAAGACCACCGAGGACGCTTCTGTCGAAAAGACCGTTTCCAGAGCCATCGTCTGACCTCCTTGGTCAAGGGGTGAGCGCCCCGCAGGCGCGTTCAGCGTATGTGGGTTGGCGCAGTGAAAGGAGTCGTTCGTCGCGTCAGTGTACGTCGCCATCCCCTGCCGTCAATCCGTCATACCGAAACACCCGTTCCTGCCCTCTTCACTGAACCACCTACCGTCATCCTCACCAGGCGATTGCGTCCCAATCGAGCGGAGCGGCCTATTCCTGCGTTCAGAGTGGACAGGGTAGTGCAGTGGCCTCCGTAGTGGTCGACCTCGTGTCGACCACTACGGAGGCCGATATCCGGCCGCACGTGAATCGATGAGACCTCCATCGAGAGAGCGCGTTCGTTGCGGTGTCGTAGGGGCGGACAACCCCTGCGGGGGTCCGCCCGATCGGCCAACGGCCGATTTCCGGGCGTTCATGGATCGGCGATTTCTCCTGTCATCCCGAGCCCCCACCGTCATCCCGAGCTTGTCGAGGGATCTCTCCGTGGATGCCTCCGCCGCAAGGGGCCATCCGCATGCGGCGTCCCATTCCCGGCCCATCGCCCTCACACCACCGGCACCTTGACCATCCCGCCGCCCGCATCCGCCGATTCCATCGCGCAGATCAGCGGCAGGATCGACTTCGCCGCCTCCCGCGGCCCGATCGGCGGCTCCGTATCGTCGATGATCGCCCGCAGCACATCCCGCGCCTGCTCGTACTCCATCGTCCCGTGCCCCACGCTCGATGCCCGATGCGCCAGCGATGGGTTCGTGAAGTTCGAGAGCGTCACCGGGATGAGCCGGCTCGCCCCGCCAGTCTGTTATGGAAGAGGTAGTTGGTCGTCATCCCGCCATCGCCCTGGTCGCGCTGCCGCTCGAACGTCCCCTCGCTCCCGTAGACCGAGTAGTAGAGGCAATACGGCCGCACCATGCCGTAGGACGTCGTGACCTTCGCCGCACTCCCGTTCGCCGCCTGGTAGATCGCGACCGTCGTATGTGTCGTCCCCCACTGCGTCTCCTGCGCCGCGTGGAATGCCGACGTCTTCACGAACTCCACGCCCATCAGCCAGCGCAGCGTATCGAGCGCGTGCGGGCCGCCGCCCAGCAGTGTCGTCTGCGGCACCGGCCCCGTCACCCGCCAGTGATCCGGCTCCCGGCGCCAGATGTGCTCTTCCAGGTTGTGCAGGTATTCGCCCTCGCCGTAGAAGACCTCGCCCAGCTCCCCGCGCCCGATCATCCGCTGCACGTCTTGCAGGCAGTGCGCGTAGCGAACCTGGTTCCCCATCTGGTATTTGAGACCGGTCGCGTCCGCCAGCGCCACGATCCGGCGCACCTCGTCCACCGTCGTCGCCATCGGGATCTCGGAGAGCACGTGCTTGCCCGCCTCCAGCGCCCGGATCACGTGCTGCCCGTGCAGGTGATCCGGCGTCGCGATCACCACCAGCTCGACCTCCGCGTCCATCAGGAGCTCGTCCAGCGACGCATACTGCCGGGGAATCCCGCTTTCCCGCGCCACCCGCTCGCGCAACTCCGCCTTCATGTCCGCGATCGCCACCACCCGGCTCTCGTCGAGCGCCAGGAACGCCCCCAGGTGTGACCGCCCCTGGCCCAACCCGACGATGCCCACACCCACGGTCCGCTTCGTCATCGACCGCTCTCATCCTCACATGTGAATAACGTGAAACATCGTTTCATTGTATTCGGGGCGCGGGATCCGTCAACGAAATGGACCCTGTTGAACAACTCACGTGTTGCATGCTTTCGCTGGGGCGCGTTCTCGCGCGTGGGGAGGCGGCCTGCCTTCCGAGATCAAGGGGGAAAGGTTGCGCGGAGCTCCTTCGTCATTGGTCATATCGGAGGGGGCAGCCGGTCTCTTTGTCGTCAAGGCGATGAGAGTATCTCGGTGGGCTGGATTCTGTGCGCCTCTTTTTCTCGTGTCTCCGCCGTCTCGTGCAATCGGGCATCGCATGGGTATGTTGCCCGCCACGCCGGGCGATTTCGGGGATTCTATCTGCTAGACTGCGAATGATGGACCCCCGGCCCCGATGTAACGTGCATGGTCTCCGTGTCGGCCCGTCGAAAGGAGAGCGACATGCGGACCAGTGCGCTTTGGGCGTCTTTCGCGGCAACCACTCATCTCACCCGCCGGAACCTGCTTCGCGTGTTCGGAATGGCCAGTGGCTCGGCTGTGGCCTCGAGTCTGGTCCCGCCTGGTCGCTCATCCGCATCAACCCCCGTGCCGGGCATGGCGTCTCCGGTGGCGAGCGCCTCCCTCGCGGGTGCGATCGCAGAGGTCATGCAGAAACCCCGTTACGCAAAATCGACCTGGAACATCCTCGTCGCCGATGTCGCCACCGGCGAGACGCTGTACGAGTTGCACCCGGACCAGATGGCGCTCACCGGCTCGGTTCGCAAGCTCTTCTCGGTCGGGCTCGCCCTGAAGGAGCTCGGAGCCGATCATCGCTTCACGACCCCCGTCTACCGGCAGGGTGATGTCGACGCGGATGGCGTGTTGTCTGGCAATCTCATCCTTGTGGCTGCCGGTGATCTGACGTTGGGCGGACGTCTCAACGCGGATGGCACCATCGCGTATACGGACTTCGACCACAACGATGCCAACAATCTCGGCACGGCCATCCTCCCCCCGCAAGATCCCTTGCATGGCCTCGACGATTTGGCCCAGCAGGTACGGGCGTCAGGCATTCGCTCGGTGACCGGTGATGTCCTGATCGACGATCGGCTCTTCGATACCTTTCGGGTGCCGAACCAAAACCTCCTGATCACGCCCATCATGGTGAACGAGAACATGATCGACGTGACCATCACGCCCACCCGGTGGGACAGCCGGCGTCCATAGCCTGGCGGCCCGAGACTGCGGCATTCGGCGTGAATGGAACGGTGAACACCACGGCCGCGGGGTCACCCGCGACCGTGTCGCTCTCTGGCGATGGCCTCGTGGAGTGCATCGGGACGGCTGGCTGTTCCGGCGTGGTCGAGGGGGACATTCCCGTCGACTACCGCGCCCCGCTCTCTGACAGCCCCCAGATGGTACAGACCTTCCGCATTGAGGACCCGGCGTCGTTCGCGCGCATCGCCTTCATTCAGGCCCTCGAGCGGGCCGGCGTCACGGTGCAGGCGCCCGTCGTCACGACCGATTCCGCGAGGAAACTCCCGGCATCGGACTCGTATGTGCCGGCCACCCGTGTCGCCGAGTTCGTGTCGCCGCCGTATTCCGAGTACGTCCGGCTCATCCTGAAGGTCAGCCTTAACCTGGGTGCGAATCTTAGCCTGATGCTCTTCGGCCTGACGCAGGGGAAGCGGACGATTACCAGCGCCCTCGCGGCTGAGCGGCAGACACTGGTCGATAGGCTGGGTATTCAGGCTGGCGCCTTCGGCTTTCCGACGAATGGCAGCGGCTCCCCCGATAGTCAGGCATCGCCGCGAGCGACCGTGCGCTTGCTGACGGAGATGGGTAAGACCACTGCCGCCGACGTATATCAGTCCGCGCTGCCGATTCTCGGTGTGGATGGCTCGCTTGCCCATAGCGGCACAAGCTTGCCTGCCAAGGGCCATGTCTTCGCGAAAACCGGCACCACGCTCGACGACTCCGGATTAAAGGCACAGACGCTCGCCGGATATATCGATGCGCGGAGCGGTCGCAAGCTTGCCTTCGCCGTCTTCTTGAACGATGCCGGACCTGTCGGGAGCATTTCCGACGTCACCGAGGTGCTCGAGGATGAAGCGGTCATCACGAACGCGATCTACGAATCCAGCTAGCCCCGCCCTACGCCCCGTGCTCCTGGCCCCGAAAGTGCATCCCGGCCCAACGATTCACCTCCGAATCGCCCTATAATGAAGTGTTGACATGGTGCCGCACTCCCGCGCCCCGGTTTGACGCGGGGTACGCGGATTGCTACTGTCATTCTGAACAGTTGTCGATGTCGATGCTGTCGCTGGACATGCCACGTATCCGGATTCGGAACCATGTGCCGGCATCGTTCGTTCACGGGAGCATGCAGGCCGTCTCGTCGCCTCGCCCCCTCTTCCATTCTTGCGACTGACGCCGCACCTGGTCTCACACGCGAATTGCATGCTAGGAAAGACATCTATGGCCGCCACCAATGGCAAGCTCGATTACAACACCGCACCGAAGCGGCCCGCCGCCTCCGAAGCCACCAGCGATAAGAAGCTCCGCGCGACGCCCGTGCTCGATACCATCCACGAGCCACGCGACCTCAACGGCAAGTCGCTTCGGGAGTTGAGCCAGCTCGCCGCCGAGATCCGGGCCGAGATGATCGAGGTCGTCACCCAGACCGGCGGCCACCTTGGCGCCAGCCTCGGCACGGTGGAGCTCGCCATCGCCCTCCACTACGTCTTTGACTCCCCGCGCGACAAGCTGGTCTGGGATGTCGGGCATCAGGCCTACGTCCACAAGCTCCTCACCGGTCGTCGCGATCGCTTCCCGACGATTCGCCAGGAAGGCGGCATGTCCGGCTTCCTCAGCCGTGACGAGAGCGAGCACGACAGCTTTGGCGCCGGGCACGCCTCGACCTCGATCAGCGCTGCGCTCGGCATGTGCGTCGCCGAGCAGCATCGGCCCAAGGGCGAGGTGCGCGGCAAGTGCGTCGCCATCATCGGCGATGGCGCGCTGACCGGTGGCATGGCCTTCGAGGGGCTCAACAACGCCGGCAATCTCAACTATCCCTTCATCGTCGTTCTCAACGATAACGAGATGTCCATCGCGCCCAATGTCGGCGCCCTCAGCAAGTACCTCGACCGCGTCCGCACCGATCGCCGCTACAACCGCGCCAAGGACGAACTCGCCGATCGCTTGGAGAAGCTACCCCAGGGCGACCTGCTCGTCGAATTCGGAAAGCGAATGAAGGACACCGTCAAGGAATTCATCTATCACTCGATGATCTGGGAGGAGCTGGGCTTCACCTACATCGGCCCGGTCGACGGTCACGATATCCGCGCCACCGTCGAAGCGCTGCGCCGCGCCGCCGACATCGAAGGCCCCAGCTTCGTTCACGTCATCACGAAGAAGGGCAAGGGCTACGAGCCCGCGCTGACTGATCTCGAGCGTAGCCACGCCGTCAGCGCCCCCAGCAAGCCGTTGCCAGCTGGCGCCCTGCCTCCCGCGCCCAAGTATCAGGATGTCTTCGCCAGCACGCTGGTCGACCTCGCCCGCACCGATGACCGCATCTACGCCATCACCGCCGCAATGCCGGGCGGCACCTCGCTCGGCAAGTTCGGCGCCGAGCATCCCGACCGCTTCTTCGATGTCGGCATCGCCGAGCAGCACGCCGTCACCTTCGCCGCCGGTCTCGCCACCGCCGGGCTTCGTCCGGTCTGTGGCATCTACTCGACCTTCCTCCAGCGCGCCTTCGACCAGATCGTCCACGATGTCTGCATCCAGCGCCTTCCGGTTATCTTCGCCATGGACCGCGCCGGGTTCGCTGGCGACGATGGCCGCACCCATCACGGCGTCTTCGATCTCAGCTACCTCCGCGCCCTGCCCAACATGACGATCATGGCGCCCAAGGACGAGGACGAGCTGCGCCACATGCTGAAGACCGCCGTCGCCCACACCGAGGGCCCGGTCGCTGTCCGCTTCCCGCGCGGCGCCGGTGTCGGCGTCAGCATGAGCGATCCGCTCCACGAGCTGCCGATCGGCAAGAGCGAGATCCTGCAGCATGGTTCGGACGTCGCCATCCTCGCCGTCGGCTCGATGGTCGTCACCGCCGAGCGCGCCGCCGATGCTCTCGCTGCTGACGGCATCAGCGCGACCGTCGTCAACGCGCGCTTCATCAAGCCGCTCGATGAGGAGTTGATCCTCCGGCTCGCGCGCTCCCACGGCGCCCTCGTCACGATCGAGGAGAACGCGGCCGCCGGCGGCTTCGGTTCCGGTGTGCTCGAATTGCTCGCCCGCGAGGGGATCACCATCCCCGTCAAGGTGCTCGGCGTGCCCGACCATTTCTTCGAGCAGGCCTCGCAGGCGCGCCTCCGCGAGATGGCCGGTCTCGGCATCAAGGATGTCGTGAACGCCGCCCGCGAGGTGATCGCCACCCGCCGTGAGACTGCCCCGGCGACCGGGATCGAGACTGGCTCCCGAAAGGACGCGACCGTTGTCGCATCCTGATCCCGATTCGCGCTCGCAGGCCGCGGAGGCCCCGGCCTCCCCGCTACACGGCTCTCGCCCCGACGACACGCCCCCGCGCTCGCTCGACGAGCTTGCGGCCCTGCTGCGCCCCTCGACGCCGTCGCTCACCGATGAGCAGATCGAGCTTCTCGCCGGCTACCGTGATCGCCTGCACGCCCGCAATCAGGTCATGAACCTCACCGCCGTCCGCGATTTCGAGGGCATGGAACGTCGCCTCATCCTCGAGAGCCTCCGCCTGCTGCCCTCGTTCGAAGGGCGCGTCCGCCTCGGTAACCGGATCATCGACATCGGCACCGGCGGTGGCTTGCCGGGGATGGTCCTCGCCATCGCCCGCCCCGATCTCCAGTTCACGCTGCTCGACGCCACCGGCAAGAAGGTCCAGTTCATCCTCGATACTGCCGACGGCCTCGGGTTGAAGAACGTTAGCCCCCTCCAGGGGCGCGCCGAGGAGATTGCCCGCCAGTCCGGCTACCGCGGTCAGTATCGGATCGCCGTCGCCCGCGCCGTCTCCTCGCTGCCGACCCTGATCGAGCTCGGCCTGCCCCTCGTCATGCAGGGCGGCTTCCTCCTCCTGCCGAAGGGCCTGGAGATCAACGAGGAACTGGCCGCCGCGGAGAAAGCCGCCCGTCTCGTCGGAGGCGCTATCATAGGGGCATCAATCTTGCCCGATGTAGAGTCATCAGTCGAGACGCGGTTGGTGGAGATAGAGAAGATCGTCGCCACCCCGCGGACATATCCTCGACGGACGGGGCTTCCAGCCCACGCGCCGTTGGGGGTTGACGAGAACGCCAAATCCAAGCCGGATCGCCGGTCTTCTTGAACCGGGGGAGCCGGGCGACCGATTGCAGGGCTTATGAGCGCGAATGACAATGGGCCGGCGCGCCCGCGGAGCCGACTCTTTTACCGGAAACAGAAGTTGCAGGGTGCTTGCTGGGAATACGAGATCGCGGGCGGCTGGCTGCTCGTGCCTTTCCGCAACGAGCAGCGCCACATCCTGCACCACACCTTCACCTTCTTTCGCCCGCGTGAGGCGACCCGTCGCACACCTCACGGCGTGGAGACCGTCCAGCGGGTCGGCGCCGAGCAATGGTTCTTCCCCGACCGCTGGTTCTCACTGCTGCGCTTCACCACTACCGACAACAGCTCGATCGGCTACTACGTCAATTTCTCGCGCCCGCTGGAAGTCGTCCGCGAGAACTACTACAGCGATGTTGACCTGGAGCTTGATCTCTGGCTCGATCTCGATGGCACCCTCACCGAGCTCGACCGCGACGAGTACGAGGCGGAGATCGAGACCGCGCGTCTCACGCCGGAGTGGGCCTCGGCCGTCGATAAGGCCGCCGCCGACGTCACCGCCGCCGTACGCGCCTGTATCGGCGAGCGCGGCCCCGACGTTGAGCAGACCCGCGACCCCGTCTTCGGCATCCCGGAGTTCATCCTCCTCGCCTGAAGCGCCGCTCGCTCCGTCCGTGCCGACCACCGCCCCTGATCATCGTTCAGCCGGGCGGCGATGAAGCATCATCCGTACGGGTCGACCCTCGCCTCCCCATCCTCTTCGCCCCGCCCGGCTGCACCTCTCCGCTAATCCTGAGCGCAGCCGAAGGGGCGTATGGGAACGCTGTCCAGAGGCTTCTCACCAACAGCCTCATCCCGCACGGCAAGAACCGCCCACCCCGGAGATCCCGGAGTGGGCGGTCTGTACCGTCAAGGAGCGGTGAATGTGCTGGCGCTACCCGGCCACCGGCGTCGCGGCCGGGGTTCCCGGCGCCGTCAGCGTGCCGGGAATCGGGCTGCAGGTACTCCCCGTCGCGCTCACCGGCGACGCCTCCATCCCGCCGGAGAGGGAGAGCCGCATGATCGCGCCCTGCCCATCGTTCGCGCCGACCGCCGGCACTGCAATGTAGAGCGCTCCGTCCGGTCCCATATCCATCGCGATCGGGAACATCAGCCCGTCAGCAATCGTTTCCGATTGATCCGGACCCGTCTGGTGCACCAGCTTGCCGGAACCTGGCTGCAGGAATGGCGGCTGCTGGAGATTCCCGGTCGACATCTCGATCGCGTAGAGCGAACCGTCCGCGCCAACCGCCACGTCCGTCACCACCGTCAGCCCTGTCCACACATCCGTGGCCGTGCCATCGGCCGCCACGTGCATCACCTTCGCAGTTCCGTCTGCGAACGGCACCGTCGTCAGGGTGCCTACATAGACCCCGCCCTGCGGATCGGCCACCATCTTTGTCGGCACCGGATGCCCAGCCGAGAGATCGGCGACCCGGGTGATCTCCCCCGCTGGCGTCACCGACAGGATCTGCCCGCTGTTCGGATCGCTCACCCAGAGCACGCCGCTCGCTTCATCCGCGACGATCGAGTAGCCCGCCGCGTCTGGATCGGAATCTGGGGGCAGCGTCGCGACGGGATTCGCCCGCACCCAGGCCGAGAGATCGGCGACCAGTTCGTGCGTGCCGTCCGCGAGGATGCGGTAGACCCCGCTCGGCGCGTCCGCGTTGCCGTGGACCGCGCCACCGCCGTCGACCGCCGCGTAGAGCTGGTCGCCCAGGATCGCCACATCATCGGCACCCAGCACGTCGCCCATCCCGGACATGGAGGAGGGGAGATTCCCGGACACCAGAACGGGACACTGGTCGCTGCCGATGCTGACGACCGCTGCGGTCGGACCGCCGTGGAAAGGACCGATGGCCTGCGTGGTGGGAGCGTCTTCTGTTGCCGGGTTGGTGCCGCCGCTGCCGGCCAGCGCGACGAAGAGGGTGCCATCGGCGCCCCACGTCATGCCGCGCGGGTTGGTCAGCCCGCTGGCGACCATCTCCAGCGGTGCCGCGCCATTGGCGACGGGCGTTGCCTCCTGTGCCTGCACGACGGCCGGACCGAGCCCAACCGCCAGCAGCAGGAAGGCGACGAAGGAACGGACGATCGGTGGAATGGACATGACAACCTCCTCGGGTGAGTACACGAACCAACGTGAACACCAAACGCCTGAGGTCCCAAACCGTTTGTCCTGATCCCCGTGCGGGAATGAATCAGCCCCATACTACACCCGGTGTCAATCGGTCACAGCGAATTCATAGAGCCCGCTTTTACTAGGTCCTCATCGGCATGATTGCGCCCGTCGCGGTCGTAGTGGTTCCTCCGCCAACATCTGCTATAATCCATAAAAGAAGAACATATGTTCCAATATGGAGCGTGATCATGGCAGAGACTCCGACAATCCCCCCGCATTCTCGCGGCAATGTCCGCGTCTTTCCGCATCCGGCAACCAGCGCGGAGCTCCCACATCTCGACCCGATTGCGGAATTCCCCGTTGATGTCCTCCCGCCTGATGTTCAGGACCTCGTCCTCAGTGCCGCCCGCTCCATCCGCGTCCCGGTCGCGATGGTCGCCGCCCCGCTTCTTGCGTTCGCCGGCTCCGTCATCGGCAATCAGGTCAGCCTCGCGATTGCCGATGGCTGGATCGAGCGTCCCGTCCTCTGGATCGCCCTCGTCGCCCCCACCGGCGCTGGTAAATCACCCGCGATCGGCGCCGCCCGTCGTCCTCTCGATCGCCTCCAGCAGGACCAGTGGGATGATTGGCAGCGCCTGCACCGGGATTGGGAGCACGCACCACGGCCCCGCCCCGCTGCCCCGCGCCTCCGTCGCCACTTCACCACCGATATCACCATTGAGGCGCTCATCCAGGATTTGCAGGCCGTCCCCGGCATTGCCGTCGTGCGTGACCTCGACCAGTTTCGCTCCCGCCGCGGAGAGGACCGGCGGCGCTACCTCGCCCTCTGGTCGCATCAGCCGCTTTCCCCAACGCGCAAGCATGCCTCCCACACCTTCGTTCAGCATCCTGTCGTCGCCCTTGTCGGCGGCATTCAGCCGCACCTGCTGCCCGATCTCGCGCGCGGAGACGACGGCTTTCTCGAACGACTGCTTCCCGTCGTCTCCACCGCGCCCGCCCGCTACTGGCCGGCTGCAGTTCCGCCGGCAGATGCCAAAGGCATCGCTCCTGAGTGTGAGCCTGACAATGAACCCGCACCGATCGATCGCCTCTTCGCCGGTCTTGCCTCCCTGAATGCACTCTACGACGAGCCCGCTGGTGTCACCCTCGCTCCTGACCACGATGCTCTTCAGGCGTGGATCGCTTGGTTCAACGACAATCTGGATCGCGCTCACGTCGCTCCCGGCTTGCTCAAGGGCTTCTATCTGAAGCTCCCGGCCCACGTCGCTCGCTTCGCGCTCATCCTCCAGGTCCTCTGGCATCAGGAAGAGCTCGACGAACCGCTTCCGGCGGTGACGATGCATCGCGCTATTCAGCTCGGAGAGTATTTCCGCGAGCAGATTCACCGCATGCTTGAGACGCTTGATGAGGTCGGCAACACGCCCGCTCCCAGTCCCTTCCTCGCCTGGAAGGTCCCCCGTGTGCTCGCCGACTCCGTTCATCCCGATGGCTGGCTCTCCCGCACGGAGTTGCACCAGCGCCTCGGGCGCCCGCCTCGCGCCGAATATGCCGCCGTCCTCGAACAGCTCCTGCTTCAGGGCACGATCGTCGCGGAGACCCGCCGGCCTTCCGGCCCCGGCCGCCCGTCCGAGCACTACCGTGTCCCCTGAGCCCGCTCCGCCCGGCTGCCGCCGCAGCGCGCTCCATGCTGCACGCTGCCGCGCCATTGCTCTCGTTATTCCGGGAGTCTGTCTACGCAGAATTGCCCTAACCACGTCATTCTGGGCGGAGCGAAGAATCCCCCGGCGAAGCCGATCGGGCGCAGCCCGACAATCTCAGCCGTTCCATCCGCTACGTCACGCCCCGAACGACCCCAGCGCATGTGCATGCCGTCGCAATTTACTCCCGCAAACCGAATTCACTGCGGAGCAAGATCAGGTACGGGATGCACGAGAAATCCCGAATCCACGCCCGAATCGGAGAGGAGACATTTGCTGTATTTACTCCCGCAAGGGCTGTGGAAACCATCGGTTATGGAAATCTGGTCCGTGCATGGTGGGGGATGGAGCTCCCTACACCTCGTCGGGCCGGAGTGCCTCCACGCGGGGGACGCGCTTCACACGGACGATCCCAAGCGACCGGTCGTAGGCGGCGCGCTTCTGCTCGTTGCCGAGGATGTCACGGGCCGCGATCAGCTCCCGCGTGCGCTGCGCGGCGTCGGGCGCGGAGGAGCGGTCCGGGTGGTACTTGAGCGCGAGCCGCTTGAACGCCGCCTCGATCACCTCCGGCTCAGCGTTGTGGTGCACCTGCAGCACCTCGTACAGCGTCGGCTGTCCGTTCGGGTGCGGACCCCGGTTCGCCAGCATCGATGCCCGCTGCTGCGCCTCCCGCGTCCGCGCCGCAAGCTCCTCCTGCGTCATCACGTTCGCCAGCACCAGCTCGACATCCTTCTTCGGGATGCCCCACTTGCCGTGACAGGCCATGCACTCCATCACGTACTGCGAGCGCACGGGCACCGTCGGCACGAAATAGAGCGTCATCTTCCGCCGCGTCTCGTAGATCGCGAAGACGGCCGGCGCCCGGCAGGTCGGGCATTCGTGGATGTAGAACCCGCGCTGCTCGATGTAGTCGCGGGCGCCAAGGAGGGGAAACACGGAGACAGGTGCGCTTTCGTTATGAGTGGTCGGTTCGGGCGGGCACATCCAGCCGCCAGCCGGGTGTTGGCCGCTGGCGTCTTGCACGTGAGTGTACACCGGGCTGGCTGGTGCTCGGCGGGATGCGGCTGCCGCGCTCGTGGCGACGGCCAGCATATGCCGGTCGGGTCCAACCGGCTACACTCAGTGTGACGGTGGCACCCGAATTGTGTCGCACTCGTGCAGAGGGTCCGGCTCCATCTGTCGGTGGTGCCGGCGACACGCAGAGATGCAAGGAGACGTGTAATGGCGGCGCGATCGCTAACGCCCAGGTTCGTACAAAACTGGCTGGAAACATTGAATGACGCGAAGCTGGCGGAGATCGCGCCAGATCCCGAGCGGACGGCCGTCTTCTCGTCGGATGTGATCAATGGCTTCCTGCGGGAGGGGCCGCTGTCGTCGGATCGCGTCGATGCGATCACGAAGCCCATCGTGACCCTCTTCGAGGACGCGTGGAAGCATGGCGTCAAGGACTTTGTCCTGCTGCAGGACACTCATGACCCCCACACGCCCGAGTTTCGCGTCTATCCACCCCACAGCGTGGCCGGCACCGAGGAGGCGCGAACCATTCCCGAACTGGAGAAGTTGCCCTTCGCCGATCACTTGGTGATCATCGAGAAGAACTCGCTCAACCCGGCGATCAACACCACCTTCGACAAATGGCTGGGCGAGCATCCCGATCTCAAGTCGGCGATCGTGGTCGGCAACTGCACGGACCTCTGTGTCTACCAGCTCGCGATGCACCTGCGGATGCGGGCGAATGCGCTCAACATCCTCGATTTCGATGTGATCGTGCCAGTCAATACGGTCCAGACATTCGACATACCGGTCGCGGATGCGGCAATGCCCGGCGACGCGCATCCGGGCGACTTCTTCCACGAGGTCTTTCTCTATCACATGGCGAGCAACGGCATCCGCATCGTGACGTCATTGACGTGATAGGAGAAGATGGAGCCAACGGACGTCGTCTCGTGGGGCATGGGCGTAGACGATCAGGGCGCGATCAGAGATGTCTGGCTCTCGTTGAATGAGAACAGGGCGGGAGAGTGGTATGCCGGTGGTGCAAAGCGGACTGATTACGGAGAACCGGGAACGGCGCCACATCGCCGAGCCGACCATCACACCGATCCCGACATCGCTCTACACCGATCTCTACCACGTCGATGCCGCCTACGTTGCCTGGAAGAGTGGGCAGAACGGCGATGCCACGTTCGATCTCTACACGCGCTCCAATCCCTTCGGCGGCGGCTTCATGCTCGTCGCGGGCCTGGAGCCTGCCCTCGATTACCTCCGCGCCTTTCACTATTCCTGGGAGGACCGCGAGTACCTGCGGCGAATCAAGGGCTACGAGCCGGAGTTCCTCGAATACCTGCGCAATATCCGCTTTACCGGCGAGATCCAGGCGATCCCGGAGGGCGAGATCGCCTTTCCCAACGAGTCATTGCTCCGGATCACGGCGCCCTTCATCGAGGCGATGCTGATCGAATCCGGCCTGTTGCGCTCGGTCGGGATCTCGACCCTGATCGCGACGAAGGCGGCTCGCCTCACCCTCGCGGCCAAGGGTCGTGGCCTCGCCGATTTCGCCTTTCGCCGCGCCCACGATCCCTTCCTGGCGGCGCGTTCCGGCTACATCGGCGGATGCGAGAGCACGTCCTTTGTCGCGGCGGCGAAGGAATACGACATCCCCTCCTCGGGCACGATCCCGCACGCGCTTGTGCAGGCCTTTGCCGACGAACTCACCGCCTTCCGGGCGGTAGCGCAGGCGCTTCCCGAGTATTCCCTGCTCTTGGACACGTACGATGTGAGCAGGGGAATCGATCACGCGATCACCGTCGGCAAGGAATTCGCTGCCAGCCATGATCACCACTTGCTGGCAGTGCGCCTCGACAGCGGCGACCTCGATGCCGACAGCCGCATGGTCCGGGAGCGGCTCGATGCGGCCGGTATGCCGCAGGTGAAGGTGCTCGTCAGCGGCGATATCGATGAATACAAGATCCAGGCGCTGGTCGAGGCGGGGGCGCCCGTGGACGGCTTCGGCGTCGGCGGCAACCTGGGGGTCGGTCTTGGCACGGTCGAGAGCGGCACGGTCGGCGGCGTGATCGGCGCGGTCTACAAGCTGGTCTGGTACGGCGGGGACGATGACGAGGCGGCCGCCGCCCGCATCAAGATCGCGAGTGGCGGTGGCAAGAGCACCTGGCCGGGGCGCAAGGTGCCCTATCGTATTGGCGACTTCGAGCGGGACGTGATCGCGCTGGAGGACGAGCCTCCGCCCGTCAACGGTCGCTCATTGCTGCAGCCAGTTGTCGAGAAGGGGCACCTGATCGCCGAAGTGCCCTCGATCAAGGCCGCGCGGGAGCGGGCGCAGGCATCGCTGGCGGCACTGCCGGAGCGCCTGCGTGCCCTGACGGTTGGCGAGGTCGATCGCTACTCGGTTGAGATGAGCGCCGCGGTCCAGGACCTGCGCGAGCGCACCATCGCAGGCATCCCGGCCGACTGATCGCTCACGACCGGGAGATCAGGATCGCCGCCTGCCATTCCGTACGGTGGGTTTCCAACGCGGCCCGCATCTCATCCGCCGTGCAGCCGATCAGCCACTTGACCTCGGAGTCCCGCTTCACCACATCGACCGTGACGATCGCGCCGGTCGCGGTCGCCGCCGGGAGGCTGCCGCGCCAGCAATCGACGCCATCGCCATCGACTGCACCGGTGCCTTCAAGGAATCCGTAATCGAAGGGGTAGATGATGTCCGGCATGCGGGGATGTGCCGAGCCTCCCGGCCGGTCGATCACGATCCGGTGGTTTGCCACGAGCCGGTCGCCCAGTTCCCAGAAACGCTCGCGTTCGGCGCTGTCTTCCGCAGTCACGGCTCCGCCTGCAGCCGACCCTTGATATCGGCGATGGTCGACACGAGCCCGCTGCGCAGGTCGGTGGTCGGCTGCCAGCCGTAGGCGGCCGTGATCCGGCTGATGTCCGGTTGGCGACGACGGGGATCATCGGGCACCGGATCGCCATAGACGATCTCGCTGTCGCTGCCGGAAAGCTCTTTGATGATGGTCGCCAGCTCGCCTACCGTGAACTCGCCGGGCGATCCGATGTTATAGACCTTGCCGTCGGCGTCCGGGTCCTGCCCGACTGCCATCAATCCCCGCACCAGATCGTCGACATAGCAGAAGGATCGCGTCTGCTTGCCATCGCCCTGGATGTTGAGCGGCTTCCCCTTGAGGGCCGAAACGGTGAACTCGGGAATCGCGCGGCCATCATCCAGCATCATGCCGGGACCGTAGGTGTTGAAGATGCGCACGATGCGCGCGTTCACGCTGTAGACGCGCCGGTATTCCCACGTCAATGTCTCGGCAAACCGCTTCGACTCGTCGTAGCAGGCGCGCTCGCCGATCGGGTTGACGTTGCCCCAGTAGTCCTCGGTTTGCGGGTGGACGAGTGGGTCACCGTAGATCTCTGAGGTCGAGGCGAGCAGGAACCTGCCGGCGCTCGCATTCGCCAGCTCGAGCAGCCGTCTGGTGCCCAGCGCATTCGCCCACATCGTCGAGAGTGCCATGCGCCGGTAATGCACCGGACTCGCCGGCGATGCGAGGTGGTAGATCGCGTCGTACGGCCGGTCCGTGGCGAGCGTGACATCGGCCTCGTCGACGAAGACACCAAGGCTCTCAAGCTCATGCCGGGACTCGGGATCGGATGTCGAGAAATTGTCGAGGCAGAAAACGCGATGCCCCTGCTCGACGAGGGCCCGGCAGAGATGCTTGCCGATGAAGCCGGCTCCACCGGCCACGAGGATACGATCACTCACGATGCTTGCTCCTGACATAGGGACGACTCGATTGGCGTCAAGGTGGTCTCTCCCGGACTTTCATCTTGTGGCAATCCCAGATCCGGTCCTGCGCTGAAGACGGTGTAGAGCAGCGTGCCATAGCGGTTTCGGGCCTCGCCGGCACGCGCATCCGGGTTTCGCATCTGGATGGCGCAGCGCTGGGATGCCGGGCGCTCTCCAGCAAGGACGAGCATCTGGCCGTTGGCCAACTCTGGAATACTGGGGGGAAGCTGGTGGAACGGATCAATGATCGTTATGTGATCGCCGAGGCCCGGATTCATGAACTGCCAGTTGCCGAATCCGTTATAGGAGAGGTATTCCGCGCCCACGAGCATGAAGTCCGGCGGCGCTGGCAACTGCTGGATGCGCCAGGCGATGTCGTAGGCGGCGGTGGTCCGGCGATCGCCGTAGGCGACGATCTGCTGATCTTCCGAGAAATAGAGATGTGCGTTCCAGACCGCGATTCCGACCAACGCGATAGCGGTGAGCAGGTACAGACTCCGGATCGGAATCGGGACAAGCGATCGCAGCGCCATGGCCAGGACGACAAGACCCGTGCCCGCGGCAAGCGCCCACACGAACGAGACAGCCAGGAAGCGCTGGCTTTGCATGTCCTCCGTCTGCGAGATTCCGGCACAGATGACCAGCCACGTGAGCAGCAGGCCAGCGGGTCTCGCCCGACCTGGTTGTGGGTATCTCAGTCCATGCAGGAACCAGACGATCCAGGTGATGCCGCCGATCGCGACAAGCGGGGCCAGGGACCAGCCGAGAAATGGCGGCCCCTGCCGGTAGAAACCGCCATGGAAGCCGCCTGCCTGTTCCAGGAATGGGTAGAGCAGGCCATTCGGCACCTTTGTGAGCCGGTCGATGAGCCCCACATGCGCATCCGGCTCCGAGAGGGAGACAAGGCGCATCCTGGACATGAAGATGTCTGGATTGGCGCCGTAATAGCCGAGAATCGGAGCTCCTGCCGCCAGCACCCCGATGAGCATCCAGCCCGCGATGCGCGGAAGATGCGCGAATGAAAGCCGGGTTTCGGGCAGGAATATGGCCACCACCATCCAGGCGAGAATAATCGCGGGGAAGACGCGCGACCCGTAGTACCCGAACAGCCCGAATCCCATGACGAGTCCACTTGCGAGCGCCCCCGTCCGGCTGCGGTTGCCTATGGCCCGGTCAGCGCAGAGCAACGCGATCGCCAGCACGCAGGCATCGAAAGCGTTATTGAGCGCGGATCGGCTCGCCCAGAGATGCAGGGGCATGAAGGCGAGAATGGCGGCACCCGCCAGTCCGATCGCCGGCCCGAGCAGGCGTCGTCCAAGTCGCCACGTTGTATAGACCGCGACGATTCCTGCAAGGGCGCTGACGATCCGGTAGGAGGCGAACTGGTCGCTGAACGGCCGGGAGAGCCACCCTTCGACGGCGACGTAAAGATCGGGAACGGCGAAGAAACTGGTCTGAAACGGGTTCGGCAGCTTGCCCTCCCGTGCCTGACGCGCGGTGAGCAAAAAGAATCCCTCGTCGCTGTCGAGCACGGTCGTGAAGCGCCCGAGCATGACCAGGCGGGCGAGAGCGGCTACGCAGACGATCGCCAGGGCGGCACCGATTGTCTGCCACGGCCAGTCGCGCACGGCGTCGGTATTGATGCGCGGCAAGTCGTGGCGCAGCGGTCGCCACGTCGCCGCCAGCAGAAGCAGGACGATGCCGGTCAACCAGAAAGCCGCGATATCGGTGGTCGAGGCATCTCCGGCGCGATTCCATGAGCGGCCGAGCGCGATCAGGGAACTGGCGAGTCCCGCACCGATCAGCCATGCAGGAGCCGGGGGGCCGAGCGATTGCGGCATCTGCCCGGGTATCGCATCGCGCACGGTGGAGAGGGCGGGCCAAGCGAGAACGACGAGCGCTGCCGCCCCGAGAGCATAGCTCCCAATACTCAGGAACGTGATGCCGTGATCGATCATCAGCGACTGGCCGACGCCGATGCCCACGAGCCCGATGGCGAGCAGCAGAATCATCACCACCCAGCCACGAATGTCACGTGGATGCATGGATAGACGCGGGTCGATCGGCATGTCCAGGTCTGCTGCACCCAACGGCCCATGATCGCCGCGCCTCGTCTGTTCCAGGCTGCTACTCATCGAGGCATTTCCGAACATGATGGGATCGTCTCAACGGGTGTCAACGTGCTCTCGGCGGGGCTTGTGGCGGTTGGCAGGATCAGATCGTCTCCCGTACTGAAGACGGTGTAGAGGAGCGTCCCGTGGACATCCCGCGCCTCGCCCGCGTGTGCTGCCGGATTGCGATCCTGCACCGCGCAAACTTCCGACGGGTTCCGTTCGGAACTGACGATCAGGAGCTGGTCCGATGCCAGGAGTGGCGCATCTGATGGGAGCGTCTGGAAGGGGGCGAGATCGATCACTTTGTCCTTCATTCCAGGGTTCAGGTACTGCCAGCTCCCATAGCCCATATACGATAGGGTTGGCTGACCTGCCAGCAGGATTGATGGTGGCGGGGCCAATTGATCCAATCGCCAGGCCAGATCCCAGACCGTCGTGTTTCGCGTTCCACCGTAGTTGACGACCTGCTGATTCTCGGAAAAGTACGATTGAGCATTCCAGCCCATGATTCCGGTCACCGCACAGGCCAGGAGGATGTTGACTGTTCGGGAGGGAATCTTTGCGAGAGCTTTCAGGGCCTGGCCGATGGTGACGATGCCGGTGCCGGCGGCGAGCGCCCAGATACCAGTCAGGGCAAGCTGGCGCTGGCTGGCCATGGATTCAGTCTGGGCTACGCCCGCCGCGACGATGAACCAGCTTATCAGGAGGAGTGCTGGACGAGGTTGATAAAGCCGCCGGTCAACGATGTTCAGGACAAGCCAGGCGAGCCAGACCAGGGCGCCGATCGCGACAAGGGGTGCGATGGTCCAGCCAAGAAAGGGAGGGCCGAAGCGATAGAATCCACCATCAAGACCGCCAGCATACCCGTGCACCTGGTCGATGAATGGGTAGACCAGCGCATCTGGCACCTTTTCTAATCGCGCGAGGAGATTCGGCCCTTCCTGGCCAGACGGCGAGATGGAACGAATCCGGGTCATGAAGATATCGGGATGCCGCCCGTAAAAGCCAAGGATCGGGGCGGCGACCGCGAACGTGCCCATCCCAATCCAGCCAATCAACGGCAACACCGTGGGGAATGGGAGTCTGGATCGGGGGATGAGCGCGGCCACAATCGCGCAGATGACGATGATTCCGATGAAAACGCGAGCGCCGAAATAGCCATGCCAGCCAAAGCCCAGGGCAAATCCACAGACCAACGCGTCGAGACGACTGCGGCGGGTGATCGCGCGATCGAGGAAGAGCAGGGCAACCATCAGAGAGCCAGCATCGGTGATGTTGTTTAGGCCGGAGCGGCTGGCCCAGAGATTGAGTGGCATGAGGGCGAGAATACCGGCCGCGGCGAGACCAACTTCCACACTGAAGAGGCGCGTGCCGAGTCGCCAGACGGCGACCACACTGATCAGACCACAGAGGGCACTCGGCAGGCGGTATGTGGCGACACTCTCGCCAAATAGAGCAGCGCACCAGCTTTGGGCTTGGGCCCAGAGGTTCGACATTGCGAAAATATTGGTGGTGAAGGCATTGGGGATCTCGCCGTGATAGGCGTGGCGTGCTTCTAGGAGGAAGAACCCCTCGTCGCTGTCCAGGATCGTGGGGAAGCGATCGAGCAGGACAAAGCGGGCGAGGCTGGCGACGATGAGTATCAGAAGCGCGATGCTACCGGCGCCCAGAAAGGAGGTCCGGACCGTATCTCGTCGGGTACGGAAGATGGATTGCCCTAGACCGTGCGTCCTCAAGATTTCCCACGAGGCGGCAAGGGTCAGAAGTGCGATACCCATCACCCAGAACGCGGCGATGTCACCGGCGTGTTGATCCGCGCCACGCCACCAGGAACGCCCGAACGCGATCGCCGCACTTGCGAGCCCGGCGATGGTCAACCAGAGGGGCGGTGCGAAGTTGGCTGAGCGCGATGGGCGAGCGGAAACGACCGTGGTCCACTGAGAGAGGGCCGGCCACGCGACTCCAATCACCGCCAATGCGCCAAGGCTATACGTACCAAGAGCGACGAGCGAGAGACCATTCTGGATGAACGCCTTTTGACCGATGACGATGCCAGCACCCGCCACCGCGAGCGCGAGGATTCCGAGGAGCCGGTGATTCCTTTGCACGGGAGGGAGGGGCTCTGCGGCCGGTGGCGTCACGAGGTCAGTCGTTCCGGGATCCGTGGCCTTGACATAGCCGCCTTCACGCATGCCAGGGTGCTCTCTGCGCCAAGGGACTGGTAAGCACCCCGAATGGCGTCACTGTGGCCTCGGGCGTCGCTTCGCGCACGGCCGGAGAGGCCACGACCGGACTCGATTCCGGACTTGCCTGCGGGAAAGTCGCGGGAGTGGCCGGTGGGAGTGGAGTCGATGGTTCGACCGGCGCGTTCGGATGGTACTCGTAGATCGTCACGCCGTCCTGCTGATAGAGGACGGTGAGCGCACCCTGCGCCGCTGCCTGAGGGAATTTGGTCAGGGCGTTCTGACCGTACATGGCTCGTTCCAGTCCACCAACGTAGATCAGCCGCACAGCGTAGTGATCGAGCAGCGGACGAACCGATTCGAAATCGCCCAGGCTGCCATAGATCTGGTTGACGTCGTTGATGCGGTTCATGATGAGCGGTGAGAGATCAGGGCGATGGACGCGCTCCTGGGCGCTCCAGCCGATCACCGTCGGCAAGCCCGTCATCGCGCTGATCCTGTTGCCCCACTGGTATTCATTGGTATGCGCTTCGAGCACGATGGGCAGACCATCGACATGTTCAAGCAGCCACTGGACCGCCTTGCGGTCGCTCGCCAGGCTCAATGTCTCCTGGGGACCGTTGGGTTGGCCCGCCGTGATCTCGGCGCCGTCCATGTAGGCGAGCCCATCAAGCGTGACCGGTGTTGAAGCGATTCGATCGTCGATGCGGGCCGGCGTGGCGAGCGCTGGATAGGCGGCGGCCCCGATCACCAGCACGGCCAGCGCGAGATTCCAGCCGACCTCCGCCAGGCGCGGAAACCAGCCGGTGTGCGGGCGCGCCGGATAGGGCTCATTCGCCCCGACCGTGTTTTCGGGTTCGTCATCCCCCTCATTTTCGGGTTCTTCATTTGCCGTTATCGCGTAGACGTCATCAAGGCTCTTCCGGGCAAAGGCATCGAAGACGAGCGCGATGGAGACGCTACCCGCTGTTCCAAGCAGGATCCAGGCGTGGAGGTAGAGCTTGAAGAGCGTGTTCATGCGGCCGATGTCGTTCATCAGGCGCAGCCAGTCAGGGATGAGCAGGAGCAACAGCCCAAGCCCGATCATACCCAACAACAGGAGATGTGCCCGGTCGTATTGGCGATACCAGGTCACGATCAGCACCAACACGATCAGCAGTCCGAGGAAGAGCGAGGTATTGCCGGCGGCAAAGGCGAGGGCGAAGCATCCAAGCCCGACAACCACGCCGAACCAGGCGGCGAACGCGCCCAGCGTTCCTTCCGACCGCGATGCGCGCATCAGGCGCAGCGCTTCCAGTCCGAGATAGCTGGCGATCGCGAAGATCAGCACGCCGTTGATGCTCAGGAAATCGCTAAGGGATGTTGCCTCGTAGACGGGATCGACCGATGTCGGCAGCGAACCATAGTGCGCGATGTATGGCTGCCAGGGGATTCTGGAAGCGGCGAATGCCACGATCGCGAAGGCGCCGACATCGCGCAGGAGAGCCCACGCCGAGTTCCAGCCGCTGTAGGTACCGGAGATCACGAGTGCGGCGCCGCAGAGCAGCAGGAGCGAGGGCGGATAGTTCCATGTGTTGGAGGTCATCAACGCGCCGCAGAGAAAACCCCCGCCGATGGCGAAGAGCAGTGCCGGTCGCCAACCGCCGAGCGAGGCGAAGATTTCGTGAGCCCTGGTGCCCGCGGATTCCGCACGCGCGCCGAACACGAAGGCGGCAACGATGACGAGCAACGCGGAGAGCATCGGCATCGCGGTGAAATGCGGGTGAAGATCGCCGAAGAGGAAGCTGAAGTACGGAAACTCGTTGACGGTGCCGGGAACGACTCGTGTCGGGTCCCAGTACGTCGTGGACGGGAGATCGGGGAGGGCAACGAATACCGTGGCGGTTCCCCACAGGATGTCCGTGAGGCCGCCGAGTCGTGGCAGCGAGGCCGGGGCGGCGGGCGCATCCCAGGAGCCTTGGCCGAGCAGCCGGACAAGCTGGAGATTGCCGAGCACCCCGACGAGGATCGGTGCGCTCAGCGCGAGCAGGATCGGGCGGAGGTGCTGCCGGAGTGTGCCAGGGGTTGCCCTGAGCGGTTGCACGAGCCGTGCGATGAAGGCGGCGGATACGCTCCAGACGTTGACGAGCAAGAGCGCGAAGATCGTCGGTACAGCGAGATTGTAGGCGGTCGTTGGCACGATCCCGGTCAGTCGCGTGATCGTCGCCCACGGCACCAGGCCCCAGTAGTAATAGTGGATCGTGCCATTGGCAAACCACGGATCGTAGGGTGGGAACCAGGGAGTGCGAATGGTGGCGTTGAAGAAGGCGAGGTCGAGTGGTTTCTCGCCACCGCGCCACTGATGCCAGAGATCGGGGTTGTTCGCCCGGATCCAGACGGCGATCAGGAAGACTGTCACGAAGAGGATCTCAGTGGCGGCCAGCCAGACCCAGCGCGGGCGCAGCCCCGACCAGAAGTCCTGGAAACGTCCTCGCACGGCAAAGAGGCTGAGGGCAGCGATCACCAGCCAGCCGACGGCGATCGGCAGCGGTCCGAATTCCAGCAGGCGAAGACTTGCGAGCAGCCACGCGATGTAGGCGACACCGACCAGACCGAGCGTTTTGGCAACCGCGTATCCGCGGTCGGGGAGACCGGGAAGCAAGCGCCAGAGCAGCGGGATCGCGGGCAGGGTCAGGAGTTGCAGCGCGAGATACCACCAGAGCACTGGCCAGTGATTGGTCCATCCCGAGGGATCAGATATCGACGACCACGTTCCCTTGGAGTAATAGCTTGTCTCGTCTGCCGTATCCAGCAGTTGCACGTCAGGCGAGGTGAGCACGGGCCGGATCTGCAACCCGCCACCGTCGCCCAGCCCTTGGTCGAGTGCGTCATCGAGCAGCGTCCAGGCTGCATGATAATCCCAGCGATCTGATTTCTTGAAGATGTAGACCGTCGGGTGCTCGTAGACGGTCATGCTCTCCTCGGCATGGCTGTCATCGAAGCGGAGTCCGCCGAGGTGGGGCGGCGAGTCGAAGGTCGCAACCAGGTCGAAACCGAGTTCCCCATTGAAGAGGTAGTCGTAATACTTCGTCGTCATTGGCCAGCGATAGGGCATGCGGCCGATCGAGTCGATTAGACGACGGCTGCTGAGCACGACATAATCGGTCTGATTCAGCTGGCCGATCAGCTCGTTGAGCTTCCTCTCCGAATCCTCATCATAGAGATGGAGCTGGACCCCTTTGTATTGTCCGCAGTCGTAGCCTGGGATGCAGTAGGGAAGGCCGTCATCCCAGTACTCGGATAAGATCATGCTGCCGGCCGGTACATTGTTGAAGATCCACTCGGATGCGGCAACACGTGACAGCGGCTGTTCGTAGATGTTGGCGAAGGCCACCCCATAGCCCATCGTCACGATCACGACCACGATCGGCAGGAGGAATCCGGGATGGAGCCAGGTTGGTACGCTTCGGGGCCAGCGCAGTGTCCTGCCGCGCGGCAGGGGGATGCCCCCGTTGCGCATCGCCCAGAAGACGAGACTGGCGAGAAGCCCGCCTGCCAGCACGCCCATCACCGGGTAGGCGGGTAGCAGGTAGCGTTGCGCCTTGACGAAGCCGATGCCGTAAAACACGATGTGGAATCCGCACCAGACCGTCAGCCCGGTCAGCCACCACGAGGGCCAGCGGCGCGCGAAGGCGATCCGGTAGACCGCAACCGCCAGCGCGGCGAGCGCGGTCAGGCCGAATCCTGGCGCCATGCCCCAGCGCACCATGTTGTCGACCATGAAGAGGATCGGCGTCCGATCCGCCCACTGGATGCTCGGCGGGTAATCGAGCGCCCCGCTCTGGACCTGCCGCCAGTAGCTCAGGTCATGCGTCCAGCGGGGATCGAGCTTGAATGACCACGGCGACGGCCCGAGGAAGGCGTACGGCTGGGCGAAGCGAAACGTCCAGATCGCGATAAAGGCGGCCAGCAGCGTTGCCAGGAGAATCGGAAAGGTGTCCCGGCGGCGAGAGTGACGGCCATGTGTCCGGAAGCGTGGGACGAGCGATCCCCAGCCGCGAAGCCGGATCTGTTCGAGGACTGGCAGGGCGAGAAACCCGGCTGCGATGATGGAGTTCGGCTTGCTGGCCGCGGCCAGGCCGAGCATCAGCCCTGCAACCGCATAGCCACCCCAACTTCGATTGCGCGAGGCATGGAGCGTGAAGGCGAGCGTGGCGGTGATGAAGAAAACATCCATCGAGTCGACGGAGTAGTAGTGCGCCGTCTGGATCTGCAATGCGGTGAAGGCGAGCAGCGTCGCCGCGAACAAGCCCGCCAGCCGGCCGAAGAGCATGCGGCCGATCCATCCCGCCATCGCGACCGTGCCGATATCCGAGAGCGCGGCGAGTACCCTCCCCGGCATGTGCGCGTTGCCGTAGACGGTGTCGCCAACGATCGTCCCGATCAGCTTGCTGAGGAAGAGCGGAAACGTCCCGTAGAGAAAGCTCCCCTGGTCGTTGTTGTACGGATTGAGCGGCGAGCTCGCGCTGTCGAAATAGTTGGCGAGGCTTCCCGGCCACGAGATCGTGGTGGTGACGATCGTCATGAACCGCTCGTCGGGATGCATGTAGTAGGAGCCGCCCCACCCGATCCCGGCGAAGCGAACGATGGCCGCGAAGATGAGGATGACGAAGAGCGCCAGTCCAAATCCCACGCGAATCGGCCCCAGCCAGAAGAGCGGGGCCTCCTGCTGGGGCTCTCGGGTGGCGGCGATGCGGGCTTGCGGCGTGCTTCGGGTTGCGCTCACGATGCGCGGGTTGATCCGGGGGGAACGCTGGCGCTTACGCATCGCGGTCGCTGGCACCTTCTTGTCGGTCGCGATCGGCGAGCTTCCGCGCCCGGATCGCGATTGCGACGAATGTCCTCTTGCGCTCGTCGAGATCGGGCGCGTCATTTGGCGCGTCGATCCGCTCCAGCACCTGCATGGCGACCTTGGTCAGGCCTGTGGGTGGTGGGGCATCCTCCATCCGGCGGTCGGCCTGCTTTTTGAGCCTGGCGGGCACGAGTCCCTTCTGGATCAATGGTTTGCCGATGCCATACATCACCATGTGTGCGAAGGGCGGGCTGAAGTGCGTTAGCCCGCGGGTCTCCTCCACCTCGAACCCATGACCGCGCATGAGGGTGGTGAGATTCTGTTTCGTGTAGAGGCGCTGATGCCCATACCAGATGCCCGACCACGGCTTCTCGCCCTTGAGCTGGCGACCGCTGATCTTCTGCATGACCCAGTTCGGCGGATCCCAGCCGAACGGATAGTGGGCGCTCGGTACGGTCACGATCAGGACGCCGCCGGGTTTGAGGACGCGGAACATCTCGGCGACGGCCTTGCCGTCGTCGGGCAGGTGCTCCAGCACTTCGCTACAGACGACGTGGCTGAAAGTGTTGTCGGCAAAGGGCAGCTGCATCGCATCGCCCTGGGTGAGCGAAAGGCGCGGGATCGGTCCGAGGACCTGGCTCGTCTCCAGCACGCGCTCGGCCTGGTATTCGAGGCCGATGACCCTGGCGCGCGTCAGTGCAGACAGCACGCGCAGGACGAAACCGTACCCACTGCCGCAGTCGAGGATAACGTCGTCCGGACCGGCATCTGCCCACTCGATGATGGTTTCGCAGCGCCGCCGGAAAGCGAGGTCTCCCTCCACCTTGAGCAGATTTCGTACTTGTGACCGCGCCTCCGCAGTCGTTCGTTGATGTCCCGCCGCGTGTTGCTCGGTCATCGGCCTAAGCTCCGGGTGTCGTGCTGGTGGTGCTGGAAGAGGCAGTCCACGGGCCGGGCCGATTGAGCTCGACCCGCTCCCCTCTATAAACGCGCTCATAGGCGTCGATGGTTACGGGCATGCTGAATCGCTCTGCGATCTCGGCTGGCGGTTTGACATACGTATCGCGATTGGCGATCACATCGATGATGGCCTCCGCCAGGTCGTTGGCATCGCCGGGAATCGCCGTTCTCCCCATGCCTGTCACGCGCACTGCCTCCCGCACACCCGGGAGATCGCTGCAGATCGAAGGCGTGCCGCAGAGCATCGCCTCGACCTGGACCAGGCCGAAGGTCTCGGTCCAGTTGATACTAGGGAGCACGAGCACATCGCACGCGGCGTAGAAATCGGCCAGTTCTTGGCCCGCGAGAACACCGAGCTTGTGGATCGATTCCGGATACTTCTCGAGATAGGGATCCCATGGACCGCGCAGTGGCGAGTTGTCGCGGCCATCGAGGTACGGACCGGCCAGTGCATAGGCGGCGCTGGGCCAGCGCTCCTGCACCTTCGGCAGCGTCTCCAGCAGGATATCGAGCCCCTTCTCGACCGCGAACCGTCCCGCATAACCGACGACTGGTCCGCGCCCCAGGTTGTGGCGCTCACGGAATGTCCGCGATGCATCCGGTGAGGGGGCCGGAATCTCGATCGGCGGCGGGATCACCGCCACATTCGATCCGACGCGGGTCACGGTCGGGGAGACAGCTGCCCGGTCGTGCGTGTAGGTCACGAACTGGTTGGCAAGGCGACCGGAGAGGATCCCGCTCCACATCCCGGTGCTGGCGGCGATCTTCTCGATGCGATTGCCATCGAGTACGAGATCGGAGTGATGGGTGACCACGACTCGCTTCCGGAACGCCCGTCCGAGCGCGGCGAGCCCCCCGGCCTCCGCCATCGGCAGGTGCAGATGCATGACGTCGTGCTGCGGCAGGAGTTTTGCCGCGGCTGGCAGGAACCCCGGCATGATGACCGCACGGCTCAGGTTGGCGGCAATCGGCACGCGAACAACGCGTACCCCGTCTTCCGTCATACTCTCGCGCGGAAGCGACTTGTCGTGCCACGAGGCCAGCACCGTCACGCGGTGACCGCGTTTCACGAACTCCCGCGAGAGACGTTCGGCATAGATCGTCAGACCGCTGGTATACGGCGTGTAGAAATACAGGACCTGGAGGATATCCAAGGTCAGCCTCCGCAACGTTTTCAGGACGGTTGGTTCGTGGGCCCCAGCCCTCGCCGTGATCTGCACTCGGTGCAATCGACGCGTACTTGCAAGCATAGCAAAGCTCTTCCCATATGTGAGCGCGAGGATTTCGCCTGGTACCTCTTCCATTTCTTTCGGAGTGAGGCTGCATGCCGAGCGGAGGAAGGTGATGACAAGACAGCGATCTGCCTTCTCCGGCCTCCACTACGGCCGGATGGTGGAACCGATGCGTCACCCCGTGACGGCTCGCATGAAGTAACTTCCTTCGTTCGTGCTGCGATCCGGGTGAAGATGGTGGACATAATGTGGGGGAGAGATGTGTCGCCTGCCACCAACGTTCACCCCCTTGGTGGGGTCTTTCGTTTACCGACATTCCCGATATACTGAAGAGGCAAAAGAGCGTCTTTCGAGAATAGAGCTTCAGGAGGGCACGCACGTGGCGTCGAGCGAGCGTTCCCAACTTCGGCCTACGCCGGTTGTTCCCTTGCCACCACGCGATCGGCGGAAGCCGATGCGACTGCCGCGCCCACTCACGCCGTTCATCGGCCGTGTGGATGAGCGCGCGGCTGTTCGCATGCGGCTGGAATCGCCTGATGTGCGCCTGGTGAGCCTGACCGGGCCTGGTGGAGTGGGGAAAACCCGGCTTGCGATAGCCGCCGCATCCGATCTCGCGAACGTTTTCCCCGATGGCGTCGTCTTTGTGCCCCTTGTCGCCGTCACCGATCCCGATCAGGTTCCGGTGTCTGTCGCGCACGCGTTGGCGATCCGGGAGACTGGGCGCTCGGTCGAACAGGATCTTGTCCAGCATATCGGTGAGAGCCGGCTCCTCCTTGTGCTCGACAACCTGGAGCAGGTTGTGGCGGCGGCGCCGTTCATTGCCCGTTTGCTGGAGTCATGTCCCGGTCTCACTGTCCTGGGAACCAGCCGGGTGCGACTGCGGATCACCGGCGAGCATGAGATGACGGTGAGGGCGATGCAGCTTCCGCAGAATGGTGAGACGCTGACACCGGCGGAAGTGGCGGCGTTCGACGGCGTGGCGCTCTTCCTGGAGCGAACGCGAGCGATCGCTCCGGCGTTTTCCTTCACCGATCGTACCGCGGGGACAGTGGTCGACATCTGCCATCGGCTGGAAGGTTTGCCATTGGGAATAGAGCTTGCCGCTGCCCAGATGCGGGTACTCTCGCCGGAGATGCTGCTTGCACGGCTGGAACACCAGCTACATATCCTGACCGGCGAGATGGTCGACAAGCCGCCGCATCAACGCACCTTGCGTGATACCGTCGCCTGGAGTTACGGCCTTCTCACCGCCTCGGAACAATTCCTGTTTCGGCAGCTTGCAGTCTTTGCCGGTGGCTTCACGATTGGCGCGGCGTCGGCGGTCGCCGTTCATCCGGAGCCGGGAATTCTCGAAGACCTCATCTCGCTCATCGACAAGAGCCTGATTATCAGATTGATGGATGTCGCCGGGGAGTCGCGATTCTCCATGCTCGCCGTCATTCGCGAGTACGCGGCCGGCTGGCTGGCGGACACCGACGAGCTTCACGCCGCGCGTGAGCGTCATGCAGCGCATTACCTCGCCTTTGTAGAGGAAGCCGACCGTCATCTCACCGGACCAGACGTGCAGAGCTGGCTGGAACGCTTGCAGGCGGAGCGCGCGAACATCCGCAATGCCGGCGAATGGTTCGCGGAGATCGATGACCGCGAGCGGTTCATCCGGCTCGTGTGCGCCCAACAGCGATTCTGGATCACGCGTGGCCTCTACAGTGAAGGGCGTCAGTGGTTTGCGCGGGCGATCGAGAAGGCGAGCGCCGGTGATGTCGATCCTCGGCGCCGGTCCGATGCCCTGCGCGGAGTGGCATGGATCGCCCTGCGGCAGGGGGATGGCGACGCCGCCCGAACACAGAGCGCTGCCTGCCTGACGCTGGCGCGCGAGCTTGGAGATCGGCGTCAGCTGGCCCGCGCGCTGGAACTTGCTTCGGCGGTGGCCCGGCGATCCGCGCAGGATGAGACGGCGCTCGCCTACCTGCATGAAGCGTTGGCATGCAGTCGTGCGGAAGACGATCTCGACGGCATCGCCCAGGCCCTTCATCAGATTGCGACGGTCACGATGAATCTCGGGCGGCTTGAAGCCTCGCGGGAGATGTTTCCGGAGGTAATCGCCGCCTACGAGGCGGTCGGCGACTGGCACGGCGGAGCGATTGCCCGGGATTCGATGAGTATCGTCCATTACAGCCTCGGCGAGTTCGCAGCATCCGCCGTCGCCGCGCAGGAAGCCGTCCGGATCTTGCGCGAGGTCGGGGACAAGCGGGCGACGGCGGTAGCACTGGGTCATGTTGGCAAGAGCATGCAGGAGCTTGGCGAGTTCGCCCGGGCATGGGAGGCGCACCGCGAATGTCTGCCACTGCGCCAGGATATCGGAGACGTACGGGGGCTCGCCGTGTGGCTGGAAGGCGTTGCCACGCTGCTGGCGAAATGCAATCGGTGCGAGCTGGCGGCGCGGGTGCTGGGCGCGACCGGTGTCGCTCGCGAGCGCGCCAATGCTCCCTATTACGGCAACGAGCTTCTCGACCACGAGCGGACGGTCGCGCTGATTCGCACCCAGCTTGGCGCCGGGCGCTATTCCCGCGAGTTGCAGGCGGGCGCCACGAGAACTGTTGGGGAGATGATCGACGTTGTCCTGTCGGCGGTGCCCGATGCGATAGCCCAATCGACCCCGTTTCATAGCGCGTCATCTTTCGCGGACGGCTGGGGCCTCACCGCGCGCGAAAAGGATGTGCTCGCCCTGATCGCGCGTCGCCAGAGCGACCGCGAGATCGCGGAAGCGCTTTTCATCAGCCGCCACACGGTGGCACGGCACGTCTCCTCGATTCTGGGCAAGCTCGGCGTACGCTCCCGTCGGGAGGCGGCGCGTCTGGTCGAGGAAGCCGCCAATACGCCCTGACGGTGGCCGTCGGCATCCCGCCTCCCAACTGACCATCGTTTAGCCACGGACAACTTGCGGATTAACCACATCCCTGTATCGGGAAATGGTTAGTTTCTACCGATGCCCGATCCGGCGACGGCGCGGCATGATCGATTGGCCGATGCGAGGTGGGCCGGAGGACAGTGCCCCTGATCGCGCCGGCACTCGTATCTGTGCCGTGGTGGGGGGCATCGTGCCGGTCGCGATCCCACCGCCGAACGTCGATGGGAGAATGCGACATGCTGCCGAATCGCCCCGCCCCGCCGTCCCGGGGGCACCGGAGATTGCCCACGCCATCCCGGTTACGCCGTTCACTCTCGATTCTCGGAATGTTCCTGATGTTGTCGACGATCGCCTTCCAGGCGATGGCGACTGCGACGACGTACGCTTCGTCCGCATCGCCGCCTGACGTCACAAGCGCACGTGCGCAGGCCACCGAGCCTCCCGCCACGCTTCCCGAGCAGGTCGCGACCGAGCCGCCAGCCCCGACGGAAGCGATGCAGCCGACACAGGACCTCACCATCGCGGCGCAACCGACGATGCCGGCGAATGTAACGCCGACCCCGTCGCCCACGGTCTTCAACGAACTGCTGGGAAGCATCAACATCAACTACTGGATCTGTCCCGACGGTTACGATCTGGCCAGCGCCTCGTACACCGACCTGCAGGCGAACTGCACGGACTCGCAGAACGGCGTCCAGTTCACGGTCAACGCGTCCGATGGCTCGACCAAGAGCCAGGCCACCGGCGAGGATAACGACGGGACGGTTGATTTTAACGAAGTTCCGACCGGTCAGACGACGATTCGCCAGATACCGCCGCCGGCGACCGCCTCCGTGATCTGCAAGGGCATTGTCTCGCACGGTGGCCCGGAGACGGGCGAGATGCAGATGCCGGTCACAGCGGGTGCCATCACCTGGAACCTGCAGGATGACGAGATCGTCTACTGCGACTGGTACACCGGTACCTCCAGTGGCCTGACTCCGACCGCGACGCCGACCACGCAGGGCTCCGTGACACCCACGCCGCCAACTGCCCCCACTGCAACGGTCGCGATGACGGGCACCGGCACCCCCGAGAACCAGCTCGTCGGAGCGATCAATGTCGAGTATCGCGAGTGCCCGGTCGCCTTCGACCCGACCACGGCAACCGCCGCCGATCTCGATGCGCAGTGCACGGGAATGCGCAACGGCATCCAGTTCACCGTTCTCGCGTCGGACGGCACAACCAAGGGCGAGATGACCGGTGACGATGCCGACAGCGCCGTTGATTTCGGCGAGGTCCCGACCGGTCAGACGACGATCAGCCAGGTTCCGCCTCCCGGCAGCGCCGCGGTCATCTGCAAGGGGATCGTCTCCCATGGCGGCCCCGAGACCGGCGACATGCAGATGACGGTGACCAATGGCTCTATCACCTGGGATCTCAAGGACGATGAGATCGTCTACTGCAACTGGTACGTCGGTGCCGTCGGTGGCGCTGCGACCGGCTCCGGCACGATCTACATCAACAAGCACGGCTGTCCTGCCGGATACGATGCAACGACACCCGATCCCTACGACCTGGCGGCCAATTGCAACGATCTGATGACAGGCATCACCTTCTCGCTCACCAACAGCAGCGGCCCGATCGCCTCCGGCGCCACGGCCGGCAGCCCGAGCGCGGCCCAGTTCAGCAATGTCCCCGCGGGGATCGTCACGATGACGGAGTCGGTTCCGCTCGGGTTCGGGCAGCCGATCGTCTACTGCAGCGGCAAGATCCTTCTCGATCCCTCCCAGGATATCCCCACGACAAACCGGCCTGTGACCGCGGGCAGCACGACCTGGAACGTGCGGGCCGACGAAATGGTCTTCTGCGACTGGTTCAACATCCCGCCGCCGACCCTGGTCTCCATCACGATCTACAAGTTCACCTGTGGCGGCACTCCGCAGGATTACATGACCGGTGGCGTCCCCGACTATCAGAAGTTCAACAGCCTCTGCACGAACGCAATGCCAGGCGTCAACTTCACCGCCTCTAACTCGGGCGGCCCTGTGGCCACCGGAACGACCACCAACTCCAACCCGTTGACGCTGGCGAACGTCCCGGTCGGGCCGGTCTCAGTCGCCGAGACGCTTCCGAGCGGGTATAGCCAACCGTATGTCTTCTGTGGGCCGGACTACGCCAATGGGGCGCAGGTCGTGACGAACGCCACGATCAACCTCACGCTCACCGGCACGGCCGGGATCATCTGCAGTTGGTACAACGTCCCGACCGGTCCCGGGTCGATCACGGTTTACAAGTGGAAGTGCCCTGCAGGCTACGACTACACCAAGCCGGGCGCCGACCCGAAGACCGCGTGCACGGAAGCGCTGAACGGCGTCAACTTCACGCTTGTCGATACCGATCCGGCGACCGTTGACCTGCAGACCATGACTGGCGACTCGATCCCTGGCGCGGTCTACTTCGGCGGGGAACAGCCGGGTGACTACACGCTGACCGAGACCGTGCCGGATGGCATCGCGAGTACCTTCGTGCTTGACTGCACCGGCGGGTCGACCGGCATGGTGCATCCGATTCCGCTCGCTGTCGGTAACGTCCTGCACCTGACGCTGGGCAGCGGCGACCAGATCGTCTGCAACTGGTACAACGTGCCGGAGGCGGCCCCGGACACCGGTGCGATCACTATCCACAAGTACATCTGCTCGACGACGACCTTTGTGTCGGACGTGCAATGTGAGACCTACGAGCAGGGGAAGAAATTCGAAGTGTCCGGCGGTGGCCCGGCGCTGACGGGAACCACCGATGCGCATGGAATCGTGACGTGGACGGGCGTCCCGGCAGGGGCGTACACGATCTCCGAAGCCGATGGCCAACCCTGTGCGATCGGCGCATCGCACCCGGACGCCAACAGCAATCCTATCGACGCGGTGAATGCCGACGGCACGGTGAGCGTCGTGAACGGTGCCGAGACGGTGGTCAGCGTCTATAACTGCAGCTCGCAGCCGACGCCGGGCGGCAAGCTGCCGAACAGCGGCAAACTGCCAACCAAGTACCCGAACACCGGCGCTCTGCAGACGGACGTCATCGAGCCCGAAGGGACACCCGCTAGCACGCCGTCGGTGGCGGACTGTGTGCCGAAGGGAACACCGGTCGCCTCGCCGGAGGCAGCAACCTCCGGGGCGGGAACGCCGGACGCCAGCGGCACACCATCGTCCCATGAGGGATGCGGCGTCGTGCCGCGCTCGATCAAGGCGACCGCGATCAAGGTCGATGCGACGATCGAGGTGCGGGAGACGGTGGACGGCGTGATGCAGGATCCGTCGTCGCCGGATGTCGTCTCCTGGTACAAGGAGAGCGCGCTGCTCGGCGCGCCCGGCAACACAGTCATGGCGGGGCATCTGAATTACTGGGGTGTGCCCGAGGGCGTCTTCTTCCACCTCGCCGAGTTCAAGAAGGGTGACATCATCGAGATCACCGGCGAGGACGGCAACGTCTATCGCTACAAGGTGGAGTGGGTGAAGCAGGTCGATGCCACGCAGCCGCCGACCGCCGAGATTCTGGGCGAGACGGACGTCCCCAGCCTGACGTTGCTCACCTGTGGCGGACCGTGGAACGCTGACGCATCGGAGTACACAGAGCGGACCGTCGTACGAGCGGTGCTGGTGAGTGCCGGCCCGTGACCGGCCTGACACGCCCCATACCCGACGGCTCCAGCAACCACGCAACCGGGCGGACTTGGTGTCCGCCCGGTTGCGTGAGAGTTGCGCGATATCCATGCCGTTTTCGCTGTTCGGTCAAGAGGTGATCGAGGAGTGCGTAGCTCATTCGTACGGGCGGACCCGCGGGTCCGCCCTCGAGCTCGCATGGGAAGCGTCTCTACGTTCTGACACCTCTACGCGCGAGCTTTAGGGGCGACCCGCGAGTCGACCCGTACGAATGGACATGATGTCATTCGCCTATGCCGTCCGATGAAAAACGCCTCTGCGTTCGGACGGGCTCCATGCCGGCACACGGATTGACCCGTACGAACACGGAGGACAACGTCATCCTCCGCGTTCTGCGTCAACCGATGCCGAGCACCGTCACGAGCGTCAGCGCCATCACCACCAGCAACCCGGTCAGGCAGGCGATGACCAGCGCGACGCGGGCTCCACCTTGACGGACGCTGCGCACATCGACCGTCAATCCCAGTGCCGTCATCGCGATCGCGGTGAGGACCTTGCTCACGTCCTGCGTTCTTGTGCCGAGGGTATCGGGGATCACGTCGGTCGTGCGGAGGATGGCGAGCATCGCGAAGCCGATCACGAACCACGGGAGGAACTTCGTCAGCTTCGAGAGCGAGAACCCGCTTGCTCCTTGGTTTGCCGCTTCAACGCGGTCGCGGAAGATCCAGGCGAAGATCGCCACCGTTGGCCCGAGGAGCAGGACTCGTGTCAGCTTGACGATACTGCCGATCTGACCGGATTCGGCGCTGACGGGGAAGGTCGCCGCCAGCACCTGCGGCACCGCGTAGACCGCCAGACCGGCGACGACACCGTAGCGTTCGTTCGAGAGCCCGAGCACCGGCACCAGGAGCGGCAGAACAAGGACGACGCCGACGCCGAACACGGCGGTGAGGGCGATGGCGCTTGCGATCTCCTGCCGCTTCGCCTTGATCGCCGGCGCCACCGCCGCGATCGCGGAGTTGCCGCAGATCGCGTTGCCAACCGCAACCAGGATCGCGAGCCGGGGAGCCAGTCCTGCTGCCCGGCCGATGGTGGTGCCGACCAGAATGGTCACTGTGACGCTGATCAGCACCGCGATCACGAGTTTTGCGCCCGCTTCCACCAGCTTGTGCAGGTCGAGCGATGCGCCGAGCAGGACGATGGCGATTTCGAGCAGTTGCTTCGCCGCGAAGTTGATGCCGGGCATCAGCACGGCGCTTGGTTGCCAGAGGCTACGGATGGCAATGCCGAGGATGAGCGCCAGAACCAGAGGCTCCAGCAGCGCATACCCGAGGATCTCCTCCTCGATCCGGGCGAGGATGATGGCCACGAGCGTAATCGCCGCGGAGACGGCGATGCCCGGCCCATACATCTGCAGCCAGTTCATGAATGCCGCCGGAGTCCAGCGCGCCGGTTCCCGTGGTGCCGTTGTGGTGGTTGGGGGTGTGGGCGAGTTGATAACCGTCTCCTCCTCGATCTGAACGTGCCGAATGAGTATCCGCGATCGCTGGCAATCAGCCTAGAGGTCAGGCTATAGATATGTCCAAGACGACTGTGTGATGAAAACGATAGGACTTGATTATCAATGGATTTCGCCGACGTGCCGATCAATCTGAATCGCCTGCGCCTCTTCCTGGCTGTCGTCGAGCATGGCGGCGTGCGAAAGGCAGCGGAGGCGATCGCCATCAGTCAGCCGGCGATCTCCCAGGCGATTCAGGCATTGGAGGGCGAGCTTGGCGTCGCGCTGCTCGAACGGATCGGTCGCCACGTCCGGCCGACAGCGGCAGGCGTCCTGCTCAGCGATCATGGCCGACGCATCTTCGCGGAGACGCTGGCGGCCCGGCAGGCGATGGATGACCTCAAGGGGGTAACTCGCGGCAGATTCGCGCTCGGCGCGAGCACCACGATCGGGATCTACATCCTGCCCGATCCCTTGGGACGCTTTCATCGTCTCCACCCGGCTGTCGAGCTCTCGTTGAACATCGCGAACACGCAGCAGATCGCGCGGCAGCTGACGGAGGCTCGCCTGGATCTCGCATTTGTCGAGGGGCCGGTGGCCGTGCCGGATCTTTCTGTTACCCCGTTCCGGAAGGACGAGCTCGTGCTGATCGCCGCTCCCGGCCATCCCCTGTGCACCCAGGCAACAGTCGCGATGTCCGAGCTCGCGGCGGTGCCGTTTCTGATGCGGGAGTCGGGCTCCGGCACGCGCGAGATCGTCGAGCGCGCATTTGTGCGCTGGGGAATTGTGCCGAACGTGATGATGGATCTGGGCCATACCGAGGCGATCAAGAACGCCGTAGCGGCCGGGCTTGGAATCTCCATCCTCTCTCGCATGACCGTGGCGCGGGACGTCGCCGAGGGGCGGCTCGTTACCGTGCCGATTGCGGCCGGCCCAATCCAGCGCGATCTCTTTGTCGTCCAGCGCGCAACCGGTCATCTCACGCCGGCCAGCCGCGCATTTCTCGATCTGTTGACGACGACGCACAAATCGACGCTGGATGTCGTGCTAGAGTGACGGCATTGAGCATGGGCAAGCAGACAGGAGTGGAGATGGCGAAGCGACGGATTCTGGTGACCGGGGCCGATGGGCTGATCGGGCGCATGGTGATGGACGCCTGGCGCGGGAGTTCCCGGTATGAACCAGTCGGGCTGGCGCGTAAGCCCGGTCCGTATACCGATGTGCTGGGCGATATCAGCGATCTGGAGGCGATTCGACCGGCTTTCAACAACATCGACGCCGTGGTTCACCTTGCGGCGACCTCGGCTGTCGGCTCCTCCTGGGATGCTGTCCTCGCCAGTAACCTGATCGGTACGTACAACGTCTTCGAGGCAGCGCGACAGGCTGGCGTGGAGCAGATCGTTTTCGCATCGTCGAACCATGCGATCGGGACAAACGAGACCGCCAATCAACCCGAGCTGTGGGAGATGGACGATCCCCGCGTCTGGGACGAGACCGCCGAGATCAAGCCGGATTCCCTCTATGGTGTCTCCAAGGTCTATGGGGAGGCGCTCGCCCGCTACTACGTCGATCATCATGGGATGCGAGCCTTCTGCCTGCGCATCGGTGGCGTGCGTGGCAAGGACGACCCCTCCCATCCGGACAATCTCTGGAAGCCGGAGCTGGATAACGATCCCGAGGTCTTGAAGACGCGCACGCGGACGCGCGCGGTCTGGCTCAGCGAGCGCGACTGCGTGCAGCTGATCGAGCGTTGCCTGGACTCGGACGAACGATGGTTCCTCGGCTATGGTATCTCCGACAACCCCCGCAAGTTCTGGGATATCGAGCACGCCCGGAAGGTGCTGGGATATGCACCACAGGACAGTGCACCGGCGGAGATCGTGCCTGGACGTGCGTGATGTCACGCATGGCGCGCATACCTGCCAAATGCATTCCGGGCGTTTTGTCCGGTAGATGCGGGGGAGTCGATGATCGATTCAGGGGCTGGCCCGTCAGGGACGATGGTCGAGAAGTCGCTTCGTGGCAAGACGTTCCAGCCCTCTGCGGCCAGCCTGGCGGTTGCCGAGTGGGAATCCACCGGGAAGGAGACGATGTGGATCTCCCCCGTGCATATCCACCTGGAGGACGACGAGACGTGGTATGTGCTGGTGGGCCGGCTGGAGTTCCTGCTGAACGGGGAGCGGGTTGTCGTCGACGCCGGTGGCTGCGTTACGGTGACTCGCGGTGTTGCGCATGCCTTCCGGAATCCCGGCCCTGATCCGGTTCGCTACCTGCTGGTGATGCCCGACCGCGTTCGTCGTTTGGTGGCGGCGATCCACGCCGAACCGCGCGATCCCGAGAGCATGAAGCGCCTGTTCCAGGATCATGCCAGCGAACTGCTCGGTTGGCCCGGGGATTAGGTCCTCGCGTGGAGGGGGAAGTCTGGGCCGCTCCCGGCCTTGACGGGACCGCCGTGATAAGGCATCACAGAGGCTGTTGTGAACCCATCGCGCCGCTCGCGGCATGATGGGTTGAATGTGCGAGTGATACAAGGATCAAGTTCGATGCGAAACCTGCCGTTCGATCAGCCCGGACGTTTTTACAAGGGCAATCTTCATATGCACAGCACCAACTCGGACGGGTTGCTGGACCCCGCCGCGGCGGTCGCTGCCTATCGTGATCGGGGATATGACTTTGTCTCGCTCACCGATCATTTCATGGAGCGGTTTCACTTCCCGGTGACCGATACCAGCGCGTTCCGGACCGCGGATTTCACCACCCTGCTCGGGGCGGAGCTGCATGGCGAGGGCCTGCGCAACGGGGAGCTCTGGCACATCGTCGCGGTCGGTCTGCCGGGAGATTTCGCCGGGCAGTCGCCGAATGAGAACGGTATGGAGATCGCCGCCAGGGCCCTGGCCGCCGGCGCGTTCATCACGATCGCGCATCCGCACTGGAACGGCGTGACCCAGATGGACGTGATGAAGATCGAGGATTTCGATGCGATCGAGATCCACAACGAGGGGCATACCAACGACAGCGAGCGCGGGAATGGCTGGATGCTGGCCGATGCCCTCGCAACGGCTGGTCTTCGCTTCTCCGTCACGGCTGGCGACGATGCGCACTTCAAGACGAGACCGGATGTCTTTGGCGGCTGGGTGAACGTCAAGGCTGAATCGCTGGATCCCGAGGCGTTGCTGGCCTCGCTCAAGGCGGGTCGCTACTATTCGAGCACCGGTCCGGAGATCCATAACGTCGTGTTCACCTCGAATGAGATCGTCGTGGAATGCTCGCCGGCACAGGCGGTCTTCATCGGCGGGCGGGGCTCGATCAAGTCGTTCGAGCGAGGCGACGGGATCACTCGCGCGTCATTCCCGATTGCCCCGTTCCAGAATTCGTTCTGCCGGGTGACGGTGCTCGACAAGCAGGGCAAGCACGCCTGGACAAGCCCCCTGTGGTTGGACGAGTTGAATCTGGGCTAGCGGCAATTCCGGCGAGTCATGGAACGAACAGCTAGGGGATGCGCGATCGCGCATCCCCTATTCCCGATCATTGCATCCATGAACCGCGTCGTTGCTCGGATGTCCTAGATGCCCATCGCGTGGTAGCCGCCATCGACGAAGATGACATCGCCGGTGAGACCGGCGGACGCATCGCTCGCGAGGAAGACGGCGGTTCCGGCGATGTGCTGCGTTCCGAAGACCTCTCCCAGCGGTGAGCGGTTGACCGCCTCCTCCTGCATGCTGGAGAAGCCGGGGATGCCGCGGGCCGAGGCCGTCTTGACCGGTCCCGCCGAGATCGCGTTGACGCGGATGCCCTGTTCCCCAAGATCGGCGGCGAGGTAGCGCACGGTCGATTCCAGCGCAGCCTTGGCAACGCCCATCACGTTGTACTTCGGGAAGACCCGGTCGGAGCCGAGATACGTCATCGTCATGATGCTGCCGCCAGCCGGCATGATCGGCGTGAGCTCTCGCGCGACCGCGATCAACGAGTAGACGCTGATCTCGTGCGCCAGCTTGAAGCCCTCGCGCGAGGTTTCGAGGAAGCGGTTCTTCAGCTCGTCGGCCGGCGCGAAGGCGATGCTGTGCACGAGGAAATCGATCTGGCCATACTCGGCGGCCAGGGACTCCCGAAGGGCCGCGATCTCAGCATCGTCTTGGACATTGCAGACAAAGGTCTTCATGCCAGAGACCTTTGCCGCCAGCTGCTCCGCATTCTTCTTGGCGCGATCGTCGATATACGTGATGGCAACCTTGGCCCCCGCGTTGGCGAGGGCCTCGGCGATCTGCCAGGCGATGCTCCACTGGTTCTGCACGCCCATCACGACGGCGGTCTTGCCCGCCAGAATGCCGGATCCGGTTGTCGCTGCGTCGGTCATCTCGGAACGTCCTTCCCGTGGTATCGTCGCGGCACGCAGGTAGCGCGCCCATCGGCAGCGGCAGCCTTCACTGCCGCCAGTGTGATTGTGTCGTACGGGGATCCTACCAAGAACGGGCGTTGTGTGTCGCCGCGATGGTGGAATATGGATCGTGCCCCGGCGGCTGCTTGCGGGCGGGCGATTTTGGGGCATGATACGCTGACGAGCCCGGATCACGGTTCGGGACCTTGATGGGTGGGGGCACTTCCACCACCCACGACACAATGGGAGATCCACTCGTGGTATTTCGAACGTCATCCATCCCGACCATGGAAGAGGAGCTTTACGTGGCCGCCGAGCCCAATTCCAACCTGATCCCGATCTTTGATGGCCACAACGATACGTTGTTGAGTCTGGCCGGGACCGGACGCTCCTTCTACGAGCGCAGCGACGAAGGGCACGTCGATCGCGTGCGGGCCGCCGAGGGTGGGCTGGCCGGCGGCTTCTTCGCCACCTTCGTTCCAAGCCCGGGCGGCGAGGATTCGGAGGCCAGCATCCGCGAGCAGCTCGGGAGTGGCCTCGACGGGGTCGAGCTGGTGACGCCGGAAGGCTGGCTCTCGCTGGCCTACGCGCAGCAGTACACCTTCGCCACCGTTGCCAGGCTCCTGCGCCTCGAGGCGGGCGAGGGAGCGATCGCGATCGAGAACAAGAATCTCGACTACGAGATCCCGGCGGATATCCTCAATCTGGTGCTGTCGGCGTCGGATCTTGAGGAATACGTCGAGAACGGCGACTTCGCGGCGATCATGCACTTCGAGGGCGCGGAGATGATCGACGAGAACTTCGACGCCCTGGAGACGTTTTATGCCGCCGGATTGCGTTCGCTCGGCCTCGTCTGGTCGCGCCCCAACCGCTTCGGGCACGGCGTCCCGTTTGCCTATCCATCGAGCCCGGATACGGGACCGGGGCTGACCGATCTCGGCAAGGCGCTGGTGTCGGCGTGCAATGAGCTGGGAGTCATGGTTGATCTCTCGCACCTGAACGAGAAGGGCTTCTGGGACGTCGTGGCGATCTCGGATGCGCCGCTCGTGGCGACGCATTCCAATGCGCACGCGATCTGCCCGTCGTCCCGCAACCTGACCGACAAGCAGCTCGATGCGATCAAGGCGTCGGATGGCATCGTCGGCGTCAACTTCAATGTCGGGTTCCTGCGACCGGATGGCGGTCGCGATGCCAGCATGCCGCTGGATGTGATGGCCGACCATGTCGATTACCTGGTCGATCGCCTCGGGATCGAGCGGGTAGCGCTGGGATCGGACTTCGATGGTGCGCAGATGCCGAATGACTTGTCGGATTGCAGCAAGCTGCCGAATCTGATCGCGGTATTGCGGAAGCGCGGATACGACGATGCTGCGCTGCGGAAGATCGGCTACCAGAACTGGGTGCGCGTGCTGGAAGTGACCTGGGGCATGTAGCCTTTTTATGCACGAAGCCGTGAATTCAGGTCACGATATCTGGAATCGCAGAGCCATGCCGTAGGGAGAGAGCTTGTCTCTCTCCGATGGTCCGCAGGGGCTATATCCCGGTGGTCGGTTACAGCGGAATTCGGAACGGTCGCGACGATCCGTAGCGGGTCAGCTGGTCTGGCCCATCCGGCGCAGCCGGATACCGGCCCCTTGCGCCGCGACGGGTTCGAACTCGGCCCTAACCAACGCATGGCCGCCGGAGACCCGGATGTCGGGCTGTGCCCGATCGGAGAGAGACAAGCTCTCTCCCTACGGGTGGGGCGAGGCATCGATTTCGCGAGGCAGTGTGCCCGAGCGGCGATCCAGGCGATCATTCTGGGCTTCGCCCTACTGTGGTCCGGTATCAATGGTGACCGATCGCGGGGAACCCCTGTTCCTGCCAGCGGGCATATCGCCAGAGGTTGACCGCCCGGCGCACCTCGTGCACGTCCCGCTCGTCGAGATTGGAGAGCAGGAGAAGCCGCGCATCGCTTGCCCGTTCGAGATCGCGAATGGTCATGTAGCCGTATCGCCGCAACAGGTGGTTCAGGCGTGGCGAGAGCGGAAGTTCGTCGATCGATGGGTGCAGCCGGTGATTGAGGATACGGAGCCCCTCCTCGATCAGGCTCCAGATCAGGATCGGGACGCAGAAGATGATCGCGGTCACGGCGACCCAGCCGACGAGGATCATCATTCCCTCGCCCAGTCGCGGGCTGATGGTGAAGGGGACGATCAGGGTCGCCAGACTGAGGGCCACAATAGCGCCTGATCGCCTGATCGGATCGATTGCGAACGGATCACTGTTCCGCGCGTCGCGATCCCAATGTCGTCCGTTCCTGTTGTACAACCTGCTCTGCATAGACTGACTCGCATCTGATATGTGAACACTGCCTGTCACGGCACGCATTCGGATATCCGGATGCGTGTTCTCTCTCGCATCTTCACTGCCGAGAACGGATGATACGCCACGTCTGGGCGCCGGTGATAGAGTGAACCCAATGAGAACATTCGTTCTCATTACCGTACCGCGATCGTACACCTCACGGGCGCGGGAGGCAACCCCCGGCTTGTGCTGACCCGGCGGTGGACCTACTCCGTCGGGCGGGGCTCATTCGCGAGCACCGGCGTGAAGTGCTCGACTGTTGGGAAGGGATCGTAGAAGTGGTGCAGCAGCCCCTTCCACTCGACAGAGGCATCCGATCCCCGGAAGCCGACCGTATGATCCTCGAGCGCATCCCACTGCACGAGCAGGAGGTACTTGTTCGTCACTTCCAGGCAGCAGTCAAGCCGGTGCGACCGGTAGCCATGCGTTGTCGCGATGATCATGGAAGCCTTGGCGAAGGCGGCTTCGAACTCCGCTTCCCAGCCAGGAACTACCTGCAGGAAAGCGACCTCAAGAACCATTATGCATCTCCGTGTGTCAACTGGGTGGCCAGGAATAGCGAGTTGATTTCTCGCCAGTTCGTGCGTTCAGGATGACGAGGGTAGCATGTGTCGCATCGCGGCACATGGGTTGGGTGGCGTTGAGGTCCCGGAACTGCCATGATGCAACAGGAGGACGCTCCGTTGCTGGCCGCGAGGGATCGTTGTGCGTGATGACGATGACTGATGCCGCGAAATCAATTGGCCACCGGTTGACGACTGGCGCCCATGCACTCATCCGCCGCTTGCGGCGAGTGGACGGTATTGTCTGGGGGCTGATCCTGATCGCGTTGATCGGGGTCTTCGTCTGGAACCAGCGCGGCGAGATCCGGGCGATGACCGGCACCTTGCGCCACGCCCATCTCGGCTGGGTCCTGCTGATGTTCGGGGCCGCCATCGTCCTCCATCTCACCTTCGCCTTCACCCAGACCTCGCTTCTCAAGCAGCTCGGTCATCGCATTCCCATCTGGCCGACGATCACGACCTATGCCGAGCGGCAGACCGTCGCCACTGTCGTCCCGTTGGGCCAGGCGCCTGCCTTCGTAGTGCTCGCGCGGCGCTTTGCACGATTCGGTGTCACCAACGACGACGCGGTCTTCTCCGTGCTGCTCTACAGCATCATCGGGTACGCCTCGTTCGCGGCATTCCTGATTCCTGTGCTGGTCTGGCTCGGACTCCAGGGAACGGTCACGCGGCTGATCCTGCTTGCCGCCGCCGTCTTGATCGCGCTTGTGATCGTGGTCGCCGCGATCTTCATCCAGGTCCTGCGGGGCGGCGGGCTCCCTGCCTGGATCGATGCCCGGATTCCGCAGCGGGTGCGGGCATTCATCCTGGCCGCGCGTGAGCATAATCTCGGGCTTGTACACCTCCTTCCATCAATCCTGCTCTCCATCCTCGGCGATATCGCCGGGATCGCCTGCCTCCTTCTCGCGCTGAAGGCGGTTGGCGCCGAGGCGACGATCGGCGCGGCTGTCGCGGGATACACAATCGGTACGCTCTTTCTGCTGGTGGCACCGCTCTTTCAGGGGCTCGGCGTCGTCGAGCTCTCAATGACGCTGCTGTTGCAGCAACTCGGGATACCGGCACCGCAGGCGCTCGGGGCGACCTTGCTCTACCGGCTCGGCGAGACCTGGTTCCCCGTCGTCATCGGGATCGCGCTCCAGGCGCGCCACCATCGAGGCATCGATGGCGCCGCCGTGAAGCTGCCGGCGATCTGGACAGGTTTCAACGGAATCCTCGCCGTGACCTCGGTCATGCCGCATCGCTTCCACCTGCATGCCGGGATGAGACCGCACCGGGGGGTCGTGCAATTCGATCTGCTGACCCTGCACAATGCCTCGCGCACGATCGTGCTCGCAGTGGGATTCCTGATGATCCTGCTCTGCTACGGGCTCTGGACACGCCGGCGGACGGCGTGGTGGCTCGCAATCGTCTTCTCGGCGGCGATCATCGTGCCGCACGTCGGGCGCGATCCCGATCACTTGGGTGCGGTCCTCGCTGGCATCAACCTCATCATCCTGGTGCTCTATGCCGATCGCTTCAACGTGCGGTCCGACCGTCCGACGATCGCCCGGGGCCTCGCCTTCTGCGCGATCACCATGCTGCTGGCGCTGGGATACGGTGTCTTCAGCTTGTGGGAGATCGATCGCCGCCAGTTCGGTGAGGATTTCTCGCTCGTCTCGGCGCTGAAGCAGGCACTGGCCGTCTACTTCAGTTTTGACAGCGCCGGATTGGAGCCGAAGACGCCCTACGCGAACTGGCTGGTGGAGTCGTTTCACCTCGTCGGTGGAATCACGGTCTTTGTCGCCATCTTCTCGCTGTTGCGCCCCTACGTCTGGCGCCACCGGACCCTGCCGAGCGAGCGCGCCCGTGCCCGCGACCTGATTGCACGGTACGGGGATTCATCCGAAGACTTCTTCAAGTCGACCGATGACAAGTCCTTCTTCTTCGCGCGCGACGGGCAGGGAGTCGTCAGTTATGGCGTATCGTCGGGGATCGCGCTCGTGCTGGGCGATCCCGTCGCGCGGGATGACGAGTCCTTTGCCAGAACCCTCGCCGAGTTCCTGGAGTTCGCCGACGCAAACGGGTGGCAACCGGCGTTCCACCATACGACCCCGCGTCGGAGCGAAGCCTATCGTCGGGCCGGACTCGTCGTGCTGAAGATCGGGGCGGAGGCGGTTATCGATATCGACTCGTTCTCGCTGGCAGGCAAATGGGGCAAGTCGTTCCGCAACCTGCTGAGTCACCTGGGCCGAGACGGGTGGCGGCTTGTGGTGACGGACCCGCCGCAGACCCCAGAGATGCTTGCGCGGCTGCGTGCCGTCTCCGATGAGTGGCTTTCACTGGAAGGGCGTCGCGAGCGCGGGTTCACGCTCGGTGCCTTCGAGGACGAGTACCTCCGTCATTCGACGATCGTCGCGCTCGAATCGCCTGAGGGGGAGATTGCAGCCTTCGTGAACCTGATCCCCGATGGGGCCGATGGCGAGCTGACCTTCGACCTGATGCGGCATCGGGTGGGGGCACCTAACGGCGCGATGGATTTCATCATCCTCTCGCTGATCGACTATGGACGCGATCATGGCTACCACCGGCTGTCGCTCGGGATGGTGCCCTTTGCCGACGTGGAGTCGGGCGAGGATGCGCGATGGCGCGAGCAGGCGCTTGGCCGGCTCTCCCGCAACTTCAATCGCATCTTCGCGGCGACCAGCCTCTACGCATACAAGAACAAGTTCCGGCCAGAGTGGTCTCCCCGCTATCTTGTCTACGCTTCCGACGCCGCGCTGCCCGCGATCGGGCTCGCGATTACCCGGCTCACCGAGCGCCCGCGCGCGACGAACCTGGATCAGGGGCGGCTTCCTACACGGAGGCTGGCGATGCGGCACGCCCGGGAGGACGCGCCGGCATGAGGGCAGATCTCGTCGCGACCTGGCGGCTCATTCGTCGCCGCGTGCCGGATGCCTCGCCACTTGGACTGTTGAAGACCTTCCCGGCGACGATCCTGATCGTCTCACTCGTCGTCTGCATCCAGATGGCGACCAATGGGCACACGCCCGCGGAGCAATACCCGCTCCTGACCCGGTTCGGGTTCGATTGGGAGATGCTCGCCAGGGGTCGCATCTGGCACATCTTCACGGGTACGCTGATCCAGTCCAAGCCCGGTTTTCATTATTCGATGGTGATCGTGGTGGTGACAGCAGCGGCGGTGCTGGAACTCCTGGCCGGGTCGCGCTGGACGCTGGCGGTCTTCTTCGTCGGCGACTGGGTCTCCTCTATCCTGGGGGTACTTGGATTGCGCCTGCTCTCGGCGTGGGGGATGGCCGAAGCGACATCACTGCTCACGCTACCGGACGCCGGATCGTCGGGCGCGGCACATGTCGCGTATGCCGTGGCGGCGACGCTGTTGCCAACGCGTGTGGCGATCGCGCTCTATGGATTGACGCTGGGGGTCACGATTGTGCTGCTGTGGGAGCAGGAGCTGGCGGCCGCCGTGACGCATCTCTGCGCTGTCCTGCTGGGTGGCGCCTTCGGCTGGTTCTACCTCCGTCCCCGAGTTTTGGAAACACCTCATCATGCAGAGGGTAGCGTCAATGGTGTCGTGGTAGGTTGACCAAGAAGGAGTGCAAACGCATGCTGAGGAACGAGTGAGACGACATAAGGATGATCGGCATGGCGGTGAACAATCGCGCACGGTCCGCGACGATCAAGATCCAGGCGGAGACCCATCGAAAGCTTCAGGAGATTGCCAGGTCGGAAGACCGGCCGATGGGAGAAGTCGTTACCCGGCTCGCTGATGAGTACGAGCATCAACGCTTCTGGCATGAGGCCAGGGAGCAGATTGCCCGCCTGAAGGCGGATCCCGTTGCCTGGAAGGGGTATCTGGACGAGATGGCCGAGTGGGATGGCATGCCCAACGAGGTGCTCGACCAGGAGGAGCCTTACTACAGCCCGGACGAAGAGAGGGAGATTCTTGCCGACGCTGCCCGAACCGAGAGCCGGTGAAATCTGGGACGTCCGACTCGGGCCAGGCGTCAGCCCGGAGCAGACAGGACTTCGTCCGAGTCTGGTGATTTCTGGTGACTGGTTCAATGTGCTGGAAAACTATCTGGTTTTAGCGGTGCCGACAACGGGGACGGACCGGGGCCTCAATTACCAGGTGAAGATATCTGGCAGAGGGGGAGGATTGAGCAAGAACTCGGTCATCACGTGCGAACAGGCGCGGGCGATCAGCGTCATGCGCTGCGTGCGGAAGCGCGGGGACGTTACAGAACAGACACTGGCCACCGTTCAGCGGATCGTCACTGCGATTCTCAACAAGAGCCCGGTCTAGGGACAGGGCGGACACCGCCGCAGAGTTGCTGGCAGGATACGGGGGTGGCTTAGGGTCACCCCCGTATCGTCACTTGATTCGCCGAACAGACGCTATCCGGCGATGGCGACGCGCTTGAAGCGTTTCTTGCCCGCGCGCAGGAGGACGGCGTTCCGCTCACCGATGACGGCGGCGAACGGCTGATCGACATCGGCGATCTTTGCGTCATCGACGGAGAGCCCTCCCTGCTGCGCCAAGCGCCGCGCCTCCCCACGGGACTTCGCGAGCTCGGCCCGCACGAAGGCATCCGCCAGCGTCAGGCTGTCGTCGAGGTCGTTTCGCGCGATCTCGGTCGTCGGCAGGCTCGCGTCCTCGGCGCTGACCGCGGCCCGGCCACCGGCGAAGAGCGCGCGGGCGGCCGCCTCCGCCCGTTCTGCCTCTGCGACGCCGTGCGCGAGGGCGGTTGCTTCGAACGCCAGCACCCCCTTCGCCTCGCGCAGCGCCTCGCCGGAAACCGAGGTCAGGTCCGCGATCTCGTCGTTCGGCAGGAACGTGAAGCGGTTGAGATAGGTCTCCACCATGCTGTCATCGGTGTTCACCCAGTACTGGTAGTAGTCGTACGGGGAGAACCGCTCGGGATCCAGCCAGACGCGGACGCCGCCGCCGGTCTTGCCCATCTTCTCGCCGGTCGCCGTCGTGATCAGGGGGCTGACGAGGGCGAACACCTTGCCCGCGTCCGCGCGCCGGACCAGGTCCACGCCCGCGGTGATGTTGCCCCACTGGTCGGAGCCGCCCATCTGCAGGAGGCACCCTTCCTCGCGGAAGAGGTGCAGGAAGTCGTACGCCTGCACGAGCCGGTAATTGAACTCGACAAAGTTGAGGCCGCTCGATTCCAGCCGCGTCTTGTAGGTCTCGGCCGCCAGCATCTCGTTCACCGAGAAGTGCCGTCCGATATCGCGCAGGAACTCGATGTAGTGCAGCGGCAGGAGCCAGTCGGCGTTGTTCAGGAGCAGCGCCGGCGGATTGTCGCCGAACTGCCCCCCCTCGAAATCGAGGTACTTCGAGAGCTGCCCGCTGATCGACTGCAGGTTGTGCTGCAGATCCTCGAGCTTGATGATCTCCCGCGCAGAGGTGCGACCGGTAGGATCGCCGACCATCGCCGTGCCGCCGCCGCCGAGCGCGATCGGCCGGTGCCCCATCCGCTGCAGCGAGGCGAGCAGCATGATGCTGACCATGTGCCCGGCGTGGAGCGAGGGGCCGGTGGGATCGAAGCCGATGTAGGAGGTGACGGGTCCGTTGTCGAACGCAGCCCGCAACCCCTCCTCGTTGGAGATGTCGTAGACGAACCCGCGCTGCCGCAGATAGTCGACCGGGTTCACCCCCTGCGCACGCGCCAACTCGGGCGCGCTCAGGCGTGGGGTGTCGGATCGCTGGTCATCGGCCGTGGTCATGCGTGTTCCCGTCTCCGTCATTGCTCCGTCCTGGTCGTGTTTGGGCCGCCACCGTGGCAGCCGACCGTGCCGGTATTGTACCCGGTCCCGCGCGATATCCCTGCGCATTGGCGAGCGCGCCCGTATCCTCTCTTCCGCATTGCGGTCACGGGCCAATCGGAGTGCGCGATGCCGGCTCCGGCCCCGTTGCCCATGCATAGCGGTAAGGTATCATTAGGGAAGTATTGGATATTCATCGCCCTGCAGGAACGCATCATGACTCTTTCCACCCCAATTCCGGCCACATCACCCGACGTATCCTCGGCCCAGGCCGGCGTCGAGTGGCTCTCCAGCTGGGAGGAGGGTGTCGCCCAGGCGCGGAAGCTGAGGTGGCCGATCCTCGTGGATGTCTACCAGGACAATTGCGGCGGCTGCGACAAGCTGGACGAGGTCACCTTCCGCGATCCGCAGGTGCAGGCAGCGATCGCCAACCGCTTCGTGCCGGTGAAGCTGCATCTCATGAGGGATCGCGATTTCACCCGCCAGTGGCAGGTCTTCTGGACACCGACGGTGCTCTTTGGAGATCGCAGCGGCAAGATCCGCTACACCTCGCCCAACTTCCTGCCCCCGGATGTCTTCCTCGATCTACTCGATGTCGGAGAGGCACTGGTGACGATGCGCTGGCAGGGGTATGACGACGCGATCTCGCTCCTGACCGGATTGGAGAACCGCTCGCCCGATGGCCCGCTCACGGCGGAGGCAATCTACTGGCGCGGTGTCGCCGCCTATTTCCGCGACGGCAAGCGGTCGCGGTCGGCGCATGCGGTCTGGGATGAGTTGATCGCGCGCTTTCCCGATTCGATCTGGGCCAAGCGCGTGCCGTGATCAGCTTGCGCAGCGATCGACAAGGGGCGGCGTAGGATTAGAGGGCGCTCGGGGTGCATCCCGAGCGCCCTTTTGTGTCATCGTGTGATCACCTGCGTCATCGCACGGCGAGGGAGAGCGCCAGGCCGTGCCCTGTGACGGCGCGATCGACCTTAATACTCTCCGTTGGCGATCAACGTTTCGATCCACTCGCGATGCTGGTCGAAATGCTCCGACGTATTGCCGATGATCTTGTCTCCGATCGTGCCAGTGCCGCTGGATGCTGACGTCGGCTCGCCGCCTATTGGCTTGCGGAGATCCTCATCGGTGAGGTTGCCGATCGAGCCAATAGCTTCCTCATGCACCACCCGCAGGTCGGTCAGGACGTCGAGCAGTTCCTTGTTCTTCACCAGTTCCTGGATCTCGGCATTGACGACGTCCAGGTCGCCACTGAGATAGGTCTCCTCGCTCACCCCGAGCCCATTGTAGAAATCGTGGCTATTGAGCAGGAAGACCACGCCCCGTTCCCAGGCCGTGAGATGAGCGAGATGATCCTTCGCCGACCAGCCACCCGCGTCCCGGGGCTCCGTCAACTCCGCTTCGCTGTGCGCGTCGATCGTGGCCTGCAACGCCTTCCACGAGGTGTTGATGCGCTCAAGCAATGTCGATGTCTGGTCTCGGTTGTGGTCGTGGTTCCGAACATTATCGGTCATTGACGGCTCCCCTCGTGCATTTCGTTTTGGGTAATCGCGCGATGTCGAGAGAACTCTACGTGAAACCAATGCCTGGTCCAAGGCGTTGGAGTGTGTGGGAAGGGCAAGAACAATCCGGTGCGCCTCGCGGCCGTTTGCTCCTGTGATACGCATTGGCATTGCCAGATATCCAACGCCAGCCGGCCATCACGCCGGCGCGTTCGCTGCTGCCCTGCTCAAGACCAGGCATGTGGGGAACTACGTAGATTCTCAATTCTGATCGATACACGGATCTCCGTGTTCTTGCGCATGAGCTGGTGGGGCGGATTTGTCAGCATTGTCCCGGCGCGAACCGCGCTGTTCGCGCCGGGACAAGCTTCCCAATGGCCGCCGTGGCGCAAAGTCGCGTATACGGGCGGCTATGATGATCGCTCAATGTGGAGTTCGCTCTATATCCGGTTGCTCACGCTGACACGATTCCTCCCGGATTCCGGGTGCAATCCGTTGTACGTCAGCAACCCACCATGTACGACGCATGGGGGAAGCTTACCCCCTGCACCGGCGCGCCGCGCCATGATGGTCGTTGCGCGCCGGGACGGGCAGGGCATGAGGAGAGCATGTCATGATATTCACCGCTATGGCCACGCTGCCGATCAGCCGCCGTGCCTTCCTGGGCCGGGCCGCTGGCCTGACCCTCGCCGGGGCGTTCGCGGCAACAGGACTGGGCTTGGCGACGAACCGTGCTGCGCGTGCCGAAGCCGGGATCTTCCCCGGCATGACGGTGTTCGTCGATACCGATGCGCTCAACCTGAGAACGGATGCGGCCCTGGCCTCCGATGTGATCGCGACATATCCCTATGGCACAACCGCGACCATCATCGACAAGTCGGTCGACAATTACGACGACAACCTGACCTGGGTTCCCGTCGAGATCTCCGGTACCGCCATAACCGGGTGGTTCGCGTTCGAATACCTGACGGTGACCGATGGCGGCGGAAACGAGGGCGGTGGGTTCACTATCGTCGATGGTCCGCTCAACCTGCGCAGCGCGGCGGGGCTTGACGCAGATATTCTCGGTACCTACCCCACTGGTGCGACCGGTATCGCCATCACCCAGGAATCGGTCCAGGCCGATGGCTACATGTGGGCGCTGATGCGGATGGATGCCGACGGGCAGGAAGGCTGGCTCGCGCTTGACTTCGTGAGCTTTGACGGGGGCGGAGGCGGCGGTTCCAACCGTGACCGCTTCACGGTTATCGATGGTCCCCTCAACCTGCGGGATGGCGCAGGTCTCGATGCCCCGGTTATTGCCACTTATCCCACGGGTGCCGGCGGCATTGTCACGGGCACGGGGCGCCGGGTGACCAGGGACGGCTACGACTGGGTGAATGTCCAGATGGATGACGGAAACGAGGGCATGGTCGCGATCGACTTCATCGCGATAGAGTAGATGCCGGCTCACTTCCTGCGGCACGGAGGTGGCGATCGAGTGGGACAGCCAGCCGGCGGAACAGCACCGCTGGCCAGCCGTCGCGTATTCAGTCCCGCAGATCAATGTCGTCGGTTGACCCACCACATGGCGCCGATGACGACCGCCGCGAAGAAGAGACCGATTGCCAGTGTGATCGCCGTGATCACGAATTCCGGCGAGTGGCGCGGTTGCAGGAAGAGCAGCACGAGCGCGGGGATCACCAGCAAAAGCGCGACGCGCAGTCCCGCGCGGCCGACTTCCGGCGCGACGCTCCCGAGCTCGGCCTCGGGATCCCGTTTTCGTTCCTGATACATGCCCCTTGCCTCTCGTGGAGCGATCCTTGGACGTGCATGGTGATCGCCGGATACGCCCGGGGAGTGTATCTTGCGCTGCTCCCCTCGTCCATCCGGACGCATGCAGGTCTATTTTCTTGTCATTAGATGTAGAAGATGAGCGTCCCCGACATGTGCTCGTCACCGGGTGCGTCGCTCACTATGGTGAAGTCTCCCAGTGGCGGCGTGGTGATCGTGATTGTGCGTCGCTCGCCTGGTTCCAGCGAGACATCGACGTGGAGCTTGTCAATCTGGAAGGCGTGGCGTCGCGAGCCTGTATTGACCAGCGTGACGGTCAGGTCGTGCCCGTTTGTCGCCTGGATAATCGAGGGATTGAACCCCGCATCCGTCAATTCGATGGTTACCTTGTCGTTGACGGAAACGAGGCGCTCCACCGGAGTCGCAGCTGGGCTGGCTGGCGGGGAGGCCGGCCGGGGTGTGCCGGGCTGGGCTTGGCTGGCATACGGCGCGGAGACGAGGGTGACGAGCGCCATCGCCACGACGACCAGCCCGATAAACGAGCGGTGAACCTGCCGGCGCAAGTTTGGTCGTCGTGACAGTGGCATCAACTCAGCCCTTCCTTTTCCCTTAAGTCGGCCAGCGGCGCAACGTGAGAGCCGCTTGCATGGTGGTGCGTACCCTGGCGGGGCAGTGAAGGTGCGCGGTCCATCCGGCCGTTCGCTCCCCGAGCGGCGAGCGAACGGCCACCGGCACCATCACTGCTGTCTGTGCCGAATGTCTCCCTATGCCGCGATCTTCGAACGGTGGATCCGGGTCGCGGTCCACCGCCGGTTCTCAATCACGGCGCTGTTCGGCGTGGCCTCAGGCGAGGCGACGGGCGCAGTTTCCGCACCGGAAGGCACCTTGTCGCTCGCAACGATTCGCCAGACCGCGCCTTCCGGGTTCTTCTGCGGGTCGTACGCCTTGCCATAGGTGCAGTTGCAGGTGGTGACGTAGAGCTCACCATCGGCACCCTGCCCGGACCCTGTCACCTGAAGGTCGGTGTCGAGCAGGATCTGGTAGTTCCAGGTGCCGTCGTCACCCTGCTTCAAGCCATAGATGCTGCCCGAACAGAAGTCGGAGTTGAAGTAGATCCCGTCGAGACTTGTCGATTCCTGGCCGCGGTAGACACCGATACCGGTGATCGAGCAGCCGCCGCTCTGGTGATTGTAGTTCGCGACCGGGAGTGTTCCGACCTTGTCGCAACTGGTCAGCGAATCCGGGTAGCAGTGCGCCCCCTCGTTCTTGTCCCAACCGAAGTTGTTGCCGCAGACATCCTTGGCCGGGATGAAGTTCACCTCTTCCCAGAGGTTCTGGCCGACATCGGCGATGTAGAGATCGCCGGTCTTCTTGTCGAAGGAGAACTGCCACGGATTGCGCAGGCCCCAGTCGCAGATCTCACGCCGCGCCGCGGGATGATAGGAGCCATCCTGCGCCATCTTGCTGGCCTGTGAGCTGGGAAGCACGACACCGGTGTCGGCGAACGGGTTGTCCTTGGGGATACCGTAGGGCTGGTCACCCTGGGCATTCACGTCGATGCGCAGGATCTTGCCCAGCAGGACATCGTAGCGCTGGGCGTTGTCATACGGATCGCCTGCCAGACCGCCGTCACCGATGGCGATGTAGAGGTAGCCGTCGGGTCCGAAGTGAATGGTGCCGCCGTTGTGATTGACGTACGGCTTTTCCTGGGTCAGCAGGAGTCGCGCGCTGTCGGGATCGGCCTTGTTGGGATCGTCAGCAGAGACCTTGTACTCGGCCAGGAAGACGTGGCCGTTCGTCTGGTAGTCGCTGTAATAGACGTAGAAGAGGCCGTTGGACTTGTAGTCAGGGCTGAAGGCCAGTCCAAGCAGACCCTGTTCCAGGAAGTCGGTCTTCACGACATTGCTGATGTCGAGGAACGGATCCGGCAGGAGCTTGCCGTCCTTGTCGACAATCCTGATCATGCCGATGCGCTCAACGATGAAGATCCTGCCCGATCCATCATCAGGCGCGGCGATATTGATGGGATCCGCCAATCCGCCAGCCACCTTGACGAGCTGGACCGAGGGATTGCCGGGGATGGTGCCATTGGGTTCAACCGTCTTACCGTCGGTAGGGGATTGCGCCGTTGGAGTCGCTCCTTGTGCGGCTGCCGCGGGTATCATCCCGGCCACCATGACAAGCCCGAGGATGAATGCAAAAAGTACGCGCAAACGAGCCATCTCCTCTTCCTTTCTCCCTCGCACACAACGCCGGTTGCCGCGAGCGCGGGTACGTCCGTCCGAGACAGCATGATTGGGACCATGCGCGACGCCCGCTGGCACAAAAGAGCCACAGGGCGCTGGTACATTGCCAGCGCCCTGTGGTGCACGTGGAGATTGTTCGGGGTGATGGAGCGCTGCGCTCAGTCCTTGTCGTCGTGCTTCTGGTGGTTAACCCAGGAATAGAAGCTCAGTGCGACGATAACCATCGCGATCGCCGCCCCTTCATAGACGATCTGCTTGTCGAACGACCAGTCGACGGCGTCGGCCAGAAATGTGACGGCCAGTAGCACCATGATCACATTGACGATGTGTGCCTTTAGCTCTTCCAGGTTGTCGACCCGCATCCAGGATGGAACCGGCACGTCCTTGTTGATGAAGAGCTGGAACATGCCCGTCGCCACGACATAGAGAACCATGCCGAGCAGGAAAATGTCAGTCAGCTCGATCAGCGAGACGGCCATGTGCTTGGCGCCATCGACATCGAAATTGGTCTGGGTGAAGTTCTCCCAGATGATGTCCAGAACCACGAGCAGTGCATAGATCAGCATGGCGATGCCGCTGAGCAGGACGCCCAGCACGGAGAAAAAGATCCAGATTCTCCCCGAGCTGAGCAGTCCAGACAGCCGGCGATATGGATGCTCATCGCGCGGGTCGTGGTACTCCGACCGTGGTGTCCCGGTCGTGATCTTGCCGTCATCCGCAGACGGTTCCGCCATTCGAACTCCCTCTCTCCCGAACAAGAGCCACAAGACAATATCGTTGCGAAGAAAACCTTGTCGCGTGTGCCTGTGTGCCATCTTCGTCGCTGGCGTGGCCGGGTGCAAGGGAGGAAGAACGCGCCTGGCCGGGGCCGCACACCGTACTGGGCGTGGGCCTCTCGAACGACAACCCGTATGCCGGTCCGTTCAATCCTCAATGCCGGAAAGTGGGTCAGGAGACGGCGTGCGGTTCGACGCAGACCTTGAGGCCGAGGCTCCTCTCATGTGCGTTCCATGCCTCGTCGAAGCGATCCAGCGGCAAGCAGTGGGTGACGAGCGTTTCCCATGGAAGGCCACCGGCCTGCAGGATCGCCAGGGAGCGGTCCATCGTGAACGGGTTGGTGTAGGTTCCCCGGATCGTCAGCTCCCGCCGGAACATGTCGTAGGCGTTGACAGGCACGGTTGCGTCCGGCGGCGCCACGCCGACCCAGACCACCGTGCCGCCGGCCCGCACCGCTTGGGTCGCTGCGAGCATCGTATCTGCCCGGCCCACGCACTCCAGCACGACATCGGCCTCGCCAAGGGGGACCTGATCGGGCGTGAGCGGCTCGCCCCCGAAGTCGGCGATCCTCCCGCGTCGCGCGTCTTGTGGATCGCTGACGAGAACCTGCGAGGCGCCGGCCGTTCGCAGCAGCGCCGCGCAGAGGAGCCCGATCGGGCCCGCGCCTAGCACGACGGCGGTATCCCCCGGGCGTAGCGTCGCCCGATCGACGGCGTGCAGCGCGCAGGCGAGCGGTTCGGTCAGTGCCGCAGCGGTCATCGAGAGGCCATCGGGTACGCGGTAGAGCCGCGAGACCGGGCAGGCGACAAACTGCGCCATACCGCCATCGATGGTGACACCGAGCGTCTCGGGCCGGATGCAGAGATGCGGCTTCGCGTCGTGGCAGTAGCGGCAGCCACCGCAGGGAACGTTCGGATCGATCACCACGCGATCGCCAACCCGCCACTCCGGTTCGCCCGGCCCAACCTCCACGATCGTGCCGGCGAACTCGTGGCCGATCACGACGTTCGACTTCGCCAGCGGATACTCACCCGCCGCGATATGGAGATCGGTGCCGCAGAGACCCGAGGCCTCGACCCGCACCACGACCTCTCCGGGACGAGCTCCGGGCTCTGGCCGCGAGGCGAGCGTGATGCCGGTGGCACGGTCCCAGATGACGCTTTGGTTCATGACTCCTCTTTCCCTCGGTGGCTCATATCGATGGAGCGGGTGCTGGCCCGAGCATGGCCAGTACCTGCTCGGTCGTGGCGATCTCGGCGAACTCCTGGTGGAGGTTTGCGAGCGTCATTGCCTGGATCTCCTCGGCGGCCCAATGGCGCCCATCCGGTCCGGTTCGATCGAAGGTGGCGGTCGCATCCGACACGAGAATGGGCTGGAACCCCAGGTTGCCAGCCATCCGCGTGGTTGTCTCCACGCAGTGATTGGTCGTCAAGCCCACGATTACGACCCGATTGACGCCGCCAGCCCTCAACCGGGTTTCCAGGTCTGTCCCGATGAAGGCGCTATTGACCGATTTCTGCAGAACCGGCTCGCCTGGAAGTGGCGTGGCGACAGGCATGAACTCCACGCCCGGCTGGCCGGGGCGCAGCGGCGATCCGGGTTCGACGGAACAATGCTGAACGTTGATCACCGGCCGCCCCGTCGCGCGCCAGGCGCTGAGCAACCGGCCAATCTTCTGCTCGGCATCGGGATTGTTCCGTCGTCCCCAGACCGGATCCTCGAATCCCTGCTGCACATCGATCACGATGAGGGCAGCGTTGGCGCCGAGGGTCATCTAGCGGACCATGCCGCGGGCGGCGACCGGCCACGTATCGACGATCTTGCCGTCGCGCGCGATGAAGAGCTCGTTCATCAGGTTCACGGTCGGGCAGATGTGATTGGGGATGATCTCCACTCGATCGCCCAGCTCGAAGCCGGTCTCGCCCTCGGGCACCTCGCAGACACCATGCTCCTCGCTCAACTTGCTGATGATGACGTCGGGATGACCGACGATATACCCGTGACCGGGATGCGACTTGCTGGGATCCATCGCCAGCGACTTCGATCCGGTATCAAGCACCGCATGCGTCGCGGAATGACGGCTGACAATGGTCGCGACGAAGCGAGCCGCGCACTGCTCGACACCGATCCGGCCGTGGCGGAAGGTCGAGTTGTCGTTGAAGACGTAGGTGCCCGGACGCATCTCGGTGATACCGGGCACCGTCGGGGTGTACATCGCAGCGGGCGTCGAGCCGACACTGACGATCGGGACCTCGATCCCGTGCGAGCGGATCTTCTCGGCGGTGTCGACCATCTCGCGACCGGCGGCGAGAGCGGCGGGCTCGATTCCGCCGGGCTCGGCGCTGTTGACATGCCCCTCGTGGGTCATGATGCCGGCGATCCGGAGGTTCGGGAGGCGCGCGATCTCCAGCGCAAACGCGACCGCCTCGTCACCGGCGCGCATGCCGGATCGGTTCTGACCGGTATTGACCTCGATCGACACGTCCAGGATGCGGTCGTAGTTGCGCATCGAGCGCGACATCGCGTTGGCGGCCTCGAGCGAGTCGACCGCGACGATGATCCTCGCGCGCTCCATGAGGGCAACGATCCGGCGGAACTTGTGCTCGCCGATCGTCGGGTAGGCGATGAGCACGTCCTCGACTCCGGCCTGCTCGACCATGACCTCGGCCTCGCCGACCTTGGCGCAGGTCACGCCGATGGCGCCGGCCGCAAGTTGCAACCGCGCGATCTGCGTCGTCTTGTGCGTCTTGATGTGCGGGCGCAGATTGACGCCGACGCTTTTGGCGAAGGCAGCCATCTCGGCGATATTGCGATGCAGGATCTCCTCCGAGACGACGAGGGCGGGGGTATCGATGTCGGTGTCCGGGTTCAGGATGAGCTTGGAAGCGAGTGCCGGGGCGGCCATGGGCGGGAATCCTCCAAAGTGAGCGTCTCGATGACAGGTCAACGCGTACATGCGTATCGCCATTCTGTCACCTGTGGCGCCTTCCCGCAAAATGCCGCCTCCATGTCGCGGTTGTGCCGTGCGGAACGTCGCTTCCGTATTCAGAGCAAGGGTGCAGCGTACGTGGCAGTTGCTGGCGTACGCAGCCTCTCGCCATCCGCACCGCACTCCATGTCATTCCGAGCGAGATCGGAGATCGAGCGGAGGAAGTCGCTCGCATGACGAGATGCTTCGCCGTATGCGATGACTGCTCAAGGGCGGGTGACGCTTGGGGAGCGCGCGTTCTCTTCTCTGCCTCCCGTTTCGCGCGGTCATGTAGGAGGACGAACGTCTCGCCCTCCTGCATGACCGCGCGACATTCTGCCTCGCTCGGAATGACAGATTTACACCAAACGCTTGCACGTGTGCCCGGTCTTCGAGCCTTAGAACGTGGAGGCCGTGGGCCACCGGGTGCCGCTGGTGTCGATCCATCGGCCCTGCGCGCTGGATCGCGTCACGCCGTCGATGATCTCCTGCACCTTCTCGCCGTCGCTGAACGATGGCGAGAAAGTGGCTCCCTCACCGGCGTGAATCGCTTTCA